>CALWFV010000003.1 GCA_944377745.1 uncultured Mediterraneibacter sp. | reverse complement strand
GAATTTTTTTAAGTTACTCAAAAAAGCTACAACATACAGCCATAGTATTGTCATTTGCAGTTAAGTAAATGACATTGATTCACCACTCAGTAGAAAATCCGACAAATGCACGATTTTCACCCCATTGATATTTCCTGCAGCAAGTTCGTCCAGCGTTACCACATATTTGGGGTAGTGGTCTTTGATTTCAAGGAGATTGGCAACCTCACGATCAGATTCCTCCGGCAGCCTGCGGCACACCTGAATATAGATACGCTCGTCGCGCTGCACTGCCACAAAATCAATCTCTTTCGTTTTGTTCTTCCCGATGTAGACCTCATAGCCTCGCCGCCGCAGTTCAAAATATACAATGTTCTCCAACATAGAGGCAATCGACTTCGGATTAAAGCCCATGATACAGTATTTTAAGGAAGCGTCTGCCAAGTAGAATTTTTCCTGCGTTTTCAGCACGGATTTTCCCTGCAAGTCATATCGCTGACAGCGATAGATCACAAACGCTTTTTCCAACCAGTTCAGATAGTTATAAACTGCTTCGACGGACAGGGAACGCCCCTCGCTTTTGAGAAACTTCGCAATAGCGTTGGCTGAAAAGGTCTTGCCCACGTTTTCCACGATATACTTTACAACACGATTGAACAAGTCAAAGTTCATAATATTGTGACGCTTTGTAATATCGTTGGTAATAACCGAATTATAAATTCCCTCCACGATCTGATAGGCAGAGCGTTCGTTAAAGTTGCCGAGCGCCACAATCGGGAAACCGCCCAACCGCAGATATTCGTTTAACAGTTCCTTTGGGGATCGAGAATCCGATTTTTTGAAATCCAAATATTCAGCAAAAGATAGCGTATAAACAGGAATGGAGATATACCGTCCCGTCAAATAGGTTGAGATCTCGCTTGACATCAGCTTAGAATTGGAACCAGTCACATAAATATCGGTATTGGCATTTTCCAGCAGGCTATTGATCGCTTTTTCCCAACCGTCGATTTCCTGCACTTCGTCCAGCAGCAGATAGTAGCGCCCATCGTCGGTCATCTGTTCTTTAATACCCTGATACATATCTTTGTCGGTCATTCCATCGTCAAAATCTTCCGACGTATAGCGCATACTGATAATATGGTCTGTGACAATCCCACTTTTCAGCAGATCGTCCCGCAGCATATCTAAAATCGTGGATTTGCCGCAGCGCCGGATTCCCGCCAGTATCTTAACAAGCGGAACATCACGGTAGGTTTTCAGTGTATTCATATATTGTGGGCGGATAATCATATCGTTTGCCTCCTTGTTCCTTACTAATAGTATAGCTAAAAACTTCAGAAATATCAAAAGTTTTTACTTGTAATCCGAAAAAAACTTTCTTTTAACTGCGACTTTTTACGACTCAACAAAAAGGCATAGATAATTGGATAGGAGAGATTTTTTACTATTGTAACCTAGATAACTCAAATTTTTCTTTCTTAATAAAAAAATCCCATTCTTTTATTTCGCAAAATTTTCATAAAGTTCATCCAGCCCGTGGATCAGGCGGATGAGTTCTTTCATGTTCTCCTCGCCGAACTGAGTGAGGATCTCGGACCAGAGCTCATCGTACCGCTTCATGGATTCCTCCGCGGCGGCCTTCCCCTCGGGGGTGGCGCTGATGGAGACTTTTCTCCGGTCCTTCGGATCGATCTCCCTGGTGATGTAATTTTTCTTCTCCAGTGTGTTCAGGATATAGGAGATGGCGGGCTTTGAGATGTGCAGTTTTTTCTGCATCATCGGGACGTCCAGGTTCATGCACGGACATTCCCGGCAGCATGTCCCGGCAATGCTGTGGAGGATGACCATCTCGTTCATCTGCATCTCGCATTCGCTGGAGAGTGCAGACTCCAGTTTCCGGAAATGAAGGATCGATGTAAAAAACTGTTCTCTCAGTTCGTCGCTCATCTTTTTGTTAACTCCTTAATTAATAAATACTTAATAGAAGTATACACCTGCGGGGCTGGGAATTCAAGGAAAACGCAAGTCTGCTTTTATTCAAGAAAATTTCCATATTGCTGCGGAAAATTTGTAAATGGAGTTTTTCAGGGAAAAAGATATAATGTAACTATCGATACAGGATCGCGATTGTTACCGGATATTCTGAAGGCCTTGGGAGATTCGGAATATGTATCAGATGATTCGAAACAAAGAGAGGAGAAAATCAAATGAAAAATATTCTTTTTGCACGATCAGGCTGAGCATGATGTCGTTTCCTCCGAGGGCAGGGATGGAATGAGGGCAGTTCGTGTCAATGAGGAGAACCTGGTCCTTTTTCAGTGTGACCGGAGTCCTGTCGATAATTTGCGGACATACGCCGGAATATACATAGTTGATCTCGATATAAGAGTGTACATGCTCCGGTACAGGATTAAAGCGGGAATTGCGCTTTACGGAGATTCGTGCAGTGCTGACGGGAGAAACGGACTCATACTGTGAGAGCAGTCCTCCATTGTCCAGTGAGGGGCCTTTCGGATCGTTTATCTCCATCATATAGACCTCCCGTCCATTGTGGAGAACCTTTTCCAGATTATCCCAGTTGTGGTAAGGCAGACCGGACCGGTATTTCTGCTCGCTGGGAGAGAGCGTTGTCAGAAGAAGGTCAAGCGTATCAAGGTTCATGCGTACTCCTTTCCGGCAGGCGGCGGGAAAGCCTGCCTCAGCGTCTGCCCTGAATATAGCAGATTGTGTGGAAATGGTCAATGGATTCTGAGGATTCTGTTATTTTCCGACCGGGCTGGCGAGGCTATAATAACAGTATAAAGAGCAGCGCTGCTTTGAAAACTGTCCGAAAGGACGAGATGTTTACAAAGATGAGTCAGGAGGAAGAGAAGATGGCAAAAGCAGATTATACTCAGCTCGCCAGAGATGTTGTAGAAGCTGTCGGGGGAAAAGAAAATATCATCAGTGTATCAAACTGTATGACCAGACTGCGCTTTGTGCTTAAGGACGACACGATTCCGGATAAGGACAAGGTTACGGCGATAAAGGATGTAAAAGGAGTCATGAACCAGGGCGGACAGTACCAGGTTATCATAGGGACTCATGTAGTGGTAAAATAAATGAATGTGAAGAAAGAGGCCGGTCTTTCCGAGGAGGGGGCAGTTAATAAAGACGATTACAGGATCGTGAAAAAGGACAGTCTTTTTAACCGGTTCTTCAAGACTATATCCGGTTGTATCATGCCGATGATCGGACCGATGATCGCCGGAGGTATCATTAAGGGTGTTCTTGTCATCCTGACAACGGCGGGAGTCCTGTCGAACACGGACGGAACTTATCTTGTGCTGTATGCAGCGGCGGATTCGATACTTTATTTCCTTCCGATCATTGTAGGATTCACCTGTGGAAAAGTATTTGACTGCAATCCGTATGTAACGGCGGCGATCGGAGCTGCGTTTGTCTATCCGAACCTGGTCAGCGCTGTGGCGGCCGAAGGCGGGATTACGTTCCTGGGGATCCCGGTGGCAAGCGCGACGTATTCCAACACGTTCCTGCCGATCGTTCTGGCAGGCTTTGTGGCAAGCAAGCTGGAGAAACTGGCAAAGAAATTTATTCCGACGATGGTCCAACTTATGCTGGTTCCGGTATTCGTGCTTGTGATCACCGTGCCGCTGAGCTGGCTTGTGATCGGACCGGTCATGAACACGGTATCTTCCGTACTGTCAACGGCAGTATTCAGCATCTTTAACTTAAGCCCGCTGCTGGGAGGTCTCCTTCTCGGCGCATTCTGGCAGCTCGTGGTACTGCTTGGGCTCCATGCGGCATTTGTTCCGATCCTGATCAACAATATTGTGACGCAGGGGCAGGACCCGGTAAACGCTGTCCTGGGGCTGACGGTATGGGCTCTGGCAGGCGTTGCGTTCGGATATGCTCTGAAGATGAAAGACCCGGAGAAACGCAGCATCGGATTCGGAAGTATGGCGTCTGCACTCTGTGGCGTGACGGAGCCTACGATCTACTTCCATCGCACTGCCCAACTTCAAGCTGTTCATGTGTGCATGGGCTGGCGGCGGCATTGCGGGTGCGATCACCGGAGCTCTCGGTATTAACATGTACGTGATGGGCGGCGACGGACTGTTCCGCATCCCATCCATGATCAATCCGGCAGGGTTGGACATCAGTTTTTACGGCTTTATTGCATGTGCTGTGCTGGCATTCGTTGTATCGGCTGTGCTTGCGTTTTTCTTCGCGGACAAAGAAGGAAAGAAAAAGGCAAAATAAGCAGACAGAAAAAGGAAAACATTATTATTCAGGGAGGCGCGGTCAGCCTCCCTGCAGCGGTATAAGGAGGAAATCGGTTTATGGGAGGATTTGAGACAATAACAGGGAAGAAGGTTCCAAATATACTGTACCCGTTCTTCTGGCAGCATGGGGAGGATCATGCAGTCCTGGAAGAATATATGGAAAAGATCGCGGAGAGCGGAATGAAGGGCGTCTGCGTCGAAGCGCGCCCTCATCCTGACTTTGTGGGAGAGGGCTGGTGGTCGGATATGGATCTGATCATCAGGAAGGCGCATGAACTTGATATGAAACTGTGGATCCTGGATGATTCTCATTTTCCTACAGGATACGCGAACGGAAAGATAAAAGAATGCTATCCTCAGTATCTGAAATTGTATCTGGATATGAGGAGATTTGACATCCAGGGACCGGTCGACGGGGCGAGGATCAACTTTGCGCTGCTGAAGGGAAGACCGTGGGACAAGCCTGACCCGACGGAAAAGATCCTTGGGGTGTATCTGGCAGAGCGAAAGGATCAGAGAAACGAAGGGAAGAGGCTACGAAGGATTATCTGAACCCTCTGGTCAGGGAAGCGACGCAGGTACTGATCGACGAGGTCTATGAGCCGCATTACAGGCACTATAAGGAAGAGTTCGGACAGACGATACAGGGATTTTTCTCCGATGAGCCACGGTTCGGGAACATCAAGGGAACAGAGGGCAGGATCGGAAGCGATATGGTTCTTCCCTGGAGAGACAGGCTGGAAAAGGAACTGGGGTTCGATGAGCGTTTCCTTCCTCTTCTGTGGGTGAAGGCGCAGGGCGAGGAGGCGCAGATCCGGCTGAAGTATATGGATCTGGTCACAAGGCTGTACAATGAGAATTTTACAAAGGTGATCGGAGACTGGTGCCGGGATCACGGTGTCTGGTATCTGGGTCATACCATTGAGGACAACGGCGCCCATGCCCGGCTGGGATATGGGACAGGTCACTATTTCCGCGGGCAGCAGGATATGGATTTTGCCGGGATCGACGTCATCGGCGGGCAGGTCGTTCCGGGGATGAACTATCATCATGATGCATTCAATACCGGCGGTAGCAACGGGGAGTTTTATCACTACGCTCTGGCGAAGCTGGGATCCTCCGCGGCACATCTGGATCCGAAAAAGAAGGGGCGGGTGATGTGTGAGGCATTCGGCGCCTACGGATGGAACGAGGGGCTGAAGACCATGAAATGGATCGCGGATCATCTGCTGGTGCGCGGCGTCAACTGGATCGTCCCACATGCTTTTGATCCGAAAGAATTCCCGGATTTTGATTGCCAGCCACATTTTTACGCTCATGGGCACAATCCGCAGTTCCGGTATTTCCCGGTATTTCCCGGTGTTTTCCGGCTATGTAAACCGGATCGCGGGACTGTTCCGGGAGGGCAGACATCCGGCGAAAGTAGGGATTTACTATCCGGCGGAGACAGAGTGGATGGGAGAGAGCATGCCGGTAGAGAAACCGGCGAGGATACTGACAGAGAACCAGATTTCTTTCGATATTGTGAGTTTAGACTATCTGGAGGGTGCCAGGATCGGAGAAGGATGTTATACTATAAATGGTCAGACAATGGAGGTTCTGGTCGTGCCCTGTGCAGAACGGCTGCCTGAAAGGTTGAAGAATGTGATCCGGCGGCTGCAGGAGGCGGGTGCGCGCGTGCTCTTCGCGGACGGAAAGCCGGAGGGAACTGAAGGCAGTGTGATCCCGCTTGAGGAGCTGGGGCAGGCGCTTTCTGAGTACAGGGGGATCCGGTGTGCGCAGGATCAGCCGGATCTTGTCCTGGGAGAATATGAACGGGACGGCAGCAGGTATTATATGCTCTTTAATGAAAACGTCGGACAGGCGGTCCACACGGAGATCACCATCCCGGGACTTGACGCGGACGACAGAAGGCAGACAGCGGAAGAATCGGGAACAGATCTTTGCCATTTTAACGGATATGTAAGCCGCTACGATGGATTTTCGGATACGTTAACACGAGCGGAACATCATATGATGCTTCATCTTGAGCCGTATGAGTCGGCAGTGTTCATTGTCAGCCAAGAGGAGCTGGAATATGGTTCGAAGCAGGAGAAAGACTCCGCGGCAGAACGGATATTTCTTCCTGTTAGAGAAGGGCAGGACGGATGGCATTTCTGTCGGCTGCCCGAGACCTGGAAAGTCCGGTTCGCGGACAGTCGTTCTTATCCGGAATGGATCTGCGAGGCGCCTGTGGACAGTCTGTG
The DNA here is from genome assembly GCA_944377745.1 of uncultured Mediterraneibacter sp. Taxonomy (GTDB): domain Bacteria; phylum Bacillota; class Clostridia; order Lachnospirales; family Lachnospiraceae; genus Mediterraneibacter. Next base: position 144,776 of record CALWFV010000003.1, on the reverse strand, counting down.
CTGCGTACAGCAGATTGAAGGTTGGGATGCTAAGGCGGGAACGCTGAGCTTTGAGACCCAACTGGAGAATGACGCAGTGGAAGCGGCTGAGGCGGTTCTGGATCTGGGAACAGTGTATGAGACGGCGGACGTGTTCGTAAACGGGATTTCTGCAGGTGTGAGGCTGTGTAAGCCCTACCGGTTTGACCTTACTGGACTGCTGAGATCCGGGGCAAATGACATCGCTATAGAAGTGACGAATACATTGGGAACAGAAGTCAGAGATGCACTGAGCCATTACCTTGCGATTGAACCGTTTGGGATCCAGGGACCGGTGAAGCTGCATGTGCGAGGTGGAAGAAATCTGAGATAGATGTCCTTATGCGGGGTGAGGCTGCGCAGAACAGGCGGGAGCCACGCAGAAGAGATCAGAACAGTCTGAAAAAACAGAATGATCAGGAGGAGAAAGATGAGTTTTCCGGAGAATTTTTTATGGGGCGGAGCAACTGCCGCAAATCAGTGTGAAGGAGCGTATCAGGAGGGCGGCAGAGGACTTGCCAATGTAGATGTATGCCCTCAGGGAAAGGACCGTTTCCCGGTAGCCACAGGCCGCATGAAGATGTTAAAGCCTGATGATGAACACTATTATCCTGCGATGGAAGCGATCGATATGTATCATCATTATAAAGAAGACATCGCCATGTTCGGAGAGATGGGATTCAAGACGTATCGTCTGTCCATCGCATGGAGCCGCATTTTCCCGAACGGGGATGAGAAAGAGCCAAATGAGGAAGGGCTTAAGTTTTATGAGGATCTGTTCCGTGAGTGCCACAAATGCGGAATTGAGCCGTTGGTGACGATCACGCATTTTGACTGCCCGATCCATCTGATCGAAGAATACGGCGGATGGAAGAACAGGAAGCTGATCGAGTTTTATAAGAATCTTGTGACCGTGCTCTTCACCCGGTACAAAGGGCTTGTAAAATACTGGCTCACCTTCAATGAGATCAATATGATCCTGCACATGCCGTTTATGGGAGCGGGGCTGGTATTCGAAGAGGGAGAGAATGAAAAGCAGGCGGAATATCTGGCGGCGCACCATGAACTGGTGGCGTCCGCGGAGGCGACCCGCATCGCCCATGAGATAGATCCGGAGAACAAGGTCGGCTGTATGCTGGCTGCGGGAATGACGTATCCTTATACTTGCAGCCCGGAGGATGTGTGGAAGGCACAGCAGAAAGACAGGGAGAACTATTTCTTCATCGACGTTCAGGCGAGAGGATACTACCCCTCCTACGCAAAGAAACTGTTTGAGAGGGAGAATATCACGATCGATATCACGCCGGAGGATGAGAAGGTGCTCCGGGAAAATACAGTGGATTTCGTGTCCTTTTCCTATTACTCATCCCGATGCACCAGCGCGGACGAGAATGTGGAGTCCACCGACGGAAATGTATTTGCGACAGTGAAGAATCCTTATCTGAAAGCCAGCGAGTGGGGATGGCAGATCGATCCCCTGGGACTCCGCATCACACTGAACGCTCTGTACGACCGGTACCAGAAGCCCCTTTTCATCGTAGAGAACGGTCTGGGCGCTGTAGATGAACCGGATGAGAATGGTTACGTGGAGGACGATTACCGCATCGACTATCTGCGCGAGCATATCAAGGCGATGAAAGCAGCCGTAGAGGAGGACGGCGTGGACCTGATGGGATACACTTCCTGGGGATGTATCGACCTGGTGAGCGCGTCCACAGGAGAGATGAAGAAACGCTACGGGTTTATCTATGTGGATAAAGACAATGACGGAAACGGTACGCTGAAGAGGACGCCGAAGAAGTCCTTCTACTGGTATAAAAAATTGATCGCGAGCAACGGGGAGGATCTGGAGTAGACGATTTTGCTGTGCAGCTATACAGGGAGGAGTATTTGCATATTGTGTGAATACTCCTCCCTAAACGTATGTTTTCATTGAAGGGGAGAAATCCCTGTGTTAAAATGAGACAAAGCATAAATTTATTGAAACTGAAAAGTTCAATAAGAGAGTTTTCTATTATTCTTATTTTGTGTCGAAAGATGCGGATTCTATATTCATATAGCGGATCCTTTATTCCCGCGAGCAACGAGCCAAGCGGACATGCTTGCATGTCCATTTGGCGACTGCCGCGAGGGTCTAATACCTCGATGCTTGCATCGTGGTATTAGACTGCAGGATCTGTCTTTTCGGAAAATTCGTGATTTAATTACCGCTTATTAAGCAGGAGATTCCGTAAAGACAAATCTCCTGAGACAAGTTCATAAGGAGGTTTGGCGTATGGGAAAAAAGCGTACGGAAGTTACGCGGGAGATGCCCCGGAAAGCTGCGAAGAAGATAATGGAGGAAAAAGTGTCGGTGAAGAGGATTCTCCAATGGCATCCGGCATTTTGCGCAGGGATGCAGATTGATCTTCTGATCATTAAAAAACAAGGAAGTCGGAGAATCAGGAAAAATATAGGAAGGATTTTTCGCGGGCATAATATCATGGAGTATAAAAGTCCGACGGATACTTTGAGCGTAGACGATTTTTACAGAGTGTACGGCTATGCATGTTTTTACAAATCGGATGTAAGAAATTCAGAAAGTATTGGCATTGAAGATTTAACAATCACTTTTGCCTGCCATAGGTATCCGGAAAAACTTTTTCGTCATCTGAAAGAGAAAAGAAAATTCTCGATTCAGAAAATGGAAGAAGCATACCGATTCAAATTCTTTTACTAAACAGACTTTCGGAAGAAGAGAATCTTTGGTTGAGAAATCTGACCGATCATCTGGAAGGAGAGATACAGGCGGAGCGCCTTGTAAGAGAATATTGTAAGCATAAAGATAATACGCTGTATCAAGCAGTAATGGATATTATAATTCGAGCAAATCGGCAGCAGTTTGAGGAGGCGAAAAATATGTGTGATGCATTAAAGGAATTATTTGCAGAAGAATTGCAGGAGAAGATAAGGGACGCAAAGAATTTGGCAGGCTTGTTCTGAAACTGGCAGAACTGGGAAGGACGGATGATATTATTAAGGCAGCAGAAAACCCGGAATATCAGGAACAGTTGCTAAGGGAACTGGGAGTGTAGAAGTACCGTCCGTCTGCCGGGCAGCAGCTCGAATCCGCCTGACGGCTCCTTCTCGCTGTATGGCGTCCGCCATATACTAAAAAGAAGCCTGAATGTCATATTTAAGCGAGCTTATATGACATCCCGGCTTCTTTTTACTGCACGGCAGACTGGTTTAACATATCCTCGGTAGCTGTATTCCGGTTAGTTTGGAGAGGATGCGGCGGCCTCCGATGGGGGTTTTGAGGAGGACTTTGCCGGGCATTTCTTCGGTGACGGTGCCGATGCGGGCGGCGTTTTCGCCGCCGGGGACGTTATGGAGCGCTTCCAGGATGTTCTCGGTGGCGGAAGGATCGCAGACGAGCAGCATCCGTCCCTCGCAGGCACAGTAGAGAGGATCCAGTCCCAGCATGTCGCAGGCTGCGTCCACGGCAGGCTCGATGGGAACATCGTTTTCCCTCAGCTCGATGGAGAAAGGCAATCCCTCTGTGAATTCGTTGAGGGTGGTGGCGACGCCGCCCCGCGTGGGATCCCGCAGGATCCGGACCGCACCGCTTTCTGAGTCTGCATCTGAAGAGGCAGTGTCGAGGGCTGCAGCGGAGAGGCGGTGCAGGGGCATACAGTCGGAGCGCAGAGGGCTGTCTTCGCTGAGGAGACCTGAGCGCGCCATCATGATCGCGGCGCCGTGGCATCCGACAGTCCCGCTGACGATCACATCGTCTCCCGGACGGATGGCGGCTTTCCCGGGAAGATCAGTCCGCTGAAATCCGATGCCGGCGGTGTTGATATAGATCCCGTCGCCTTTTCCGGCGTCCACTACCTTGGTGTCACCGGTGACGATGGATACGCCTGCATTTCTGGCTTCTTCCGCGATGGAGGCGATGATCTGCCGGAGGTCGGAAAAGAGAAATCCCTCCTCGAGGATGAAGGACAGACTTAAGTACTTCGGAATACCGCCTGCCATGCACACGTCGTTTACCGTACCGCAGACCGAGAGTTTTCCGATATCTCCGCCGGGGAAGTTCCAGGGAGATACGACAAAGCTGTCGGTAGAAAAGACCAGTTTTTTACTTCCCTCGAGGAGCGCTCCGTCTCCGAGCTGAGAGAGAGCCGGATTGTCAAAAGCGGGGACCAGCAGGGACTCGATCAGTTCTGAAGTTTTCAGTCCCCCGCTTCCGTAGTCCAGTGTGATTCTGTCGTTCATTTTCTGTCATGTCTCCTTCCTGATGTTTTATAGACTTATCCCGTATTGAAATGCCGCAGCACAGGCGCCTTCTCCGGATACCATGCACGGCCCCACCGGATTTTCCGGGGAGCAGACTGTCCGGAACAGAGGACAGTCAGAGGGGCTTAAGACCCCGCGGATGACCTGGGCGCAGCGACAGCCCGGAATCTCCTTCTCATCCGGGAGGTGGAGGGAGAATTTCCTCCAGGCATCCCAGGGGGAATATTCTTCCCGCAGGGCAAACCCGCTCCCTTCGATCCTTCCCAGACCCCGCCAGTCTGATACGGCGGGACGGAAGACTTTGTCCATGATCGTCAGGGCAGCGGGATTCCCTTCCGGCTTTACCAGACGGGTATATTCGTTCTTCAGTTCGGGCTGCTTTGCGGCAAGCATCTGCATAAGGCTCAGGACGGAATACAGAAGATCCGCCGGCTCAAATCCTGCCACGACTCCGGGAAGTCCGTAATCCTCCGGGAGGAAGGAAAACGCGCCGGAGCCGATGACAGCCGCCACATGCCCGGGACAGAGAAAGCCGTTCACTGAGAAATCCTCCGCCTCGATCAGGGAGCGCAGAGCCGGTTCTGTCTTTTTCAGAAGACACAGAACGGAGAAATTCTCAAGCCCCAGGCGGGACGCCTCGAGGACGCATGCTCCGGTGCCCGGCGCAGTGGTCTCAAAACCCACGCCGAGGAAGACTACTTCCAGTTCCGGATGCTCCTGAGCGATCCGGATGGCATCCATGGGCGAGTAGACGGATTCCACATTTCCGCCCAGCGCTCTTCGGGAGAGCAGGTTGTCTCCCTGCCGGGAACCGGGAACGCGGAGAAGGTCGCCGTAGCTGGTGATCAAGACGCCAGGGGTCTGGGACAGATCCAGGATCATGTCGATCACATTGGCGGGTGTGACGCAGACCGGGCAGCCGGGGCCGGAGAGAAGCCGTACGGAATCCGGCAGTACGGTCTTCAGACCGCTCCGGGCGATCGCCATGGTGTGGGTCCCGCAGATCTCCATCAGGCGGACCGGACCGGTAAGGGCGGATAACTCCCGGATCTTTTCCAGGACCGTCTCCGCGTCTTTCGGATTTTTAAACTCTTTTTCACAGAGCATTTTTGATCTCCTCCAAAAGTTCCAGATTTTCCAGGGCTTCCTTTTCTGACATTTTTTCGATGGCAAACCCTGCGTGGACCATGACGTAATCCCCGGGTTTTGCATCCTGGATAAAGTCGATCCGTATATTATGGGTCAGTCCGCCTGCTTCGCACCCGGCAGACTGACCGTCGATTGTCTTAATCTTCATTGGCATTGCTAAACACATGATTCATACTCCTTTTCTTCTGCGCGATGGCGAGCTGTCCCAGGCTGATTCCCTCGTCATTCGTTGAGACCTGTCTGTGGGTGTAGACGGAGAACCCGTTCTCTTCCAGCAGACCGGAGACACCGGTCAGGAGAAAACGGTTCTGGAACACGCCTCCGGAGAGGACCACAGGCTTCCGGTCCGGGTTCAGGGCGCGGCACTGGTCAAGCGCCATGCAGCACAGGGTTGACATAAATCGCAGAGAGATCCTGCCTGCGTCGACATCTTTTTTTAGGTCGTTCACGATCCCTCTTGTCAGCGGTCTCAGGTCAAAGATACGGATTCCGTCCCGGTCATAATATTCCCGGGGATAGGAGAGCGCCTCCAGTGTTCCGGAAAGTCTTCTGCCCGGGGGCCCCATGGTTCCCATGGCGTCTGTCGTGGCTGTCGTTTCACCAGGATCCATCGTTTCAACAGGGAACATCGTTTTAATGGCGTCTATCGTTTCAACCGGGGAGAGCGCCTCCACCAGCGCGGCTCCTTCTCCCTCGTAGTCCGCGTCGCGTCGTCCAAGGATCAGCGCACACACTCCGTCAAAGAGCCGGCCGATGCTGCTGGCAGCAGGGGGGCTTCCGGATGAGAGAAGGAAATCCATCGCTTTCCGTTTTTCTTTGGGAAGAGGGATGAGGGAGGGATCTGTGATCCCGGCGTCCCGTACAAGGGAGAGTCCGATCCTGCCGATCTCCCGGATCGCCCTGTCTCCGCCCGGAAGAAGGAGCGGACGGATACTCCCCTTTCTGGCAAAAGCGGTCAGATCTCCTTCCAGGAACTCTCCGCCCCAGATCGTCCCGTCTGTTCCAAGACCGGTCCCGTCCCAGACGATGCCGAAACAGGGCTGGTCCAGACGGTTGTCCGCCATGCAGGAAGCCATGTGTGCCCAGTGATGCTGAACCTTCAGCAGGGGAAGGGAATCTCTGCGGGACCCGTCGGCGGCTTCCCGGGAGGAGAGATAGTCCGGGTGGAGATCGCAGACATACAGAGAGGGCTTCAGCCGGAAGAGACGGCAGTAAGTCTCAAGTGACTCTCTGTAATGTGCCAGTGTCTCCGCGTTTTTCAGATCCCCGATGTGGGGACTTAAGAAGACGTGGCTGCCTTTCCCAAGAGCGAAGGAAGCCTTTTGTTCCGCACCGAAGGCGAAGATCCCGTCGGCGTCCTTTTCTGTGCTTCCGGTCAGGGTGACGGGACGGGGGACATAGCCCCGGCTTCTCCGGTAAAAATAGGACTGTCCTTTCCACTCCGCGATGAGGGAATCGTCGCAGCGGTTCCGGATCCTGCGGTCATGCAGGAGAAATCCGTCCGCCACGTCTTCCAGTGACCGGAGCGCCTCATCGTTCTCCGTGATCACGGGACAGCCGGGCACGTTGCCGCTTGTCATGACGACAGCGTCCGGTCCCCCGTGAGTCTCGTCGAGAAGGAGCATATGGAGGGGCGTATAGGGCAGCATGACCCCGAGACGGGGACTGAAACTCAGTTCTTTAAAACATTCCCGGTCCTTCTTTGCTAGGAGGACAATGGGATGGGCCGGATCTGTCAGAAGCTTCTCTTCTTCAGTGGTGATAATGCAGAGCCGGCGGACCGTTTCCAGGGAGCGGCACATGACAGCAAGAGGCTTTTCGGCACGGTGTTTCCTTTCCCTGAGGCGGATCACAGCTTCCGGATCTTTCGCATTGCAGGCAAGATGGACGCCGCCGATCCCCTTCACGGCAAGGATCTTTCCATCCCGAAGGAGCTCCTGAGAGAGCCGGAAGGCATTCTCCCCATAAACGGCGCTGCGGTCAGGAACAGTGCTGCGGCCATAAACAGCGCTGCAGTCAGGAGCAGTGCCGCAGGGGATTCCTGTGTCTGAACCGGGTACAAAGAATACCTGAGGACCGCATTCAGGGCAGCAGTCCGGCTGGGCGTGATATCTCCGGTCGCGGATATCGTGGTATTCTTTTTCGCACTCATTGCACATCTGGAATTCCCTCATCACTGTGCGTTCCCTGTCATAGGGAAGAGACTCGATAATGGTATACCGGGGGCCGCAGTTTGTGCAGTTGATAAACGGATAGCGGTACCTCCGGTCTGAGGGAGTGTACAGTTCTTTTGCACATTCCGGGCAGATGGCGATATCCGGTGAGATGAGAGTGGAGCCCGGATCGGAAAAACTCTCCCGGATCGAGAAAACGGAAAAGTCATCCGAAGGGTCGGCTGCGAGGGGAACGCTCTCCGGGGAGGAAAAAACACCGGACCTGATACCGGCTTCCGGATCCTCCGGGACGGTCTCCACCCGCTCGACCACTGCCATAGGCGGGGGTGAATTTTTTACGGCGTCCGTGAACTGTTCCAGAGAGCAGGGATCGCCCTCGAGAGAACCCTCCAGTCCGGAGGAGGTGTTGCGCACCCATCCCCGGATCTGATACTGCTCTGCCAGTCGGTGGAGAAAAGGGCGGAATCCGACGCCCTGAACGATCCCTTCTATATAGATATGGACGCGGGGATCCTGTTTTCCCTGCTCCGGCAGGCCGGTGCTCCTGTCCTGCGGATTCCTGTTTCTGTCGCTCATGCTCCGGCTTTCCCGGCTGCCTCAGCTTTTTCGGCGATGAATGCCGCTAGCTCTTTGATGCCGTCACCGCTGCGGCTGCTCACCCGGAAAAGCGGCGCGCCGGGATTGACTGTCCCATAGTTGGAGCAGACACGCTCTTCGTCGAAATCAAAGTAGGGCAGCATGTCATATTTGTTCAGGACGAGGCAGTCCGTATCAGTGAACATCAGCGGATATTTCTCCACCTTGTCATCTCCTTCAGGTATGCTCAGGAGTGTGATGCGGAGGGACTCTCCGATCCTGAATTCAGCGGGGCAGACAAGATTTCCGATATTCTCCACAAAAATAAGATCCAGGTCTTCCAGTGGCAGTTCCGGAAGAATGTGCTGGATGCTCATGGCTTCGATGTGGCAGGCTCCGTCCGTGTTGAGCTGGACCGTAGGGATCCCCAGTTCCGCGATCCGGTCGGCGTCCACCTGTCCGGCGATATCTCCCTCGATGACTCCGATGCGGAAACGGTCCCGGAGAATGCCGATCAGGGAAGTGATCAGGCTGGTCTTTCCCCCTCCGGGGCTTCCCATCACATTGATCATACATATATTATGAGAGGCAAGTTCTGTTTTGACGTCCTCGCTGACATCCTCATTCCAGTCCATGATCTGATGCAGTACTTTTATTTCCATTGATGTATACCTCCATGCTTTTGATATAAAATTCTTTCCCGGACAGGATCTTGAGACTGAGACCGCCGCAGTGGGGGCATGAAAGATGATGAGGAGTGATCTCTCCTTCCATCCCGCAGTCACGGCAGAGCACTTTCACGGGAAGAGATTCCGCTTCGATCTGTGCGCCCTCTGCGATCGTTCCCTCGGAAAGCATGTCCAGATAGAGCTGGATACAGTCCGGGACAATGCCCCTGAGCTGACCGATGCACAGGCGGATCGTGCGGATCCGCGAGGCATTCTGAGCTTCAGCCTCCCGGATACAATGATCAAGCAGATGTTCTGTGATACTCAGTTCGTGCATACTGACTCCTCCCATAAAAATCCTGTTCGAAATAACATATAAATACAAATTCCAACATTCTACATTGTAGCACATTTCACAAAAAAGAAAACAGAAAATGATGTTTTGCTATTGTAAAATTTTGAAATCAGGATTACATTAGATATGAGTGGTTTTTAGCCATTGTGAATTTATACTATAAGAGAGGAAGGGCGGATTTATGACAATGATACCATTTCTTATCGGAATTCCGGCGGTGTTTGCACTGATCTTCCCCTTTGTCAGAGACCAGAAGGCAAGAGGGATTATCGTGTATACAGGTGCCGGAGTCATTATGCTCACAACGGTCGTATTCATAGTCCGTTGGATTACAGACGGTGCCCGGGTGCTGATGCTTTATCCCGAGACAGAACTCGTGGACCATCTGATGTCTGTGGGGGATGTTGTTCTGATGTGCCTTATTATTTATATGGGAGTAAAGTACCGGAGGATTGTCCCGATCCTGCTTTCTGCGGCACAGACGGCGCTTCTTCTGTATACAGAGTTCACAACCGAGCTCGCTGAGAGACAGCCTCACATGATGGTGGACTGGTTTACGGTTCTGATGTTTATCATCATCGCTTTTATCGGCGGATTCATCTGCATTTATACAGTGGGATACATGAAGGGATACCATTCCCATCATAAGGAAGTGCAGGACAGGCAGCCGTTTTTCTTTTCCATGCTGTTTCTGTTCCTGTCGGCAATGTTCGGACTTGTGCTCTCTCAGAATATGATCTGGATGTATTTCTTCTGGGAGATCACCAGTGTCATCTCGTTTTTGATGATCGGATATACCAGGTCGGAGGAGGCGGTGAACAACAGCTTCTGTGCCCTGTGGATGAACCTCCTGGGCGGTCTTGGATTTGCGGTCGCCATCGCGTGGATGGCGAAAGTGAACGGTACGGTACAGCTCCTCGACATTGTCAGTGTGGGTGCGATGCTTCCGCTGATCTGCCTGGCCCTTGCCGGACTGACCAAATCAGCGCAGCTACCTTTCTCTACCTGGCTTTTGGGCGCTATGGTGGCTCCGACGCCGTCCAGCGCGCTGCTCCACAGCGCGACGATGGTGAAGGCGGGGGTGTATCTGCTGCTCCGGATCTCTCCGGCGTTCCAGGGAAATCTGGTGGGGATCCTGGTCTCCAGTATCGGAGGATTTACCTTTATTATGGCAAGTATGATGGCGATCGCCCAGAACGACGGAAAGAAAGTTCTTGCTTTCTCCACCATCTCAAACCTGGGGCTGATCGTGGGCTGCGCGGGGATCGGCGCGGAGGAGACGGTCTGGGCGGCCGTATTCCTGATGATCTTCCACTCGGTGAGCAAGTCCATGCTGTTCCAGGCTGTGGGGGCGACGGAGAATACGCTGGGATCCCGTGACATCGAGGATATGCACGGACTGATCATCCGGGTACCGAAACTGGCGTACATAATGGGGATCGGGATTGCGGGAATGTATCTGGCCCCGTTCGGTATGCTGATTTCCAAGTGGGTCGCACTGAAGGCGTTTGTGGATTCCGGAAACTTTATCCTTGTCCTGTGTATCGCATACGGAAGCGCCTCGACCATGTTTTACTGGACGAAATGGCTGGCAAAACTGCTGTGCTACCATATTCCAAGGGAAAGTGTAAAGGATGTGACGCGCAAAGATGAATACGTGTCCATGATCTTCCATGCGGCGACCATGCTGCTGCTCTGTCTCCTTCTTCCGCTTGTGGCAATATGGGTAGTCAACCCCATTGTTCAGGAACTGTTTGGAAACGCGAAGGACGTAATCTCCATGAGCGTGCTGACAACGATGGCGATCATGCTTGTCTCCATCTTTATCGTGCCGGCAGTTATGTTCTTTATCAGCCGCCGGTCTCACAGAGAACTCGTGCCGATCTATATGAACGGCATCAACGAGGGAGACAACCGCTTCTTTACAAACAGCTTCGGAGAAAAAGAGCATCTGTACCTGAGCAACTGGTACCTGCGGTTTGAGTTTGGAAGACGGCATCTGAGAATCCCGTCTATCATCATCGCGGCGGCAGCGCTTGTACTCGGGTTCTGTATTGTGATCGGAGGTGCAGTAGTATGAGACAAGTAATTTTTGTTTTTGCATATCTGATCCTTGCCCCGTTTGTCGGCGCGCTGCTTGACGGGATCGACAGGATCATCAGCGCGCGTATGCAGCGGAGAAAGGGACCCAGTATCCTTCAGCCGTTTTATGACCTGGGAAAACTGTTTTCAAAGGAAATGATCGCGGTCAATAATGTACAGCTCCTGCTGAACCTGAGTTATCTGGTGATCCTGATGATCGCAGGCTGCATGCTGTTTGCCGGCGCGGATCTTCTGATGGTGCTGTTTATCTTAAGTACGGCGGATATGTTCCTGATCATGGCGGCTTCCAGTGATTCCTCGCCTTTTGCGAATATGGGAGCCAGCAGAGAGATGCTTCAGATGATGGCCTATGAGCCTCTGACCCTTCTTGTGGCGGTGGGCTTCTACCTGACGACGGGATCTTTCCAGGTATCTGATTTCATCACCCGGGAGTACAGCGCGGTGATCTGGATGCCGGGACTGCTGTTCGGATTTATGTTCACAACGGCCATCAAATTCAGAAAGTCTCCCTTTGATCTGTCCACAAGCCATCACGCACACCAGGAGATGGTCAAGGGGATCACAACGGAGATGTCCGGCACTACGCTGGCCATTATGAACATCGCAGAGTATTACGAGATGGTGCTGCTCCTGGGGATATTCTTCCTGTTCTTTGTCAACAGTACATGGTGGAGCTGGATCGTGGCGTTTGTGATCTGCGCGGTGATCTTCTTTATGGAGACGCTGTGGGACAATGTGAGCGCCCGTGTGAAATGGAAAACGCTGCTTTATAGCTGCTGGGTGGTGACTCTGGTAGCCGGGGGCGTAAACATACTGATTCTGATGTTGATTATGTAAGCGGGAGGAAGTCTGCTATGAATAAAGTATCTAAATCACCGTGGCTGCTTCACTATGATGCGAGCAGCTGCAATGGATGTGACATCGAAGTGCTGGACTGTCTGACTCCGAAATACGATATCGAGCGGTTTGGGATCATTAACACCGGCGATCCTTTTCAGGCGGATATCCTGCTGATTACAGGAGGAGTCAACAGCCAGACCGAGAGCGTGGTAAAACAGCTCTACAGCCAGATGCCGGAACCGAAAGTCGTGGTTGCGGTCGGGATCTGTGCCTGTACAGGAGGCATTTTCAAGGAATGTTATAATATAAAAGGCGGGATCGATACCGTGATCCCGGTGGACGTTTATGTGCCGGGATGCGCGGCGCGTCCGGAATCGATCATCGACGGCGTTGTCAAGGCTCTGAAAGTACTTGACGAGAAACAGGCGGCGATGAAGAAGGACGGGAGGTGACAGAGATGGATGGCAAAAATGAGATAAGAAAAATCTCTCTGGCGGGATTCTTCCCGGCAGTGGTGGCAATGAAAGCGGAAGACTGGAGACTGGTCCAGATCTGCGCCGTTACCGTGGATGACGGGTATGAGATGAGTTATTCTTTCTGCAGGGGATATGATATGGTCACCCTCAGGCTGGAAGTGGAAGAGAATGAGGAGATCGCGAGCATCACGCATATTTATCCGTGCGCGTTCCTTCAGGAAAACGAGGCGGAGGAGCTGTTCGGAGTGAAGATCGGGCATATTGAGCCGGATTATCACGACAAGCTGTACCGGATCGATGAGGAAACACCATTTAAGAATAAGGAGTAGGAAACAATGGCAAAAAGAAGTATTGTACCATTCGGTCCTCAGCATCCTGTCCTGCCGGAACCGGTCCATCTGGATCTTGTGCTGGAGGATGAGACTGTGGTGGGCGCGATCCCGAGTATCGGCTATGTACACAGAGGACTTGAAAAACTTGTTGAGAAAAGAGACTTTAAACAGTATCCGTATGTTGCGGAGAGGATCTGCGGGATCTGCAGCTGCGGACACGGTCTGGGATACTGTATGGCAGTAGAAGAGATCATGAATATCCAGGTGCCGGAACGCGCCGATTATCTGCGGACGATCTGGGTGGAGATGAGCCGTATCCACAGCCATCTTCTCTGGCTCGGACTGCTGGCGGACGCCATGGGATTTGAGAGTCTGTTCATGGAAAGCTGGCGGCTGAGAGAGAAGATCCTGGATATGTTCGATGAGACGACAGGAGGAAGGATCATCCATTCTGTCAATCAGGTGGGAGGCGTGCAGAGGGACATGGACAGCGCCATGCTGAATGATATCCTCCGCGCCATCAAAGATATCGAGAGTCAGCTGAAGCCGGTTATCAATACATTCCTTCAGGATTACACGGTGCAGAGCCGTCTGAAGGGAGCCGGGGTACTGAGCCGGGAAGACGCGATCGCGCTCGGAGCTGTGGGTCCGATGCTGAGAGCAAGCGGCGAGCCTTATGATGTGAGGATGCTGGGATATGGTGCCTATAAGGACTTGTCTGTAGAACCGATCATATCGACAGACTGTGACTCCTACGCGAGATGTGAAGTCCGTCTCAAAGAGCTGCTTCAGTCCTTTGATCTGATCCGCGAAGCGATCGGAAAGATCCCGGAAGGATCGATCAACGTTTCTGTAAAAGGAAATCCTGCCGGAGAGTATTTCGTCCGGATCGAGCAGCCCAGAGGGGAAGCGATCTACTATGTGAAAGCAAACGGGACGAAGTATCTCGACCGCTTCAGGCTCCGCACTCCGACGACCAGTAATATCCCGCCTATGGTTGAGATGCTCAAGGGTTGTCAGCTGGCGGATGTGCCGATCCTGATCCTTACCATAGACCCGTGCGTGAGTTGTACGGAACGATAGGCAGCGGAGGAGTGATAGCATGGAAAGAACAAGATATTTTACATTTGCCCGCAGAATTATAGGGAATCTTTTCCGGAAGCCGGCCACAGTCGGATATCCCTATGAGCCTGTCGAATATCCGGAGCGGATGCGGGGGCATGTGGAGATAAAAATAGAAGACTGCATCACCTGCGGTCTATGCGCGCGCTCCTGTCCGTCACAGGCGATACGGGTTGACCGGAAGGCGGGAACATGGACCATAAACCGGTTTGACTGTGTCCAGTGCGGAGCATGTGTGCGCGGATGTCCGAAAAAATGTCTTTTTATGGCAAAGGGCTATACCGAGCCGGATGTGACTAAGAAGAGCGATACATACACAAAGCCCCATGACGAGGAGAAGGAAGGAAAACGCGGAGAAGAAAAGCCGGTTATGGACGTGACGAAATGCATGTACTGCTCGCTCTGCGCGAAGAAATGTCCCCAGGGAGCGCTTGAGGTGAACCGGAAGGAACTGGTCTGGAAGGTGGACAGAGAGAAGTGCATCGGCTGCGCGGTCTGCGCACTGACATGTCCGAAAAAAGCGATCCATATGGAAAAAGGATAGAAAAAGAATACGGGAAAGAGCTGAGAGGATGGGATCCGGAAGATGGATATTCATCCTCTTTTTGTGCGATAAGCACGGAGGGCGGTCACATGGATGGGCAAGCTTGTTTGTCCAGACATGTGGACATCCGACGGGCAACGGACAGCGAACAGCGGTGCTGTGAGCTGGCAGCGATAAGCACGGAAACAGACAAAAATCTTGAAAACGTGGTAAAATGGTTACATAAAAATCTTGAAAACGTGATAAAATGATTGTATAAAAATCTTGAAAACGTGGAGGAGACAAACTTGAAAAGAAAAATATACGATAAGTTCCTTGAATGGAAGCGGGAAAGTGCAGGAAAAACAGCTCTTTTGATCGACGGCGCGAGACGTGTCGGGAAAAGTTATATAGTCGAAGCGTTTGCAAGAGAAGAATACAAATCTTATATAATGATCGATTTCAATAATACTCCGGATGAAGTAAAGGAGCTGTTTTATACCTATCTGAATGATCTGGATAACTTTTTTATGTATCTGTCAGCATTTTATAATGTGAAGCTCTATAAACATAATTCCCTGATCATCTTTGACGAGGTACAGATGTTTCCGAGAGCAAGAGCGGCAATAAAATATCTGGTAGCTGACGGACGTTATGATTATATGGAAACAGGCTCCCTCCTTTCGATAAAAAGAAATGTGCAGGATATAGTGATCCCGTCAGAAGAGAGGCATATACGGATGTATCCTATGGATTTTGAAGAATTCCTGTGGGCTGTTGGGAACCAGACTATGATGCCTTTTATTGCAGCATGTTTTGAGAAGAAGCAGCCACTGGGACAGGCACTTCACAGAAAGGCAATGGATTATTTTCGTCAGTATATGATCGTAGGGGGAATGCCGCAGGCAGTTGCCGAATACTCAGAATCCAGAGATTTTGACAGAGTGGATCGGATCAAACGTGACATCCTGACACTTTATCGGGCAGATGTTTCAAAATATGCGGAAGGATATGAAAGAAAGGTAGAAAGTATTTTTGATGAGATCCCGGCTCAACTGAGCAGACATGAGAAAAAATTCCGGCTTGCGTCTATAAGCCGGGAAGCAAGGCTGAGAGAATACGAGGATGCTTTTGCCTGGCTGGATGATGCCATGATCATCAATATCTGCTATAATTCTACAGAACCAAACGTCGGTCTGCGCATGAATATGGACAGAATGACGATGAAATGTTATATGGCAGATACCGGGCTGCTGATCAGCCATGCGTTTGATGAGAATGGTCTGGTATCAGAGGAAATATACAGGAAGCTTCTGTTTGATAAGCTGGAGATCAATAAAGGGATGATCCTGGAGAATATTGTCGCTCAGATGCTTGCATCATCAGGACATAAGCTTTATTTTTACTCTAATCCGTCAAGAGAAGATTCCGAGGCGAGAATGGTGATAGACTTTTTGCTTGCCAAGAGCAAAGTGACGAGCCGGCATAATATCTCTCCAATAGAAGTGAAGTCGGGGAGTAATTATACTATCAGTTCTCTTAACAAGTTCCGCAGAAAATACAGGGAGCAGATGCATACTGCGTATGTGATCCACAAAAATGACCTGAAGACAGAGAATGAGATTGTCTATCTCCCTGTATATATGGTCCCATACCTGTAAACAAATGGTTGGGTGTGACCTGCAAAAAGTAAATGTATCCAATCTCCTGCCAGACAGGGGAAAAGATTGACTTTGCATGCCGGATGCGATACTGTATTAAGTGAATAATACAATGGGAGGGCGAAACAGATGATCGCGATCTTACTTGCAATACTGATCTTCTTTCTTTTCCTGGAATTTAACCGGCTGCTGTCACTCAGATCCTGGAAGAAGAAAGTGAAGGAATATATTCGCGGAAAGTTCGGCACCGTACCGAAGGAGAAAGAGTGGAATGACAAGGTAAAAGGATACTGGCAGCTGGCAGGGGACGACAACGGGCTGGATGACGTCACCTGGAACGATCTGTCTATGAATGAAATCTTCAACCGGATCAATAACTGTGATACTTCCGCGGGGGAGGAGATCCTCTACTGGAAACTGCGCAGGAATGATATGGAGGATGAGGAGAGAAGCCTTTTTGAGAAGAGAGTGTCCGCTTTTTCCGGAGATGAAACGCTCAGGGAAGAGACAGAGGAGATTCTTTACAACATTGGAAAGGAATCGGCGTCCTACTATATTCCTTCCTATATGGACGAGATCGAGGAATACCGTCTGAAGACCGGATGGATATGCCGGGGCCTGCAGATCCTGCTCGTTCTTTCTTTGCTCGCCGTTGTGATAACGCAGGCAGATGCGGCGGAACTTGTCTGTCTGGCGGTATGTGTGGTCAACCTCGCCCTTTATATGGTGACAAAGATGAAATATGAAGTTGAGCTGGGCTTAAGCGACCCGGCAATCCAGATTCTGGAGACGGGAAAGAAACTGTCTGAGAGGGAGGAAATACGGGAACTGTTTCCTGCCCTTTCTGAACGCATGGACGGATTTAAGAAGGTTCTCCGGGGCTCCCGTTTTCTGCGGACACAGAGGGCGAACACAGCTACCGGGGATGTAGGGGCACTGCTGTTGGATTATCTGATGGGGATCACACTCTGGCAGTTGACCGTCTATGACAGCATGGTGAGGAGACTGAGTGAAAGGACAGAGGAGTATATGGAAGTGTACCGGGAGATTGGAGAGATGGATGCGGCTGTCAGTACTGCTTCGTTCCGGCAGAGCCTGCCATGGTACTGTGTGCCGGAGTTCGTTGAAGCGGAAGGGCCGGATGAGAATGGAAGAATGATTTTTATGGAGGATATCTATCATCCGTTGATCGCTGATCCTGTGGAGAATACACTGGATCTGAACAGAGGATGTCTTATCACCGGCTCCAATGCTTCGGGAAAGTCTACGTTTATCAAGGCGGTGGCGGTGAACGCGGTCCTTGCCCAGAGTGTCAATACATGTGCGGCAGGAAAGATGCAGATGCCTCATGTGCAGGTACTTACCTCCATGGCTGTGAGGGATGACCTGACCGTGGGCGAGAGTTATTTTATCCGGGAGATCCGCTATCTGAAGCGGATCCTGGATCATTTGAACGACAGGAAGACCACGCTTTGTGTTATCGACGAGATCCTCCGGGGGACGAACACCGGAGAGCGCATACGCGCCTCCCGCGCGATCCTGGAATATCTGGCGGGAAAGGACTGTATTCCGCTGATCGCATCCCACGACAAGGAACTGACAGTACTTCTGGACAGGCTGTATGACAACTATCATTTCAGTGAGGAGATGGGGGAGGATGATATTTCCTTCGGTTATAAGATCGTGAGGGGACCGGCAACGTCGCAGAATGCGGTGAAGCTTCTGAAACTCGCCGGATTTCCGGAGGAAATCATCAGAGAATGTGAAAAAAACAGTGTGTAAAAAAGTATAAAAGTATATAAAGGTGTAAATAGCTATAAAAACGTGTTAATTAGGGGTGTTTATGTTATAATAAGCATGAAATATTTGTGGAAATTTAAAATGAAAGGAAGTGAAGAGTCGAGATAAAATTTGCTCGGCAGCAGTATGAACTTGAAGGCAGAAAATGTATTTAAACCAGGTTCTTTTCCGGAGTATACATATGTATCGCGTAATTATGAAAACACAGGAATCTCATACGAACTGAGGCTGAAACAGGCGTTGAGAACGGCCGGGTGTCTGACCTCTATAATCGGACCTTCAAAAATGGGCAAGACCATATTATGCGAACGGGTTATAGGATTCAGTAATATTGTTGAGATATCAGGGGCGGATTTTAACGAAGATACTGACTTTTGGGCAACTGTAGCTGCAAAAGTGGGGCTGCCATATAAAGGAGAGATAATTACAGAAAGAGCATCTGTAGAGGGAAAAAGCAAAGA
The DNA here is from genome assembly GCA_944377745.1 of uncultured Mediterraneibacter sp. Taxonomy (GTDB): domain Bacteria; phylum Bacillota; class Clostridia; order Lachnospirales; family Lachnospiraceae; genus Mediterraneibacter. The sequence goes on along the minus strand of CALWFV010000003.1, from coordinate 126,240 downwards.
GAGCGACAGTAAAAGTGAAAAATATGTTTTATCCAAAGATAAAGTGATCCAATATTGTATAGAAAATGAAAAAGTTCTGGTGATAGATGATTTTCATTATGCGAAACCGGAAATGCAAATTAAGATGGCACAACAGTTGAAAGATGCGATCAGACGTGAACTGAAAGTTGTTGTAGTCTCTCTTCCGCATAGATCAGACGATGCAATCAGGCAGAACTCAGATTTGTCAGGAAGAATGAGTCTGATCAATATAGAAACATGGAAAAGGGAAGATTTGAAAAAGATCGCATTAAAAGGATTTGATAAACTGAGTATAAAAATAGGTGATTCTGTGGCGGAGAAGCTGGCTGTTGAGTGTCTTACGTCACCCCAGTTGATGCAGTATATATGTCTGAGTATATGTACATTATTGGAAGATGAAGAAAAGAAAGAAATAGATGATGATATATTGCAAAGAGCTTATAGATTTACCACTGTAAACTTTAACTATGGGGATGTGGTAAATGTAATATCAAAAGGACCCAATCCCCGTGGGCAGAAAAGAAAAAAATATAAAACCGTTGACGGCAAGGAACTGGATTTATATGGTCTGATTGTTGAGTCACTGGCAAAGAATCCACCGTTAATGGAAATTGATTTTGAAACTTTTTATATCAGGATAGTTCATTGTATCGAAAAGGGAGATGCAAAATTAGATAAACAGACGGTCAGAAACCACCTGAACAATTTACAGACAATACTTCAGGGAAAAGAAGAAATTTATCGTGCGATTGAGTGGAAGGATGGCAAAGTTTACATCCTCGATCCATTGTTTTTGTTTTATTTGAGATGGGGAAGAATGAATGGATAATATAATAGATATATTCCTGGAAAGGATTAATCATATTGAAACTGCTGACGAATACGATGATGTTGTTCGAAAATTAAACCAGGCACTATGCGAGGCGGGCTATTCAGAACAAATTTGCGAGGAAGTTAAACGCAGGCAAAAGTATATAAAAAACAGATTTTCGGATGAAGCTAATAAAGAAAAAATGCTTGCCGCAAAAGAAAATCTTTCAGATTATCTTTTTAAGATTTCACAAGAAGAGATAAGGATTGAAGATATAGAATATTTGGACAAATATTTACGAAATTTTTATATGTTCTTAGAAGCATTTACTGAAGGAACACCAGATAAGCGAGCGACTTTAACAGAAAATAGATTACATCAGATAACCGTCGGTAATGAATATGATCTGCAGTATCTTCTGCAGGCTGTTTTGAAGCCATTATATCCCGACATTAGGAAAGAGACTGCGGAAGATTCGGGAGTTGGCATGGTCAGAGGAGACCTGAAGATTCAGAGTCTGGATTTGCTTTTAGAAGTAAAATGTACAAGGAAAAGTATGAGTCTGAAAAAACTGACTGAAGAAATTGAGGCAGATATTGTTCATTATCAGGAAAAGTATATTTTCTTTTATATTTTTGATAAAGAAAAAATCATAAAAGAGAAACAAAATTTTGAAAACAGATTCAACCATATGTTTGATAAGAAAAATGTGAGGGCTATTATTCAACAACCAATAAATATTTGACAGTAAAGAACAAAGTGGACGCCAAGAGTGTCGTTCATATGGATTTTTATTCGGGAAAGCAATAAAGATTTCGCCCGGTACTGGAAAAATCCTTGATTTCCTGCTAAAATGGGGAGCGTAAATGCAGGAAAGGAGAAAAGACGATGCCAAAATTAAACGAGAACTATCAGAACCTGGAAGAGAGCTACCTGTTTGCAGAGATCGCAAGACGGGTTAAGGTATATGAGGAATCCCATCCGGACAACAAGATCATCCGTCTCGGGATCGGCGATGTGACAAAGCCGCTGACAAAGAAGGTGATCGCGGCACTCCACGAGGCAGTGGATGAGCAGGCAGTGCCGGAGACGTTCAAAGGATATGGCCCGGAGAAAGGATATGATTTCCTCAGAAACGCCATCTCTGATTATTATAAAAGAAACGGCGCAGATGTGGATCCGGATACGATCTTCATCTCCGACGGAGCAAAGAGCGACACAGGAAATATCACAGACCTGTTTGCAAAGGACAATGTAGTGCTGGTGCCGGATCCGGTATACCCGGTATATGTGGACACAAATATGATGGATGGAAGAAAGATCGTCTACATGAACGGAACGGCGGAGAACAACTTCCTGCCCATGCCGGACGATTCTGTAAAGGCAGATATGATCTATCTGTGTTCCCCGAACAACCCGACAGGAGCATGCTATAACAAAGAGCAGCTGAAAGTCTGGGTTGACTATGCGCTGAAGAACGATGCGGTCATCATGTTTGACGCAGCGTATGAAGCGTTTGTCTCCGATCCGGAGCTTCCGAGGAGCATCTATGAGATCGAGGGTGCGAAGAAATGTGCCATCGAGTTCTGCTCTCTGTCGAAGACGGCAGGATTTACCGGAACACGCTGCTCCTACACTGTGATCCCGAAGGAACTGGTATTTACAGCTTCCAACGGAAAAGAAATGTCCTTAAACGAGATGTGGAACAGAAGACACTCCACAAAGTTCAACGGAACTCCCTATATCGTTCAGCGCGCGGCTGCGGCTGTGTTCACGGAAGAGGGAATGGCGGAGTGCATGGAGAATATCAACTACTATAGAGAAAACGCGAAGATTATCGCGAACGTCCTGAAGAAAAAGAACATTCCGTTCACAGGCGGTGTGAATTCACCGTATATCTGGTTCCAGTGTCCGAACGGCATGGAGTCTTGGGAGTTCTTTGACTACCTTCTGACACATGCGGAAGTGGTGGGAACACCGGGAGCGGGATTCGGCGAGAATGGAAAATATTTCTTCCGCCTGACCGCGTTCGGACAGCATGAGAGCACAAAAGAAGCCATGAGGAGATTTGACGAGCTGTTTTAGGCCGAACTCTAAAATATAAATTATAAGGGATGTCCACAGATGTGGATGTCCTTTTTTACGGGAAATTTACCTCGCTTTGATATAAAAAAGGCATTTTTCAGGTAGGATAATTAACAATAGTGTACAGTATAGGTAAAAAAAGACGGGAGATAATGATCTATGAAAATTTTTGATATTCTGGGACCGATCATGGTAGGACCATCCAGTTCCCATACTGCAGGAGCGGCAAAAATAGGATATATAACCCGTACCCTGCTTGGAGAGAAACCGGTAAATGCCAGAATTGGTTTGTGTGGTTCTTTCGCCGCAACCGGAAAAGGGCACGGTACAGACAAGGCTGTCATCGCGGGACTGCTTGGGATGAAGCCGGATGATATGAGGATCCCGGAAAGTTTTGCCGTGGCGGAGAAAGAGAAGCTGTCCTTTTCTTTTGAAAGCGTCAGACTTCCGGAAGCTCATCCAAACACGGTGGTGCTTGATGTGACCGGAGATGCGGGAAGGGAGATCGCAGTCCAGGCGTCTTCTCTGGGAGGCGGGAGGATAATGATAGAAAAACTGGATGGAACGGAAGTCCACTGTATGGGAGACTGTCCAACCCTAATCATATGCAATCAGGACAGTCCGGGAGTCGTTTCAGAAGTCACCAGCATACTATCCGGGATAAATGTTAATATCGCTGCTCTGCGCCTTCATCGGGATAAACGGGGAGGAAGCGCTGTGATGGTGATCGAGACAGATCAGCCGGTCGGGAAAGAGTCCATCTCCATGCTGGAACAGCTTGAGGGGATCAACAGAGTGATATATGTCAACGGGGAGGTAGAATAATGTCCTATAATTCGCTGGAAGAGATCGTATTACGGTGTGAACATGAAAAAATACCTTTTTGGAAAGCTGTATTATATTCCGATATTGAAGACAGGGATATTACGGATGAAATGTCTTTTAACAGCATGAAAATAATGTGGCGGGCTATGCGCGGGGCGGGAGCAGATTATGATGAGAATCTCAGGTCTCCCAGCGGGCTGTCGGGAGGTATGGGAGGACAGATGCAGAAATACGCAGAGAGAGGCGGTACGCTAAGTGGGGAGAGGATGTCCAGAGTTATCGCCCAGGCTCTTCAGATGGGAGAGTCCAATGCGTGTATGCGCCGTATTGTCGCGGCGCCGACTGCCGGTGCGTGCGGCGTCCTTCCGGCCGTGCTCATTCCCCTGGAGAGAGAGGAAGGGATCTCCGAAGATAAAATACTGGAGGCTTTATACACGTCGGCGGGAATCGGGCAGGTTATTGCCTCGAGAGCATTTATATCAGGAGCGGCAGGAGGATGTCAGGCGGAGATCGGTTCTGCGTCAGCGATGGCGGCAGGCGCTCTTGTAAGCGTAAGAGGAGGAGAACCGGAGCAGATCGTAAGTGCCGCGGCTATGGCATTGAAAAACCTGCTGGGACTTGTCTGTGATCCGGTTGCAGGATTAGTAGAGGTACCCTGCATTAAGAGAAATGTGATAGGGGCCGTGAATGCGATGTCATGTGCGGATATGGCGCTTGCGGGAATCGAGAGCAGGATTCCTGCGGATCAGGTGATCGACGCTATGAGGGAAGTGGGCAAAAGTATGCATGTCTCTTTGAAAGAAACAGGAGAAGGTGGATTGGCTGGTACACCAGAAGGAAAGAGAATCTGGAAAAGATTACAATAACTTAACATTTTATTGGTGAGTGTTTTACAGGAATTCATTATAATGTGCAGTGTTGCTGACTAAAAAACAAATGAAAAGTAAAGGGAGGAAGCGATGAAAAGAAGAATTATAAGCACACTGCTTCTTGTATGCATGACAGCTTCACTGGCAGCGGGATGCGGCTCTGCTGAAGCGGCTGAGGCTGTTGACTTAAACAGCATGACATTGGAGGAAATCGAAACTCAGGCCAAAGAAGAAGGCGAACTTGAGTCTGCGGCAATGCCGGATACCTGGGCGAACTGGGGAGAAACATGGCAGGAGTACACCGATCTGTATGGGATTTCCCATGTGGACACAGATATGTCGTCCGCTGAAGAGATCTCGCTGTTTGAGACGGAAGGTGAAGATGCGACAAAGGACATCGGAGACGTCGGACAGGCGTTTGGGCCGGTAGCTGAAGAGCAGGGGGTTACTATGCCTTACAAGACAAGCTACTGGGATTCGATTCCGGATTGGGCGAAGGATGATGACGGGGATTGGATCATAGGATATTATGGAACAATGTCTGTCATCGTGAACAACAAGATTGTGAAGGATACACCGACTTCCTTTGAAGATATCCTGAATGGAGATTATATGGTTGCGGTTGGGGATGTTCAGGCGGCGACACAGGCACAGTATGCAGTGCTCGCTGCGGCGATCGCCTACGGCGGAGATGAGGGCAACATCCAGCCGGGACTGGATTACTTCAGACAGATTGCGGAACAGGGACGGCTTGATCTTGGGGAATTCACGCAGGCACGTATAGAAAGAGGTGAAGTTGGCGTGGCATTCCTCTGGGATTTCAATGCTCTGGGGTATAGAGAACAGTTTGTTGAGAACAATCCCGATGCCGACTTCTCTGTATTCATTCCATCTGAAGCATCTATCCAGACCGGATATGCGACGATCATTAACAAATATTCTAAGCATCCGTGTGCTGCGGCTCTGGCCAGAGAGTACATCTTAAGCGATGAGGGGCAGATTAATCTTGCAAAGGGATATGCTACACCGATCAGGGAAGATGTAGAGCTTCCGGAAGATGTTGATTCTAAACTTCTGGATGACAGCCAGTATGTAAATGCGAGAATGGTAGAAGACCAGGATGCATGGGATGAGACGGCAACGACGATTGGAACATTATGGCAGGAAGAGGTCGTAGCTTACGCACAATGATTAAAATCAGGAAATGACAGGGCTGCTGCTGAAAACAGCGGCTCTCTTTATGTAAAGGTGAGGTTGATATGAAAGGACAAAAGAAAACTTACTTACTGGCGCTGGCACCATTTCTTCTCCTGTGTATTCTTTTTGAGATCATCCCGGTGATCTACACAGTCGTCACAAGCTTTTTCCCGGAAGGGGGAGAGATCGGTTTTACACTTGAAAACTATATCAATATTTTTACGGGGAAATTGTATCAGCAGGCGATCATCAACAGTCTGCTGATCTCGATCTTTTCCTCTGTTATCGGTCTGAGCGTAGCTTTTATAGGGGCAAAAGCAGTCCATGAGGAACACGGCAGACTGAAGACCGTATTTATGAGTATCCTGAACATGGTGTCAAATTTCTCGGGAGTGCCGCTTGCATTCGCATATATCATCATGTTCGGGAACATCGGAGTAATGACAATGATCGGAGCGAATTACGGGATCGAGTTTCTGGCGGAATTCCCGCTTTATTCTGTATGGGGGCTGATTCTGATCTATGTATATTTCCAGATACCGCTTTCCACACTGCTCCTGATCCCGGCATTTGATTCGATACGGAAAGAATGGAAGGAAGCAGTTGCGCTTCTCGGGGGCAGTTCGATGACATTCTGGAGAAAAGTAGGGATACCTGTTTTGATGCCGAGTATCCTGGGGACATTTTCTGTCTTGTTTGCAAATGCGCTTGCGGCATATGCTACTGCGTATGCGCTGCTGATGAACAATGTCTCTCTTTTGCCGATACGTCTCTCCGAACAGTTTGTCGGAGACATTATCCAGAGGCCGGAGTTTGGAAGCGCTATTGCGGTAGTTATGATGGTATTTATGGTACTTGCCATAGGTGTACAGAATAAAATGACGCCAAAGAAAGGGGGAAGCCGCTGATGAACGCACAGAAGAACAAGAAACATATCGGAGCAAAGATCGCGATCGTGGTAATAATAGCGTACCTGCTCCTTCCTCTGGTAATGACTCTGATCTATTCGCTCTTTCGGGAATGGATTGATGTGGTGCCTGGGGGATTTACACTGAGCGCTTATACTGAGCTTTTTACGGATCCGCTGTTCTGGAAAGCGGTGGGGAGGACTGTCATCATTTCTATCGTGCCGATTATACTTTGTACAGTATTTGTACTTCTGGCAATGTATGTTGTAGTCGTATATCATCCGGAGTGGGATAAAATGATCCAGATTCTGTGTACGATTCCATACGCCATACAGGGAGTGATTCTTCCGATCTGTGTGCTGTCGCTGTACAGCGGTGCCCCGGACCCTTTTGGGGACAGAATGTTTATGCTGATCGCAACTTATATGGTAGTGATACTGCCTTATGTCTATCAGGGAATACGCAATAACCTGAACGGAGTCGGTGCGTCCCGCCTGATTGAGGCGGCTCAAATGCTGGGCGCCAGCAGGTTCTATGCCTTTTTTCGTGTTGTAATTCCCAATATTATGAGCGGAGTTACCGTTTCTGTCATGCTTGCCATGGCGATCGTATTTGGCGATTTTGTTATTATTAACACGCTGGCAGGAGGGCGCTTTATGACAGCTCAGATGTATCTGTACGATGTTATGAAAAAGTCCGGACAGAGAACCTGCGCGGTTATTGTTATACTGTTTCTTGTAACACTGATCATCTCGGCGTGCGCCTTTTTCCTGCAGTCGAGGGGAAAAGACGGAAAGGATAGGTAGAGAAAATGGCTTATATAGAATTTAAAAATATTGATAAGTACTATGGTGATAATCACGTTTTAAAGGGGATCAACCTGGAAATAAACAAAGGAGACTTTGTCACGCTGCTTGGACCTTCGGGGTGCGGAAAGAGTACGCTGCTCCGCTGTCTTGCGGGTCTGGAAAAGATTTCCGGCGGGCAGATCATGCTGGATGGAGAGGATATAACAAACAAGGATCCCAAAGACCGCAACATAGGAATGGTATTTCAGCAGTACAGTCTCTTTCCGAATATGACGGTGGAAGAGAACCTGTCTTTCGGTCTGAAACTCCAGAAGCTGGATAATTCAGAAATCAGCAGACGTGTGAAAGATGCGATTGATATGGTGGAACTGAAAGGAAAAGAAAAGGAATATCCCTCTAATCTTTCCGGAGGTCAGCAGCAGAGAGTTGCCCTTGCAAGAGGGATCGTAATGCAGCCAAAGGTTCTTCTTCTGGATGAGCCTTTGAGCGCGATCGACGCAAAACTGAGGAAATCTCTTCAGACAAGTATTCGCAGGATACATAAAGAATTAGGGTTTACATCTGTGTTTGTAACACACGATCAGGATGAGGCAATGGTTATGTCAGATGTGATACATCTGTTCCATGAAGGAAAGATTGAGCAGTCCGGAAGTCCTGTGGAGGTTTATACAAAACCGGTGACGTCGTTTGCGGCAGGTTTTATCGGAAACTACAATATCCTTGACTCCCGGGCAATGGAACTTATAACGGGGAAGAAATGGAAGGATGGGCAGATTGCGATACGCCCGGAGACATTTTTCCTGTCAAGAAACGAGATCACAACAGAAGACTACTGTATGCAGGGGCTTATCACGGATTCGGTTCCCCGGGGGAATGTGCTGCGTTATACGATCAATATAAATGACGTAGAAGTATACGCAGATGTTCTTTTCAGAAGCATATCAATGTATAATATTGGGGACAGACTCAATATCGGTGTTTCTGATCACAACTGCGTACGGCTGTAAGCGGATTGAATCGATCAGGAGAGAATCGGAACATAGAAAAAGACAAACAGGAATACAGGAAAATTTGATCTGGGACGCAGTGAAAATGAGTTCTGCCACGTCCCGCATCAACAGGAGGGAAAATGGAGAAGATGACGATTCGGGGATTTTCGGAAAAAGGGAACTGGTATAAAGGAAATCTGCATAGTCATACGGTGAATTCTGACGGAAGACTTACTCCGGAGGAAGCGGTAAAACTGTTCAGGGAACACGGATATCATTTTCTGTGTTTTTCAGAGCATGACAAATATACGGATTATAGGGAACAGTTTGACTGTGAGGAATTTATCATACTTCCCGGACTGGAGGCGTCCGCAGTCCTTTATGAGGGAGACGGTTCAGGACGCAAAAAGAAAGTACACCATATCCACGGGATACTGGGAACGGAGGAAATGGTAAGGAATGCCTCCATGCCGTTATATGAGCACAATGAGCTCCATCCGGTGCTGAAATATTACGGAGAGTGGGACGGCGCGGCTGTGGCACAGGAGCTTGCAGACGAAATGCTGAAGAGGGGAATGATAGCAACTTACAATCATCCGATCTGGTCACGGGTGAGAGAATCGGAGTTTATCAACACAAAAGGAATCTGGGCGCTGGAGATCTTTAACTATAATACAGTGAATGAGAGCAACACAGGGTATGACGAGACATACTGGGATGTGATGCTGCGCGAAGGAAAAAAGGTTTTCGGATTTGCGTCAGATGACAACCATAACGAGGGGCTGTTTGACGACGCCTGTGGAGGATGGATCGTTGTAAAGGCGGAAAAGCTGACACATGAGGACATCGTTCAGAATATGCTTTCCGGAAATTATTATTCGTCATCGGGACCGGAGATCTATGACTGGGGGATCCGCGGCGGAGTGGCATATGTGAAGTGCAGCGATGTTTATCGGATCGACTTTATAGCAGGTAATGACATCAATGACGGAACTTCCTGTGTGTGTGGTTCCTGCGATGAGACAATTGATCATGGAGAGTATGAACTTAAAGGCCACGAAACATATGTGCGGGTAAAATGTACAGATAAAAATGGAAAAACCGCATGGAGCAATCCTGTTTTTCTGAGGAGTCCTCTGCTATAATAGAAAAGGAATGAAAACGGGAGGAAACGATATGATACAGAGCGACTGCCACATGCATACAGAATTTTCATCAGACAGTGAAGCCCCGGTAAGAAGCATGATCGAGGGCTCAATACAGAAAGGACTACGTGAGATCTGTCTTACGGATCACTACGATAAAGATTATCCGGAGGTGCCGGACATAGAAGGGATCCCATTTGTCTTTGACCCGGAGGAATACTGCCGGACGCTTGCCGGACTGAAAGAGGAGTACAGGGACCGGATCACGGTGCGCACCGGGATCGAGATCGGACTGCAGCCCCATCTGGGCAGTTTTTACAGGGAACTGACAGAGAAGTATTCCTTTGACTTTGTCATCGGTTCGGTCCACCTTGTACACGGTCTGGATCCCTATTATGGAGAACTCTTTGAGGGAAGGACAGATGAAGAGGCATATGCGGAGACGTTCCGGGAGACGCTGACGGATCTGGAATCAATTAAAGACTTTGATGTGCTGGGACATATCGATTATGTGGTCCGCTATGGAAGGGAAAAGGGGAAACATTATTCCTACCGGAAGTTTGCGGATGAGATCGATGCGATCCTGAAGAAAGTCATTGAGATGGGAAAGGGGATCGAGCTGAACACCGGCGGATTCAAATACGGGCTCGGGTTCTGCAATCCCCATCCTGACATTATAAAGCGGTACCGGGAACTGGGCGGCGAGATCATCACAGTGGGCGCGGATGCCCACAAACCGGAACATATCGCCTATGATTTTGATAAGGCAGAAGCAGTCCTGAGGGAATGCGGATTCCGGTACTATACGGTGTTTGAAGAGCGGAAGCCGCTTTTCAGAAAATTGCAGGGCTTTACAGCCCCTTCATGATATTCCGAACGACCTGATCCTGGATCTGGTCGTTTTTTTCATTCTGTACGCGGTAATCCGCATATCTGGCGCGCATGTAAAGATAATCGGAAAGACGGTTCACATACTGCATCGCTTTGACGTCTCCGCCGTAGTTCTGCTCCACCTTGCGAAAATGTCTCTCAGCCCGCCGTGCCACTGCGCGCGCCACGTCCAGCCTTGCGGAGAGCTCACATCCGCCGTACAGGACGAATTCCTTCGCACGGGGGAAGGAATTCTCGATCTGATCGATCTCTTTCTCCAGAGCAGATGTCTCATCCTGAGAGAAGCGGTAATCAAGATTGCGCGGATCGGCCACTCCTGCCATAATCTGCATCAGGTTTCTCTGGATATGGGAAAGACGCTCTTTTAAAGAAGCATCGGCAAGAACCTTGGCCAGACCGATATGGCTGTTCAGCTCGTCGATGGTGCCTAACAGCTCGATCCGGTCGTCTGACTTGGAGACGCTCATTCCGTTAGCCAGGGAAGTGGTTCCTCGGTCGCCGTGTTTTGTATAGATGTTCATATTCCGTATTCCTCCTTAAACGGCAGCTTCTTGATGGCGCGGGCACTGTTCGCCCCCACATTGCGGCACTGCCTTTTGTCCGGATGCAGATAGCTCTCGATATTTTTCCCTTTTTCCAGTCCGCGCATCTTCAGGCATGTTGCGGTCCCGAAGATCCCGATCCCGGAACCGAGCATAGAATCCCGGGCTGCCTTATATGCCAGCTTCAGCATACATTCATCCGGCATCTCGGCGATATCATAGAAGACGCCTTCCTCTTCGATCCCGGCGCAGACTTCTTTGAGGACAGCCGGGTCCGCTTCATGTGTGTAGATAAATATGGACGGCCTTTTTACAACCATAGCCATTGACATCCGGCTCCTTTCTGGAAATTTCTCAAAAGGGACAGACCCTTCTGCAGAGGTGCCTGACCCTTTTGCAAAGGGGTCTGCCCCCCTTTTGACAAGTTTTACGAACGCTCCCCGAGGTAGGAGAGTACAAGCCCGGTTGCGACGGCGTTTCTCGGTCCCTCGCTCCCGCGGATGTTGCCGCGCCCGCAGACGATGCGGTAGTCGGCAAATTCTTCCATCAGCATCTCGGGTATTTCAAAATCTTCCGCGGAACCTCCTACGAGGACAACGGTAGAGATGTTTCTCAGGTTGTGGTCCGGCGCGACTTTCGCAAGCGCACGGAACGCGTTGGTCACGAATACCTTCCGCTTTGCCTCCCTGCGCACCTGGACGATCTTCTCCATGGGGATCTCCTGCTCGATGCGGATAAGTCCGTTCTCAGTCAGGAGTACCACCCGCCCGAAGAAGCGGGGATCGATGGATTCGTCCACGAAAGTCATCTGTCCGTTCTCCATGCGCATGTGGAACAGGCTTTCTACCTTCGCAAGGGGATATTTCTTGATCTGTTCGGCGATGTGCCTGTCCCCCAGCCCAAGTTCTGTCTCGATCAGCATGGATACCAGTTCCCCGGCTCCCGCCTGGTGAGTCAGTGTAACCTGGCCTTCTTCAGAGACCACAGCGGCGTCGGTAGATCCGCCGCCCATGTCGAGGATGGCGAGGGGCAGCTTTGTACCCGGTGTGGTGAGGGCGCCAAGGCTTGCCATGACCGCCTCCACTCCGGCAACTTTTACCTCCGTTCCCAGCTCCGATCCCAGGCGCTGGGCGATCTCCTGCATGGGGAGCTTCTGGGTCTTTACCATTGCGGCGATGCCCACTGCTTTTTCCAGGCAGGTCTCCCCTGCCAGCGCTCCTGAGATCAGGACGGGGGCAAGGGTATCGACTGCAAGGATATCCGTGATGCGGATATCCGCCTGGTCTGTCCGGTCCAGTTCGCCCATTCCCTTTCGGATACGGACGAGCATATTTCCGACGTTGGTATCGGGCTGTCCGCTGATATCACGGATCTCGCCGGCTTCTGATTCTGCGGTCATGATCTTCTCCGCACCTTCATCCAGGCTGATCGTAATCTCCCTGTCGCCGTGGAAATAGATCTCCCCGGCGGGAAGGACGTTTTCATGGACGTTTCCGCCCGGCGTCTTTAAGACGACGGCGCTCCGTTTTCCGATCAGGCTTTTGGCGATAGGCGTTACGGTCCGGGTTTCTTCAGCCGTAAGCCCCAGCAGCGTTGCGATCCCGTAAGGGTTGGAGAGCATGCGGATCGTCTGCCCGGGCAGGGCGACCTCGATGGCTGCGGGGACGCCGTCAGGAAGACGGTCAATGCGGCGGACTTCATCGATGATGGGAACCTTTGTATGGATCCGGTTTTCCACCAGGACTGCCTCGTCTGCCTGGAGGATGATCCCCACGATATGGAGAGCGCCTTCCCCTTCCGTGTACTGGTTTACAACCGCGGCGACCTCCTCATAGGAATGGTCCGCGGATGCGGCCAGGATATAGTCGGTCCCGGGGACTGCCCGGGAGATTCTTTCGATGAGAAGGACTTCGCCCACTGCCTGTCCCGCACCTGCGGGGGTGGAAGGGTTATGCCCGATCATGGAGGAATCCGTGATGACCGTCTCGGTCAGCGTCTCCATGGCGGTGTCTCCGATGACGGGAGCCGCCTCATTAAGACGGATCAGGTCAATGTCCGACGTCTCGCGCCCGATCCGCGCCATGGCAAGCTTCAGTGCGTTTTTTACGGAATGGACATTCTCCAGAGTTCCCTTTGTACCGGTAGTCGGGCAGGATGCGCTGGTGAGAAAGGTGAGTTTCCCGTCAGGGGTGACCTCTCCGACGCAGGCTTCGGTTGTAGAATTTCCGATGTCAATTCCTGCAATATAACTCAAAGTAAGATCCCTCTCTTTTCATACACTTCAGCAGCTTCCATGACAAGGCGGGCACAGTTGCGCGCGTTGTATTTTTCGAGAAGCTCCTGAGCCATCATGACGAGTTCCAGTTTGGTTGAGCGGTTCGGACGGAGTTTGTCGTACATCTTCAGGATAACGTCGTCCGGAACGTCAACGAGTTCCGCCGCGCGCTCGAAATTTTTCTCCATCGGATCGTTGCCCGCCTCAAGGGCAACCTGCCCCTGGGCTTTGAGGATCTCTTTGGATATCTTGATATCATCCGGCGCGATGTGATCCTTCATTACCTCATCAAGGGTAATGTCGGTAAACTTCTTGCCGGTTTTTGATGTGATGTTGTCTTTTTCGTGTTCAGCTAACGGGTACTGCATTCTTATCCCTCCCATTCCACAGCGCCGACCTCCGGGTCGAGCTGTTCGGTTTCCGCGATGTGCATGATCGCTGCCTTTACCTGATATCTCGGACGGGACATCGGGTCGTTCTCACAGGGGATCGGGACAACCTGTTCCCCTTTTACATATTTCGCTGCGTTCTGTCCGATATGGCGGTATGTCTCAAGCGTCATGAGCGGCGCCTGGGGAAACAGTTCCAGGTTTGAGAGAGGATAGAGATCTCTCTGGTGTATCACGGTCGTTCCTTTGGACTGAATGCCGATGCCGATGCCGGAACCGGAGAGCTTTGCAGCCTCCAGCGCCATGAAACATACGTCGGAGGTGTCGAGGATCTTGACGACTCTGGGGATCATCCCCTCCTCCTCGATCCCTGCCTTTACATTGCGGAGAACGTCATCCAGCGGGATCCCGCAGATGGTCTTTTTGATCTCCTTCTGGAACGCCGCTCCGACTCCGATCACAACCTCTTTGGGGTCTGTCCCCTTTTTTGCTCTGGGGTAATCGGCGTAGGAGGTGTGCTCCTGGTTGATGCGTTCTCTTCCCGCAAGGGACGGAATGGAAGCGGCTGATCCGGCGCTCTTCCCGGCGTCCCCGTGGGACATCTGATCCAGGACCGCGCTGGTGATCTGCCGGATTAAATCTTCACTGATCTGCATGTCTGATTCCCCCTTTTATATATCGTACGGATTGATGCGGTGCGGGATGTTCTTGATCTCTTCCCAGCGCTCGCCGTCAACCCGGTAGCCCGTTCCCGGGCCCATGTAATCGTTCGGTGTGTTCACGCCTGACATGACGTGGAAGTTTCTGTCCAGGATCGCCGCGGTCTGCATGTAATCTCCGGCAACGCGCTGCTTCAGCATATTCAGTACGCTGGACGCGACGTCCTCAAATCCGGTCTCCGCCAGAGCTTTGACTACATCAATGCCTGTGATGCCGCGCTTTAATACATCCTCTGCAGCGGCAAGATCCGCCGTCACGTCGCGGGGCAGGGTGTCCTTGCTTCCGTGGGCGTAAGTGACCGCCTCAACCTGCTCGTCCGTGACAGGAGAGAGCCCGAGGCTGCGGAACACTGCCTGTACAGCCCGCGCAGCCTTATTGCGCACCCGGATCACCTCTTCCTCGGTGACCGGTTTTAATCCGCCGTCCACCTGCATATCCCTCTGCAGGACGTTGTAATCGTCGAAATCCTCCGCATCGAAGTTGGAGCCTGCGAACATATTGTCATAGTTCGGCTCCGCCGCGTATCCGGAGAAGATGAAATCTGTTCCCGGAAGGAATTCCAGCATGGTCCTTGCGGTACGTCTCATATCCGAGTTGGAGAAGCTCTGGTCGTTGGAGGAAGCGCACTCCAGTCCGAGAAGGGCTGCCACCAGGTTTTCCGCCAGGACCTCCCGGATACCTGCCGGAACGGAGCCTGTCACCCCGATACAGCTCACGGAACCGTTCTGGATCCCTTGGCTGCCCGCACCCTTTGTGACAAAGAGACAGCGGCATTCCAGATAGAGCATGGATTTCTTTTCGCTGCTTCCCATCAGCACCTCGGAGCCGGAGCCTGAGGTGAAGCGGACCTTCAGACCGCGGGAAGCGTATGCGGAGTTTAAGAATGCTTTGGAATACGGGGTGTCATCCCCGTCGATAAATACTTTTTCCGTGCCGTAGACAGAGAGGGTCTCTGCGTACGTTGTAAGTCCGCGGATACCGAGCTCAAGTTCCGTCGCTTCCTCCGCGGAGCATTGAGTCAGTACGCCCGGACGTCCGACCTGGGAACCGATGAGGAGAGCCATAGCGCTTAAGGGGGCGTAACGTGCCACGCCCATCGTTGTCTCCTCCTCCGCAAATCCTCTCAGCGCGCCCTCCGCAGCGTCTGCCGCGATCTGTACCGGGTCGTCCTTTAAGTTGGTGATATGGGCCTGGTTCCCCGGTGTCCTTCTGGCGCGGATCTTCTGCATGCCCATCATCAGCTCGACGACGTTTAACTGGTTCATCACCTCTGTCATCTTTGCGGGAGTGATGCCGGAGATCAGATCCAGGATCTCCTTTCGCGAGACATTGATATCCACGATCATCCTCGCGATATCCAGGGAAGAGACTGACATGGAAGCCTCGGCGCGATCGATGTTGATCGCGTAATCGGCGATAAACTGATCAAGGAAATCAAAGTCATCGCGCTGCTTCCCGTCGAGCTCCACAATCTTCCCGCCTTCTACTCTGACGGACGGTTTCGGGTCGTAGGGGCTGCTCATCGCAACAAATCCCATCTCCGGCCATTCGTCAATGTAACCGTCCAGGTTGACCGGACGCTTGTCCAGTGCTTCGATACGTTTTGATCTTTTCATAGTGGTATTCTCCTTATGGAAACATTCTTCAGATTTTCCATCTCGCCCGAGAGTACGGTCAAAAGCCCTCCTGTAAGAAAGGCAGTCTGATACAATGTGCGCAATCGGGCATCCTTAAGACTAAGTATACTATAATCACAGGGGAATAGCAATAAGATAATGAAAGAATATAACAAAAAACCACAATGAACTAAAAGAAAAACCACAAAAAACCACATCCTACGTGGGAGGGCATAAGAAAAACTTACAAATTAAAATGACACAAAACAGATACTGGTGTATACTGAGTTGAGGACTTACTATATATAGTAGGTTTAAGTGAAGGCGGCGGTCAGATCCGGGCTGGCGCTGAAAAGGAGCGTGAAATATTAAATGAGAGAACAGATCATAGAGAGAATGAAAGAAACGGCAGAGTATATTTTTTCCTATCCTGAGATCTCGGGACAGGAAAAGAAGTCGTCCCGCGCCCTGGCGCATTTCCTGGAACGTGAGGGATTTTCCGTCACCTGGGGGATCGCCGGATTTGATACGGCGTTTCTGGCACAGTGGGGCGAAGGGGAGCCGGTCATAGGTTTTCTCGCCGAGTATGATGCCCTTCCGGGGCTGGGGCAGGAGGCGTGCAGCGAGTATAAACCAACCGGTGGACCTGGGCACGGCTGCGGTCACAATCTCCTGGGGACGGCCTGCGCCGGCGCGGCGTGCGCTTTGAAGGACCGGATGCAGGCGGAAGGGCTTTCCGGTACCATCCGGGTATACGGATGCCCGGCGGAGGAGATCGTGGTCGGGAAGATAAAGATGAACGCGGAGGGCGCATTTGACGCTCTCTCCGCCGCGGTCACATGGCATCCCTTTGACCGGAACCGGGTCAGCTACGATATCTGGCAGGCTCAGGATATCAAGAACTATAAATTTTACGGGACCGCAGCCCACGCGTCGAAGCATCCGGAGAGAGGACGCAGCGCCCTGGACGCGGCGGAACTGATGAATGTGGGAGTAAATTATCTGAGAGAACATGTTGCCGACGACGTGAGGATGCATTATACTTATACGAATACGGACGGACCCGCGAACATCGTTCCGGCGTACGCGTCCACAAATTATTTTATCCGGTCCAATAAATGGGAGCGGACAGAGGATGCCTCTAAGCGGGTGGACGACTGCGCGAGAGGCGCGGCGACCATGACCGGAACGCGGGTGGAGATCGAGCGGGTCACATGTAATAAGGAAATGAAAGTGAACCGGACTCTTGCTGAAACGTTCTATGAGGAGATGGAAAAGATCCCTGTTCCTTCCTATACGGAGGATGAAATTTCGTTTGCCGCCAGGATCTCAGAGGCGGCGGGATTTGAAAACAACGGGGTATATTTTACCGGGCTGGAGCCTCTGGAGGATGAGCCTGTACCGCTTGCTATCGGGACGGACGTGTCCGATGTCAGCCATACTGTCCCGACCATTATGCTGAGCGCGGCGGCGATGTGCAGGGAGACGCCTCTCCACCACTGGGCTGCAACGGCCCAGGCGGGAATGAGCATCGGTGAAAAGGGCATGATCTATGCGGCGGAATGCATGGCGGCGGGAGCGTACCGGCTGGTGACAGAACCGGAGATCCTGAAGAGAGCCTGGGAGGAGATGTGATCAAAGGGGACAGACCCTTATGCAAAAGGGTCAGGCCCCTCTGCATAACTGTCGGGCGGCTTCCGTTGGAAGAACTGTTGAATAAGGAAAGGATATTACAGAATGGGAAATAAAAAAATTATCCTGGGGTCGGCTTCCCCCAGGCGCAGGGAACTCCTTGCGCAGATCGGAGCTGAGTTTGAGGTCCGTGTGAGTGAGAAGGAAGAGATCTATCACAGCGAGAAACCGGAAGAGATCGTCTGCGAACTTGCGCTGATGAAGGCGGAGAATGTGGCTTCCGAACTCAGCGTCGGGGAGAAAGCGGGTGCGGTGGTGATCGGCGCGGATACGGTGGTCGTCCTGGACGGGCGGATTCTGGGGAAACCTTCAGATGAGGAGAACGCCGCGCGCATGCTTTCCGCCCTGCAGGGCAGGAGCCATGAGGTCTATACCGGCGTGGCGGTCCTGGAATATGCGGATCGCAGAGATGGGATGCCTTCCGGCGGACCGGAACTGATAAAGAAAGAAAATTATGCCGCAGGGACCCGGGTATATGTAAATCCCATGACAGAACAGGAGATCCGGGCGTATATCGCCACGGGGGATCCGATGGACAAGGCGGGCGCCTATGGGATACAGGGGCGATTTGCCGCGTACATCGACCGGATCGAAGGAGATTATTATAATGTAGTGGGACTTCCGGTGTCCCGGGTGTACAGGACCCTGGAGGAGATGGGAGCACTATAAGATGAAGTCGTCAAAAGCTCTTTTGACGACTGTATTACATGGAAGAAACAGCATAGGGATTGAAGGACTGAGAATCCTCACGCCGCTTCCCAGAGAGAATCGCCGTGATCCCTGAGCCATTTCCGGGACGCTCTGTAATCCGGAAGGACGGACTCGATGATGGCATAGAATGCCTTTGAATGGTTCATCTCTTTCCTGTGGGCCAGTTCATGGACGACCACATAGTCCAGGACTTCCTCCGGGGCGAAGATCAGCCTCCAGTTGAAGTTCAAGTTTCCGGCGCTGCTACAGCTTCCCCAGCGGGTCTTCTGCTCGCGGATGGAGATCCGGCCGTAGGTCACGCCCATGATGCGGGCGTAGTATGCCGTCTTCTGAGTGAATATGGCCCGTGCGGTCTCCACATAATGTTTCCGTCTCTCCTCGGACAGAGGAGGATGCTCAGCCGAAGAACGGGAGCGGGCTTTTTCGAGATTCCTGGTGATCCAGTCCTCTTTGCTCCGTATGAAAGAATCGATAAAAGAACGGGAGCAGCCGTATGGCGCCCGGATTCTGACTTTTCCGTCACGAGTGATCTGAATCGCGACAGTCTTACGGCGGCTGTATATGATCTCATATGGAAAAGAAAAATGCATAATATCACCTCGCAACAAAGTGTAACACATAAAAAATGAAAGGAAAAGAATGAAAGAACATAAAGAAAAGAAAAACAACCGGTTCAGAAATATGGGGGACGCGCTGCACATGGAACTGAGGGAACACAGGAGTTCGTTCATTGTCTATTTCACTCTGCGTCTCCTTGTCATTGTGATGATGATCCTTCAGCTTATGAACTGGAATTATGAAAATGTATTCCTGTGTATCCTGACGCTGGTCCTGCTCGTGGCGCCAAGCTTCATCCAAGTGACGTTCAAGGTGGAACTCCCGACTGCCCTCGAGATCATTATCCTGCTCTTTATCTTCTCGGCGGAGATACTGGGGGAGATCAGCGAATTCTACCTGATGTTTCCCTTCTGGGACACGGTGCTCCACACACTGAACGGTTTTTTAATGGCGGCGATCGGTTTTTCCATGGTGGATCTGCTGAACCGCAGCGAGAAGATCAAGTTTAATCTGTCTCCGATCTTCGTTGCGATCGTGGCGTTCTGCTTCTCCATGACCATCGGCGTCCTGTGGGAGTTCTTTGAGTTCGGGATGGATCAGATCGCCGGATACGACATGCAGAAAGATACGGTCATCCACACGATCCGGTCGGTCACGCTGGATCCCCAGGGGAGGAACGTTCCCTTTGTGATCAGCGGGATCACCGAGACCGCGGTAAACGGAACGGAACTGGGACTGGGCGGATATCTGGATATCGGTCTGATCGATACCATGCAGGATCTGATCGTGAATTTTATCGGCGCCTTCCTCTTTTCGGTCATCGGATTTTTCTTTGTCAAGAACAGAGGAAAAGGAGGAGTCGTGAGATTGCTGGTGCCGAGAAGGAAGCAGGCGGACCGGGATTTCCTCCGGATCGCGGAGGAACGAGCTTTAGCGGAAATGCGGGGGAAGCCGGAAAAGGAGCTGCCAGAGAAGGAGGAGCAGGAAAGCCCCGAAAACGGTAGCGGCCATATAGAGCAGGATCGAGGGAACGTTGCCGATCAGAACTGACAGATCCGAAAAGATGATCTGCTGCATCTGATAGGCAGGATTGATGTAGAACATATTGATCGTTCCAAATCGTCCGAAGATCAGATTGAACAGTTCTGCTGCGCCGCAGCAGAAAAAATACAGCTCTGTGCTGCCGGCAAAGGCGTGCAGGGCTTCCTTTATGCCGACGGAGGTAAACAGGCGGTGTGATTTCCGGCGGCAGAGAAAGCCTGCCGCGATCCCGATCAGGATCAGGGCGATGTGCCAGAGATAGGAATGGACTGTCAGCGCCGTCAGAGGATAGTGGAGACCGCTGGTGTCGGCGAAGACCGCGATTCCCCCGAGAAGCGTGTAGCACATGAGAAAGGTGAGCAGGAGAGAGCGCAGAGAATCCTTTCTGATCCAGGGCCAGGCAAGCAGCAGATACATGGGGATGCTGCAGAGCTGGAAGGGAAAGTACCACCAGTTATACTGTCCTCCGCCAAGGATATAGGTCAGCATGAGCTGTTTCCAGATTTCGCTGGCGAGCATGACAATGCCGCAGAGAAAAAACAGCCTGTCTGAAAGCTGTGAGAAATAAGTTATCATGATCTTTCGCAAAAATTTCATATCTGTTTTCTCCAAATTTGAATAACCTCTTCATTTATTATATCTCAAACCTGTAAAAATAAAATAAAAATAAGCAGTATTGCTAAAAACGGACTTATTTACCTCATGAAAAAAGAGTCGTCCATGCGCAGAATAGACAAAAAATAAAAATGAATCAGCGCTCTTTTGCATGAAATGAGCTTGTCCGAATGTCATGAAGTTATCGTTGCGGAAAATGATAGATAAAAAATGAATAAAAATTCAAAAAATGTCAATGAGAAAAACAGACAAAATGAAGTAAAAAATGCGAAAAAAGTCGACAAAAAACCGCAGAGCACAACTGTTGACAAACAAAAAAATCGGGAGTAATATTTAGTCAACTTTTCGGGGGATATTCGGGAAGATAACAGAATAGATGCCTGAAAAGCGGCAAGGGTTCAAGGGGTTCAACGGGGAACAGCTCCTTTTTTTGTGCAAAAAATTATCCCGGACCGGCTGGGCCGGGTGATGATCTGACCGGGACTGGCGGCTGATTTGCACGTCCCCTCACAACCGCACCATGCACCCGCAGCAATCAGAAAAGGAGGGAGTAATACGGGAAATTTGGTAGACACACTTATGGAAGAACTGAATTGTGAGACAGTATTCACACTTCCGGTTCTCGGCGGGATCTCAGAGTCTGTAGTCGTCACATGGATCATCATGGCGGTACTCGTTATCTTATCCATCGTACTGGTGAGAAACTTAAAGGTTGAGAATCCCGGTAAAGTGCAGCTTGCACTGGAAGCCGGCATAGGATGGGCACAGGATTTCTTCGAAGGGATCATCGGAAAAGAGAACAGAAGATACATTCCGTATCTGATCACAGTACTTCTCTATCTCGCCTTCTCGAATACCATCGCCCCCCTGTTTGGCTTCAAACCGCCGACAAAAGATCTGAATGTGACGGCGGGACTGGCGATCATGAGTATGTGCCTGATTGAGTATTCAGGCATTCACAAGAACGGACTGAAGCATTGGGTAAAGCATTTCGCTCAGCCGGTTCCGGTGGTCGCACCGATCATGATCCTTGAGGTCGTGATCAGACCCTTGTCGCTGTGTATGCGGCTCTTCGGAAATATGCTTGCCGGATTTGTGGTAATGGAGCTTATAAAGACCATTGTACCGCTGATCATACCGATTCCGGTGAGTTTTTATTTCGATATTTTTGACGGGCTTCTTCAGGCATACGTTTTCGTGTTTCTGACAGGACTGTTCATGAATGAAGAGATGGAGTAGGCATCGCGGAAAAGGGAAAAGACTTACCTATATAAAAGGTGAAAGAAACCTCAAAAAATAATATGAAAAGAAAAAGGAGATCAATATTATGGAAACACTTATAGCAATTGGAGCAGGCATCGCAGTACTTACAGGTATCGGAGCAGGTATCGGAATCGGAATTGCAACTTCTAAAGCTACAGAAGCAATCGCGAGACAGCCGGAGGCAGAGGGCAAGATCAGCAAGATACTGATCCTTGGATGTGCACTTGCAGAGGCAACCGCTATCTACGGTTTCATCATCGGTATCCTGATCATCTTCTTCTTAGGATAATGAGGGCAGGAAACAAACAGATGAAAAGTAACAAGAAAGGCGGGTGGAAAAGATGCTGAGTCTTGATTTGAACCTTGTCTGGAATATTATAAATCTTGTTGTTCTTTATCTTCTGCTCAGGCATTTCCTGTTCAAACCTGTGATGGGTATTATGGAGAAGAGAAGACAGATCATTGAGGATGGACTCAAGAATGCGCAGGATGCGCAGAACGACGCGATGAAGATGAAGCAGGAATATGAGGACGCCCTTAAAGGAGCAAAGCAGGAATCCGCACAGATCATAGAAAATGCACGTTCCGCTGCGAAGAACGAGTATAACAGGATCGTCGGTGAGGCCGGCGACAAGGCGGGAAATATCATTGAGAGCGCGAAAGAGACTGTGAGAGTCGAGCGCGAGCAGACCATGAAAGAACTACAGAGCGAGATCGCGGGACTTGCCGTGGCGTCTGCAGCGAAGATTGTCGGAAGGACAGCGGATGAGGATCTCTATGACCAGTTTCTGAAAGAAGTAGGTGGAAGCCATGACGACACAGACAACAAATAGTCCTGTGCACTGCCCACTGGCAGCGGAGAGATATGCCCGTGTCCTCTATGACATCGGTGTTCCTGCCGACAGAGTGCAGAAGACCAGGGAGATATTCGAAGAAGTGCCTCAGCTCTATGATATTTTCGTGAATCCCACGATCGCGCTCAAGAAAAAGCAGAGCGTGGTAGACAGGGTATTCCCGGAAGAAATGAGAAACTTTTTGAAAGTTGTGTGCAAATATCAGAGAATGGATCTGATCTCTGATATTTTTCAATCGTATGATGCGATCTGCGACGAGCAGAACAAAGTCCTGAATGCAAGACTGACGTGTACCGCACCTCCGAGTGAGGAACAGAAAAAGGGAATGGAGGCGTTCCTGTGCGGAAAATACGGCGCGAAGAAAGCCAATATCGAAGTCAGTCAGGACGCGGCGCTCCTGGGAGGGTTTATCCTCCGCGTGGGCAGCGACGAGTATGACTGGAGCATGAGAGGACGCCTGAACAGATTAGAGCAAAGATTAAAGTAACCGGAGGTGAGCAAGGTGAGTTCAATCAATTCAGATGAGATTATTTCTATACTCCGGGAGGAGATAGAAAATTTTGATACAATGAGCAAGGACAGTGAAGTCGGTACTGTCGTTGCAGTGGGCGATGGTATCGCCACCATATACGGGATTGATCACGCCATGTACGGGGAGATCATTACATTTGAGACAGGCCTTAAGGGAATGGTCCAGGATGTCAGGAAAGATGAGATCGGCTGTATCCTTTTTGGAAGTGATTCGGAGATCCGTGAAGGCACGAAGGTGTCCCGTACAGGAAAACGGGCGGGAGTCCCGGTAGGAGAAGGGTTTGTCGGAAGAGTCGTGAACGCTCTGGGCGAGCCGATCGACGGAAAAGGGGAGATAAAGTCATCCGATTACCGGCCGATCGAGCAGGAGGCGCCGGGAATCATTGACCGTAAGTCGGTCAGCGTGCCCATGGAGACTGGAATCCTCTCCATTGACGCCATGTTCCCGATCGGAAGGGGACAGCGTGAGCTGATCATTGGAGACCGTCAGACAGGAAAGACGTCCATCGCGATGGATACAATCCTGAACCAGAAAGGAAAAGATGTGATCTGTATCTATGTCGCGATAGGACAGAAAGCGTCTACTGTGGCGAAGGTTGTGAATACACTGAGCAGCAACGGAGCAATGGATTACACGATCGTCGTGTCCTCCACTGCCAGCGACTGCGCTTCACTTCAGTATATCGCGCCGTATTCGGGAACCGCGATGGCGGAATATTTTATGTACCAGGGGAAAGATGTTCTTATCGTATATGATGATCTTTCCAAACACGCGGTGGCGTACCGTGCGCTTTCCCTTCTGCTTGGAAGGTCTCCGGGACGTGAGGCATATCCGGGAGACGTCTTCTATCTCCACTCCAGACTGCTTGAGCGTTCCAGCCGTCTGAGCGAGGAGAAGGGCGGCGGCTCCATCACAGCTCTGCCGATCATCGAGACTCAGGCGGGAGACGTGTCAGCATATATCCCGACCAACGTGATCTCTATCACAGACGGACAGATCTTCCTGGAGAGCGGTCTGTTCGCATCCGGAATGAGACCGGCGGTCAACGTCGGACTTTCCGTTTCCCGTGTGGGCGGCGCCGCACAGACAAAAGCAATGAAAAAAGCGTCCGGAAGCATCCGTATCGATCTGGCGCAGTACCGTGAGATGGAAGTGTTCACTCAGTTCAGTTCTGATCTGGACGCTGCGACAAAGGAACAGCTTGAATATGGAAGCGGCCTGATGGAACTGTTAAAGCAGCCGCTCTATCATCCGCTCAGCCTGCACGAGAAAGTCATCACACTGTGTGCAGCGACACACAAAGTGATGCTGGGTGTCGAGAAGACAAAGATCAAACAGTTCCAGATGGACATGCTGCAGCACTTTGACACAGAGCATCCGGAGATCGGTCAGGAGATCGAGGAGAAGAAGGTGCTGACAGACGAACTGATCGGAAAGATCGTGGAGACAGCGAAGGAATTCAAGAAGAGCAGGTGTTAATATGGCAAATATCAGAGAGATACAGAGCAGGATCAACAGTGTCAGGGACACCATGAAGATCACCAACGCAATGTACATGATCTCTTCCTCCAAGATGACCCAGGCGAAAAAGAAGCTGGCGGACACCGAGCCCTACTTCTACGGGCTCCAGGGAGAGATCTCGAGAATCCTGCGTCATCTGCCGGAACTGAAGCATCGTTTCTTTGACCAGAGAGAAAAGATCCCGAAGGAAGAGAGAAAGATCGGTTCCATCGTTATCACTGCGGACAAGGGACTTGCCGGAGCATATAATCATAATATTGTGAAGGTGGAAGAGGAGATCCTTTCAAAGCCCGGGATCCACAAGCTGTTTGTTGTCGGTGAGCTGGGAAGGCATTATTTTGCAAAGCGCGGTGTGGAGATCGACATGAATTTTCGGTATACGGTACAGAAACCCACCATGCACCGTGCGAGGGATATTTCCGGCGCTATTATAGACCAGTATCTGGACGGAGCGCTTGATGAAGTATATGTTGTGTACACACGCATGGAGAATTCTGTGCAGGCAGATGCAGAGGTGATGAAACTCCTTCCGTTGGAGAGGGCGGACTTTAATGTGATGAAAATGCCTCTCAACATGTACAGGGAGGAAATTGACCTTTACCCCTCGGCAGAGCACGTGATGGACAGTATCGTACCGAACTATGTAAACGGTATGATCTATGGTGCTCTCGTAGAGGCATATGCCAGTGAGCACAACGCCCGTATGATGGCGATGAAATCCGCCACGGACAGTGCAGAAAGCCTGATCAAAGAACTGTCTATTGTGTACAACCGCGCGAGACAGGCAGCGATTACCCAGGAGATTACAGAGGTGTGTGCCGGCGCAAGGGCGCAGCAGAGGAAATAGGAGGAACAATATGAATAAAGGACGAATCGTACAGGTTATGGGACCTGTCGTTGACGTATTATTTGAAGACGGCAACCTTCCTTTTATCAAAGATGCTCTTGAAGTGGACAACAACGGAAAGAAATGCATCATGGAGGTTGCACAGCACCTCGGGAACAATGAGGTGCGCTGCCTTATGCTGGCGGCCAGCGAGGGACTCTGTAAGGATATGGAAGTCACCGCGACAGGCGCCGGTATCAAGGTGCCTGTAGGAGAGCAGACACTGGGCAGGCTGTTTAACGTACTGGGCGAGACCATCGATGATGGCGCGCCGATCGAGAATTCAGAGAAATGGGTCATCCACAGACAGCCCCCGTCATTTGAGGATCAGAGCCCGGTCGTTGAGATCCTTGAGACAGGGATCAAGGTCATCGATCTTCTGGCTCCCTATGCGAAGGGCGGTAAGATCGGTCTGTTCGGAGGTGCCGGCGTAGGTAAAACGGTGCTGATCCAGGAGCTGATCAGAAATATCGCCACAGAGCACGGCGGATACTCAATCTTTACAGGAGTCGGAGAGCGTTCCCGTGAGGGTAACGACCTCTGGACAGAGATGAAGGAATCCGGAGTCCTGGAGAAGACAGCCCTGGTGTTCGGACAGATGAACGAGCCCCCGGGAGCGCGTATGCGCGTGGCTGAGACCGGACTGACCATGGCGGAATATTTCCGTGACGAGCAGCACCAGAATGTGCTTCTCTTTATCGATAATATTTTCCGTTTCACACAGGCTGGTTCCGAGGTGTCCGCACTTCTTGGACGTATGCCTTCAGCCGTAGGTTACCAGCCTACACTTGCAACGGAGATGGGTGAACTTCAGGAGCGTATCGCTTCCACAAGGAACGGATCTGTCACTTCTGTACAGGCGGTCTACGTACCGGCCGACGACCTGACTGACCCGGCTCCGGCGACAACGTTCGCGCATCTGGATGCGACCACCGTTCTTTCCAGAAAGATCGTGGAGCAGGGAATCTACCCGGCGGTGGATCCGCTTGAGTCCAGTTCACGTATCC
Organism: uncultured Mediterraneibacter sp.; assembly: GCA_944377745.1. Taxonomy (GTDB): domain Bacteria; phylum Bacillota; class Clostridia; order Lachnospirales; family Lachnospiraceae; genus Mediterraneibacter. The sequence continues at coordinate 99,468 of CALWFV010000003.1, read as the reverse complement.
TGGAGGCCGATGTGGTCGGAGAAGAGCACTATGAGGTGGCGAATAAGGTTATCGCGATCCTCCAGAAATATAAAGAACTGCAGGACATCATCGCGATCCTCGGTATGGAGGAACTCTCCGACGAGGATAAGGCAACGGTCATGCGTGCGAGAAAGATCCAGAGATTCCTGTCACAGCCGTTTTTCGTGGCTGAGACCTTTACGGGAACTCCCGGTAAATATGTGCCGCTCAAAGAGACCATCCGCGGATTTAAGATGATCATTGACGGAGAGATGGATGAGTATCCGGAGTCCGCATTCTTTAATGTGGGAACGATCGACGATGTGATCGCAAAGGCGAAAGCTGAGAGCGAAGAGGCGTAGACAGGAGCGTGATCATATGGAAACATTTGGGCTGAAGATCATAGCCAGCGACAGAGTGTTCTATGAGGGCAGATGCTTAAGCCTTGTCATTCCGGCGCCGGACGGTGAGAAAGGGATCCTTCCCCGTCATGAGAATATGGTGATCGCCATCGATGTCGGGATCGCCCGTATGGAATTAAAAGAAGGCGAGTGGACGGAAGTTGCGGTGGGAACCGGCTTTGCCGAGATCGTCAACAATCGTGTCACCCTTCTTGTTGATACTGCGGAACGTCCGGAGGAGATCGACATCCGCCGGGCACAGGAACAGCGGGAGCGCGCGGAGGAGCAGATGCGTCAGAAACAGAGCATTCAGGAGTATTATCATACTCAGGCGTCCCTTGCCAGAGCGATGAACCGCCTGCGGCTGGCTCAGGATAAAAAGTGGAATCTTTAAAAAATCTTATATAAAAACAGGCCTTCCCGGCAGCTTTTTTCGCGGGGAGAGGCCTGTTTTTTGCTGGTCCCAGTTCACACCTAACTGCCGCCCGCGTGCGCACTCGTCCCGCTGCCGCGCTCCAGTTCACAGGAATCTTGTTGAAGCATTTTATCTTGCATTTTAAGGATGAGTATACTACAATATTCATGTCTGTATCTGTAGGGGAATCTATAAAAAGAAACAGGGGAGAAAAAATCTATGAGTGAAAAAAGGAATCTTCGTTCTCTGGTAGAGATCATAAACGATGTCCTGAGGGCAGTACGTGATTACTACGATTCAGAGTACGTTTACTATATTGAAAAAGAGTTTGATGACATTGAGACGATCTATGAATGGTGCGCGGAAAATATTCCGTGGCAGAGGGACCGGATCAAAATGCTCTCCGCTGACCAGCAGCCGAAATGGATGAAGCAGGAGATTACTGATACGACAGCAGACAGCTACAGTGTATTTCTGAAGTTGGATGAAGATACTACGGCGATTCTGGCGGTCGTGGGAGTGCACAGAGGAGGATGCGATATCAGTCTGATGCGCGCGGTACTCCCCTATATTCCTCAGGCGATCACGCTGCAGAAAATGCAGAAACAGCAGGAATACCTGAGTTATCACGATAATCTGACAGGATTGCTGAACAGAAACAGTTTTGTTGCCTATATGGATGAAACACCCCATGATGAATTGAAGTCTCTGGGAGCACTGTCTCTGGATATCAATGGTCTAAAGAATTTTAACAAGGAGTTCGGCCGTGATTACGGGGATGAAGTGGTCATCCGCGTAGGGGAAGTACTGGAGGAGTATTTCCGGAGCGGTTTTGTATACCGCTTGACGGGAGATGAATATCTGGTCCTTATGGAGGACAGCTCCTATGAGGAATTTACAAAACAGGCGCACGCCGCACACAGAAAACTGGACAATATCAGCCTGGGGCTTGTATCTGTAGGATATGCATGGGAAAAAGTTGACATTGACGTGAGCAATCTTGTTGCGTCGGCAGAGAATATGATGCGTGACGAAAAGCGCAAATACTATAAAAACCTGAAGAAAGGGCATCACGAGCCGATCATTAAAGAAGATCTGCTCAATGACATCAAAAACGGGAACTTCATTGTATGTTTTGTCCCGAAGATCGACGTAAAGACCGGGAAGGTTGCCGGAGCAGAGGCTGTAGTGAGGTATCACCATAAAGATCTCGGAATCGTCAATCCGGCAAGATACCTGAATCTTCTGGAGGAGACACGGCTTTCCCATTACCTGGATCTTTATGTTTTTGAGCAGGTGTGTAAAACACTGCACCGGTGGGAACTGGAAGAACTTCCAATGATTCCGGTTTCTGTAAATTTTGCCGGGGCGACTTTGAGGGAGGAGAACATCGCGGACAGAATGCTCACCCTGATCGAGAAATATCACGTGTTCTGTGAGTATCTTGAGGTGGAAGTGGCAGAGTCGTACACAGATATGAATCAGGAGATGCTCACTGAGACGAGCAGCAAGATCAGGAAGGCGAATGTGAGGGTTATCCTGGATCATTTCGGGGCAAAGAACTCCAGTTTTTCCATTCTCTCCATTATGGAGTTTGACGGACTGAAACTGGACAAGAGCCTGATCACAAATATCGTTGGAAACAGAAGAAGCCGCATTGTGGCAAAGGCAGTCATTGATGTATGCAGACAGCTTGGAGCTTATGTGCTGGCCTCTGGAGTTGAGACCCAGGACCAGCTCAATGTTCTGGAAGAACTGGGATGTGATTATGCGCAGGGCACTCTTTTTAACAAACCGATCACGATAGAAACTTTTGAAGTTCGCTATATGAAGGAATAGAGCTATGGTCAGAGTCTGGCTGGCGAGTGTGACGCCACTCTATGATGAAAAATGTTACAGGGAATATTATGAGAGGCTTCCGCTTTTCCGCCGTAAGAAAGCGGATGCGCTGCGATCCTGTCAGGGCAGGGCTCAGAGTGCGGGAGCGTGGAGTCTGTGGGAAAAGATTCGGGCAGAATATGGTCTGCCTGAATCTTCTGTGTATAATCTGTCTCATTCCGGAGACTATGTGATGTGTGCTGCGGAGACAGGGGCGTCTTCTGTCAGAGTAGGGTGCGACCTTCAGCAAATGGGAGAACTGAGGATGAAGGTTGCAGAGAGGTTTTTCAGCAGAGAAGAATGGATTGCGGTTCAGGACGGCGGTACAGTAGAACAGCAGAGGGACAGGTTTTACAGATACTGGGTCCTGAAAGAAAGCTTTCTGAAGGCCACACGGAAGGGAATGGCGCTTCCAATGGATTCTTTTACGGTCCTTCTCGGTGATCCGCCGGTCCTTGTAAAACAGCCGCCGGAATTCCAGGAACAGTATTATTACAGAGAGTTTCGTATAGACGGACTGCCCTATAAGATGGCGGTCTGCACAACAGATAATATGATCGAATCAGAAGTACATACGGAGTTGAAACTATAACATGAGACGTGAGAGCAAGAGAGCGAAAACAAGACGGACACTGCTGACAGGAGCAGGGTTTGGTCTGGCGGCAGGAGTGCTTGTGACCTTTGTGGCAGCCAGGACTGTCATAGAAAGACAGGAGGAAGAACTCGCTGCGGAAAATGCACAACTGAAACAGGCAAATGAGGAGCTGGCACTGCAGGCGGTCAAGGTGGACGCTGTGACGGACAGCGCAGAACTGCTGGCAGGAGATTCGGACGGATGGTGTCTTGCGCTTGTGAACGAAGGCCATCCCCTTGACACAGAGTATACGCCGGCGGAACTAACGGAGATCGACTCCGAGAGGTCAGTGGATTCACGAATTGCGGAAAGTCTTCAGAATATGCTTGACGACGGGGCTGCATCGGGGCTCAGCATGTACGTTGCATCGGCGTACAGGTCCTATGACAAGCAGAGGGATGTGTTCAACTCGACGATGCAGGACTGGATCAGCCGGGGATACACACCATTGAATGCGTATGATGAGACAAAAAAATCCGTTGCGGTACCAGGAGCCAGTGAACATGCCACCGGGCTTGCGGTGGATATCATTTCTTCTGAATATGAAGAACTGGATGACAGACAGGGGGATACGGACGAACAGAAATGGCTGATGGAACATTGCTGGGAGTATGGGTTTATCCTGAGATATCCCGAGGAAAAGGCAGATATAACAGGGATCATCTATGAACCGTGGCACTATCGCTATGTAGGAGAAGAGGCGGCCAAAGAGATCACGGAGCAGGGGGTCACACTGGAGGAATATATTCTGGGACAATGACCGGTTACAGTTCACACCGTACTCGGGAATAGGGAAATGCAGTGTTATGCTTGCATGTAAGGGGCATTTCCCTATTCCCGAGTACGAGTGGAACTCGTAACCGCCGCCCACATAAGCAGTCTTAGCGCGAAGCGCGGGACTGGAGCGCGTCAGCGCGACGAGTGCGCATGGGGCGGCGGTTAGGTGTGAACTGAGAACTTCAACAATGACCCAAAGAAACAAAGGAGTATAATTTGCATAAGGAGGAAAACCATGGAAGATTTAACGTTTGGTGAACAGGTCAAGATCGTTCTCGGACGGAAAGGGATGACTATCAAAGAATTGGCTGAGACTATAGAGCAGCGGACGGGAAAGAAGATGTCAAGACAGAATCTGACACAGAGACTTGGGCGCGATAATTTTCAGGAGCAGGATATGAGGATGATCGCCTCGATTCTGGAATGCCCGTTTCAGCTCAGCATTATGGGGGGCGAGACAACAAAGGCGCCTGCCAGGACACCGGCGCAGAATGATGAAACGGCGGGGGCGGAGAGGGATGTACAAGTACGGGAGCAGACAGGCGGAGCGGATAAGGATGAGAGGGATATGACAATCGGTGAACTCTATGATATCCATGAGGAACTCTCTGAGCTGGAAAAGAACGCGAAAGCCGGTGAGCCGGTGGAAGCGATCAAGGAAGAACTGGAGAAGCCGAAGAAAGACCGTTTCGGAGAATTTTTCATGAGAAGAAAGAACAATGAGACGGAGACGAAAGAGGAAGAAGAGGAGAAAAAGCGTAACGCGTCCCGCGAGGTACGCCTTTCGGATTCCGCCGATGTGAAACCGGCTGCAATGCAGGAGACAAAAAAAGAAGATTTTGAACCTGTCATCTCTCATGACGACGGGGAAGAGGACAGGGAGCTGGGAGAGGTGAACCCGTATACCGGAAGAGAATACCAGTCCAACAGTGTCCGGATGCATCCGACCAGGATTGGTTATGTGCAGGTTTATGACAGAAGTATACATAAATGGACGGATATGACAGAGTGGGCCTTCCTGGGATATCAGGAGAGGAAGAAGGCGCTTCTCGGCAAAGCGTACGAACCGCCTATCTATCTTGATTGAGAAGGAACTTGATTTCCGACCCCTGTCCGATCGAAGAAAAGGATGTGAAGGATATGGAGAGAATGGAGTGGAGCAGGCTTCTGTGTGAAAAGCGGGAGAGAGAAGGCAGAAGCCGCCGCAGATCGACGGATCTGAGGAGCGAATTTGAAAAAGACTACCACCGGATCATCGGCAGCGCGTCCTTTCGGCGCCTTCAGGATAAGACCCAGGTGTTCCCTCTGGACAAAAGTGATTTTATCCGGACAAGGCTGACGCATTCCCTGGAGGTGGCGTCTCTGGGGAAATCGCTGGGACAGAACATTGGCGAAAACATCCTGAAATACCGAAAAGATCCGGGGTTTACGCCGAAAATGAGAGAAGATATCTCCCATATCCTGGAGTGCGCGGGACTGATTCACGATATCGGGAATCCGCCTTTCGGACATTTCGGAGAGGATGCGATCAGAGAGTGGTTTGAAAAAAATCTACCCCGGCTTTCTTTTTTTGGAAAACATGTGAATGAGATGCTGAGCGAACAGATGAAACAGGACTTCCTGCACTTTGAAGGAAATGCTCAGGCGCTGCGCCTGGTGACCAGACTACACTATCTCGTAGATGAATACGGGATGAACCTGACCTATGCCCTGCTCAATACGATCATAAAGTATCCTGTCCCCTCCACAGGGATCGATAGAAAGAGCGGGAATATCAAAGACAAGAAAATGGGATACTATCTGGCGGACGAGGGCACGTTCCGGAAGATCACGGAAGCTACGGGAGCAGGGAACCGCCGGCATCCGCTTACCTATATCCTGGAAGCGGCGGACGATCTCGCGTATAAAACAGCGGACATAGAGGACGCATTCGTAAAAGGGTTTATCTCATATTACACACTGGAAAAAGAGCTGGCAGCTGTCGAGGACGAGTATCAGGATGCAGGGTTCCGGCCACTTGAGAAACTCCGCCAGCTCTATGAGCGTGGCACAAAGAAGAGTGTGGATAACCCGGAGTCCTATGCGGTGAAGAACTGGATCATCAGCGCCCAGGGATTCCTGATCAGCTGTGCTACATACGGGTTTACTTCAAACTATGATGCGATTATGGAAGGCACGTTCGGCGCAGATCTGTTCAGCGGGACCTTCGGGGCATCCCTGATGGATCTGCTGGGAGATATGGCATACCGCCGTGTCTTTACCTCAAGGGCGATCTATGAGATGGAACTGTCGGAGTCCTCCATCCTTGACTACCTTATGGACCGGCTTGTCCATGCGGTGCTGTATTACGATACCGATGGGAAAATGGATTCCACGGATATCCGTGTCGTCTCCTTTATTTCTGATAACTATAAAAATGCGTACCGCCTTCAGGCGGAGGGAAAGAGCGAGGCGGAAAAACTGTATCTCCGCCTGCTCCTTGTCACAGACTATGTGTGCGGGATGACAGATAATTACGCAAAACGGCTGTACCAGCAGATGAACGGGCTTATTTAGCCTGGTCAAGATAACGGCACCAGTGTCCGAAATCCGCATCGTCGTTCCGTTCCTCTTCGCTGAGATCCAGCTCACGGATATAGTCGCGGGTGAACTGGGGGAAGCCGAACAGTTCTGCTGCCCTTGCCTCCCGGGGATCATATATTCCGGGAACACCGAGCCATATATGGTCATTTTCCTCCACCAGGAGAAGATGGGCGTAATTGTGGTAGCCGTGCAGCAGGAAGCTGTTGTTCGCCAGGGACCAGAACTTCCGGGGGAGACGGGAGAGATCCGAGCGCTGGATCTTTCTGGCGCCGGAACCAGCGGGATGTACTTCCGAGGACAGGGCAACGTCAGAGGAAGCGTCCGGAGAAGCAGCGGGCTCTGGGACTGTCTCCGGCTCTGACGGCTCGCTTTTGGCAGGAGACTCATTTTCGGCAGAAGGTTTTGCATCGCTGTCCGCAGGGATCACGTTGCTGGAATCTGAAGGCGGCTCATCCTCGGGAATAGGTTCAGGCGCTTCGGGGGAAACGTCTGGCTCGATGTCTGGCTGGGATTCAGTGACGGGTTCACGCATTGCCGCAGGATCCGCATCCAGGAACTGATCGGATGCGATCCAGAAGACCGGCGGATTTCCTCCGGGGAAGCGGACCAGGAAACCATCGATCTCAGGGAGGGACGTCCCTTCAGGGAACGTGGATTCCGAGACGGGAAGACGGGCTGACACAGTGCGGTTAAAACAGGTCAGGGAGGCAATCTGCGTCCCGACCATATCGCTTCCGTGCAGGCAGAACGCCCACAGTTCCAGGGAAGCCCCGTTTCCGGCGCTGATCCCCCGGATATGGAGCTGCAGGATACAGGACTGGTAATGCCGCGCAACTTTGAGGAAACCGGCGTTTCTTCTGCGCTTTTTATTTTGATATTCATATAGATAACAGATACCGGGATTCATGGAACAACCTCTTATCTTGTCTTTTCTGTGCTAGTTTATTCAGGACAGACAGGAAAAAGAACCGGGAAAGGATGGAATGAGATGGAAGAAAGGATTCGGGAAGAAAGCCGGACCGGCGCCGGAACAGACGGGGCAGATAAAAAAACAGATGAAAAATATATGAGAGAGGCGATAAAACAGGCAAGAAAGGCTTATGCCCTCGACGAGACGCCCATCGGCTGTGTGATCGTCCATGACGGAAAGATCATCGGCAGGGGATATAACCGGAGAAATACGGATAAAAGCCCCCTTGCCCATGCCGAGATCACCGCGATAAAAAAAGCGAGCAGGAAGATCGGAGACTGGCGGCTTGAGGACTGTACCCTCTACGTGACGCTGGAGCCGTGCCAGATGTGCTCCGGCGCGATCATCCAGGCGAGGATCCCCCGCGTGGTCGTGGGGTGCATGAACCCAAAGGCGGGATGCGCCGGGTCCGTGCTGAACCTGCTCCAGGTGGAACGGTTTAACCATCAGGCGGAGCTGACCACCGGGGTGCTGGAGGAAGAGTGCAGCGGGATGATGAAGCAGTTCTTTAAGGAACTGAGAGCGCGGAAAAAGCGTGAAAAAGAGAAAAATTAGGTTTTGCCATTTCTTTTCGTATCCCTGAAGTTCTTCGGGGAGATCCCATATACATTTTTAAACGCGCGGGAGAAATGCAGCTGATTGGAATAGCCTACGGCGTTTCCGATCTCTCCTACGGAAAACTCTGTGGTGAGAAGAAGCTGCGCCGCGCGGGACATGCGGTATTTGATCAGGTATTCCTGAGGACCCTGGCCGATCCGTTCTTTGAACAGCTTCAGGAGCTGGTTTCGGTGGATGTTGCAGCGCTGGGCAATGGACTCTACGGAAATATCGTTCATAAAATTTTTTTCAATATAGAGAAACGCGGTCTGGAGATAGTAGTCAGACAGACTGCCGGAGGCGCCGAGGGGAATGTGCTTGTTTCCCGCGCCCCGGATGAGGCAGTCGGCAAACTGATACAGCTTTGAGATCTTATAATAGGACGTCCGGTCGGAATCTCTTGCCATATCCATCATCGCCTCCATCATCTCGTGGGCGGCGACACGGTCGGAAGGCTTATAGATGGGAGAAGCGATGGACAGTCCGGCTTTCTCCACGATGCTGGCGGCATATACCCCGTCAAACTCGATCCAGACATATTCCCAGGGATGTTCTTTCCCGGTATAGTAAGTGGCGACCTGGAAAGGGAAAAGCATGAATCCCTGGCCGCTGTGGATCTGGAAATTATGTTCCGTCCCGTTTTCGTCATCAGCGGCAAGTCTTCCGGTTCCTGAGATGACATAGTGAAACAGATAATGATTTCGTGTGCAGGGGCCGAAAGAAGCCCCTTCAGCGTTGTCGGCATATCCGCACTGATAAGGGTTCAGGTCCAGAAAGTTTTCATTGTGAAAAAGATAAAATAATCCCGGTTTCAATTCTGTCTTCAATTCGATCACTCCCTTTTCTGTTTTTATTATATACCAAAATGCACCCGGATACATAGTATTTTTATCAGACGTGCATTTTGGTATAAAAATCAGTTCATACAGATATGGAGGGAAATGAGGGCGGCTGATACAATATCAGTAAGCTGACATGTTGGAAAGATAAAGTGCAGAAACGGCCGTCTGCGAAAGAAAAGAGCAGGATTATGCAATAATCCTGTGCGTAAGGAGGATTATAAAATGAATAAGTTGTGGAAAAGGACACTTGCGGCGGCAATGGCAGGAACCATGGTTTTCGGTCTCTCGGCGTGCGGTTCGTCCGGCGGGGCAGAAGGCGACGGGAACCTTGTCTTCATGATCTGGGATTCCGGACAGAAGAGCGGCATGGAGGCGATCGCGGAGGCGTATATGGAGGAACATCCTGATGTGAACATCGAAGTGCAGGCGGTCGGCTGGGATGAATACTGGACAAAGCTGGAAGCGTCTGCGAAGAGCAACTCCATGCCGGACATCTTCTGGATGCACTCGAATCAGATGTATACATATGCCGATGCGGGAATCCTGGCGGACTGCACAGATATCGTAGATGAGGCGAACTACTCTGAGATTTCCGTTGAGAATGCAAAAGGCAGCGACGGAAAGATCTATGGTGTTCCAAAGGATAAGGATACAATAGCACTTTTGTATAATAAAGAAATTTTTGATGAGGCGGGAGTAGAATATCCTACAGCGGAATGGACATGGGACGACATGACAGAGGCTTCACAGAAGATCTACGATGCGACAGGAAAATATGGGTATATGGCCTACTCTCATGACCAGATCGGATACTGGGATTTCGTATATCAGAATGGCGGTCAGATTTTAAGTGATGACGGCACGAAGGCAATGTATACAGAGCCTGCTACGGCGGACGCCATCAAATATTATATCGGTCTGCAGCAGAACGACTGGTGTCCGACTCAGGAGGACTTCGCAAACGGCGGAGCTTCCGAACTGTTCTTCTCCGGTCAGGGAGCGATGTATTATGCAGGGAACTGGGATCTGGCAAACCTGTGCGCCACTTATCCGGACATGAACGGGAAATGGGATGTGACGGTGCTGCCGAAATGCCCGGACCCGGCAGAAGGTGACGGACGTGCTGTTATTTCCAACAGCGTATCCTACGCGACTGCGGCAGAGGGCAAGAACCATGACGCCGCGATGGAGTTCCTTGAGTTCCTCGGCTCCGAGGAAGGACAGAGGATCCAGGGAGAATCCGGCGTCGCTATCCCGGCGTACAACGGGCTTGAGGACACCTGGGTACAGACTTTTGCAGATCAGGGCTATGAGGTGAATGTAGGAAGCCTGATAGACCAGTTCGACTACAGTGTGAAATATGTGAACAATGCTTCCCGCCGTGTTTGGGAACCGGAAGTAGAGCAGACGGTGCTCGATATTTACGCGGGAAATCTGACGGTTGACGAAGGGATCCAGCAGATGCAGGATCAGGTGACTGAGGCGATCGCGGAGCAGCAGTAAGTCTTAAAGGAGGAACTCCTGATGAAGAAAACAAAAAAACTTGGTCAGGATAATCTGTGGGGCTATCTTCTGATAGCGCCCACGGTTATCGGGCTTTTTATCTTAAATGTCTACCCGTTCGTTGATACTATCATTTTAAGCTTCTGTAAGAGCGGAGTATTTGGCGGAAGAGAATTTGTGGGGCTTGAGAACTATGCGGAGATCTTTGGGAGCCAAGAGTTCTGGCAGGCTCTGTGGAACACAGTATATTTCTGTATCCTGACAGTACCGGTGGGCGTGTTCCTGGCACTGATCGTGGCGATCCTCCTGAATGCGAAGATTAGAGGAAAAGTAGTGTTCCGCGCGATCTTTTTTCTGCCTATGGTTGTGGCGCCTGCTGCAGTGGCGATGGTATGGAAATGGATCTTCAACTCAGAATACGGGATCATCAATACGGTATTCCATCTGGATGCCGGATGGATCACGGATCCGAACCTGGTCATCCCGACAGTAGCGATCGTGGCCATCTGGAGCGCCATCGGATATGACGCAGTGCTGCTGCTCTCGGGGATCCAGAATATCTCAAAAACCTACTATGAGGCGGCGAGCCTTGACGGATGTACGAAGCTGCAGCAGTTCCGCTATATCACGCTGCCCATGGTATCCCCGACGCTGTTCGTCGTGCTGATCATGCGTCTGATGGCGTCCCTGAAAGTATACGACCTGATCTACATGATGGTCGGAGAGGGAAACCCGGCGCTGAGCAAATCACAGTCACTGATCTATCTGTTCTACCGCGAGTCCTTTATAAAAGGCGACAAGGGCATGGGCTCGGCGATCGTGATCGCAACCGTCGTCCTGATCGGAATTATCACTGCGATCCAGTTCGTGGGACAGAAAAAATGGGTTAATTATGAAGTATAGGAGGCGGGACAGATGAAACAGAAAAAGACATTTTCAACGGTTCTTATATACGCAGCCCTGATCATCGGAGCGGTGATCATGATCTTCCCGTTTATCTGGATGCTCCTTACGGCGGCAAAGACAAATGCGGAAGTACTGCAGGTGCCGCCGACGATACTGCCGGAGAACTGGGATTTCTCTTCCTTTATAAAAGTATTCGATCTTCTTCCGTTCGGGCATCTCTACCTGAATACGGGGCTGATGATCCTGTTCCGTGTGCTCTGCGCGGTGGCGTTCAGTTCTATGGCGGGATATGCCTTTGCAAAGCTGAACTTTAAAGGAAAGAATTTCTTCTTCACTCTGGTCATCGTTCAGCAGATGATCCCGGGACAGATCTTCATTATCCCGCAGTATGAAATGGTGGCGGGACTAGGGTTGACCGATACAATATTTTCCCTTGTATTTCCGGGGCTTGTCAGCGCGTTCGGGACATTCTTTCTGCGGCAGGCGTACATGGGGATACCGGATGAGATCGCGGAGGCGGCTTATCTGGACGGCTGCACGAGATGGCAGACGTTTACGAAAGTGCTGTTTCCGCTGACGAAATCATCCGTTGCCGCCCTGGCGGTATTTACGGCTGTATTCTCTTACGCGGATCTGCTCTGGCCGTTGGTAGCGAATACAAATATCAATTCAACTACGCTGTCAGCCGGGCTGTCCACGCTCAACAGTATGTACAGCACAAACTATCCGGTGCTGATGGCAGGTTCCCTGCTCGCGATGCTGCCGATGGTCATCCTGTATCTGATCTTCCAGAAACTGTTCATCGAAGGCGTGGCGATGACAGGAGGAAAATAAAAGGAGACGCCTATGGAACTCATTACATTACAGACAAAAAATACGACTTATCAGATGGGCGTAAACGAGATGGGCTTCCTGATGCACTTATACTACGGACCGAGAGCGGAGGGCGATATGAGCTTTCTGCTCGACGTCCGGGACAGAGGGTTTGCGGGCAACCCGTATGACGCGGGGCTGGACCGGGCATTTTCACCGGACGTGGTGCCCCTGGAATATCCCTGTTACGGAAACGGGGATTTCAGAAGCCCGGCGTTCAATATCCGGGACAGCCGGGGCGTGTTCGGCACAGATCTGCGGTTCAAAAGCTTTGATATGAAGGAAGGCAAATACAGCATTCCCGGACTCCCGGCGGTCTATGCGGACAGGAAAGAGGCGTACACAGCGGAGATCCTGCTGGAAGACGAACGGCTCTGTGTCGAAGTCCTTCTTCGGTACGGCGTGCTCCCGGCGGAGGACGTGATCACCCGGAGTGTGGCTGTGAGGAATAAAGGGCGTGAGACAGTATATCTTAATAAGGTGTTCAGCGCCTGCCTTGATTTTCCCGGAGGGCGTTATGACCTGCTGCATTTCTATGGAAGACACATGATGGAACGGATGCTGGAGCGCGGTCCCCTGAACCACGGGAAACAGCAGTTCGGTAGCCGCCGCGGTACCTCCAGCCATCAGCATAACCCGTTCTTTATCCTGGCGGATGAGGAGACGACAGAAGACTACGGCGCATGTTATGGGATGGCGTTCCTATACAGCGGGAACTTCTCGTTTGAAGCGGAAAAAGACCAGCATGACCAGACCCGGATCCAGATGGGGCTGGCGGATGAGATGTTTGACTATCCTCTGGCGCCCGGAGAAGAGTTTTACAGTCCGGAGACCGCGCTTGCATATACCTCGGACGGGTTTGCCGCTCTGTCGCACATTTATCATGATCTTGTCCGGGAGCATATCTGCCGCGGAAAATATAAAAACGCAGCGAGACCTGTGCTGATAAACAACTGGGAAGCGACTTATCTGGATTTCACCGGGGATAAGATCATCGGGATCGCACGCCAGGCGGCGGAGCTTGGGCTGGATATGTTTGTGCTGGACGACGGGTGGTTCGGGAAACGCGATACAGATAACAGCGGGCTCGGGGACTGGACGGTAAATGAAAAGAAACTGGGCGGAAGCCTGAAGCGAATCTCGGACGCAGTCAATGGTCTTGGGATGAAATTCGGGCTCTGGATCGAACCTGAGATGGTCAATGAGGACAGCGAGCTTTACCGGGAGCACCCGGACTGGGCGTTCGTCATCCCGGGAAAGCGCCCTGTGCGGTGCCGAAACCAGCTTGTCCTTGACTTTTCGAGAAAAGAAGTGGTGGATCATATTTTCAGCAGCATTTCAGAAGTTATCGATTCGGCGAATGTGGAATATATCAAGATGGATATGAACCGGAGCATCTGCGATGTTTTCACCGCGGTGGAAGGATATCAGAACTACGGGAAGACCATGCATGAGTATGTGCTTGGCGTCTATGATTTCCTTGAGAGGCTTCACGGGAGATACCCGGATCTGCTGATCGAGGGATGCAGCGGCGGAGGCGGGAGGTTTGATATGGGAATGCTCTACTATACGCCGCAGATCTGGTGCAGCGACGGCACGGATGCGATCGACCGCATCCGGGTCCAGCATGGGACGTCGTTCGCCTATCCGCCCTGTACGGTGGGCGCCCATGTCTCGGCTGTCCCGAACCATCAGACCGGGCGCAGCGTGGACCTTAAGACCAGGGGCGTGGTCGCGATGGCGGGAAGCTTTGGGTATGAGCTGGACCTGAGTCTCTTATCAGATGAGGAGAAAGAGGAGGTGAGGGAGCAGGTCAGGACTTATAAAAAATATGAACATCTGCTCATAAACGGGGATTATTACAGGCTCCATACGCCGGGAAAGGATACGGAAGCGGCGGCGTGGGCGTTTGTCAGCAAAGATAAGACGGAAGCTCTTGTGAGCATTGTGTCCCTGGATTCTCACGGAAATGAGCCGACAACCTATATCCGGATCAGAGGGCTCAGAGGAGACGGGATGTACCGCTGTGACGAGACCGGAGAGACATACAGCGGAGCGGTACTCATGCATTCAGGTTATCCGATGCCTGTTGTGCCGGGAGAGTATAAGGCGTGGCAGATGCATTTTACAATTTCATAGCCGCCGACCGCAGCGGAGCAAAGAGTGCAAGGATTCGGGCGCGCGCTTCCTGTTTTCAGGAAACTGCACCCTGCGCGCGTCCGGGCGGCGGTCAGGTGCGCGCTGTGACCGCCGTCGGGGAATGGCGGAGATCATAGCAGATGGGAGATGATGCGGATTGTTTTGGGCAATGCTTGTCGTCCTTAATAAGAGCCCCCTCCGGGCAGCTCCTGCATGGTTTTCCCATGTCAGGAAGAAAGAGGGGCAGGGCACTCCGGGCAGAACGCTTTGTAATAATATGCTGGGAAAGTGCAGGACTTTGTGGTAAGATGAAAAACAGAACAGATCAAATGTCCGAAAGGGGGAGTTCTTATGACGTGGAAACCGCTGCCAATCGGGGTAGATGATTTTAAGGAACTGGTAAAAAAGGAATATTATTTTGTAGATAAAACTCTTTTTATAAAAGAACTTCTTGATTTGAAGGGAAAGGTAAATCTTTTTACCCGTCCCCGGCGTTTCGGGAAGACTCTGAATATGAGCATGCTCCGGTATTTTTTTGAAATGGGGCATGAGGAAAATGCAGAGTTGTTCCGCGGGCTGAAGATCATGGATGCAGGAGATAAGTACCTTGCTCACATGGGAAAATATCCGGTCATCAGCATTTCTTTGAAATCGATGAAACAGCCATCCTTTGAACTTTCGTTTGAAATGCTGAAAAAGGCGGTGTCAGGAGAGTTTTTACGCCACTGGAAAGAGGTGGAAGAGAGCGAGAAACTGACAGGTGCTCAGAAAGAAAGGTGCCTGAGGATGCGGGACGTAAAAGGCAGCGATGCGGATTATGCCGACGCTTTGAAGTTCCTTTCAGAATGCTTGAATGCCTGCTGCGGATCGTCGGTTATCATCCTTATTGACGAGTATGATGTGCCTTTGGAAAATGCGTATTTTGCCGGATTTTATGAAGAGATGGTCAGCGTGATACGCTCTCTTTTCGAATCAGCTTTGAAAACGAACGAAAACCTTGAGTTTGCGGTTGTAACCGGATGTCTGCGGATCAGCAGGGAGTCAATATTTACAGGACTTAACAATCTTGAGATAAATTCGATTATGTCAGAAGCTTATACGGAACATTTCGGATTTACTGGAAAAGAAGTAGAGCAGGCTGTGGAGTTTTATGACCGGAAAGAAAATATGGACAGGATCAGGGAATGGTATGATGGATATCAGTTTGGAAAAACAGAGGTCTACAATCCATGGAGTGTAATCAATTATCTGCAGGATTGCTATAAGAATAAAAATACCCTGATGCGAGCCTATTGGTCCAATACCAGTTCCAACAGCATTGTGCGGAAACTGATAGAGCGTTCGGATATTTCCGCCAAGCAGGAGATTGAGTCGCTGATTGCTGGGGGGACGATCACAAAAGCGATCCATGAGGATATCACTTATGACGACATGGATTCTACTCAGGAAAATCTCTGGAACTTTCTGTTCTTTACCGGTTATCTGAAGAAGATCAGTGAGTATCAGGAGGATGAGACCATCCACGTTGAGATGGCGATCCCGAACAGGGAAGTGCGCTATATTTATAAAAGGACAGTGCTGCGCTGGTTTGAGGAAAAGACAGACAAAAAGGAACTGTCGCCCCTCTATGAAAGCATTCTTAATGGTGAGACGGAGAAGATGGCAGAAATCCTGTCTGAAAACCTGATGGAGACGATCAGCTTTTATGATCATCAGGAAAGTTATTATCACGGATTCCTTGCAGGGATGCTCAAGAATATCGGTAACTATATCGTTCTGTCAAACAGAGAGTCGGGAAACGGAAGGCCGGATATCCTGCTGAAATATCCCAGTGTCAGAGGGAAAGCCGTGATCATGGAGATCAAAGTATCGAAGACTTATCGGGGACTGGAAGAAAAATGTGACGAGGCGCTCCGACAGATCGAGGAGCAGAGATATGATGAGGCGCTGAGGGAAGAAGGGTATGAAGACATCCTGAAATATGGGATCGCATTTTACCGGAAAGACTGTATGGTAAAGAGGGCATCAGTATAGAAAACAAAAAACTCCGGAACATGCCGCAGCAGTTCTGCTCTGGCATGTTCCGGAGACTTTTTCTTTTTTTACGTGCATTGCGCTTCGAACTTGGCTAACAGGCGTTACCCCGGCAGTTAACTCAGCCCAGGCACCCTCACGGCACCCGGGAGCTCCTGCTTAGTGCTGCTCCGTTCCCGACCTGACACGGTTCACAGGTTCCCGTCGCGTGAGACCCAGACATCAACGTCACTTACCGGGGGCAGCCCTGCCGGCTGCCGCCCTCCGCGCAATATCACCCCTGCTATAGCGGATTGCAGGTACAAGGTACCGCTAACACCCCGGCTGCACGAGTCTTAATTTTACATGGTTTTTATGGAAATGTCAATGGATGGGGAATGTTTTTTAAATATCCTTGTCAGAAAAGCCGGTTCTAATTTACAATAAGAAAAAGTTTTAATAAGAAAAGGTTTTCAGTTTATACATAGGGAAAAGGGGAGGCCAAAGTGAAGAGAAAAAAGAAAAAGGAATGGAAAAAGCTTCTGCTGCGGGCGATGAAGATTGCTGTGGGGAGCAGCGCGGCCATCTGGCTCGCCCAGTCTCTCAGGCTTCAGTATGCGGTTTCGGCGGGAAGCATCACTTTGCTCACTCTGGTTACCACGAAGTGGGAGACTCTGAAACTCTCCCTGTACCGCCTGATCACATTTGGGGTCACCGTGGTACTGGCGGGAATAACGATCGGTGTGATGGAAAGCGGATGGGTGGCATACGGGATCTTTGTATTACTTCTCATCGGTGTCTGCCATTTGCTGGGATGGCAGGCGACCATATCGGTAAACTCCGTAATCGGAACGCATTTCCTGATGACGGAAGATTTCGGGTTTGGATTTATTTTTAACGAGTTCCTTCTGGTGCTGATCGGGATTTCCATCGCCGTGGTCCTGAACCTGTTCTACGATTACAGACATCAGAAAAACGGTCTGATCAGCGGAATGCGGTACACAGAACAGCAGCTTCAGAAGGTGCTGGGTGAACTGGCGGAATACCTTACCGGCAGAGAGATGCAGGGCAGTGTGTGGGACGATGTCTGCCGGCTGGAAGGAGAGATCGAGGAGTTCGTGCGGGACGCCTGCGAATATCAGGACAATACATTCCAGTCGCATCCCGGGTACTATATCGATTATTTTGAGATGAGGCTGAGACAGTTCGGTGTTCTTCACAATCTGCACTACGAGATCAAAAAGATACGCAGCATGCCCCGCCAGGCGAAGATCGTCTCGGACTATATCGTGTACATGGCGCCTTATGTGGTGGAGACTAATTCGCCGGAGGCGCAGATACGGAAGCTGGAGGAAATGTTTGCGGAAATGAAAGAAGAACCCCTCCCGGCAACAAGGGAAGAATTTGAAGGAAGAGCCGTGCTCTATCATATTCTGATGGATCTGGAGGAATTTCTTGTGTTTAAAAAGCGGTTCGTGGAGAGCCTGGACAAGAAACAGATGGAGCGATACTGGAAAAAAGAAAGGGCCGGAACAACAGCAGAATAAAGATGGGATAACGACAGAATAAAGGAGGCACTCAGACGATGAAGATCCTGCTTACAGCCATCAATGCGAAATATATCCATTCCAACCTCGCAGTGTACAGCCTTCAGGCGTACGCGCGCCGCTATGCGGACGAGATAGAGATCAGAGAATATACGATCAACCAGACAGTGGATGAGATCCTGATGGATCTCTATGAAGAGCAGCCGGATGTGATCTGCTTTTCCTGCTACCTGTGGAATATCACTTACGTGGAACTGCTTCTGGCGGAACTGCCCAAGGTCCTGCCGGAGGCAAAACTCTGGCTGGGAGGTCCCGAGGTCTCCTGGAATGCGGCGGAGATACTCGAGAAATATCCGATGATCCAGGGGATCATGTATGGGGAAGGAGAGGAGACGTTCCTGGAACTGGCGGAATATTTTCACGGACAGGAAGCGGAAAACGGCCAGGAAAAACAACTGGCGGATATCAAGGGCATTGCTTACAGAAATTTGTCAGGAGGAGCGACGGTGAATGAACCGCAGGAAGTCCTGGATCTGAGTACGGTGCCTTTTGTGTACGAAAATATGGACCGGTTTAAAAACCGCATCATCTACTATGAGTCCAGCCGTGGATGTCCGTTTTCCTGCAGCTATTGTCTGTCCTCCATCGACAAATCCCTCCGGTTCCGGGAGATGGAACTGGTGAAGCGGGAGCTGCAGTTTTTTATCGATCATGAGGTGCCTCAGGTAAAATTTGTGGACCGCACGTTCAACTGCCGTCACGACCATGCGATGGCGGTCTGGTCCTACATTGCGGAGCATGACAGGGGTAAGACGAATTTTCATTTTGAGGTGGCCGCGGATCTGCTGAATGAGGAGGAGATCCGTCTGATCCGGAGCATGCGACCCGGGCTGATCCAGCTTGAGATCGGAGTACAGTCCGCCAATGAGCGGACGATCCGTGAGATACGCAGGACGATGGATATCGAAAAAGTCAGGGAGAATGTCAGCCGGATCAAAGAGAAAAAGAACGTACACCGGCATCTGGATCTGATCGCGGGGCTTCCATATGAAAACTACGGCAGTTTTGCGGCGTCCTTTGACGAAGTATACCGGATGCGGCCGGAACAGCTCCAGCTGGGGTTCCTGAAAGTTCTGAAGGGGTCACTGATGCATGAAAAAACAAAAGAATACGCTCTGCTGTATCAGGACAGGCCGCCGTACGAAGTACTGTCTACCCGGTGGCTTTCCTATGGGGAGATCATCCATCTCAAGAAAGTGGAAGAGATGGTGGAGGTATATTATAACAGCGCTCAGTTCGCGAATACTATGCGGGAACTGGAAAAGGAGTTCCCTTCGCCGTTTGCCATGTATGAGTCTCTGGCATCATACTATGAGTCCGAAGGCCTGTTCGGCGTGAGCCACTCCCGGATCACCAGATATGAGATCCTGTACCGGTTTATCAGCGGAAGCGGCGTGAAAAATCCGGAAGAATATCAGGGGTGGTTGACATTGGACCTGTATTTGAGAGATAATGTGAGAAACCGTCCGGAATTTCTGGGTGAAGATAAGGTGAGCAAAGAGGAAGCAGCCGCGTTTTACAGGAAGGAAGCGCAGGAACATGCATATCTTCGGGAGTATGACGGATATGACGGTAGGCAGATGCGCAAGATGACCCATCTGGAGCAGTTCCGCGGCAGGCTTCTTCTGTTTGATTACAGGCACAGAGATCCTCTGACCGGGGACGCTCTGGTCCTGGATATCACCGGATGGCAGGATGCAGATATATGAGCAGACAGGAAAAGGAAGGACAGAGCTTCATGAATTTTTATGATAAAAAAGTAAGAAGGATCATATCTATTATCATTATGGTCGTGATCGTGGCGATGATCGCAACGATGGTGATCCCATATCTTATGTAGCAGTGTGACAGGAGGACAGGGAAAGCAGACCGGAACAGGGCCATAAGTTTAAGTTCCGGGCGCGGATCCGGGCAGGTTGGGAGCGGTGCAGATTGGCAGATAACAGAAGGAAGAGAAAAAGAACCGGAAGAAATTCATACAAGAGGACGCTGATCGGACTGGCGGTCCTTCTGATATGTGCGCTGCTAGTCATCATCGTCGTGCAGGTGATGATCCACAGGACTATCAGCAGGTATGATCCGGATATCATCATAGAGGGCGTATCTATCGGGGGTACCGATGTCTCCGGTATGACTGCGGAGGAAGCAAAAGCCGCGGTTGAGAGCGCGGCTCAGGCATATGCCGGCGAAGAGATCGTTCTCACGCTGAAAAACGGAGGTCAGGGAACGGTCACACTTGGAGACCTGGGGGGTTCCGTGAAAGATCTGGATGAGATCGCGCAGGAGGCGGCAGACTGCGGAAAAAAAGGAAACTCGGTTGAAAACTATAAGATCCTGAAAGGATCGGAGGATGGTTCTTTCAGCATCAATTATCCGATTGAATATCAGGTGACGGAAGAGTCGGCGGAGGATGCGCTGAACAACTGCCTCGGCAGTCTTTTGAAGACGCCGGTGGACGCCCGGCTGACCCGGCAGGACGGAGCGACGCAGTTGATAGAAGACGAGCAGGGCGAGGTGATCGACCTGGAGAAGACAGTGGCCAATATCAATGAACTGATCGGCGGTGACTGGGATAAAAAGGGCGGTACGGTACAAGCGGAAGTGAGCTATGAAGATGCGCAGATCGTGTCTGAGGATCTGAGCGGGATCACGGATGTTCTCGGGTCGTACAGCACCTATTACGGAGACGGAAATGAAGGGCGGATCATGAACGTAGAGTCCGGCGCAGAACATGTGGGAGGAACGCTGGTACAGCCTGGAGAGGAAGTCTCCGCCAATGCGCTGATGGAGCCGTATACAGAGGAGAACGGCTATGGGATGGCGGCTTCCTTTGAGAATGGTGAGGTGGTGGATTCCATGGGCGGCGGGATCTGTCAGGTGTCCACAACTCTGTACAATGCGCTGCTGCTCGCAGAGATTGAGATCACGGAGAGGTATGCTCATTCCATGCTGGTTTCCTATGTGGAGCCGTCTATGGACGCTGCCATCGCCGGAGATGTGAAGGATCTGAAGTTCAGGAATGATAAAGAAGATCCGATCTATATCGAGTCGGTGCTCTCGGATGGGAACATCGGGTTTAATATCTATGGGAAAGAGACGAGACAGGAAAAACGTTCCATTGAATTTGAGAGTGAGACCATCGAGACTACGGAATCAGATGAGATCCGTTACGTGGCGACAGACGATTATATCGGAGAGATGTACACAAGCAGTTCCGCACAGGAAGGCCTGACAGCCCAGCTCTGGAAGATCGTATATGAGGATGGAGAGGAAGTCAGCCGGGATACGGTCAATTACAGCCAGTATAACGGATCCGCAGAGACCATTTCCGTGGGAACGGCGTCGGATAATGAGGAAGATACGGAAAAGATGAACGCGGCGATCGAGACCCAGGACGAGGACCGGATCCTTGCCGCGATCGAAGAGATCACAGAAGGAAGTTCGGAAGAATGACAATGAAGACCGGAAAGATATCTCAGACTGCATGGCGCAGGTCTGTCGGGAAACAGTTTCATATGAGAAGACAGGGTGAAGTCTCGCAGCTCACAAAAGAGAGTGCGGGCGGAGTCCTTATGCCTCCGGATAAAGAAGGCATGGTCTGGGCAGAGGCGTCGGCATACGGAAGATCCGGCAGGACCGGCTTCTATGCGGTGCTGGAAGCGGCGGGCAATGTGGCGGCAAAAGATGCTGTCCCGGCCGGAATCTCCGCAAGGATCCTTCTTCCGTTAGGAGCGGAGGAGGAGACGCTTCGCGAACTGGCAGCAGGTCTGGAGGAGGCATGCAGTGAGATGGATCTTCAGGCGGCATGTATCCAGGGGGAAGTCTCACCGGCTGTCCGGTTCCCTGTCATCACAGTGACCGCGGCGGGATGTATGTATCCTGATATGCGGGACAGTGAAATCATGCCGGGGGAAGGCCGGATGCAGCCCGGCCAGGAGATCATTCTCTGCGGGTATGCGGGTCTGGAAGGGACCCTGCGGATCCTGGATGAAGCGGAGGAGGAACTGAAGAACCGGTTCGTCCCCTCTTTTCTTGCAAATGCAAAAGAATTAAAGAAGGATCTGGTCCTGCCCTCTGCCATACAGACAGCCTGCGGGCTGAAGAGAGAGGCAGAGAAGGGGACACAGAAATCTCTTGTCTCTGCTGTAAGACAGGTCGGGAGCGGAGGAATCCTGGCCGCTCTGTGGGATCTCTCTGAGATGTCCGGGACCGGACTGGAGGCGGACATGCGCAGCATCCGTCTCAGACAGGAGACGGTGGAAATCTGCGAGTATTTTAATCTGAACCCCTATCAGATGACGTCGGCGGGATGCTTCCTGCTGGCGGCAGATCGCGCAGAAGAAGTGATCGAAGTGCTGGAGGGGGCCGGCGCGCGAGCCGGAAGGCTTGGGGTTGCCAGAGCGCAGAAGGCGCGGGTGATCACAAGCGGAGAAGAGGTAAGATATCTTGACCGCCCTGCACCGGACGAACTTGCATCCTGGTGGGAAGGGCGTATGTCAGTTGAAAAAATATAGAAAAGGAACGGAACACGGGTTCCGGACCCTATGATCAGGAGGTAGATAACATGAATGACAAAAAAGAAGCGCTGCGTCTGGAGATCTTAAAAGATATCGAGAAGAACAGCCGGGTGGATCTGGGAGAACTTGCCATCCGCATCGGTGTGGAGGAAGTGGACGTTGCGAATGAGATGGCTGAGATGGAGAAAGAGAAGATCATCTGCGGATACCACACGCTGATCGACTGGGACAGAGCAGGGGTGGAGATGGTGACCGCCCTCATCGAGGTCCGCGTCACACCCCAGAGAGACCGGGGGTTTGACCGTATCGCGGAGAGGATCTACAACTATCCGGAAGTGTACGCGGTATACCTGATCTCCGGAAGCTATGATCTCCTCGTGACGCTGGAGGGAAGAACGCTCAAGGAAGTCTCCCGGTTCGTGTCTGAGAAGCTGTCACCGATCGATGAGGTCCTCAGCACAGCCACTCACTTCATCCTTAAGAAATACAAAGACCACGGCACGATCATGGTGCCGAGAAAAGAGTCGGAAAGGATGCTGGTGACGCCGTAATGAGAAACCCATTATCGAAAAAGATCGTAGATATTCAGCCTTCCGGTATCCGGAAATTCTTCGACGTTGCGAATGAGATGGAGGACGCCATCTCTCTGGGCGTCGGCGAGCCGGATTTTGATACGCCGTGGAGGATCCGTGAGGAAGGGATCTTTTCCCTGGAGAAGGGAAAGACATTCTATACATCCAATGCAGGACTGCAGGATCTCAGAAATGAGATCTGCAGATATCTGGAAAGAAAGATCGGCGTCTCTTATGACTCAAAAAATGAGACGCTGGTGACGGTGGGAGGAAGCGAGGCAATCGACATCGGACTGCGCTGTATGCTGGATCCGGGGGACGAGGTGCTGATCCCGCAGCCCAGTTATGTGTCCTACCTGCCCTGTACTCTCATGGCGGACGGGGTACCTGTGGTGATCCCGCTGCAGTACAAAAATGAGTTCAAGCTGACCGTGGAGGATCTGGAAAAATATACAACGACAAAGACAAAGGTGCTTGTCATGCCGTTCCCCAACAATCCCACAGGTTCGATCATGACCGGAGAGGATCTGGCGCCGGTGGCGGAGTTTGTGAAGGAGCATGATCTTTATGTGATCTCGGATGAGATCTATTCAGAGTTGACCTATAAGGGAGAGCATGTCTCCATCGCCTCCCTGCCGGGGATGCGGGAGCGCACGATCGTCATCAACGGCTTTTCCAAGGGATTCGCCATGACGGGATGGCGGCTCGGATACTGCTGCGGGCCGGAGAATATCATCGAGCAGATGACAAAACTCCATCAGTATGCCATCATGTGCGCGCCTACGACCAGTCAGTATGCGGCTGTGGAGGGCTTAAGGAACTGCGAGGACGAAGTGCAGGAGATGAGGCGCTCCTACAATGAGAGAAGGCGGTTCCTCATGAGCGAGTTTAAGCGGATGGGCCTGGAGTGCTTTGAGCCGTACGGGGCTTTTTACGTATTCCCGAGCATTAAAGAGTTCGGTATGACGTCGGAAGAGTTTGCCACAAAACTGCTGCAGGAAGAAAAAGTTGCCATCGTGCCCGGAACTGCATTCGGAGAGTGTGGGGAAGGATTTCTGAGGATTTCCTACGCCTATTCCATAGAGGATCTGAAGGAGGCTCTCGGACGGGTGGAACGCTTTATCCAGCGGCTGCGCGCAGAAAAACAGTGAGTTCCATACTGACTGGGAGAAACGATGCACAGAGGATCCGGAAAGTTCCTCTGTGCATAATATTTTCTAAAAGGAGACAGGAAAGATGCTGAATATCGTGCTTCTTGAGCCGGAGATCCCGGCGAACACGGGAAATATAGGACGGACCTGCGTTGCGACAGGAACCCGGCTTCATCTGATCGAACCTCTCGGCTTCAGCCTCAGCGAGAAAGCGCTTAAGCGGGCCGGGATGGATTACTGGAAAGACCTTGATGTGACCACATACATAGACTATGAGGATTTTCTGGAGAAGAATCCAGGAGCGAAGATCTATATGGCGACCACAAAGGCGCGGAAGGTCTATACGGAAGTCGCCTACGAGGACGGCTGTTATATCATGTTCGGGAAGGAGAGCGCGGGAATCCCGGAGGAGATCCTTGTGGAGAATCAGGAGAACTGTGTGAGGATCCCCATGATCGGGGATATCCGGTCCCTGAACCTGGGAAATTCCGTTGCAATCGTGCTCTACGAGGCGCTGAGGCAGAACGGATTTGCTGGAATGAACCTGGAAGGGGATCTGCACAGTCTGAGCTGGGACCAGCCCTGAGAAGAAAGGCTGAGATTGCGGTCTGAGAACGGGAAAAAAGTTTTTGAGGAATCAGAAAAAGGAGACAAAGAATGCATCCGGCTTATTGACAGATTTTATCATAATTTTGCTGAGGGGATCTACAATATCCAGCATGTCCATGATCCGGAGAGCATTCTGCCGGGAGATGGGATCAGCAGCAGGAAAGAGTTTATCCCGCGGCTTGAGAAAGAGCTTGGAGAGATTGTAAGACAGGTGGAGGAGACGGTGGGAACCCGCGTTGTTACGCCACGGATCGACATTTGCGCTTTTCGCAATGACGCCAATTTGATCGGTGCGGCTGCCAACTGGGCACAGCGAACCGGGAAAGAATTATAAGAAAGAATAGGCAGGTATCTTCGGCCCGGCAGATTTGAGTCGGAAGAACTGGATCATTCTGATTATTTTTATCCCGAAAATATGCTCTCTGATAAAAGTTTTGAAAAAAATACCAGCATGTTATATAATAGTCCTATGCCATTTTCAAAAAGGCATAGATTGTTAGCGGTATGAACCTGGAGTTTTTGGAAAAAATAACTTGGTGATACGTATGACAGTGAAGAGCGTCCGGCGTTCCTGCGCAGTGCCGCAGAAACGACGGACGCGAGACGGGAAGGTGGTGAACCGATATGGTCGAAGAGACGATCCGGGAGATCCGGGAGGCAGAGAAGCAGGCGGACGAGATCGTGCGCAGTGCCGAGGACGAGAGCAGGAAGATCATTGAGGAAGCCGGGCAGAAAGCCGCGGCACTGAAAGATGAGATCCTGAGCAGCGCGCAGGAGAAGGCTCTGGCAGTGACAGAGGAAGCGCGGAAGAAGGCGGAGGAAACCGGAAAAGAGGACTTGCAGGCACTGGACGAGGAGATCCGGATACTCAAAGACACTGCTCTTAAGAGAGAAGAGGAAGCTGTCGGACTTGTGATCTCGCAGGCGGTGTGAACAGCAATACTACAGAAAACTGAAAAGGAGGGGATAAGACTATGGCAGTACTTGAGATGCAGCGGATCAGCATCTGTGCCATGAAGAAAGACAGGAAAGTGATTCTTGAGAAACTGCAGAGCTTCGGCGCCCTGGAAGTGAACCATGTGATCGGGGAGGATCCCGATTTTGTCAGGATGGATACCGCAGGGCAGAAACAGGGGTTTGAGAAGGCCGCAGCCTCCGCGGACCAGGCTCTGGAGATACTGGAGAAATATGCCCCGGAAAAAAAATCTATGTTTTCGGCGCTGGAAGGAAAAGAACTGATCGAGCCTGAGACGGGGAGAGAAGTTCAGGAGGAACGCAGGGAACTGCTGAAGACAGCGAAGGCAGTCTATGACCTGGACCGGGAACATGCGGAGCAGCTTGCCTCCATTACGAAACTGGAGAACAGCATTGAGAGCCTGACTCCCTGGCTTGCCCTGGACGTGCCGATGAAACAGAAGGAGACAGGCAGGACAGTCATGCTCCTGGGATCTATGCCCGGTGAGATGACGCTGGAGAGAATCTGTGAAGTGATTGCGGAGAAGGTGCCGGATGCGGTGGGAACTGACGTCCACATCGTCTCGGCAGAGCAGAGCGCGGTGTATTTGGCTGTGATCTGTATGAAAGAAGATGCAGCGCAGGTGGAGGAAGCGCTTCGGAGTGAGGGATTTGCCAGACCGGCTCAGATGTGGGATGATGTCCCGGCGTATCAGAAGAAGGAGCTGGAAGGGCAGATCGCTGACTGCAGACAGCGGATCGCTCAGATCGAAGATGATATCCGGAGATATGCGGATCAAAGAGAAAAACTGAAGATCGTGGCTGACTATTACAGGGTGAGGGCGGATAAATACGCGGTGCTGGGACAGCTTCCACAGTCCCGCAGGACTTTTCTCATAAGCGGCTATATCCCCCACAGCTGCGCACAGAAGGTGGCGGAATATCTGACCGGGAAATATGACTGCGCGGTGGATATCGAAGATCTGAAGGAGGACGAGGAGGCGCCGGTGATCCTGAAGAACAATCCGTTCTCAGCGAGTATGGAGGGCGTTGTGGAATCCTACGGACTCCCGGCAAAAGGGGAGATCGATCCAACCACGATCATGTCCTTTTTCTATGTGTTCTTCTTCGGGATGATGCTCTCAGACGCCGCGTATGGGCTGATCGTCGCGGTGGCGTGCGGGATCCTTGTATGGAAGTTCCCGAGGATGTCGGCGGGGATGAAAAAATCACTGAAACTGTTTTTCTACTGCGGGATATCCACCGTTGTGTGGGGCGTTCTGTTTGGCGGATATTTCGGAAATATTGTGGACATTGTATCGGCGAAGTTTTTCGGGCGGACGATCACGCCTCCGGCACTCTGGTTCGTACCACTCAATGAACCTATGAAACTTCTTTTATACTCACTCTTTTTCGGAGTGATCCATCTGTTCACAGGGCTGGCGATCAAGGGATATCTCTGCATCAGGGACAAAAAATATATGGATTTCTTCTGTGATGTGGTGCTCTGGTTTATGCTCCTGATCGGACTGATACTGATGCTTCTTCCCAGCAGTCTGTTCGCTTCGATCGCACAGATGACAATTGTGTTCCCGGCGGCGCTGAACACACTGGCGAAGGTTCTGGCGGCAGCAGGCGCCATCGGTATTGTCCTTATGTCAGGACGGAGCAATAAGAACCCGGCGCTGAGGATCGCCCTGGGCGCGTATGACTTGTACAATATTACGGGATGGCTCAGCGACGTGCTTTCCTACTCCCGGCTTCTTGCGCTGGGACTGGCGACGGGCGTTATTGCGTCGGTCATCAACCAGATGGGAAGTATGCTCCCAAACAATGTGATCGGAGTCATCTTTTTCATCATTATCTTTCTTGTGGGACATTCCATGAACCTGGCGATCAATCTTCTGGGTGCCTATGTGCATACAAATCGTCTTCAGTTTGTGGAGTTTTTCGGGAAATTTTACGAGGGCGGCGGCCGGCCGTTCCATCCTTTTAAGGAAAATACAAAATATGCGGATATTAAGGAGGAAACTTTATCATGAGTGAATTAGGAATCGTATATGCATTACTTGGGGCGGCAGTGGCCGTTCTTCTTTCAGGTACCGGCTCTGCCATCGGTGTAGGGATCGCAGGTCAGGCTGCGTCGGGCGTTGTCACAGAGGACCCGAGCAAATTCGCGAAAGTTCTGATCATCCAGCTCCTTCCAGGTACACAGGGACTTTACGGACTGCTGATCGGATTTATTACACTGTCAAAGATCGGCGTGCTGGGCGGAGGTCTTGCGGACCTGTCCGTTCAGACAGGTCTTCTCATCCTTGCGGCGTGCCTTCCCATCGGTGTGGTTGGTCTTCTCTCAGCGATCGCGCAGGGTAAGACAGCAGCGGCAGCAATCGGGATCGTGGCAAAGAAACCGGATCAGTTCGGTAAGGCGATGCTGTTCCCGGCTATGGTTGAGACCTACGCTATCCTCGCGCTTCTGATCTCCTTCCTTGCAGTAAGCGGAATTCAGGTATAGGAGGCGTGGAAATGAGTGGACTGGACAAGATGAAAGCCCAGATCCTGAAGGAAGCGGAAACGTCTGCGCAGGAAATCCGTGTGAAAGCGGAGGCGGAGGCGCAGAAGATCCTGAAGAACGCACAGGAAGAGGCGGAGGCGCAGGCTTTGAAGATCGCCTCAAAGGCGGAAAAAGATGCGCTGGATCACGCTTCCAGGGCGGCTTCGGCTCAGGATATGCAGAGGAAACAGGCATATCTCGCGGCGAAGCAGGAAGTGATCCGGGAGATCCTTCAGAAGGCTTACCGGAGAGTTCTGGATCTGGACGACAATGAGTATTTTGAATTTGTGGAGAGGCTGTTGAAGAAATATGTACTCCCCGAAGACGGTGAGATCCGTTTTACCGAGAGGGAACTCAGAAGGATGCCGGAAGGCTTTTCTGACAGGGTGAAGAACATCGCGGCGGAAAAAGGCGGGAGTCTGACAATCTCCGAGCAGCCCTGTACGGCAGAAGGGGGATTCCTTCTCGTGTATGGCGGCGTGGAAGAAAACTGTACGATAAAAGCAGTGTTTGATTCAAAGAGAGAAGAATTATCGGATCAGGTGAACAGGATGCTGTTTGCTTCCGGCAGGGAGGGATAGAGTTGGGTAATACAAAGTATACTTACGCGGTTGCCCGCATCCGTGCCCTTGAGACTTCGCTCCTTACCGATGCTGTGATCGAACAGCTCCTGGCCTGCCCCACGGCGGAACAGGCATTGCAGCTTTTGATCGAAAAAGGATGGGGAGACGCGGCCGCGGCAAATGATACGGACGCAGTCTTAAACCGTGAGGAGGAGAAGACCTGGCAGGTGATCCGGGACGTGGCCCCGGATATGCGCGTTTTCGATGTTCTTTCTTATCCGAAGCTGTATCATAACCTGAAAGCCGCCATCAAGGAAGTGTGTACCGAGGTGAAAAATCCCCATATCTTTTACGATGACTGCGCTATCCCGGGCGAGGAGATGATGAAGATCGTGGAGAGCAAGGATTTTGCCCGTCTTCCGGGAAATATGCCGGGCGTTGCGCAGGAGGCCTTTGAGACACTGCTTCACACGAGAGACGGTCAGCTCTGTGATATCATGATTGACAAAGCGGCGCTGGAGGCGGTCAGGGATGCCGGACAGCGCTCAGGGGAGCCGATCATAGCCGATTATGCGGACACCACGGTAGCTATCGCTGATATCAAGATCGCGGTGCGTTCCCAGAAGACAGGGAAATCTTCGGATTTCATGCGAAGCGCCATGGCTGAGTGCCAGGGCGTAAGCGTAGAACAGCTGATCCGGGCCGCTCTTGCCGGCTCGGATGAGATTGCCCAGTATCTGGAAGGAACTTCCTATGCGGCAGGCGCGGAGGCGCTGAAGGAATCCCCGTCGGCATTTGAGCGCTGGTGTGATAACCAAATGATCGAAACACTCAAATCACAGAAATATGAGACGTTTTCAGTTGGCCCTCTGCTGGGGTATCTGATCGCGAGAGAGAATGAGATCAAGACAGTGCGGATCATCCTGACCGGAAAACAAAACGGTTTTCCGGACGATGCGATCCGGGAAAGGATAAGGGAGATGTATGTATAAGATTGCAGTGATAGGCGACTATGACAGTATCTATGGATTCGCCACTCTTGGCCTTTCCATCTGCCCTGTAAAGACCCCGGAGGAAGCGCGGGGCAAGCTCAGGCAGCTTGCCGGAGGAAATTACGGGATCATCTATATCACAGAGGCAGCGGCAGCGGAACTGGAAGACGAGATCGAAGAATACAGAGAGAGAACCCTTCCATCGATCATACAGATTCCCGGCGTATCCGGGAATACGGGTGCCGGTGTGGAGGGAGTCAGGAAGACCGTAGAGCAGGCAGTCGGGTCGGATATTCTGTTTGGAGGAGTAAGTGAATGAGCACA
Source organism: uncultured Mediterraneibacter sp. (assembly GCA_944377745.1). Classification (GTDB taxonomy): domain Bacteria; phylum Bacillota; class Clostridia; order Lachnospirales; family Lachnospiraceae; genus Mediterraneibacter. Next base: position 69,094 of record CALWFV010000003.1, on the reverse strand, counting down.
GGAGTTATAAAAAAAGTCGCAGGACCTCTTGTCATCGCAGAGGGAATGCGTGATGCAAATATGTTTGACGTGGTCCGTGTGTCGAAGCAGCGTCTGATCGGAGAGATCATCGAGATGCACGGGGATGAGGCGTCGATCCAGGTGTACGAGGAGACTTCCGGTCTGGGACCGGGAGAGCCGGTAGAGTCCATGGAAGTTCCCATGTCCGTGGAACTGGGGCCCGGACTGATCACAAGTATCTATGATGGGATCCAGAGACCTCTGGATGATATTATGAAGATTTCAGGAAACAATCTGAAGCGCGGTGTGGAAGTGCCTTCCCTGAAAAGGGATCTGAAGTGGGAGTTTATTCCCACGGTTCAGGAAGGTGACCAGGTGGAGCCGGGGGATGTCATCGGTACGGTTCAGGAGACGGTGCTGGTGCAGCAGAAGATCATGGTTCCCTATGGGGTCAGCGGCAGGATCAAAGAGATCCGGAGCGGTGAGTTTACCGTAGAAGAGGTTGTAGCGGTGGTTGAGACTGCGGACGGGGAGAGAGAACTGACCATGATGCAGAAATGGCCGGTCCGTCGTGGACGTCCGTATAAGAAGAAACTGCCCCCGGAGATGCCTCTTGTTACGGGACAGCGTGTCATCGACACATTCTTCCCCATCGCAAAGGGCGGTGTGGCAGCAGTCCCCGGGCCTTTCGGGAGCGGCAAGACCGTGATCCAGCATCAGCTGGCGAAATGGGCTGAGGCAGATATCGTTGTCTATATCGGGTGCGGTGAGCGTGGGAACGAGATGACAGATGTATTGAACGAGTTCCCGGAACTGAAAGATCCGAAGACCGGACAGCCTCTGATGCAGAGGACAGTGCTGATTGCCAACACATCGGACATGCCTGTTGCGGCCCGCGAGGCGTCCATCTATACAGGGATCACCATCGCGGAGTATTTCCGTGATATGGGATATTCCGTGGCTCTGATGGCGGATTCCACATCTCGTTGGGCGGAGGCCCTCCGTGAGATGTCGGGCCGTCTGGAGGAGATGCCCGGCGAGGAAGGCTACCCGGCTTATCTGGGAAGCCGTCTGGCGCAGTTCTATGAGCGTGCGGGACATGTGATCTCTCTTGGAAAAGAGGGAAGAGAGGGGGCGTTGTCCGTGATCGGTGCGGTATCCCCTCCGGGAGGAGATACCTCCGAGCCGGTGTCCCAGGCTACTCTTCGTATCGTGAAGGTATTCTGGGGGCTTGATTCTGAACTGGCATATAAGAGACATTTCCCGGCGATCAACTGGCTGAACAGCTACTCTCTATATCTGGATGATATGGAGAAATGGTTCAACGCGGAGGTGGCGTCTGACTGGATGGAAGGACGTCAGAAGATGATGACCCTCCTTCAGGAAGAGGCTGAGCTGGAAGAGATCGTGAAGATGGTCGGTATGGATGCCCTCTCCCCGGGAGACCGGCTGAAGATGGAGGCGGCGCGTTCCATCAGAGAGGATTTCCTTCATCAGAATTCTTTCCATGAGGTCGACACATACACGTCTCTGAAGAAACAGTATATGATGATGAAACTTGTAAACGCATTTTACGACAGAGCGGTAGAGGCACTTTCCCAGGGAGCCTCCCTTCAGAAACTGATCTCTATGCCTGTCAGAGAGCAGATCGGACGTTTCAAATATGTGACGGAAGACGCGCTGGATGAAGAATATAAGAAGGTGGACGAGGAGCTGAGTGCCCAGATAGCCAATACCTTCGGAAAGGGGGAACGCTGATATGCCTAAGGAGTATAGAACCATACAGGAAGTCGCAGGACCGCTGATGCTCGTGCGCGGCGTGGAGGGCGTGACCTATGACGAACTGGGAGAGATCGAGCTGGTTAATGGAGAGACCAGGAGATGCAAGGTACTTGAAGTAAATGGAAGCGACGTGCTGGTACAGCTTTTCGAGAGCTCAACAGGAATCAACCTGTCTAACAGCAAGGTACGTTTCCTGGGAAGGAGTATGGAGCTGGGTGTATCCGAGGATATGCTGGGACGTGTCTTTGACGGACTGGGACGTCCCATCGACGATGGCCCGGAGATCCTGCCGGAGGCAAGGATGGACATCAACGGTCTTCCTATGAACCCGGCGGCAAGGAGTTATCCGGAGGAGTTCATTCAGACCGGTGTATCTGCCATTGACGGACTGAACACTCTGGTCCGCGGGCAGAAACTGCCCATTTTCTCTGCATCCGGTCTGCCCCATGCACAGCTTGCGGCACAGATCGCCCGCCAGGCAAAGGTACTGGGAAAAGACGAGAACTTCGCCGTTGTGTTTGCGGCAATGGGAATCACTTTTGAGGAGTCCAACTTCTTTATCGAGAGTTTCCGTGAGACAGGAGCACTTGACAGGACAGTTCTGTTTGTGAACCTGGCCAACGACCCTGCCATTGAGCGTATCGCAACGCCGAAGATGGCTCTGACGGCGGCGGAGTATCTTGCTTTTGAGAAAGAGATGCACGTGCTCGTCATCCTGACAGATATCACAAACTATGCGGATGCGCTCCGGGAGGTCTCGGCGGCCCGCAAGGAAGTACCGGGACGCCGCGGATACCCCGGATATATGTACACGGACCTGGCGTCCATCTATGAGAGAGCGGGAAGGCAGAACGGGAAGAAGGGAAGCATCACTATGATCCCGATCCTGACCATGCCCGAGGATGACAAGACCCATCCAATCCCGGACCTGACCGGATATATCACAGAGGGACAGATCATCCTGAGCCGTGAGCTCTACCGAAAAGGTGTTACGCCGCCGATCGACGTTCTGCCCTCTCTGTCCCGACTGAAGGATAAAGGAATCGGCGAGGGCAAGACCCGTGCTGATCACTCCAATACCATGAACCAGCTCTTCGCCGCGTATGCACGTGGAAAAGACGCCAAAGAGCTCATGGTGATTCTGGGTGAGGCGGCGCTGACCGAGATTGATCTGATGTACGCGAAGTTCGCGGACGCTTTCGAGCAGGAATACGTATCCCAGGGATACAACACTGACCGGAGTATCGAGGAGACTCTGGACATCGGATGGAAACTGCTGCGGATGCTCCCGAGAAACGAACTCAAACGAATCGACGATAAATATCTGGATGAGTTCTACTGATTTATCAGAGGAGGTGGAGTTTTGGCTTCAAAACATGTAAATCCGACCCGGATGGAGCTGACGCGCCTGAAGAAGAAACGGGTCACGGCGATCAAAGGCCACAAGCTTCTGAAGGATAAGCGGGACGAACTTATGCGTCAGTATCTGGATCTGGTCCGTGAAAATATGACAGTGCGCAGGAAAGTGGAAGCCGGAATCAAGTCGGCAAACCGGAATTTTGTCATCGCCAAGGCGGGGATGTCGGAAGCTGCCCTCAACACGGCGCTCATGGCTCCCAAGCAGGAGGTTAATCTGGAGGCCGGTGAGAAGAATGTGATGAGCGTGGATATCCCGACCTTCGAGTACAAGACCAGGACTGCTGACGAGAATGATATCTATTCCTACGGATTTGCCTTTACCTCCAGTGACCTGGACGGAGCGGTAAAATCCCTGGCGGATATCCTTCCGGATATGATCCGGCTTGCCGAGTGCGAGAAGGCGTGCCAGCTTATGGCGGCGGAGATCGAGAAGACCAGGAGACGTGTAAATGCCCTGGAGCATGTGATCATTCCCGAGACGGAGGAGAATATAAAGTATATCACAATGAAACTGGATGAGAACGAGAGAAGTACCCAGATCCGGCTGATGAAGGTGAAGGATATGATGCTCGAGGAGGCTCATCACTACAGTGAGAAATAGGGAAGATGCTGAAAAACACCGGCGGATTCTGATGATCTTATATCGGAAGACGCCGGTGTTTTTATGTAGATTTTTAAATTTGATTCCCTTCAAAAAATATTCGATAAAATAGAAAATTATTCCACTTAATCAGAAATAGATTTTTGATATACTGAAATAAAATTGAGAACAGAAAAAACGGCGGGGATGGATGACATAAAAGCATCTATGTCTGCCTGTCTGTGGTTGGGGTGAACGACTGATATATATTTGAACCGGAGCGGAAGTACAGAAATCGTCAGAAAGAAAGGTGGTGTGCCGGATGCCAGAAAGAATGAAAAGACCGGGAGTTATGAGCAGATTAAGAAACATGGGGCTGGCAGATAAATTTATGGGGATAATTCTTTTGTGTCTGATCATACCATTGATTCTTGTGTTTTTGGTAATGAATAGTGTAGTCACAGAACAGTTTCTGAATAAGCAGTACGAGAAAGAACTGGAAATATTAAAACAATCCAGACCCAGCATGGAAAACGTATTGACTGATGTCATGGATTTATCCAGAAATCTGACAAGCAGCCGGGAGATACAAACTCTGTTTAATGAATTTCAGGAAAGTGGAGAGGTGAAAGAAGAGAGCCTGATGGATGTGATACTTATGATAGAACAGAAGGTTTACTCAAAAAAATATATTTCTTCTGTTTCCTTATTTTGTGAAGAGCAAATTCTCTATCAATACAGAAACTATTATGAGAAGGAAGAAATCCTTGAACAGACGGACAAGATGAATGAAATGGAAGAACTGGAAGGAAAGGTGATATGGGAACCGGCCAAAATGTTGGAGGGATATACAGGGGGGATGGGAAACGAAGAGGTGGCCTCTCTTTATCGTATCGTAAATCATTTATATCGGATTGTGCCGATAGGGATAGAGCGCATCAGTATAAGTGAAGAATATCTTTGTTCTCTATATGGCAATGGGGGAAATGGGGAAGGGGACTACGCATTTATCTTTGACTCAGAAGGATATGTGGCTTCTGCGCAGGATAAAGATATGCTGGGCGAAAGAGTATCTCGTGATATACGTACACGTACGGAGCATTCAGAAGGATACTATGTATCTGAAGATGAGGGAAAAGCGGTGTTCTATTATCAACTTCCTGTTAACGGCTGGACTGTGGTGCAGGTAAGGAGTCTGGCTTCTTTGAAGGAACAGATGAGTCTTATTAATGTGATATTCTGGATTGCACTGATTCTTTCGATATTTTTCGGAGTGATATTTTCAATCTGGCAAAAAAGAGCCGTTATTAATCCGATTGTAAAACTGGCAAAGGATGTTGAGACAATAGATGAGGGGAATTACAGCATTCATCTGTATTCCGGAAGCCGGGATGAGGTCAGCCATCTGAACCAGAGTATTATCCGCATGACGGAAAGGATACGTGAACTGATAGAAACCGTATATAAAGGCCAGCTTCAATGCAGGGAAGCAGAGGTTTTGTCCCTGCAGTCTCAGATCAATCCTCATTTTTTATACAATACGCTGGATACAATGAGATGGATCGCGATAGAGCATGGAGAGAAAGATCTGGCGGAACAGATCGAAGCGCTCTCGGGGATGTTCAGACATGTGCTGAACAATGGACAGGAGACCACAACTGTCGGGGAAGAAGTCCGTCATTTAAACAATTATCTGACTCTTCAGAAAAGCCGGTTCGGTGAGAAGATAAAGGTGGATATTCAGATGGATGAAGACCTTGAAAACTGTATCGTGCTGAAACTGGTTCTGCAGCCGATTGTAGAAAATGCATTCGTGCATGGACTGGAGGAAAAAGTAGGAGGAGGACATATATGGGTCTCGATCAAAAGCTTCGGCAGAGATATTATCTATGAAGTGCGTGATGACGGCGTTGGCACAGAACCGACAGCAATACAGAAGATTCTGCAGCAGAAAGAAACGACAGATAAAATCTATGCGCTGAAAAACGTAAATGACCGGATCCATCTGAAATACGGTGAAGGCTACGGTGTACAGTTTGATTCGACACCGGGAAAAGGAACTGTTGTGCGTGTCAGGATTTCAAAAGCGTTCAGGGAGGGAACTGAGAATGAAGATATTGATTGCTGACGATGAAAGACATATCAGAAACGGACTGGGATCCAACATTGACTGGAAATTTCTGGGAATCGATACGGTGTTTACGGCAGAAGACGGTGTTGCGGCAGAAAGGATATGCAGTGAACATCGGCCGGAAATCATTATCTCAGACATACGCATGCCCGGGATCGATGGACTGGAACTGGCAGAGCGGGCAATAGAGGGGTATGGAGCAAGGAAAGTGATACTGCTCAGCGGTTATTCGGAGTTCGAGTATGCAAAAAAGGCGATCTCGATCGGTGTGGTAGAGTATCTGTTAAAGCCGGTGAATCTGGATAAACTCACAGATCTGCTGGCCAAAAGCATAAAAGAAATAGAGAGTGAAGACAGACAGGCGGAGATTGTGCACCGACAGGAAATAAGGAAGATTCTGGAAGAGGGCGGAGAATACAGTGCGGTCAGGGCTCTTCTTTATCTAAAAGGAGAGAGGCTTCCCGGGGAAATTGTTTTGGTTTCTGTGGAGAAAAACGAGATTTACGGACAGCGCGGATCAAGAGCCGTGTCAGAGGAAGAGGCGGAGGAAAGGCTGAGTATGCCGGGGAAAGACAGAGGAAATATCAGAATTCTTTTCAGAGAAGAGGAGAGGATCGTATTTCTTGCAGAAGTAAGCAGCCGGTCAGAGCGGATGGAATACAGGCAGATCATCTGGTCGGCGATGCGTGAGCTGAGATCTGATTATACCGCTGGCGTGAGCAGTAAAGGAGACATTTCAGAAATCGCAGATTTGTACAGGCAGTCGGCAGAGGCATTGAAACACAGGCTTTACCGAAAAGATCCTGTCTGCATATTTTATGATGAACTTGATATGACTCAGGAACGAATATTTCCCCTGCTGTATTTTAATAAAGATGAATTCAGAGAATGTATAGAACTTCTTCGTACCGAACAGATGGAAGAGATGATACATGCACAGTTCTGCCGTCTTTACGAAAAAAAGTGTACGGATCATCGTGTGCCCGTGGAATTGTGCACTGCGATCAAGAATGCCGTGTTTGAAGTCATGCAGGAAAAAGGAGTGGACATTGCGGGGATCCTGGACCGGAATCAGGCAATGTTCCAGAATCAGCTTCATTTTTCCGGTCTGGACAGCTATGAGAGATGGATACAGGACTACTGCAGCCTTCTTCTGCAGGGGCTGAAAGATCTGACGGGAAAGAAATACAGTTCTGTGATCTCCAGAGCGGTGGACTATATTCAGCAGCATTACATGGAACCAATCACACTGACCAGCACTGCGGAGGCGGTGAACAAGTCGTCGAGCTATTTCAGCTGCATTTTCAAAAAGGAGATGGGAGTGAATTTCAATGAGTATCTGAATCAGATCCGTATCAGAAAAGCAAAACAGCTTCTCAGGAAACCGGACGCAGTAGTTTATCAGGTATCCGAAGCCGTGGGATTCCACGATTATAAATATTTTACTAAAGTATTCAAGAGAATATGCGGATGCGCGCCGGGGGAATACAGCAGAGGAACGGATGGCAAATCGTAAAATATTACGCATAATCAAAAAAATGTGGGATGGGATAAGGGGGACAGAAACTGTAAGATAAGATCAACAAATAAAAAGCGGATGACCATGGTAAACGCGGAAATGGAGGAAAAAGATGAAAAGAAGATGGCTGGCGGCAGTCCTTGCCGCAACGATGCTCACAGGGATGCTGGCGGGATGCATAAGCGGAGGGGCAGCGCAGGAGGATACGGAAGAGAGCAGTGAAGACGGCGTCGTGACGCTGGAGCTGTTCTGGCAGAAGTCGAATACAAATGTGATCCAGGAGATCATAGACAAATTTGAGGAGGAAAATCCTGATATCAAGATCGAGCTTACAGCTACTTCGTCAGATACGGGCAAGCAGATTTTCCAGACGAGAATGGCGACAAATGAACCGATGGATCTGGTGCAGCACTGGCCCTCTCAGGCAGAGTTCCGCATGATGTGCCAGGAGGGACGTATGGTGGATCTTACAGGGAACGACTGGACAGATAATATCATAGATGCATATTATGATATGTCCTGCGTGGACGACAAGCTGTATTCGGTTCCGTTGTCCATCAATGCAGGAGTTGTGGCGTATAACAAAGATATTTTTGAGGAACAGAATCTGGAAGTTCCGCAGACCTGGGATGAACTGATCCAGACGGCAGACGCGTTAAAGGCAGCAGGGATCACGCCGTTTATCTTCAGTAACGGAGAAAAAGAAAACTGTTCACAGAAATTCCATATCATGACAGCCGCGGTTTCGGATGACACATGGAATCCATATGATTTTTATGTGGGAATGTATGAAGGCAGCGGAGACCGGTTTGCGGATAATGATTATTCCAGGCTGGCAGCGGAACGTCTGTATCTGCTGTCAAGTGAATATTCTCAGCCGGATGCGCTCAGCACCAACTACGACCTTTCGATGCAGATGTTTGCAAACGGGGAAGGGGCAATGATGCTGACCGGAACATGGGCTCAGTCTGATATTGAAAAGAATAATCCGGATATCAATATGGGAATGTTTGCCCTGCCCACGGATGACGGTGTGCACGCGGTGATTTCCGGCATCGATCCGTGTATCGCGGCAATGTCAGGGACAGGAAAAGAAGAGTATGCCCTGAGATTCCTTGAATTTATTGCACAGCCGGAAAACGCGCAGATCTATACAGATTATGACAAGGCTCCCAGTCCGATCAAAGGGGTGACAACAGATAATCCCACGATTGACATGGTGCTGGGATATATTGAAAATGGACAGGCGATCCCGTGGTGGCGTGATTATATCAGCACAGGAGTTGTAAGTGATGAGGCTGACCTGGCGCAGGCATTCCTGATGGATGGAGATATTGATACGTTCCTTGCAGGTGAGGAAGAGATCGTACTTCGGCAGGAATAAAAAGCAGGGGCTGCGGAGAGAGTTTTATAATCTCTCCGCGCCGCGGAAAAGGACAGTGATTGAGAGGAGGAGACAATGAAAAGAAAAACAAACGGTATCAGTCATAAAAGAAATATGTCCTATATGCCGGTCATAGCGATCGCCCTTGTTCTGTTCACAGTATTTTTTATCATTCCCGCAGTGTACAGTTTCTACTTCAGTCTGACAGATTGGAACGGATATTCACTGGAATACAATTTCATCGGTCTGGATAATTTTGTGAAGGTGTTTCAGGATACAGATCTTCTGAATTCAGTCAAATTTACAATGATCTATACGGTGGCTGTAAATGCGACGACGATTCCGTTTTCGATCTTTCTTGCGGTATTACTGACAAGAAAACTGCGGGGCGTAAATTTTTTCCGCTCCGTATTTTTTTACCCTGCAATCATATCCATGCTGTCTCTGGGATTGATATTTAACGAAATCTTCAGAAGGATGCTGCCTATGATAGGGGAGAACCTGGGAATCGGATTTTTGGAAACAAGTCTACTGTCATCGAAAGGCGGGGCAATGCTGGCAGTGATCATCCTCGGATTCTGGCAGAATCTTTCAATCCCGACAGTGCTTCTGATCGCAGCGCTCCAGAGCGTTCCGGGAGATCTCCTCGAAGCAGCTAAAGTAGACGGAGCCGGGCCGATAACCAGATTCAGGGTAGTCACGTTTCCGTTCCTGGCGTCCACACTGGTGATCTGTCTTGTCAAGGGGATCCGGGACGCGCTTGTCGTATTTGATTATATCGTTTCCCTGACGCAGGGAGGTCCGGCGAAGGCGACTACATCGATGGGGTATAAAATTTATCTTATGGGAAGTATGGATATGAAGTTTTCCCAGGCATGCGCTACAGCCGTTGTTCTGTTTGTGATCATTACGATCGCTTCGTTTGTAATCATGAAAGTCGTAGGAAGAGGAGGGATTGAACAGCAATGAGCAGAAAAACAAAAAAAAGACTGCTGGACGCAGGGACTTACGCGTGTCTGATCTTCTGGTTCTTATGCATTGCGCTGGTCTTATATGTGACAGTTGTCAATTCCCTTAAAACGCAGGCAGAGTCGAGTATCAGCTTTCTGACACTGCCCGAGAGTTTTAATATTCAAAACTATATAGAAGTGTTTCACCGGAACGGATTTGTGACTGCGGTCGTGAACACTACTTTTTTTACTCTGATATCTGTGGCAGTTGTCATGGTATTTGTTCCGGCAGTGTCCTATGCGGTGAATCAGACATTTCCCCTTAAGACATCGAAATTCACGCTGTATTATATCACGGCAGCCATGTTTGTGCCGTTTCAGATCGTGGCGCTTCCTCTGTCGATGTTTATGAAAGCGCTCGGGCTGGGAAACCGGGTGAGCATTATCATTATATTTATCACTTATCCGCTGATCCAGGGAGTCTATCTGTGCAACGGATATATTAAGACGATCCCGAGAGAACTTGCGGAGTCAGCGTATGTGGAAGGAGCAGGAACCTGGAAGACATTTTTTTCAGTGGTCTATCCGATTATGAAACCTATGACGGCGACGATCGTGATCACCAACTTTCTCTGGATGTGGAACGAGTTTCTGATCTCATTGATGATCCTGGGAGCTGATAAAGACACTCAGACGCTTCCGCTGTTCATATACAGCTTTAAAGGACAGTACTCGATCGAATACAACCTTCTTTTTGCAGCGATCGTACTCTCCTCGATTCCGCTTACGGTCATGTATGTGTTTCTTCAGAAATATATTGTGGCCGGGCTGGCAGGAGGCGCGGTGAAAGGATAAGGAGACAGGATGAAGGGATTACGTTTTTATGGAGACGGCAGGGCGGCGGTCGAAGACGTGCCCGTACCGGAGCCGAAGAAGGGCGAGGTTCTTCTGAGGACAGCAGTCTCGGCCCTGTGCGGGAGCGAACATGCAGATTATCTGGCGGGACTTGAAGAAATGCCGGGACATGAATTTGCAGGAATTGTTGAGGAGACAAATGGATGTGGAATGCTCAAGCCGGGAGACCAGGTGACAGTGAACGTGATAAAAGGGTGTGGAAACTGTTATTTCTGCAAGAAGGGGCAACCTCAGTTCTGCAGCAGTTTTTCTGTTCTCTCCGGGGGACATGCCGAATATGCGGCTGTTCCGGAACAGTGCTGCATCAGGCTGCCGGAAGGGATGGAGATGGAGGTCGGAGTACTTCTCGGCGGGGACACTCTTGGCGTGGCATACCGGGCGATTGGAAAGATCCGGCAGGACTGGGCGAGAAACGCGGCAGTGTTTGGCGCGGGTCCGATTGGTCTGGGTGTGATCTCGCTTTTGAAATATTATGGGTATCACGTCTCGGTGTGGGAGCCAAACCCGATTCGCAGACAGTATGCACTTGATCTTGCGGGAGCGGATGAGGCGGGAGAAGCGTATGACCCGGAATCGGAGCCGAAGGCGGACGTCGTGTTTGAATGCTCGGGAAACGCTGCGGCAGAACTGTCTGCTCTGGAGGGGGTCCGTCCTGCCGGCACAGTGGTGTTCTGCGGAGAAAATTACCGGGAGCTGAAGATCGTGCCATCCTATCAGATCATTCACAGAGAGGTCACGCTCACGGGGGCATTTTATTATACCAGGCAGGATTTTTATGATCTGTGCGAGATTTACTACAGGGGATTTGACCCCAGATCCGCGGTGAGCCATATCTTTCCGCTGGAGGAAGCGCCGGAAGCCTGCAGGATGTTTTTCGGAGGAAAGACAGCGAAAGTCCTGCTGAAGCGCTGATAATGCGAGAAAAAATATTTTGAAAAAGGAGAGGACTTGAGATGCAAAAACTCAGAACGGTAGTCGTGGGGATGGGGGCGAGAGGAAAGATTCACCTGCACGGGATTCTGCAAAATTCTGAGATGTTCGAAGTTGTGGGAATCTGCGATCAGAAAAAAGAGCGCCTGGAACTGGCAGCGGTTCAGTTCGGACTCTCCGATGAAATCTGCTGGGAGGACGCGGAAGAAATGCTCCGGTGTCTGAGACCGGATGTGATGGCGTTTGCGACGATGCCCAATGTAAGGCTTTCGCTGGCGGAACTGGCAGCAAAATACGGTGTAAAAGGGCTGATGTTCGAAAAACCGATGGCGACGTCGCTTACGGAGGCGGCAAAGATCAAAAATCTGTGCCAGACCAATGGAATCAAGACGGTTGTCTGTCAGCAGCATAAGTATCTGCGGTCATTCCAGCAGTTGAAAGAGGTGCTGGATACAGGCGAGATCGGAGAGGTATATCGGATCGAAGCGAGCTGTCAGCCGCAGGCGTCTCAGTTGGGAACACACTATATTGACTATATTTTATGGGCAGCGGGCGGTGTGCGGGCAGTGAGTGTGACAGGGCATGTCCATGGCAGTTTTTACCTGGAAGACGGACATCCCTCTCCAGATTATGTGTCCAGTGGATTGATCCTGGAAAACGGGATCCGGGCTGTTTTAGAATGCGGGTATTTTGCGGAGCAGCACGCGGATCATAACGTGGGATTTACACATGGGCCTGGTACGGCTTCCTACTGGACCGATGACAGGCTGACGGTTTATGGAACAAAAGGCTATGCATGGGCTTCCTGCAGCGGAGCATATGCCGTGTTTTCCCCTCAGACGTCACCGGAGATCAGAATGGGAGATTACGGAGATTTTTTTGAACGGGAGCAGTATGAGGCACAGATGCGTTATACGAAAGACTTTGGCAGATGGATGCTGGGACAGGCGGAAGGACACCCGTGCAATATAGCACAGGCTTATCACGGATATGAAATTCTGGAGGCAATCTATATCAGCGCGATAGAGCGGACGAGAGTCGATCTGCCGCTGGAGCTGCCCCTGGAATATGAGCCGCTTGACGTTTTGAAAAAAGAATTAAAGCCCGTGGAATATAGAAAATGGAAAAGAATGGAGGGATAACGATGAGCAGAGAAGTTGTAAACCGCGCACTGGAGCAGGGGAAAGGTGTATTGAGGCTGGCGCCGGTGTGGGTGTCGAGATCGTTTTGCAGACCGGGAAAAAGAATCAAGCTCCATCCCGATGACTACTATGCGCTGGGATCGGACCGCGGGGGGATTGACGAGCGTTGGTTCTCTTCTACGACCTGGGCGGAGAATGGGCCGAAGACGGCGGAAGATGAAGGATTGAGCTACCTTGTAATGGACGGGGAGAAAAAAATCCTCCTCCGTGATGCGGTAGATTTAATGGGACCGGAAATTATTGGTGAAACTCTCTGGAAAAAGTATGGGAGATGGCCAATGTTTTCAAAGTTTTTTGATAACGCGGGACCACTTCCTCATCATATCCACCACAGAGATGAACATGCAAAGAGAGTCGGGGCGGCAGGAAAGCCGGAGATGTATTTCTTCCCATCACAGTTAAATGACCATGGTGGAGAATTTCCGTTTACGTTTTTCGGGCTGAACCCGGAGACTACAGAGGAAGAGGTGCTGGAAGCGCTGAAAAATTTTACCAGAGGGGACAATCATCTGCTGGATCTGTCCAGGGCATACAGGCTTGTACTCGATACTGGATATGACGTTCCGCCGGGGGTGCTGCATGCCCCGGGAAGCCTGTGTACATATGAGCCGCAGTTCGCTTCGGATGTCTATGCGATGTATCAGTCTGTACTTATGAACGGACAGGTGCTGGAAGAAGACCTGCTGTGGAAAAACTGCCCGGAGGAAGAACGGGGGAATTATGACTATCTGCTGGGTGTGGTCGACTGGGATCTGAATGTGGATCCGGATTTCCATAAGAATCGTTTTATGGCTCCAAAACCGGTGCGCGATGTGGATGAGATGGAGACGGACGGATATCTGGAGGAGTGGATCTGCTATAAATCTGATCTGGTGTGTGCGAAGAGGCTGACGGTCCACCCTGGAAAAACAGTTGTAATCAGAGACAGCGCCGCGTACGGTACGATCTGTATCCAGGGGCAGGGGCGTTTTGGAGTGTATCCGATCGAATCGCCTGCGCAGATACGGTACGGGCAGCTTACGAATGATGAGTATTTCGTGACAGAGCGCGCCGCAAAAGAAGGAATCAGGATCACGAATACCTCAGAGTGCGATAACCTGGTAATACTGAAGCATTTTGCTGAGAACCCGGACCTTGTGCTGGAATAAAAGAAAAACGAAAGGGGCAAAGAAGATGACAAAATGGTATCAAAATCAATTCCGGAGAACACTGCTGGATATGCATATCGAGGACTGGGACAACCGGTTTATGGAACAGTTTGATCCGGAAGAATATTTTTCGCTGCTCAAGAAAGCTCAGATCACGGCGCCGATGATCTATATACAGTCCCATGTGGGGCTGTGCTACTGGCCAACGAAAACCGGAGTTATACATAAAGCGTTTATCGGGAAAGAGGATAAGATCAAACGGCTGATCGATCTGTGCCATGAAGACGGGATGGATGTGATCATCTATTACAGTATCATATTTAATAACCGGGAGTTTGAACGCCACCCGGAGTGGAGGATGCTGGATGCATACGGGCATGACTCCAGATTCCACGGCGGAAGGTATGGGCTGTGCTGTCCGAATAATGAAGAATACCGCGAATTTGTGAAAGCGCAGATAAAGGAATTCTGTGATTACTTTGAATTTGAGGGAGTCTTCTTTGATATGACATTCTGGCCGGAAGTCTGCTACTGTGATTCCTGTAAGAAGAAATGGGCTCAGTCCCATGATGAACCAATGCCTGAGATCGTAGACTGGACTGACGAGAGGTGGCTTGAATTTGACCGGAAACGGCATGAGTGGATTTATGAATTTGGAAAGATGTGTACCGATGAACTGCATAAATACAGACCTGACGCGTCTGTGGAGCATCAGTATGGGAATTCGATCGCGTTCTGGCGCTTCGGAAACAATGAAAATGTGTCCCAGGTGAGCGACTATATCGGGACAGACCTTTATGGGGGGATACGGCAGCAGTCTCTGGCGTGCAAGGCATGGTATAACCTGACGCAGAATCAGCCGTTTCAGTACATGACATCCCGCTGCTATCCCAAGCTGGAAGAGCACACGTCAACAAAGTCAAAGGATCAGCTCAGACAGTGCGCTGCGATGACTTATCTGCATCATGGGGCAAGCCTGCTGATCGACGCGATCGATCCTGTGGGGACTATAGATGAGAGGGTGTATGATTTGATCGGAGAGGTCTACGGGGAGACAAAGGCATATGAACCGTATCTGACAACCGGGACGCAGGCTTATGACGTCAGCCTGTATTTTAATCTGAACGGGAAATATGATTACCGGGCAAACGGCATACATGTTATGGATCACCGTCTGGACAGGGATACCGGAAGCGCGGGGACGATGCCGCATTATGACGCGTTGAAAGGGGCGTCTGATATCCTTGCGGCAGAGCACGTACCATATGGGATAATCAATAACTGGAAGAGGGATGAAATGTTCCGGCATAAAGTGCTTGTAGTACCGGATGCGCCGGGAATGAGCAAAGAGGAGGCGGATACGATCCTGAAATATGTAAAGGAAGGCGGAAACCTGTATATCAGCGGATGCTGCAGAGAGGAATTGATGAAGGAACTGTTTGGAACCAGAGAAGCAGGTTATACGGACGGGCGTATGACTTATCTTGCTCCAACTGAGAACTCGGACATTATGGACGGATACTTTACGTATCTATATCCTCTTGTAATGTTCGAACCAGCAGTCCGGGTGGAAAAAGGATGGAAGGGAACAGCTCTTGCGACCCTTACATTCCCATATACAAAACCGGGGGCACGCTGGTCCATGTTTCCAACAGACATCCACGAGGAAGAGTATGTGGACAAGGATGATCCCGCGTATCCATTTGCAACGATCCATGCCAATCCGCCTGGAATCTGGACAGAAGAGCCGGGGATCCTGTATACAGAATATGGGCAGGGGAAAGCTGTCTGGAGCGCGGTTCCTATCGAGCGCGCGGAGAGATATCAGCACAGTGCCATATTCGCCAATATTATACGTATGCTTGCGGAAGATGAGTTCTGTTTTGGGGCAGAAGCATCTGAATCTGTTGAGTGCGTAATGTTTGACGCTCCAGAAGAGAAGAAAAAACTGATCGGAGTCATAGAGACACGGGATCTGTACAGAATTCCGGATACATATGACACAACATTGTATGTGAAAGCGGAACAGGAACCAAAGAGAGTATGTCTTCTTCCGGAAGAAAAGGAAATCCCGTATTCGTATGAAAACGGAACGGTGTGTGTCTCTCTTGAGAAATTTTCGATCTTTGCGATACTGATGCTGGAATGGGAGTGAGAAAATGAAGCGGTCTGTAAAAGAGTATACAGGGAATCCGGATCAGCTTCTTGAACTGAAGACCATGCGCCTGGAAGGCGGAACAGCACAGTCTGTCCTTGCATCAGAGGTGCAGTGCCAGAGCGGTATGTCGCTTACCGTTCTGGCAGACCGCTGCATGGATATTTCAACGCTGCGCTATAAAGGGATCAATATCAGTTACATCAATCCCTGCGGCGTGGTCGCCCCCTGGTATTATGACAAAAGAGGCACGCAGTGGCTGAGAAGCTTTACGGGAGGATTCCTGACAACATGCGGGCTTGATAATACCGGATCCCCCTGCGAAGAAGATGGAGTGGAATATGGCCTGCATGGCAGGATAGCCAATATACCGGCCCGGGGATACAGCGCCCAGCGCATAGAAGAAAACGGAGAGTATATGGCAGTGCTCTGCGGAGAAATGGATCAGAGCAGCCTGTTTGGAGAAAAGCTGAAGCTGAAGAGAACAATCAGGGTATGGAACACACAGCCGCGATTCGAGATCACAGATGAGATCTGCAACACGGGATTCAGGGAAGAAGAATTCATGATCCTGTATCACTGTAATATAGGTTATCCATTCCTGTCTCCGGAAAGCAAAGTGATGATCGACAGCAGTGAGATTCAGTCCAGAAATGCCTTTGCGGAAAAATACAAATCACAGGCGCTTGAAGTCAGCGAGCCAAATGCACTGGAAGAAATGTGTTATTACCATAAAATGCGGGATCACAATGGAAGATCCAGGGCGGGAGTCTATCAGCCAAACTATGGATTCGGTATTGTCATGACTTATGAAAACGAGGTTCTGAGACGCTTTACTCAGTGGAAAAATTTTTCAAAAGGCCAGTATGTACTTGGACTGGAGCCGGGGACAAACCGGGTGGAAGGAAAAGCGGTGGAACGGGCACGGGACGAGATACAGAAACTTAAGGGACAGAGCAGTACCAGATATACGATCTGCGTGGATATAGAAGAGGGATATGAAGCATTCCTTGAACAGATGGAAGGGATTTAATACAGGATTTAATACAGGATTTAAGTATGAAAAGTACTGCGAAGGGATTGCGGACAAAATTGTGGTGATTGCGGACAAACAGGGAGTGAAAGGCACAGATACGTTCCAGGTTTTTGTCGAAAAAGGAAAGAAAGAATAAAAAATATTTTAAATCTTTCAGGGGCTGCCGGCAGATTTTATTAAAAATCGGCTGACAGCCTTGTTGTAGTTCGGGAAGCGTGGTAGAATAAGGAAACGTCAGAAGGAGGAGTTTATGAAGCTTGATAAAGAAACAATGAAAAAATTAAGAGAACTGATCCTTTTCACGATCATTATACTGATCGCGCTCGCGAACTATCTTCTTATATTTCAGGCGATTCGTTTTGTGTTCGGGATCATTTTTCCTTTTCTTTTAGGCGGAGCCATCGCGTTCGTGCTGAATGTTCCGATGAGCTTCTTTGAGGAGCTGATCTTTGGGAATAAATATCTGAAGGACAAAAAGGTGGCGAAGAAGCTCGCCCGGCCGCTGAGTCTTATACTTACTATCGCCGTAGTGATCGGCGTTGTTGTACTGGTGATGTTTGTCGTGATCCCGGAACTGGGAAAGACGCTGCTGTCTCTGGGAATGACGATCCGTACTTTTATTCCCGAAGCGCAGAGATTTCTGGAGGCTCTTTTCACGGACAACCCAGAGATACAGGCCTGGCTTGACAACCTCAACCTGGATCCGGAGCGGATGATCAACAGCGGCATGACGTTCTTACAGAACGGCGCAGGGAATGTGCTTGATTCCACTGTGTCTGCCATCGGATCCATCGTGAGCGGCGTGACTACGTTTGTCATCGCGTTTGTATTTGCGTGTTACATCCTGCTGCAGAAGGAAAAGCTGAGAGTGCAGGTCAGAAAAGTTATGTATGCATTCCTTTCGGAAAAACGCGTGGAATGGTGTCTCGAAGTGAGCTCTCTGACAGCGAGATCTTTCTCCAATTTCCTGACAGGGCAGTGCGTGGAAGCGATGATACTGGGGATGATGTTCTTCATCGCGATGACCATCTTCAATATGCCGTATGCAATGCTGGTTGGTGTGCTTATCGCGTTTACGGCGCTGATCCCGATCTTCGGGGCATTTATCGGCTGTGTGATCGGAGCGTTCCTGATCCTGATGGTGGATCCCCTGCAGGCACTGGGGTTTGTCATCATGTTCCTGGTCCTCCAGCAGATTGAGGGTAACCTGATCTATCCGAAGGTAGTGGGAAGTTCCGTGGGTCTTCCCTCGATCTGGGTACTCGCCGCGGTGACTGTCGGCGGCAGCCTGATGGGTGTTGTGGGTATGCTAATCTTTATTCCTATCGTGTCCGTGGTGTACAATCTGTTCCGGGCGAGTGTGTATAAGCGTCTGAGGAAGAAACACCGGGATATCCGGACCGCGGAGCGGGAGAAAGCGGAAGGGCTGGAGAACCAGTAGGAAAAGGTATTGCTCCTCAGAAGAAATTAATCTGCTGTTTTTGTGGGGGTAACGAGTTTAGTATATCATATATACTTTTTGTATCCGTATACGAAGCTGTATTTAAATCCCCACAAACTCAACAACGAATCTATTGCACTTGATGATTTTATCAGCTATAATATGTATGATGCAATGGAAATGAAGTTCCAGGAGGTTTTACATATGAGCAAAAAGATCATGGTTGTTGACGACTCTTATATGACGGTAAAGGATCTTCAGTTTCACCTGCGGGCCCAGAATGATTATGAGATTGTTTCGCATTATACTACAGGGGAAGATGCCCTGGAGAATATTGAAACTGACAAGCCTGATATTGTCATGATGGATGTTGTTATGCCCGGGATGGATGGACTAGAGACAACAAAGAAACTACTGAAAAAGTACCCTCATGCGCGTATTATCATACTTACGTCCATGGTGTATGAAAGCACGGTGATAGAGGCAAAGGAGGCCGGCGCATCGGGCTTTCTCTGCAAACCGCTGGAACTGGCGGAAGTTGTAGCCTGCCTTGACTATTTACGCACGCATCCCCGGACTGGATTTTATCTTCCCAGCGTTCTTCGGTCGTAATGTTATACCGCAGGTTCGGGCGATGCGGTTTCTGTGAATTTCTATCAATGTATAAAAATAACCAAGGGAAGCAGCTTTTTAAATACCTCCCTTGGTTTTTTATGAGCTTTCTGATCTGTCAGTTTTTACTTCATCCCTGTTTTGATCCCTTCGGAGTCTCTGAACAGGCGGACAGAGCTTTCTTCTGTTTCTATTGTTCTGGAAAGTTCCTGAAATGAAACTTCTGTAACAGGATAAATGATGTCTGCGATAATCTGGCCATTTTTTGTCAGATTCTCCTGCTCTTCCAGTTCCTCGATCATTCTTTTCAACCTCTCCAGTCTGTTTTTTTTCTTTTCGTCCTGCTGTTCGTCCGCACTGCTGCTGGCATTGGCATATTCGATGCCAAGCTGCATCTTTATTTCCTGAAAATGCGGACTGGGTTCAATGAGAAGAACCGTGTTTCCGTGGACCTTGTTTCCGATGATCTTTGCCTCGATCCGGTTCATTGCCAGAAGTCTTCCTCCCACAACAGCGCCTCTCCCGGTATTGACAAAAATCGAGCCGTCACAGCTGACCTGAGAGTTTACTATGCTTTCGGTGATTACGTCGCCTGTCACGCGGACACTGACGTTCTCCAGGTACTTACAGCGAACTGTCCCTCCGGCATCAAGAGTTCCGGAACCGCCTCCGGCCATTCCGTAGGCAATATAGACGTCTTTTCCCGCTATCACCGTGCTTCTTTCCACCGTACCCTTTACGATGATACTGCCAAGAGATCTTACGGTATATCCTCCCCGAATGTTTCCGTGGATAAGTACGTCGCATTGTGCGTTGATATTTCCTGTGGCAGTGGCAACGTCCCCACGGATCTCCAACAGGTCGGAAACGTTGAACTTACCGTTTCTGTAGGAAAGCTGTCCGTCTTCTGCGGAGATGACTCTGCAGTTTTCCTCATCGACCTCTGTGTTCCTGCCGGCGGGGAGATTTACCTCCCTGCCGTTTCTGGCCTTTACTTCTTTGCCAAAGACATTCTTTCCATTCTCGCCTTTCGTGGCGTGTGTAAATCTACAGATCTCATCCCCCTTGTGGATCTTGATCAGCCAGTTCAGTTCATGAAAATCAACGTTTCCCTTTTCATCTGCAATAAGCTGCGGAATTCCTACTGTGTGTGGGTAATTCTCTGTCAGTGTACCGTCTGTTCCGTGTTTGGGCGGAATTCCTTCTGCTACCTTGATCCACTTCATACCAAATTCATCGTTCGACGCCATTTCTATGCGGTCATCCTGAATTCCAGAAATAATCCCTTTTTTTGCCATCTCCGCTCTGATATGTTCACCTGAAATATGCTGTCCGCCATTAAGAGCAGGGAAGACAAAACACCATGCCGATATTTCGTCCTGTGTAGTTGTGATCAGCATTTCTGCATCAACGCTGTCGTCCTCAGGGTCTATATCCAGTCGTTTAAGCCTTTGTTCAAGTATGTTTGCTACCAGATCGGACGCTTTTTTCATCCATTTCTCAGCATCTTCCTGGGAAATGTCCTGATCATCATATATGAAGCTGCGCATGGAAGCATCTTCGTCTGCATGTCCGGAACCCTTCCATTTCATCCGATAAGACAGGAGCGAATTGTCTGCCGGTGTGTCAAGGATATTCTGCGTATCATAAGCGGCGGCTGAATTCGGCATCTGTCCCCCTTCCGAAACACCAGCCTTTCCTTTTATATCCAGAACAGTTTCAGGGGTCTCCGCCTGTCCGGTATCTCTCGGCCGTATCAGTCTCTGGAATATTGAAAAAAGAAAACTGTCAGACCCACTGTTTTTTACATTCTTTTTTTCCTCTTTCATTTATGTCTCCTCAATAAACTATTTTAATTTCTCAAATATTGATCATTGGTACTGATTGGTACTGGTTTAACGTGTATCTTTAACCTGTCAGGGCTATAGAGGGGGCTCCCACGCCTGAATTATATTTCTGAATCTGCATTTCTCTTCTGACATTTTTTCACCTCCGGCATAAATTGCAACGTTCGTTTACACACAGTCTTTATTTAGATCCAAAGATATATTTAGGAGGTATATCTTTATCCATAAATAGTGAAACATTCACTACAATCCTATTTCATTATACCATCCGATTATTCTTTTGTCATTTTCTTTCTTTGTTTAAAGTTATCGACTTTTTTTTGTTTTTTCTTTAATTGAATTAAATTATTTAAACGGAAGATATCCTATATTAAAAATTCCCGATTTTTTGCTGTGTTGAAGTGGGGATTTCATGAAAATTACACAAAAATCAAAAAAATAACTTAATTTTTGGGGTGGGGCGAAGTAGTTATTAGACAATTATGATTCCGGAAATCAGACATACTCCTGTCAGAAACAGAATGGGGACAAGGGAATGCTCACTCTTGGAAGAAACTCAGGAGAATACATTGTACTTGAAGAAGAAGGCCGCAGGATCGTGATTCAGGTCGCGGAGATTGACGGCGTACTCCGTCTCGCAGTGGACGCACCGCAGGATGTGAAGATCTTAAGAGGAGAAGTCTATGAGAAGACCAATCCGGCCCCGGGCTGGATCCGTGATTCCTATGTGAAAAGCCGCAGGCAGCTCGCGAAGGAAAAGTCGGAGAGAAAATGACGGGCAGACCCGCCAGACAAGCAGCTTATACGGAACAAAGGATTGTTCCGGCAACAACCAAGGAGGTAAATTTATTATGAGAATTCAGCACAATATTGCAGCACTTAACTCTTATCGTAACTTAACAACAAATAACAGCGCAGTATCCAAGAACCTGGAGAAGCTTTCATCTGGATATAAGATCAACCGCGCAGGCGACGATGCAGCAGGACTTGCTATTTCCGAAAAAATGCGTGCGCAGATCACAGGACTTGAGACAGCACAGAAGAACGCAAACGACGGTATCTCTCTTGTACAGACAGCAGAGGGCGCCCTGACAGAGGTTCACTCCATGCTGAACCGTATGGTAGAGCTGGCTGATCAGTCTGCAAACGGAACATATGACGATGCGACAGACCGTGCAAACCTGCAGAAAGAGTTTGAAGCTCTGACAGACGAAATCGATCGTATCTCCCAGGCGACAAACTTTAATGGCATCCAGCTTCTGGATGGATCTATGAAAGGCCCGACAGCGGCGGCGACATTAAGTGGTAATATTACAGCTACGCCTACTGTTACAACAACAGGAAATGCTACAGCTACGACTGAAGTCGAGATAGATCTTACAGGTATGGCTGCTGATGCTGTTACTACAGGAGGAAACCTGAATATTAACCTTGGCGTAGGATCAGTTGACGTCACAGTAGAAGCAGGGGAAACAGCAACATCACTGGCTGATAAGATTGCGGCTGCGGCGACGGGCAAATTTACAGACGGTGCAGGTGGCGTATATACAGTAACATCGGATGGCGCTGGAACAATTACTATTACCGCATCAGGGGTAGGAACTGATCCGACAGCTATTGCTTTTACAGCAACAGCACAAGCGACAGCTGATGCGGGAAAAGACCTGACACTTCAGATTGGTGATACTTCAGACGACTTTAATAAGATGACTGTTTCCGTGGGTGCTATGAATTCTGCTAGCCTGGGACTGGATCGTATTTCCATTGCAAATCAGGAAGATGCAGCAGATGCGGTGAAAGTGATCAAGAATGCGATCAACATGGTTTCCTCCACAAGAGGTGACCTTGGTGCGATCCAGAACCGTCTGGAGCATACAATCAACAACCTGAGTGTGACGACAGAGAACATGACGTCCGCTGAGAGCCGCATCCGTGACGTAGATATGGCAGAAGAGATGATGGCTTACACGAAGAACAACATCCTGGTACAGTCCTCACAGGCGATGCTTGCACAGGCAAACCAGATCCCTCAGGGAGTTCTTCAGTTATTACAGTAATCAGCGTCAGGCTGAAACAACGGTATACGACAGAGATTTTTTTTGGGGCGTCCGGCAGGAACCGGACGTCTTTTTTTGTATGCGGGCACAGACTGAATTGATAAGGGCAGGAGGAGATATAGGAGATGAAGAGCAGGGTAAAGCTTTCCCAGTGCATGATTGTGAAAAATGAGGAGAAGAATATCCGCCGGGCGCTGTCCTGGGCGAAAGAGATCGCATTTGAGCAGATCGTGGTGGATACTGGTTCTACGGACAGGACGGTGGAAATTGCGGAAGAAATGGGTGCAAAAGTGTATCATTTTCAGTGGATCAATGATTTTTCCGCGGCGAAGAATTGTGCTATCAGCCATGCAAAAGGAAACTGGATCGCATTTCTTGATGCAGACGAGTATTTCACCGGAGAAGATGATACGTGTTCTGGAGGAACTTATGAGAAAGACGAATCCAAATGCGCTGCCTGATTTTGTGAGATGCGCAATGATCCATTTAGATGACAACGGGAATCCTTTTTCAATATCCACACAGGATCGGATTTTCCGAAATAGTTCAAAACTCCGTTATCATGGTCGAATCCATGAACAGATTGTTGCTTCTGGAGGGAAGCCTCTTCACTGTGCGGATGAGACAAAGAAGTTATCTATTATACATACTGGATACAGCGCAAGTGTCTATAAGGAGACGGGAAAGCTGGAGAGAAATCTACAGCTTCTTCGCCGGGAAGTGGAAGAAGATCCGAAAAACTACAATGCATGGTGCTATCTGGGGGAATCACAGAAGGCACAGGGGAATCTGGAAGGGGCTAAGAAGAGTTTGAGAAAGGCGCTTCAGGGGAAGAAATCTGGCAGAATCAGTGAGCAGTGATTCCGAGTGGCTGTGCTGACACTGATGAATATTCTTTCTTCTGAATCAGGTGGCGGGGAGATCATGGAGATAGCCCGTCTTATGGGCTATCCGAAGGCAGAGAACCCGGATGTGTACTTCTTTGTCGGGATTTGGTGTATGAATCGGGGAATGGATGAACAAGCTTGCGAAGAACTGAAGCGTGCCTTGGAGCAGATGGAAAATTATCATGGGGCGGATATTACATATACGGCCGGACAGATGGAGCAGATTTATGTCTGGCTGACAGAGATGTGCCGCCGCCTGGACAGACCGCAGGAGGCGGTGCGTTATGGTGTGCTTGCCTTGAGGATGAATCGGTATAAGGATGGGGTGGCTTCGCTGCTGATGTATCTTTTCGCCGGGGAAGAGAAGGAGAAGGAGACGGCGGAGGGAACCTGGTCCTTCTTAGGGAAACTTTATGACTTGAGCTCTCTTAAAGATCTGACATTTCTCTTCCGGTGTGCCAAGTCGGTGAGCTTCCTTGCGCTGGAAGACCGGATCATGGATGCGCTGCCGGAGGAGGACCGGAAAGCTATCCAGAGTCTCAGAGAAGAGGAAATTCCTCAGGAGTCGTGGGGGATTCGGGTAAAGAATCAGATGAACCGCCAGTTCCTCTCCTGGGTGAAGTATATCGAAGATACTTCCGAGGAACAGCTTGTAAGGGACGTCAGAGCACGTTTTGAGAAGCTGGGAAGTGATAAAGCCGGGTATGTGGATTACTTCCGGAGATACTCGTTCTGGGGAGTTTTGAACCCTGTTAAGGGGGAATATGATAATTTCGAAAAAAGAGCACATATGATGAAAGAGCAGCTGTCGGATTTTATCTGGCTATACAGCATTCTGGAAGACAATCGTTCGAGGGCTGTACTTTTGGCGGTTATGAGGAACTGGACCTATATAGACACAGCTCTTTTGGAAAAGGCGAGAGAAAACGGAGAACATTACTTCGACCTGGATCTGCTGCCTGAGGCAGAGGGAGAAGTGTTTGTGGATGTGGGCGCCTATATAGGGGATACAGTGCGGAGTTTTACCGGGATATATGGAAACGGCTATCAGAGAATCTATGCCTATGAGCCGGATCACGAAAATCTTCGATTCCTGAAACACAATATACACGGGCTGCACGATGTTGAGATACGCAGAAAAGCTGTGGGGAAAGAAGCGGGTACTCTGGAGCTTATCAGCCCGGAAGACACTTCTTCCTCCCGGCTTGAGACGGTGGGGGCTCCTGCTGAGAAGTTAGATACTACGACGGTTGAGATCGTCACTCTTGATGATGATATCGCAGAACCTGTGACCTGGATCAAGATGGATGTGGAAGGCGCGGAATATGACGCTCTCATTGGAGCTTCGGAACATATTAAAAAGGATAAGCCCAAACTTTCTATCTCAGTCTACCACGGGTATGATGATCTGTGGCGCCTGCCGCGGCTCATCCATGAGATGAACCCGTCGTATCGCTTTTATCTGCGGTATTACGGAGGCAATCTGATTCCTACAGAGATTGTGCTGACGGCGCTTCCGGAGTGAGTTTGGAGAGGTGAAGGAGCTGTCGAGAAATAGATAGTTCCAAAACAGGGGCAGGCGTGGCTCGCATGAGTCACACCTGCCCCTGAAAATGTGTGCCGAGCATGGCGCTAATCTTGCTGGTGAAAGTCCAGTCACGGGTATTTACCGCCAAGTGTAGCGAACCACAAGCCGGTGCCAGTAATGGCATGGGTGAAGGAAGTGGTGTAGCAAAGTTCTTGAGCCTACGAACAGAAACTTGATCAGGCGATTAGGTGGGTAAGGTTGCATATCAAACCGAAGCCCGAATGGTAAACGTAAACCGAAGTTGTAAATCAAGAGGTTGTGGAACGAAAGATTAGTGTCTTACCTCGGGAGACCCTACTCACATACCGGGAGGTATGGTCGAAAAAGGTTTGGAGAGGGAGTCAGATGAAGTCATAGTAGGCGAAAACCTAGCGGGTAGATAGCTGAAGGACTGAAACGATTTATAGTACGAAACGCTATAGTTAAAATAATACATGAGCCAGGAATCGGGTACCCCTGTGGTGGTTTCATGAAAAAGTCAGGCCGTCGTTACGAGGATACGCTGACATCA
Organism: uncultured Mediterraneibacter sp.; assembly: GCA_944377745.1. Classification (GTDB taxonomy): domain Bacteria; phylum Bacillota; class Clostridia; order Lachnospirales; family Lachnospiraceae; genus Mediterraneibacter. The sequence goes on along the minus strand of CALWFV010000003.1, from coordinate 43,000 downwards.
TAGTTTATGCCGACGATTTTGCGTGCTGTTTTCAATATAAGGAAGACGCCGAAGTTTTCTATGAGAGACTGAAACGTAGAATGAAACACTTTGGATTGGAACTGGAAGAAAGTAAAAGTCGACTGATAGAATTCGGACGATATGCCGAAGAAAACAGGAGGAAAAGAGGGCACGGTAAGCCGGAAACATTTACTTTTCTGGGTTTCACACACTACTGTTCCAGAAACCGGAACGGGAAATTCAGAGTGAAGAGGAAAACCAGCAAGAAGAAATTCGCCAAAAAGTGCAGGGAAGTGCATAGAAAGATTGCAGAGATGCGAACGAAGCCGCTTCCAGAAATCGTGAAAAAGCTGAACCAGATACTTGTTGGTTATTATCATTACTACGGGATCACAGATAATTCTAAGGCACTGCGAAACTTCAGCTTCCGAGTCCACAGGAGCCTGTTTTTTCTGGTTGAACCGGCGTAGCCAAAAGAAGAGCTACAACTGGGAGGAGTTCAACGAGAGGCTAAAGACGTACCCACTTGCGCGCCCGAGAATCTATGTGAACATTTACACTTGATAGAAGCTGAACAATCAACTTTGCAAAGAGCCGGATGCGGAAAAGCCGCACGTCCGGTTCTGTAGAGGGGCTTGCCCTGTAAAGGGCAAGTCTACTCGACCTTATGTTTTAAATTGTTGTAACCCTTGCATTTCCCGCCCTCCGGTGATAAACTTCCTACAAAGCATATTTTCTAACATTCAGACGGGACGGCGTCACGCCGTTATCTGCCATATTTCTATAACTGCCAGAAAGGCTGTGCCTATCGGAAGATTCATGCTTTTATTTCCATTAAGATCAGCAGGAGTTTTCCGAAAAAGGAAACTTCCTGTAGTAAAAACTGAAAAGGAGGTTTTCATGGCAAAACGTAAGAAGACACTGCGGTGGCATCCTGCTTTTTATGCCGGGATACAGATTGAACTGCAGGAAGACGCCGGAAGGCTTGAGTTCAAAGCAGAACATGCGCTGGGAAGCGAGCCGGTCAGAGCAGATCTGCTCATCATCAAAAAGACAGATGACAGACCGCTGAAGAAAAGGATAGGAAAGATATTCCGGACGCATAATATCGTGGAGTACAAAAGCCCTGGACATTCGCTCACTATTGATGCATTTTATAAAGCATGCGGGTATGTCAACTTGTATAAGGCGGTGACCGGGGGCGCGGATGAGGTCAAGATTACGGATATGACGCTGACTTTAGTCTGCTCCCGCTATCTGGGAAGACTGATCAGTCATCTGGAGAAGGTGAGAGGATATAGTATAAGAGAAGCTGCTCCGGGAGTCTATTATGTAAATGGAGACATTATCCCGATCCAGATCATTTTGCTGCACAGGCTGCCGGAAGAAGAGAACAGATGGCTCAGGAGCCTGACCAACAGGATGACGGAGAAAGAAGAAATCAGCAGGCTTCTGGAAAATTATGAGGGACATAAAGAGGATCCGCTCTACAGAACAGTCATGGATCTGGTCGTGAGAGCGAACTGGAAAAAATTTGAGGAGGTGCGGACAGAGATGTGCGATGCGTTGGTGGAACTGATGGAAGATTACGTAAAAGAGCAGGTAGAAGAGCAGCGAGAAGCCGGGATGAAATCTCTTATATGTTCCTTACGAAATCTGGGAATCTCCAGGAAAGAGACTGCGCTTCAGCTTGCAGAGCAGTACAGTTTGTCTGATGAAAGTGCAGAACAATATGTGGAAAAATATTGGGAAAAGTGAGGTACAGGGCGGAGTGCCGGGGAAGACTGTACGGCGGATGTGTATCAGTTCCTCCTTTGTTTTATGCCAGGTGCTTCACGCCCGTTACTGAAAATCCAATAAATACTTACAAAGACCTTGACTTCCTTCCTCCCGCCGTGGTATACTACTACGGCGAATGGAAGTAGGTCTTTTTTTTATGCCTAAAAATCGATGGCTTCGCAACCATCAGTAACACGTAGGTGAATAATTAAAAAGCGAGGTGGAAGTTGTGCGCACAAGAATTACTCTGGAGTGTACGGAATGCAAGAACCGTAACTACAACATGACGAAGGATAAGAAAGCTCATCCGGAACGCATGGAGACTAAGAAGTACTGCAGATTCTGCAAATCACACACACTGCACAAGGAAACAAAGTAGTCGCTGGAAGGAAGTGGACGAACATGAGTGAAAAGACAAAAACTCAGAAGAAGAGCTGGTTCAAAGGGCTTCAGGCAGAGTTCAGGAAGATCATTTGGCCAGACAGAAAGACACTTGCAAAGCAGACCACGGCAGTTGTTGCTGTTTCCGTTGTTCTCGGGGCACTGATCGCAGTGATCGACGCAATACTGAGATACGGGATTGACTTATTGGTAAAATAGTTGACCGCAGCAGAAAGGTGATTATATGTCAGAGGCAAGATGGTATGTAGTTCATACTTATTCCGGGTATGAGAACAAAGTAAAAGCGAACATTGACAAGACGATCGAGAACCGTCACCTGGAAGACCAGATCCTTGAGGTCCGCGTTCCCATGGAGGAAGTGACCGAACTCAAGAACGGGGTTCAGAAAGCGGTTCAGAGAAAGATGTTCCCGGGCTATGTTATGATCCACATGATCATGAACGACGACACATGGTATGTGGTGAGAAACACACGCGGCGTGACAGGTTTTGTAGGACCCGGCTCCAAGCCGGTCCCGCTGGAGGACAGCGAGATGGAGAACCTCGGCATTAAGAAAAATGACGTGGTGGTCGATTTCGGCGTCGGCGATACTGTCACCGTACTGAGCGGTGCATGGGAAGGGACGGTCGGCGTGGTTCAGAGCATGAACGAGCAGAAAAAGAGCCTGTCTATCAATGTTGAGCTGTTTGGCCGAGAAACTCCGGTTGAACTCAGTTTTTCAGAAGTGAAAAAAATGGATTAAGAATTGGTGGGAGGGAGTAATCCCGCGAATACCACAAGGAGGTTATTGAAATGGCAAAAAAAGTAGAAGGTTATATCAAATTACAGATTCCTGCCGGCAAGGCAACTCCGGCACCGCCGGTTGGTCCTGCACTTGGACAGCATGGTGTAAACATCGTTGAGTTTACAAAGCAGTTCAATGCAAGAACAGCAGATCAGGGAGATCTGATCATTCCGGTAGTCATCACTGTATACAATGACAGAAGCTTCAGCTTCATCACAAAGACACCGCCGGCAGCAGTTCTGATCAAGAAGGCCTGCAAGATCAAATCCGGTTCAGGTGTGCCGAACAAGAACAAAGTTGCAACGATCACTAAAGAGCAGTTAAAAGAGATCGCTGAGATGAAGATGCCGGATCTGAATGCCGCAACTGTCGAGGCAGCTATGAGCATGGTGGCTGGTACATGCCGCTCAATGGGAGTAGTTGTCGAAGAGTAGGGGCATTGAGCACTTGGCGAGGTTTTTTCGAGCCTAGTGCGAAAGCCGTTCTGTGAGGTTAGTGAGAGCAAGCCGCAGGCGCAGCTTGAACTTAGCGAACAGAACTACCTTGGCACTTGGCGATGCACTGAACACCTGGTGAGGTTTTCTCGAACCTGGTGTGAAGGCAGATACTTTGAACGAAGCGAGAAGTATCCTCAGCCGAGCCTGGTGCGAAAGCAGATACAGAGGTCACAGATAAGTGGGAGGGGCAAGATCCCGCGAACACCACAAGGAGGTTATTGTAAAAATGAAACGAGGAAAGAAATATATCGAGGCTGCGAAACTGATCGAGAGAGGAAATCTCTACGATAAGGAAGAGGCAGTCGCATTAGTAAAGAAAGCAGCAACAGCAAAATTCGATGAGACAATCGAGGCTCACATCAGAACGGGATGTGACGGACGTCATGCGGATCAGCAGATCCGTGGCGCGGTAGTTCTTCCGCACGGAACAGGTAAGAAGGTCCGCATCCTTGTGTTTGCGAAAGACGCAAAGGCAGAGGAAGCAAAAGCGGCAGGCGCTGATTTCGTCGGAGGAGATGACCTGATCCCGAAGATCCAGAACGAGGGATGGCTTGACTTTGATGTTGTTGTTGCAACACCGGATATGATGGGTGTTGTCGGACGTCTCGGACGTGTACTTGGACCGAAAGGTCTCATGCCGAACCCGAAAGCGGGAACAGTTACAATGGACGTAACAAAGGCTATCAACGAGATTAAAGCTGGTAAGATCGAGTACAGACTGGACAAGACAAATATCATCCACGTGCCGATCGGTAAAGCATCCTTTACTGAGGAGCAGTTAGCGGACAACTTCCAGACGCTTATCGATGCGATTAACAAGGCCAGACCGGCAGCTGTTAAGGGACAGTTCCTGAAGAGTGTGACTCTTACATCAACAATGGGCCCTGGCGTAAAGGTTAACCCGATGAAACTCGCATAATTTATAAAAATGAGAAATCCCCCGACGGGGCCCGTAGCCGGGATCTGTCGGGGGATTATTGCATAAAAGTAACTGACAGGAGAATGTAATGAGTCTGATAAACAGGATCCCCCATGATTTTTACAAACTCTTTACAAGTAAATATACGGAATACTACATGGCGTTCCTCGTGTCAATCTTTGGAGCGATGGAGCAGTCCTATTCGGTTCTGGGGCTGACGGAGAAAGAGTGCCGGGCGGTGATGAATGAGCGGATCGTGTCTGAGGCGATCCTGTGGGACGGGGAAAATTACGATGAGGAGGGCGTGTTTCTCACCAGATCCAATATGGCCTCTGTCTGTCTGAAACATTTTGAGGACTGGGGGTGGCTTAAACAGGACTATGATGAGACGCTGAACACCTATGTGGTCACCTTTCCGGAGTACAGTCAGATGTACGTGGAACTTTTTGCGAGACTGATGGATGAGAGTGACGGTCAGGAGCGTGAGAGCGTCCTTGCGATCTACAGCTATCTCTATACATACAGCGTGGATTCGGAAAAGAATAATGAGATCCTGAAAAGCGCTTTAAACGCATCGAAAAGGCTGGTGCGCATGCTGGTCAATATGCAGGACGGGATGCGTGAATATTTCGATGAACTTTCCCGACAGAAAGATTTCAAAGGAATCCAGGATGTCCTTGTCAGAGAAATCAACAACAGTGACAGCAGAAAGTACGCGATCCTCACGACAACGGATAGCTTTTACCGTTACAAAGAGGCGGTGAAGGAACTGATCGTGAAGAACCTTGATGAGAACGAGGCGAGGAGGAGAAAGAAGGAACTTGAACTGGCTGCGCTTCAAGAAGGGACGCCGGAGTCTGTCCGGTGCCAGAAGGCGATCCGGCTCTGCGATGAAGCGGCGGATATCATGTTCCGGATCGAGCGTCAGTCGGATGTGATTGAGAGAAGATACAACAAGCTGATCGAGCAGAAGACGGTGTTTGCGGGAAGGGCGGCTGCCCGGATCCGCTACATCATGCAGGAGGGCGCGGATGGCGATGACAGGACGACGTCGTTTGTCAGTCTTCTGAACCGAAGCGGCAGGAAAGTGCAGGTCCTGGAAGCGCTTGGAGAGAGGGTGCGGATGAGCGCGCCGTACCAGCTCCTGTCCCAGGATAGTCTGTACCGCAGAAAATCCACTGCAAAGGAAGTGTTTTCACCTCAGGCGTTGACGGAAGAAGAAGCGGTGTCAACAGAGGAGATGGATTCCTTTGTGTTGAAGCCCCTTTATACCCGGAAAGAAATCGAGGAGTTTCGGCGGAAAAATGAGAAAGAGGGTGTGTTCCGCGTGACGGAGGATACGGTGCACAGTGCTGAGGATCTGGAGAAGTTGTTTTTTGTATGGCAGGAGGCTACGGAGAGAGCGGAAGGGAACGAAGAGATCACGCTCGGGGATGAGCTGGAAAACAGTGACGGATTCCGGTTTACCTCTCTTCAGATCTGTGAGAACGATACGGATCTGTCAAAATGATCCGAATTTGCCGGGATAAACGGGAAGAGATGGGAGAGCCATTGAGAATATAACGAACGGGAAAGGAAAAGCCTTATGTTTAAATATCTGGAAGAACTGGCGGTGACAGAGGCGGAGCAGGCGCGCAGAACAATACAGGCGCTGTTCAGGCAGACGTGCATCCTTCAAGTGAAGTACGATCCGGCGACTCTGACGCCGAGGGATAATCCGCAGTATGAGATCTGTGCGAGACACCGGAATTTTATTGCTGATTACGTGGAAGTGCTGGGATGCGAACTGGTCCATGATGCCCAGGAGCATGTTTTCCGTCTTGCCGGGGAGCATGTGCCCCAGGAGAAGCTCAGCCTCACAAGTACGGTGATCCTCCTTCTTGTGAAGCTGATATACAGGGACCGGATCATGGGAGAGGGACTGAACGCGCCCCTAACCACACTGAGGGAGATTCGCGAATATGGGAAGAACACGAATCTGCTCACAGAGAAGCTGACACAGGCTCAGTGGCGGGAGGCGCTGTCCCTGATGCGCGCGCACCAGGTTATAGACGTCCCTGGTGCGGTGAGGGACGTAGAGGATGATACGCCAATCTATATTTACAGCACCATAAACCTTTATGTGACGGCATCGGATATCAATGCGCTGATCGAGGAGTACCGGGGAGAGGAGGAAGAGTATGAAACAGCCGAAAAAGCTTTTTACGCGGATCCTGATTAATAACTGGGGCGGGATCAGCCATAAAATACTCACTCTTCACGAATATGTGAACCTGTTCAGCGGCAAGAGCGGCTCGGGAAAATCCACAGTCATGGACGCAATCCAGGTCGTTCTCTATGGAAGCGTGTCCGCCAATTTCCTCAACAAAGCTGCAGATGATTCGAAGAACAAGCGGAGCGTGCTCAGCTATCTCCGGGGCGCGCAGAAGGATGGGAGCGCGAATCGGGAAGGCATGGACTTTTGTTCCCAGATCGTGATGGAGATTGAGGAAACGGGCACTCATATCACAACATGCATCGGCGCGGCTTTCGAAGTGGGAAAGAACGATACGGATCTGAGACGGTACAATTTCTTCAGTCATTCCGGGAAGATGCCCGAGGACGGATACCTGAAGGACGGTGTTCCCTATACCATTGACCAGATCCGGAAGCTGGCGAAAGAGCGGGCGAACAGTGTGGACAACCGGGGGCACGGCGATGTGAACCGGGTTTACCCATCTAAGGAGGCATACCTGAATACGCTCTATGAAGTGATCTTCGGCTATGTGGAACCGGGGCGCATGATCACTATGGAGAAGAGTGCCATCGCCCTGCGCATGACCAGCGGGACAGGTCAGTTTATCCGGGACTATATGTTCCCGAAGAGCCGGGAAAATACGGTGGCTGTGATCAGCGAACAGCTTGGGGCCTACCGGGAGATCCGGGAGCGGGTGGAGGATCTGGAAAAGCGGATCGGAATGCTGGACGAGATCCATGCGGCGGATCTGGAACTGACCGGCGTCAGGGCGGACAAGCTGCATGTCGAGACGCTGCAGAAATATGTGGATATCGAAGGCTGCCGGGCTAAGCTTGCCTCACGGCAGGAGGACCTGGAAAGGGCGAATGAGGCGGCGGACCGGGCGGTGCGGCGGCAGAACGGGATCCGGGAGGAGCTTGCTGCCCTGAGAAACCGGCTGGTGGACGTCCGGGCGGAATTAAAGAAGAGTGACTATGGGCAAAAGCAGCAGGAACTTCAGGAGATGGAGCATACCATCCGGCTCCTCGCGGACAGTTCCGCGGACTGGCGCAGGATTGTGAACGGTCTGAAATGCTGGGAAACGGATGAGACGGCAACAGATTATGTGAGCAACCGGGCTCTGCAGCTTATTGATGATTTTGCCCGGGGCGATGTGACGGAAGAAAGCTGTGGCGAACTGCGCACCCATCTGAAGGCTGCCATGGACAATATCTCCGAGGAACTGGCAGAGAAAGCGGTGTCGATCCGTGAGCTGACGAAGGAACTCAGAGAGAAAGAAGAAGCCCTGGAGGATATGAACAATGACAGGAAACCCTATCCCAGAGAACTTAAGGAAGCCAGGGCACAGCTCCAGAGCGCGCTGAGCGACCGTTACGGCAGGACTGTTCATGTACACATCCTTGCGGATCTGTTTGATATTTCAGATGAAAAGTGGAAAAACGCGGTGGAAGGGCGTCTCGGCCGGCTGAAGAAAAGCATGATCACTGAGCCGGTGTATGCTCTGGATGCGGCGAAGATTTTCCGGAAGATGAAGAAATTTGAGGAAGTAGATCTGATCAACAGCGCTGCCCTGAAACGGGAGTCGCCTCAGGCGGAGGAGCATTCTCTTTATGAGGCGGTACACACGGATCTGGGGTATGTGGACTGGTGTCTGAAGCGCTATCTGGGAAGGGTCCGTAAGTGCGAGAGCGTGGAGGAGCTGGACGGCGTACGCGACGGCGTGACCCCGGACTGTTATTCCTACAGCAATTATATTTTCCGCCATCTGCGCAGCAGGGATTATACGAAAGGCGCGTGTATCGGGACCAGGATCTCGAAAGCCCGGCTGACGGAACTGGCGGAGGAGATATCAGAGCTTCAGGAGAACCTGATCCGGGAGCGTCAGACCGAGACTTCCCTGAAAGAAGCACAGAAATATGAGGGGCTGAGCCAGGAGGCGGGGCAGATCCTTCGCCTTGCCTCCGCGTCGGATGAGCTGGAGGGATATTATAAAAAGCAGGAACAGCTTCAGAAAGAGTTAAAGGAGCTGGAGGACGGTACCAGAACGGCCGAACTGAAAGCGGAGCAGGAGAAGCTTGAGGCATCCGTGTCGGAGAAGGAAGAGATGTCCCGGGAGATCCAGAAAGAGCAGATCCGTCTCGGTGGAGTGGTGCAGACAGCGGAACGGGAGATACGGGATCTGACGGTCAGATTGGATGAGCTGATGATGGGATTTGCGGAGAATCCTGAATTGACAGAAGAGGTGAACGCCGAGATCGCGAAGCGGACAGAAGCTTCTTACCGACAGCTGCTGAGAACACAGTTTGAAGGGCTGAGCGCAAAGGAAGAGGAACTTTCTGATGCGCGTACTATTGCAAGGAACCGGTTCAACATGGAATACCCGGCATACGGATTTACCGGAGTGGAGCACACGAACGACGTTTATGATCAGGTGCTGGACAGATGCCGCGGGGATTTCGAACCAAAATATAAAGAGGAGTTCCGGAAACAGTATGAACTGGTCTATCATTCCCTGCGGGACAATGTGATCGCCACCCTGCACGGTGAGATCAAAGCCGCTTACCGTCACCGGAGGGAGATCAACCGGATGCTCTCCAGGATTCGGTTCTCTGACAGTATTTATCAGATCGATATCCTTCCGGCAAAGAATGAGAACGGGCAGTTTTACGATATGCTGATGGCTCCGGAACTGGACAGCAAAGTGATCGATACCGATGGCATAGACGGACAGTTGAGTTTGATGGAGGATGAGTTCTTTCAGAACTATGAGCAGAAGATTCGGCTTCTCACGGAGAAGTTTATGCCTCTGAAGGAAGAGGACAGTCAGAACAGGGAGAAGCACCGTCAGGAAATGGAGCGTTTCGCGGATTACCGCAATTATCTGAACTTCAGCATGTATGAGCAGGTGATCGACGAGAATGGTGTGGAGAAGAAGAACTATGTGGACGATATGGCCGGGGTGGATTCCGGCGGAGAGGGCCAGAACCCGAAATATGTGGCTCTGCTCGCAGGCTTTGCCATGTTGTACATGCAGCAGAGCAACCGGGATTCCAAAATCCGCCTTGTGCTCCTGGACGAAGCGTTCTCTAAGATGGATAAGGAGAGAAGCGAGGTGTGCCTGAGGTATGCCAGGGAGCTGGAACTGCAGCTCATCGTCTGTGTGCCTGACGAGCGTTTGCAGTCCCTGATCCGGAATGTGGACAGCGTGTACGGGTTCCGGCGGTTCAAGAATCAGGTCAGCATGATGCATATAGACAAAGGACATTATCTGAATATGCTTGAGGGAGAGGAGGGGTGACCGATGGAAAAAATGAAGACCCCAAAGATGACACTGGCCCGGTATCTGATCGGGCAGATCAATAAAAATGCATACCGGGCAGGCTCGTTAAAGGGAATGAAGCACACTAAGATTGATTCTGCGGTGTTTGAGATTGTCGGAGGGCGGAGCGCTCTGGTCGAACAGGCAGATCGGTTGAAGCGTGAAGGACTCCTTCAGTTCACGAAAGAGGATCTGGGAGCGGACATCAGAGAGATACACTATTCAGTGGACATTATGCCGGTTCTGTGCGAGAGGGAAGGGATAGAAGATCCGAGACACAGGCAGAAGCGGTATATCAGGCGGACAGAGGAGTGGCGCGCCCGGGCAGAAGGAACGTGGCTGACACCCTATTATGAGAGGAATCTTAACAGGCTGGAAAAGGGAGATGAAGTAAAGAGCGTTGACTTTGATGATGAGCCTTTTTTCAGATGCCTGAACAGCGTGCTTTATTTGGAAAAACCTGTATGGCGCCGTGTGTTCAGCGCGATGGTTTTTGGAAAGACGAAGACTTTTGAACAAGAGTATCAGTCCAGGGTTTTGTCGGTTCTCAGACAATACTCTCCCTTTTACGAGGAGGGGATGACAGATGAGGAACTTTTGAAAGTGCACGGCATCCTGACTTACTCGCAGACTTTGGAGTGGAAAGGACCCCTGCGCTATCAGATGGGGGCAGGCCCATCTGTCGACACGTCGAATGCCCGCTATGGCACTGTCGTCAATGCACAGACTCTGGAACACGCGGTTCCTGAAGCACTGCCCGATGTGAAGAGAGTCCTTGTGATAGAGAATAAAACGAACTATGAAGATATGGAATATCGTCCCGATACTCTCTACCTGTTCTGTCATGGATTCTTTTCTCCGAAGGAGATCGCATTTTTAAAAGGAATCGCTGCAGTGGCGGAGGAAGGGACAGAATATTTTCACTGGGGCGATATGGATCTGGGCGGGATCCGCATCTTTCAATTCAATAAAAAGAACATTTTTCCCGGACTAAAACCTTATAAAATGGATAGAGAGACCTTTTACAGGGCACTGAGCCAGGGGGCGGGAATCCCGCTTGATGATACGGTCAAGAACAGAAAAAAGGGAGATTCCAAAAGAGAGAGGCTGGAGAAGCTGGATGCCGGTGAACTGGAAGAATTAAAGAGCTGTATTCTTGAGAGCGGAATGGAGATTGAACAGGAAATCCTTCTGGCATCCTGTCTGAAAAAGGTCTGAAAAAGCGAAAGAAAACCTTGACACATTTTGGGGAATGTGTTATTTTATATGAGCAACTGCCGAAGACAGTAGGTGCTGTAAAGCGTAAGGATTAAAACGCCTACCGAGGAAAGTGAGATTTATTACGAAAGTATGAATTTGCAAACCTCTGTGTCTTTGGATGCGGAGGTTTTTGTTTGTGGAAGATCCTTCTGCAGAAGAGATACTTTGGCAGTACACGCAGAATAAAATAAGGAGGTGTACCCGAAAGTGGCAAAAGTTGAATTGAAACAGCCGATCGTTGACGCGATCGCAGAAGAAATCAAAGACGCTCAGTCAGTTGTTCTTGTTGACTACCGCGGGCTGACAGTTGCTCAGGATACAGAGCTTCGTAAGCAGCTCAGAGAAGCAGGTGTTGTATACAAGGTATACAAGAACACGATGATGAAGAGAGCTTTCGAAGGGACAGAGTTCGCAGGACTTGAGAACTGCCTGGAGGGACCGAGCGCTATCGCTATCTCAAAGGATGACGCGACAGCACCGGCAAGGATCCTTTGCAAGTTTGCAAAAGACGCTCCGGCACTCGAACTCAAGGGCGGAGTCGTAGAAGGAAACGTTTACGACATTGCAGGACTTACAGAACTGTCTAAGATTCCTTCAAGAGAGGAACTTCTTTCAAGACTTCTTGGAAGCATGCAGTCACCGATCACAAACTTTGCGCGTGTTATTAAACAGATCGCAGAGAAAGACGGCGAAGCTGCTCCGGCTGAAGCAGCAGCCGGGGAAACAGCCGAGGCATCTGCTGAGGTAGCAGAAGCACCAGCAGCAGAATAAGAAAACAGAAATTCTGCTAAGTAAGATTTATATTTAAAATAATTTAAATTAAGAAAATGGAGGATATCAAAAATGGCTAAATTGACAACAGCTGAAATGATCGATGCGATCAAAGAGTTATCAGTATTAGAGTTAAACGAGCTTGTAAAAGCTTGCGAAGAAGAGTTCGGCGTATCTGCAGCAGCAGGTGTTGTGGTTGCAGCAGCAGGCGGAGACGGAGCAGCTGCAGCGGCTGAGAAGGATGAGTTTGATGTAGAGCTTGTTTCTGCAGGAGCTTCCAAAGTTAAAGTTATCAAGGTTGTACGTGAGATCACAGGCCTTGGACTGAAAGAAGCAAAAGAGCTTGTTGACAATGCTCCGAAGGTAGTAAAAGAGGCTGTTTCCAAAGCAGAGGCTGAGGAGATCAAGACAAAACTGGAAGAGCAGGGTGCAGAGGTTAACCTGAAATAATCACCTGGACAATGACGCAGCGACCGCAGAAGATAAAACCACTTCTGCGGTCTTTTTGCTCATATGAAGACGCTCGGACAGAAGAACTTCTTCATATGAGCAAAAACTTTGGCTCCCGCTATATGAGGAATATCCGGACATAAAAAGAGCGTGTCCGGAACGGGCACGCGATATAGGATAGAATAATATCACATATAGAACAAAAAGTCAAGAAAAATCGTAAAAACCTTGTTGACAACAAAAAGGACATTGTGCTATAGTATAAGATGCTCTATTATGGAAAGCTATGCCATATTACGGCGGAGAAGCCGCCGGCGCTTTCGTCTATAAGCAGAAGTTCAGACGGTCCGGCATATGGCAGGCCGATGAAAAAAATATATGAGGAGTGAAACGTCAATGGAGAAAAACAGAATCCGTCCCATCAAAACCGGAAAAAGCTTCCGCATGAGCTATTCCAGGCAAAAAGAAGTATTAGAGATGCCAAACCTCGTTGAAGTTCAGAAGGATTCCTATCAGTGGTTTCTGGATGAAGGACTTAAAGAGGTGTTTGATGACATTTCACCGATCGCCGATTACAGCGGTCATCTGAGCCTGGAATTCGTTGATTTTACGCTCTGTGAAGACGACGTGAAGTACACGATCGATGAGTGCAAGGAGCGTGACGCAACATATGCGGCACCCCTGAAGGTCAGGGTCAGGCTTTATAATAAGGAAACTGATGAGATAAACGAACACGAGATCTTCATGGGAGATCTGCCGCTGATGACGAAGACAGGTACATTCGTGATCAATGGAGCGGAACGTGTTATCGTCAGTCAGCTCGTGCGCTCTCCGGGAATCTATTACGGGATCGCCCACGACAAGCTCGGAAAGAAGCTCTATTCAGCTACTGTGATTCCCAACAGAGGAGCATGGCTTGAGTATGAGACGGACTCCAATGACGTTTTTTACGTGCGTGTCGACAGGACGAGGAAGGTGCCGATCACGGTTCTTATCCGTGCCCTTGGTATCGGGACAAACGCAGAGATTGTTGAACTTTTTGGCGAGGAACCGAAGATTCTTGCCAGCTTTGGAAAGGACACTGCTGAGAACTATCAGGAGGGTCTGTTAGAGCTGTACAAGAAGATCCGTCCGGGAGAGCCGCTTGCGGTAGACAGTGCGGAAAGTCTGATCACAAGTATGTTCTTTGACCCGAGACGCTATGACCTGGCGAAAGTCGGACGCTATAAATTTAATAAGAAACTGATGCTCAAGAACCGTGTGACAGGACGCGTGCTTGCAGAGGATGTGGTGAGCCCGATCACTGGTGAGATCGTTGCGGAAAAAGGAACGAAGATCACCCGTGAGATCGCGGACGCGATCCAGAATTCCGCGGCTCCGTATCTGTGGGTTGAGGGAGAGGACGAGTCCAGGAACATCAAGGTCCTTTCCAATATGATGGTGGATCTCCAGGCGGTGGTTGATATCGACCCGAAGGAAGTCGGAGTGAAGGAGCAGGTATACTATCCTGTTCTTGCGGGGATTATCGAGGAGGCAGCAGGCGATATTGATGAGATGAAGCGGATGATCAAACGTGATATCCACGATCTGATCCCGAAGCATATCACAAAAGAGGATATCCTTGCTTCCATCAACTACAACATGCATCTTGAGTACGGCATGGGAAATGACGACGATATCGATCATCTGGGCAACCGTCGTATCCGTGCGGTGGGAGAACTTCTCCAGAACCAGTACAGGATCGGTCTTTCCAGACTGGAGAGGGTAGTCCGTGAGAGGATGACCACACAGGATCAGGAAGGAATCTCCCCGCAGTCTCTGATCAATATCAAACCAGTGACCGCGGCGGTGAAGGAGTTCTTCGGATCCTCCCAGCTGTCACAGTTCATGGATCAGAACAACCCGCTCGGTGAGCTGACTCACAAGAGACGTCTGTCAGCCCTGGGACCTGGCGGTCTGTCAAGAGACCGTGCGGGATTCGAGGTGCGAGACGTACATTACTCCCATTACGGAAGAATGTGCCCGATCGAGACTCCCGAGGGTCCGAACATCGGTCTGATCAACTCCCTTGCATGTTACGCGAGGATCAACGAGTACGGATTCATCGAGGCTCCGTACCGCAAGATCGATAAGACAGATCCTCAGAACCCGCGCGTCACGGACGAGGTTGTCTACATGACGGCGGATGAGGAAGATAATTATCATGTGGCTCAGGCTAATACGCCTCTGGATGAAGAAGGCCACTTTGTAAATAAGAATGTATCCGGTCGTTACCGCGAGGAGACCCAGGAATATGAGAGAAACAAGTTTGATTACATGGACGTTTCTCCTAAGATGGTGTTCTCTGTCGCTACGGCGCTGATCCCGTTCCTCCAGAACGACGATGCGAACCGTGCGCTGATGGGATCCAACATGCAGCGTCAGGCAGTGCCGCTTCTTACAACAGAGGCTCCTGTTGTTGGAACGGGTATGGAAGTCAAGGCTGCGGTTGACTCCGGCGTCTGCATTGTGGCAGAGCAGGCGGGAGTTGTGGAGAGTTCAACTTCCACTGAGATCGTGGTGAGACATGACGACGGCACAAAGCAGTCCTACAAGCTGACCAAGTTCCAGCGAAGCAACCAGAGCAACTGCTACAATCAGAGACCGATCGTGGACAAGGGAGAGAGAGTCGAGGCAGGACAGGTCATCGCAGACGGTCCGTCTACATCCGGCGGAGAGATGGCTCTCGGAAAGAACCCGCTGATCGGATTTATGACATGGGAAGGTTACAACTACGAGGATGCCGTTCTCTTAAGTGAGAGACTGGTACAGGATGACGTATATACATCTGTCCATATTGAGGAATATGAGGCAGAGGCGAGAGACACAAAGCTCGGACCGGAGGAGATCACAAGGGATATCCCGGGTGTCGGCGACGACGCTCTGAAAGATCTGGACGAGAGAGGGATCATCCGCATCGGAGCGGAAGTCCGCGCAGGAGATATCCTTGTCGGAAAAGTGACTCCGAAGGGAGAGACTGAACTGACAGCAGAGGAGCGTCTGCTCCGCGCGATCTTCGGTGAGAAGGCACGTGAGGTAAGGGATACATCCCTGAAAGTACCGCACGGTGAATATGGTATTGTGGTAGACGCCAAAGTGTTCACGAGAGAGAACGGCGATGAGCTCTCTCCGGGCGTGAACGAGGCGGTAAGGATCTACATCGCACAGAAGAGAAAGATCTCAGTGGGAGACAAGATGGCGGGACGTCATGGTAACAAGGGTGTCGTTTCCCGTGTGCTCCCGGTAGAGGATATGCCGTTCCTTCCCAACGGACGTCCTCTGGATATCGTGCTTAACCCGCTGGGTGTGCCGTCGCGTATGAACATCGGACAGGTGCTGGAGATCCATCTGAGCCTTGCGGCAAAGGCGCTGGGATTCAACATCTCCACTCCGGTATTCGACGGGGCAAACGAGGTTGACATTATGGATACCCTCGACCTGGCGAATGACTATGTAAACCTTGAGTGGGACGAGTTTGAGAAGAAACACGGAGAGGAACTTCTTCCGGAAGTGCTCCAGTACCTGTCAGACAACAGGGAGCACAGAGAACTCTGGAAAGGCGTGCCGCTCTCAAGAGACGGTAAGGTGCGTCTCCGCGACGGAAGGACAGGAGAGTTCTTTGACAGCCCTGTCACTATCGGACACATGCACTATCTGAAGTTGCATCACCTGGTAGACGATAAGATCCATGCGCGTTCTACCGGACCGTACTCTCTGGTAACACAGCAGCCGCTGGGAGGAAAAGCACAGTTCGGCGGACAGCGTTTCGGAGAGATGGAGGTATGGGCGCTGGAGGCATACGGTGCATCATACACACTGCAGGAGATTCTGACTGTGAAGTCGGATGATGTAGTGGGGCGTGTCAAGACATACGAGGCGATTATCAAAGGTGAAAATATCCCTGAGCCAGGCGTACCGGAATCCTTCAAGGTGCTCTTAAAAGAGCTGCAGTCTCTGGCGCTGGATGTGCGCGTGCTTCGCGATGACAACACTGAGGTCGAGATTATGGAGAACGTGGACTACGGCGAGACGGATCTGCGTCATATCATCGAGGGAGACAGAAAGTACAGGGATGAGAATGAGTCTTTCGGGGACCATGGATTCACTGAACAGGAATTTGTGGGCGAGGAGCTTTCGGATGTGGAACCGGAGGCAGAACCCGACGACAGCGATCTCGGAGAGGAAGAGATCAGTTTTGACGAATATCTGGGTGACGAGGAAGAATAGGAGGAGCCGATTCTATGCCAAACAATAATGAACAACAATATCAGCCGTTAACTTTTGATGCGATCAAAATCGGGCTGGCTTCACCGGAAAAGATCCTTGAGTGGTCCAGAGGTGAGGTCACCAAACCGGAGACGATCAACTACAGGACACTGAAGCCGGAAAAGGACGGACTGTTCTGCGAGAGGATCTTTGGCCCTAGCAAGGACTGGGAGTGCCACTGCGGTAAATACAAAAAGATCCGATATAAAGGCGTTGTCTGCGACCGATGCGGAGTTGAGGTCACCAAATCGAGTGTGCGGCGTGAGCGTATGGGGCACATTGCCCTTGCCGCTCCTGTATCTCATATCTGGTATTTTAAGGGAATTCCCAGCCGTATGGGACTGATACTTGATATTTCTCCGAGGACGCTGGAGAGAGTACTGTACTTTGCCTCATATATTGTCCTGGATAAGGGAGAGACAGATCTGCAGAACAAGCAGATCCTGTCCGAGGCAGAGTATCAGGAGGAGAGAGAAAAATGGGGCAGCGGCGCGTTTCGGGTAGGAATGGGCGCTGAGGCGATCAAAGAACTCCTGGAAGCCATCGATCTTGAAAAAGAGTACGATGAACTGCAGAAAGCGCTGGAGCATGCCACAGGACAGAAGCGCGCGAGGATCGTAAAACGTCTGGAAGTAGTAGAGGCGTTCCGCGAATCCGGAAACAGACCGGAGTGGATGATCCTGAGTGCGATACCGGTGATCCCGCCGGATCTGCGTCCGATGGTACAGCTGGACGGAGGCCGCTTTGCTACCTCTGATCTGAATGACTTGTACAGAAGGATCATCAATAGAAATAATCGTCTGAAGAGACTGCTGGAACTGGGCGCTCCGGATATCATTGTGAGAAATGAGAAACGTATGCTCCAGGAGGCGGTAGATGCCCTGATCGACAACGGACGCCGCGGACGTCCGGTGACAGGACCCGGAAACAGAGCCCTGAAATCGCTGTCAGACATGCTGAAAGGGAAATCCGGACGTTTCCGTCAGAACCTGCTTGGAAAACGTGTTGACTACTCCGGACGTTCCGTTATTGTCGTCGGACCGGAACTGAAGATTTATCAGTGCGGACTGCCGAATGAGATGGCAATCGAGCTGTTCAAGCCCTTTGTTATGAAAGAACTTGTGGCAAACGGCACGGCTCACAATATAAAGAATGCGAAGAAAATGGTGGAGAGACTCCAGCCGGAGGTATGGGATGTGCTCGAGGAGGTCATCAAGGAGCACCCCGTTATGCTGAACCGTGCCCCCACGCTCCACAGACTTGGTATCCAGGCGTTCGAGCCGATCCTTGTGGAGGGGAAAGCGATCAAGCTGCATCCACTTGTTTGTACCGCATACAACGCGGACTTCGACGGTGACCAGATGGCTGTCCATGTACCGCTCTCTGTAGAGGCGCAGGCAGAGTGCCGTTTCCTTCTGCTCTCACCGAACAACCTGCTGAAACCTTCAGACGGAGGTCCGGTTGCCGTTCCTTCTCAGGATATGGTGCTCGGCATCTACTATCTGACCCAGGTAAGACCGGGAGCAAAAGGAGAAGGCATGTTCTTCCGCAGCGTGAGCGAGGCGATCCTTGCATATGAGAACGGTTATATTACGCTGCATTCACAGATCAAAGTGCGCGTGTCCAGGACCATGCCGGACGGAACTGTAAAATCAGGGACCATCGACGCGACTCTGGGAAGACTGCTCTTTAATGAGATCATTCCTCAGGATCTCGGATTTGTAGACAGGGAAGAACCAGGAAACGAGCTTCTCATGGAGATTGACTTCCATGTAGGAAAGAAGCAGTTAAAACAGATCCTTGAGAAGGTCATCAATACACACGGCGCTACGCAGACCGCGGAAGTGCTGGATGACGTAAAGGCGATCGGATATAAATTCTCCACGAGAGCTGCCATGACGGTTTCTATTTCCGATATGACAGTGCCTCCGGAGAAACCGCAGATGATTGCGGACGCACAGAATACAGTGGACATGATCACGAAGAACTACAAGCGTGGTCTTATTACCGAGGAAGAGCGCTACAAAGAAGTCGTTGAGACGTGGAAGGCAACGGATGACAAACTGACGGACGCGCTGCTTTCAGGTCTTGATAAATACAATAATATCTATATGATGGCGGATTCCGGAGCCCGCGGATCTGACAAGCAGATCAAACAGCTTGCAGGTATGCGAGGGCTGATGGCGGATACGACAGGACGTACCATCGAGCTGCCGATCAAATCTAACTTCCGTGAAGGTCTTGACGTACTGGAATATTTCATGTCCGCTCACGGTGCGCGTAAGGGTCTGTCCGATACGGCGCTTCGTACCGCCGATTCCGGATATCTGACCAGACGACTGGTGGACGTATCACAGCAGCTCATCATCCATGATGCGGACTGTGTCGGACCGGACGAGGAGATTCCGGGAATGTATGTACATGCATTTACGGATGGAAACGAGGAGATCGAGAGCCTTCAGGACCGTATCACCGGACGTTTCTCCTGCGAGGATATCAAGGACGGAGACGGAAATATCATCGTGAAGAAAAATCATATGATCACACCGCGCCGCGCGGAACAGGTGATGAAGAAGGGTGTGGACGAAAACGGCGAACCGGTCAGCAGGGTGAAGATCCGCACGATCCTTACCTGCCGCTGCAAGAACGGTGTCTGCGCGAAGTGCTACGGCGCGAATATGGCAACCGGAGAAGTCGTTCAGGTCGGAGAGGCAGTCGGTATCGTGGCGGCTCAGTCCATCGGAGAGCCTGGTACACAGCTTACCATGCGTACGTTCCATACCGGTGGAGTTGCCGGTGATGATATCACACAGGGTCTTCCCCGTGTCGAGGAGCTTTTCGAGGCAAGAAAGCCGAAGGGACTTGCCATCATCACAGAGTTTGCCGGAAGAGCAACTCTCAGCGATACAAAGAAGAAACGCGAGGTTATCGTTACAAACGAGGAGACCGGCGAATCAAAAGCTTATCTTATCCCGTACGGATCACGTATCAAAGTACAGGATGGACAGATGCTTGAAGCGGGTGATGAGCTTACAGAAGGTAGTGTAAACCCGCATGATATCCTGAAGATCAAAGGACTGCGTGCAGTGCAGGATTACATGCTCCGTGAAGTACAGCGTGTATACCGTCTCCAGGGTGTTGATATCAACGATAAGCATATCGAAGTTATTGTCCGCCAGATGCTGAAGAAAGTACGTGTGGAGGAGAAAGGTGATTCCGAACTGCTTCCGGGTACAATGGTTGATGTACTTGAATTCGAGGATATCAACAAACAGCTTGAGGCAGAAGGTAAAGAACCGGCAACGGGAGAGCAGATCATGCTCGGTATCACGAAGGCATCTCTTGCAACAGATTCCTTCCTGTCCGCGGCATCCTTCCAGGAGACGACGAAGGTGCTGACAGAGGCGGCGATCAATGGTAAAGTAGATCATCTTGTCGGACTGAAAGAGAACGTTATCATCGGAAAACATATTCCGGCAGGAACGGGTATGAAGAAGTACCGTGACGTGAGACTGAACACAGATGTCCATATGGAAGATGAACTGGAATTTGACGATGAGATCAATCTGGATGAAGAGATTCCGATGGAGACAGAGGAAGAAGAACCGGTGATTCAGGAATAAATTTTATACCTGTGCAGGGCATATAAAAAGACTGCGAGATCAGATGAATGGTCTCGTAGTCTTTTTTAAGAATTATCTGTTTCATCTTCCGCCATCCGGTATCCGACTCCGACTTCAGTGAAAATATATTTGGGCTGAGCCGGATCAGCTTCGATCTTTCTTCGTATATTCGCCATATTTACACGGAGGATTTTATTGTCACCATCCGCGTAGGGACCCCATACATTAGAAAGGATAGAGGAATAGGTGACAACTTTCCCGGAGTTTTGAGCCAGACAGGCAACAATCTTGTATTCTATGGGGGTGAGATGAACTTCCGCAGCTCCGACAGTCAGAAGCCGTTTTGAGAAATTGAGAGTCATATTTCCATGCCGATAGGAAGTCTGATAATGATTCGCGTCTGCCCGAAGCCTGCTGCTGTGGCGCAGAGAAGCACGGATTCTTGCCAGAAGCTCGGAAGTACCAAAGGGTTTGGTGATATAATCGTCGGCCCCCAGATCCAGTGCGATAACCTTTTCGCGCTCTGCAGTTCTGGCAGAGATTACAATGATCGGAATGCTGGACCATCTGCGTACTTCCTTTATGATATCATCGCCGTTCATATCGGGAAGTCCCAGATCGAGAAGAATAATATCGGGGCATTGGGAACGGATGATATCCAGACCCTGCGCTCCTGTATCTGCATAGAGTACCCGGTACTCCTGGCGTTTTAAAACTTTTCCCATAAAGACCTGAATCTTTTTTTCATCTTCTATGATCAGTATAGAGCACTTAGACATAGTTTTCATTCTCCTTTTCTTTTGGAAGAGTGAATATGAATTCTGCCCCGCCTGCATGATTCGCGGCAGAAATCTCTCCGCCGTGGGCCTGAATGATCGTTTGGCAGATGGAAAGTCCGATTCCAATTCCTCTGTGTCCGTCGGCTGTCACTGCTGTGTGATGCTTCCCTTCAAAAATATGGGGGAGAAGCTGTGGATCAATTCCATTCCCGTAATCACGAACAACGAAAGAAACGAGATCCTTTGTCTCTTTGATAATAAGATCCACCGGCTCTCTGCTGCCGGAGTGGACTGAAGCGTTTTCTATGAGATTGATCAGCACTTGTTCGATCAGAGTAGGATCCATGGGAAGCATGAGAAAATCATTTGGCATTGTTACACGGATACGCACCTGTGGGATTCGTTTCTGCAGCCGAAGTATCGCCTCTGAGACAACTTCCTCAACCACTTCGGAAGACTTTTTTACTTTGTCAGCGGAATCTTCCCGGATCCTTGTCACTGTCAGCAGATTCTCAACCATATTCAGAAGCCATTCAGAATCTTCTTTTATATTTGCAATAAGTTCTGTCCGTTCTTCCTCGGTAAGATCCGGATAATTTTCAAGATAAGAGGAAGAGGAGCCGATGATGGTGGTCAGAGGAGTACGCAGATCATGTGAGACAGCTCTTAAAAGATTTGCACGCAGCTTTTCCTGTTCCGCTTCAAACAGAGCTTTCTCCCGTTCCGCGATGGCCTGTCTCTGGCGTTTCAGCGTAGTGGTAGTAGTACCTGTAATGACAGAAATGGCGAGCATCCCAATGAAAGTGACAGGATAGCCGGCCGGAGAAAAATCAATCACATTGTAAGGATAGGAGAAGAAGTAGTTGACTGCTGCAACACAGAACAGGGATGCTCCTATCCCATAAAAATACCCGGATGTTTTAAGCGCGATAAGGATCAGCGCCAGAATATAGATCACAGTGATATTTGCCAGATTCTTATTCCCGAAATGGAAAAAGCAGAAACTCAAAGCCGTAGCTCCGAGGAGAAGTACTGCAGTAATGGCAACATCACAGAAAATACGTTTATTCATAGCTGGTTTTGAAATAATCAGATCGGTTCTCCGTTTTTATATTTGCGAAGGACATTCTGGATCCTTTCATTCGGACTCAGAATAGAACTTATAGACCCGTCGTGATTCAGCGTATCAATGATGAGGGCGATATATTTGCTCATATCACAGTTGATATAATACGGTTTGGAGAGCAGCTCCGGTGTCTGATAGATCAGGTTTGTGGTCAGGATGCCGTCAATTATACCGTCTTCATATGCCTTATCGAACTTCTCCATTCCATTTGTAAAGAGACCAAATGTTGCGGCTGCATAGATACGCTTTGCTTTTCTGCGCTTTAATTCTGTCGCGACTTCGATGATGCTGTCACCGGAAGAGATCATATCGTCGATGATGATTACGTCTTTCCCCTCCACAGAACTTCCCAGGAATTCATGGGCCACGATCGGATTGCGTCCGTCAACGATTCTTGTATAGTCACGGCGTTTGTAGAACATACCCATATCCAGGCCGAGGACATTGGCAAGGTATACTGCGCGGTTTGTCCCGCCTTCATCAGGACTGATCGCCATCATATGCTGGCTGTCGATCTGAAGATCCTTTACAGTACGGAGAAGCCCTTTGATAAACTGATAGGTAGGTGCCACAGTCTCGAAACCGCTGAGAGGGATGGCGTTCTGTACTCTCGGATCGTGAGCGTCAAAAGTGATGATATTCTCTACGCCCATGCGGACAAGCTCCTGGAGCGCGAGAGCGCAGTCCAGGGACTCTCTTGAACCCCTCTTATGCTGACGGCTTTCGTAGAGGAACGGCATGATGACGTTGATCCTGCGCCCCTTTCCGCCGATCGCCGCGATGATTCTCTTCAGATTCTGGAAGTGGTCGTCAGGAGACATATGGTTTACGTTTCCGGTCAGTGAATAAGTTACATTATAATTACATACGTCTACCATGAGATAGAGATCTTTTCCTCTTACGGATTCGCTGATGATTCCTTTGGCTTCACCGGAACCGAAGCGGGGAACCCGCGCCCTGATAAGGAAATTATCCTTCTCATATCCGGAAAATGCAACGTCGTCGCGATACTCATGAGCGCTTTCGTGACGCCATTTTACAAGGTATTCATTTACCTTACTTCCAATTTCCTCACATCCGGTAAGGGCGATCAGGCCAAGAGCGCCCACTGGAATATTCTCTAAGATTCTTTCTGTTCGACGTAACATGAATTGTCCTCCCTGTGCTCTAACTTCTTTTTGATGCGTATATCATCCCCGATTATCTTCAACAGAGTATAGCTGCTCGTGATCCTGGAAAAAGAACGTTCTGTGTACAGATCCGCCAGAGTTTCCAGAGAGAGATTTGTTGAGATGATCGTTGATTTTCTGTGTAAAAGTCTCTCATTAATGCAGGTGAAAAACTGTGATGCTATAAAACCGTTAGTATATTCACTACCGAGATCGTCAATGATCAGGAGATCGCAGCTGAAAATATATTCATTCATATTCCCTGCGTCAACATCTCTTTTATTAAAAGCCGTGCGGGCAAGAGAATTAAAAAGCTGAGGCGCGGAAAAATATAAAACAGAAAATTCCTGTTCCATAAGTTCTCGGGCAATGCAGGTGGAGAGATATGTTTTGCCGACACCCACATCTCCATAGAAAAAGAGATTGCGGAACTCCGTGCCGAAGGTTTCAATGAACTGATGACATATCTTCAGTGTATCTTCCATGATTGCCCGGGCGGAGCGCCCGGTCTTTTTATCATAGTAGGAGGGGGAATAAAAATCAAGCCTGAAATTTTCAAAACCGGCGTCATACGGTAGTTCTTTAATATTGGACTGTTCGTATAAAAGATGGATGATCGCCTTCCGGAAACAGTGACATTTCTTATTCCCGATATACCCCGTATCCTTACAGTCGCTGCACTCGTATACAGGCTCAAGGTAATCCGCGGGAAAGCCGGCGGAGAGAAGGAGATTCTGTTTGCTGTTCCGGAGGATCGACAACTCTTCCTTGAGAGAAGCAATGGCATGGTCGTCTCCGTTCAAAAGTTTCTTGCCATACTGGACAGAAAGAATGGAGATGGATTCGTCGATTGACTTGAACTCGGGTATTTTCTCATAAACTTCATTGTACCGACTTGTCTGTATATCATGGCTTTTTAACCGTTTTTTTTCATATCCACGCATAATCGCGTAATACTGTGAACTTTTCAGTCCCATGCATAAACTCCTTTTAATTACTGTTTAACAGCTGTTCTTCGAGAGAATCCATATCATAATTCCGCCGTTCAAAATTATTCAGGTTTCTTGATGCTGTCCGGGCACGGACAGAAACGTTCCGCTGTGCTGCCTTTTCTTTCTGATATGCCTCATCCAGAACAGAAACATCTTTCAGAGTACGTACCTGATTGTCATGCCATCTGGTAAGGATCGAATCCGCATATTCAAAGCTGGGCTGATGGGTTGCGGAGATCGTCCTCCGGCATGCTTCCTCGATCATGTCAATGGTAAATCCGTAGTCTTCGGCCCATTTCCGGATATATATAAGTTCTGACGGGGCTGGTCCCCGATTCTTAATGCCAAAGGAATTCAGCACAGTAAAGCAGTTTTTGTTATATGACTGGGTCTGTTCCTTTGCCTGGGATACGGTTTCAATTCCTGAATCACACCAGGAGAGCGCTACTTTGCGTATATAGTGCATGCTTTTATGCCCGTTTTCAACACAGCTCTCCAGCAGATACTCAATCAGATCTGCTGACATATGGAGCGTGTCGTAGAAGTAGGTGATGGTTTCCATGTCTGTGCGAGTCAGAGTCTTTCCGAGATACTGCTCCGCAATAAAGAGAAGCGATTTGATCTCCTTCTGGGCACGAAAGGAATCCAGCGGCACTGCGTTGGGGGGAACAAACGAAGAAGCCACAGCGGATTCCATGACAGCCGGTTCCCCGGTGAGGGGATCATCCAGTTTGTCCGGAATGTCTGTGCCTGATTTACGCACAGAGGTCATCTTCTGAAGCTCAATGCCTGTTATCCTTCCATCCTCATCACGTTCGAGCCGGAGCAGTCCGGAAGTCTCCCAGTAGCGGAAAGCGCGGAGAACGTCATTTTCTGTGTTGTTCAGGCAGTCTGCGATCATCGGGATCGTGAGAGAAGAACACGGATCATCAAGGTGGCGGAGAAGAAAAAGGTAGACTTTTACGAACTCTCCGTTTGCACTTACCATATAATTATCTATGAAATCGTTTGGAAGCAAGGTTGCGTTTGTCTGAAATCTGTTTTTCAATGTTAATTTTTTCATAATATCCTGTCCTACTTTCTGTCACGATCCGGCGGTCCGGCCGATAAAATTAAGCGGACACAGAAGAAACCTGTTTTTTTCTGTGTCCCGAATAAGAATTTCTCCTATGTGTATCGTGTGCTAATTATAACATCTGAACATACAGTAAAAAAGCATTTTCTTGTGGGAAAACCCCGCTTTTTTGTAGATAACTCGGTGCAGAAAGTGTGGATAACTGGGTGGATATATGTGGATATCTGTACAATACCACGCGGAGAGCGGGAAAAACTATTTCAGAAGATTTTCCCCTACAGTGACGATATCTCCTGCTCCCATGGTAATGAGGAGGTCGCCGGGACTGCAGTGCTCCTTTAAAAATGTCTCAATATCAGCAAAAGTCGGGAGATAGACGGCATCTGTTCCCAGCTTTTTCGCCTCGTCCGCCAGCGCCTCGGAGGAAACGCCCAGTGTATCAGTCTCTCTTGCGGCATAGATGTCAGAGAGAATCAGATGATCGGCATGGGAGAGGGCTTCTGCAAATTCGTGGAAAAAGGCTTTGGTCCTGGTATAAGTGTGAGGCTGGAACACACACCACACTGCATTGTGCGGAGTGTGCTGCGCAGCCTTAAGTGTAGCGGCGATCTCTGTGGGGTGATGTGCATAATCATCGATTACTGTCACGCCGTTAAAAGTGCCTTTGTATTCGAAACGCCGGTCCGTTCCGGTGAAGGAGAGAAGTCCTTTTCTGATCGTATCAGCAGAAATGTCCAGAAGGTCTGACACGGCGATGGCGGCAAGAGCGTTGGAGACATTGTGATCTCCGCTCACAGACAGTGCGATTCTGCCAGCATTTTTTCCTTTTTTCAAAAGTTCAAAAGATGCATGTCCCTCTTCGTCATAACGGATATCAGAAGCCGTGTAATCGAAAGCCGGAGAGGAACCATAAGTAACGATACTGCAGTCAAGACCACTGCAGATCTCCATATAATCTTTGATGTCTCCGTTGATGACAAGGGTTCCGTCAGAGGGGAGAAGCGCCGCAAATTGATGGAAAGAATGCCGGATATCTTCCAGGTCTTTGAAAAAGTCAAGGTGATCCTCCTCGATGTTCAGAATCACTCCAACCTTTGGGGAAAAGTGGAGGAAACTGTTCGTGTATTCACAGGCTTCGGTGAGAAACGTACCGGAATTTCCCACACGTATATTTCCTCCGATCGCCTTGAGGATGCCGCCCACCGAGATGGTCGGATCCGTTCCGGCTTCCAGGAGAATATGGGAGATCATGGATGTTGTCGTTGTCTTCCCGTGTGTGCCGGAGACAGCGATGGGAGTCTCGTAATTCTTCATAAGCTGCCCCAGCAGTTCCGCCCGGGTGAGCATTGGAATCTTCCGGCCGACCGCTTCCATAAGTTCTGGATTATGTCTGTTGATCGCGGCGGTATAGACGACGCAGTCGATGTCGTCGGTGATATTGTCGGCGCTCTGTCCATAGTGAATGACCGCGCCATCTTTTTCCAGTTTTTTCGTCAGGGGAGATTTCTTTGAGTCGGAGCCGGAAACCGTAAAGCCCTCCTTCAGAAGAATTTCTGCGAGCCCGCTCATGCTGATGCCTCCGATACCGATGAAATGGATATGGATCGGTTTCTGAAAATCAATTATATACATTATAATACACCTTCTCTTATCTGATTTAATCTTGAAAAACATTATATTTCAGTCACAAAAATACTGTTACCTACTATATTATACTATATATATGATAAAAATTAAAAGAATATCTTTTTATCTGAAATTCACAAAAAGAACAGGAAAAATATAAAAAAATTGTAAAAAGTTATTGGATAAAGACAAATGTATGTTACAGGTTATATCACAGAATAAGAGGAAAAGGAGAATAGTATAGCAACCATTCTCCTTTTTAAAACTTGTATCATATTATGTTTTCTGTGACTAATGACAATATGGCAGACAGGCATTACGCCTTGCTCAAATGATCCAGCCGGAGAGCCTGCTCAGAGAGCTCGCGTACCATCGCTGAACACTCCTGCGAAGCTGCGGCGTTAGACTGAACGATACCTGAAACCACTCCCAAATCTTCTTTGATACTGTTAACCGCATTCATCTGAGAATCTGTCCGATCAGAGATACGAACAGACTGGGAAGCCACTTTCTCCACGCTCTCTTTGATTCGCCCCATAGCGACAGAAGTTTTTGAAGCTACGTTGCTGCCCTGACTTACCGCCTCACGGCAGCGATTCAGTACTTGCATGATGTTCTCGGCTGCTTCACTGCTGTGTCCGGCCAGAGTACGTACTTCCTCGGCTACCACCGCGAAACCTTTGCCGCTCGTTCCGGCACGAGCAGCCTCTACCGAGGCGTTCAGCGCCAGGATATTAGTCTGGAATGCCAGAGACTGTATTGAATTGATCGTAGCTTCGATTGACTGCACACTGGACTCGATATCGGAAATGGAACTTAGCAGTTCCTGCATCTGAACGTCTCCGTCACCGGCATGGCGGCGCATGGTTTCTGACGCGCTCCGAACTTCAGCAGCCTGATTCGCCGTGTCTGAAATCTGGCGGTATATCTCTTCGACAGCATTCGATACATTAGAGAGAGAAGCAGCCTGACTGGTAGAACCGCTGGCAAGACTGTCAGACTGGTCAGCCAGACTTTTGGCCTCCTTGGAAATATGGGCTGATATTTGAGCGATCTGTTTTAACAACTGCTGCTGATTGCCAAGCACCTGCTCATTTTGCTGCTGTTTTTTATCCAGCTCACCTAAAAGACGAGCTGATGATTTTTCCTGATTATGTGCCTCAGTAAGATAGAAAATGCTGTTCTTTACGGCCTGGTCCAGTAAGATATATGCCACGAGGATCGCCAGCAGACACTCGCCCAAAACCATAGGCGTATCTATCAGCTGGTTGTTCATTATACTAAGAACCACACACTCGGCTATGAACAGCACTGCGCTGCAGATGCAGCACAACCGGACAAGAGGACGCGACAAAAACAGAGCCGACAGGGCGAGAGAACAGGCGTATAGCGCCGCGCCCGGCGCAAACTCCCGGGAAAATATCTGCGCTACGAAAATAATAAAATCAATCATAACTACCATGAACACACTCAGTTGTTTGACGGTCTCTGAGCGCACCATAAAATGACATGGGATCAGCAGCACGCCCCCCAGTATTATGAGCAATATTACCAGAAACCAGTTGCCGGAAATCAAATAGCACAACGCATAAAGCACCATGGCGGCGCTGACGATGACAGAACAATTTTTCAGAACTTTTATTTGGTCAATCAATGATATTCCCTCCGTTTTTCTTTTGTACCTGATGCCTGAGTTTCGAACTGTTCCGCTGTTCGTAAAATTCTCAGGATAGTTATTGCAGAACATAAATGACCACCGGGAGTGAAGTGGGAGCTATTGTTTAGAAGGGCTGCCGCAATGTACGGATGCCTTTATGAATACAAACCCGATGGCAAAAAGTGTTCTTTCCGATAGATTAGAATAGCAGAAAGTTCTCAGTTTGTCACGACAAATTTAATAACTCTGAGATATAGGGAAGTCAAAAACATTAAAGGTGTTTGATTTTTGAGGGAAACTGTAAAAATCAGGTTCTGAAAATATTATATTTTAGTCATAAAATGCTGCTGGCTACTATATTATTAATATATGATAAAAAATTGAAAAACATCTTTTTGTCTGAAATTCACAAAAAGAGCAGGAAAAATACAAAAAAATTGTAAAAAATTATTGGCTAAAGATAAATATGTGTTATAATAGATGAAACCAACTAGAAATGAGGTGACGCAATGTTCAAAAAGGAAATGATTGCCATGCTCCTGGCGGGAGGACAGGGCAGTCGTCTGGGAGTATTAACGGCGAAAGTTGCAAAACCGGCAGTTGCTTTCGGCGGAAAATATCGCATCATTGATTTTCCGCTCAGCAACTGTATCAATTCAGGAATAGACACAGTCGGGGTCCTGACACAATATCAGCCGCTTAGGCTGAATACACATATCGGGATCGGCATACCGTGGGACCTGGACCGCAATGTGGGCGGCGTTTCTATTCTGCCTCCTTATGAGAAGAGTTCAAACAGTGAGTGGTATACCGGTACGGCAAATGCGATCTATCAGAACATGAATTATATGGAGACATATAATCCGGATTATGTCCTGATCCTGTCAGGTGATCATATATATAAGATGGATTATGAAGTGATGCTGGATTTTCACAAGGCAAACAAAGCGGATGTGACTATCGCGGCAATGCCGGTTCCGATTGAGGAGGCAAGCCGTTTTGGGATTGTCGTGGCGGACGGAGACGGGAAGATCAGAGATTTTGAAGAGAAGCCGGAGAAACCCAGCAGCAATCTGGCATCCATGGGAATTTACATCTTCAGCTGGCCTGTGCTGAGGGAAGCGCTTATCAAGCTGAAAGATCAGCCAAACTGTGATTTTGGGAAACATGTTATTCCCTACTGCCATCAGAAAGGGGACAGGCTGTTTGCATATGAGTACAATGGCTATTGGAAAGATGTGGGGACGTTAAGTTCCTACTGGGAAGCGAATATGGAGCTGATCGATATCATTCCGGAATTTAATCTGTATGAAGAATTCTGGAAGATCTATACAAACAGTGCCAATATTCCTCCTCAGTATATTGCTGAGCAGGGAGTGGTGGACCGCTGTATCATCAGCAACGGCTCGGAAATCTACGGGGAAGTGCGCAGTTCGGTTCTGGGAGGGAGCGTAGTCATAGGAAAAGGAAGTGTTGTTCGCGATTCCATTATCATGCAGGGGGTTACGATTGGCGAGAACTGTGTGATCGAGAAGGCGATCATCGCGGAAGATACTGTGATCGGAAATAACGCTGCCATTGGAATCGGAAGTGAAGTGCCGAATAAGATGAAACCGAATATCTACAGCGGCGGGCTGGCGACGATCGGAGAGAACTCCGTCATACCTGACGGCGTGCAGATCGGCAAGAATACCGCGATCAGCGGAGTGACGGTTCCGGAGGATTATCCGGGCGGCGTGCTGGAGAGCGGGGAGACGTTGATAAAGGCAGGTGACAGAGTATGAGAGCGGTAGGAATTATCCTGGCAGGCGGAAACAGCAGGAAGATGAAGGAACTTACGACAAAGCGCGCAGTGGCGGCAATGCCGGTGGCAGGAAGCTATCGGGCGATTGACTTTGCCCTGAGCAATATGACCAATTCTCATATTCAGAAGGTCGCGGTGCTGACACAGTATAATGCAAGGTCACTGAACGAGCATCTGAACTCTTCGAAATGGTGGGACTTTGGGAGAAAACAGGGCGGTCTGTATGTGTTTACGCCGACGATCACAGTGGATAACGGTTACTGGTACAGGGGCACGGCGGATGCGATCTACCAGAACCTGGATTTTCTGAGAAGATGTCATGAACCCTATGTAATCATCACCTCTGGGGATGCGGTATACAAGATGGATTACAATAAGGTTCTGGAATATCACATAGCAAAGAAAGCCGATATCACAGTAGTGTGCAAGGAACTGGAACCGGGGGAGGACGCAACCAGGTTCGGGACGATCCGGATGAATGAGGCGTCCCGGATCGAGGAGTTCGAGGAGAAGCCAATGGTGGCGAATTCCCAGACAATCTCTACAGGGATCTATGTTATCCGCAGAAGACAGCTCATTGATCTGATAGAGCACTGTGCGGAAGAAGAGAGACATGACTTTGTGACGGATATCCTGATCCGGTATAAGAATTTAAAGAAGATATACGGTTATAAGATTAGCAGTTACTGGAGTAATATTTCAACTGTTGACTCGTATTATCGGACAAACATGGATTTTCTGAAACCGGAGGTACGGAACTATTTCTTCCGGGAACTGCCGAGTGTGTTCTCTAAGGTGAGTGATCAGCCCCCGGCGAAATATAATCCGGGTGCGGTTGTGAAGAACAGTCTTATTGGAAGTGGGAGCATCATCAACGGAACTGTGGAAAATTCCGTGATTTTTAAAAAAGTATTTGTTGGAAATAACTGCGTGATCAAGAACTCGATCATTCTCAATGATGTATATCTTGGGGACAACACATATATTGAGAACTGTATCGTGGAGAGCCGCGACACGATCAGAGCAAATACAAGACACGTAGGAGAAAATGGTGTGAAAGTAGTAGTTGAGAAGAACGAAAGATATGCATTATAATCCCTGAAAAAGGGGCTGCGGGGCGTGCATTAAGGAAGAAACAAAGACTTGCGCGGCCGCAGAGGATGCAGACAGAGAAAGGAGACTGGAAAGCATGCAGATTACTGATGTACGTGTGAGAAAAGTCGCAAAAGAGGGAAAATTAAAAGCAGTTGTGTCTATCACGATTGATGATGAGTTTGTCGTTCATGATATCAAAGTGATAGAGGGAGAGAAAGGACTCTTTATAGCAATGCCGAGCAAGAAGGCTCTTGACGGGGAATACAGAGATATCGCCCATCCCATAAATTCCGGGACAAGGGAGCGAATCCAGATGACGATCCTTCAAAAATATGAAGAAAGTCTGGAAGAGGAACCGGAGCCGGAGTTCGTGTAGAGAGAATCTGAACTGAATAGTGGCAATGCATAAGGCTGCCGTATACCGGGAAGGTGACGGAAGCCTTTTGGCGGTTTCGGCTGCCCGGTGCAGAGTTTTTATCGAGAGACTTCCTCCCGGAAAGGAGAGGGAAGTTCAAAGTTCATTGGCTTTCCGTCCACAGGATGCCGGAACTCCAGATGGTACGCACATAGTTTCAGACTGGCAGAACATTCCGGGCCGTTGTATTTCCGATCGCCGATCAGGGGGAATCCGTGATGAGCCATCTGTACACGGATCTGGTGATGTCGTCCGGTGTCAAGCCGGATTTCAATGAGGGAGACGGGAGGGCGCAAGTCTTCGTATATCCGGACTGTGCGGTAATGGAGTCTGGCCAACTTCGCGCCGGGGGTGTCTGAGGTGCATACGCGGGAAGTGTTTGTACGCCCGTCTTTTACCAGATGATCTTCCAGATTCCCCTCTGGCGGGGATGGGATCCCATTGACCATGGCAAGATAATATTTTCCGAAACCGGAACCTGTCAGCTGACCGGAAAGATCCCTGGCAGCAGCCGGGGTTTTTGCAAAGACGAGAAGGCCTTCCACCGGCTGGTCAAGACGATGGATCACGGCGAGATAGGGCTCTTTCCGGAGCGGACTTTTGCCTTCTGCATTTTTTGTCTTGTGCGCCGAAGCATCAGCCAGATGGTTTTTCAGAAGACTGACCATATCCTGAGTTCCAATCCTGCGGCTCTGAGTTGGGATTCCAGCCGGTTTTCGGCAGACGATGATGTGAGGGTCTTCATATATGATGTGTGAAAGGGTAGTCTGAGTCATTTTTCCGCTCCTTTTTGATATGTTTTGAAGATTACCGTGCTACAGTGACTTCTGAAGTACTTTCCGACTCTATGTGTTCTTGACTTTTCCATAGGTTACAGCTAAACTGATTATCGTACAAAAGAATTTTCAGGTCAAGCTTTTAAGGAGGAATTCCATGATAAATAACGAGTGGGAGAGATTTGGAGAGGACATAAGAAGGACAATACAGGATGCTGTAGATTCCCGGGATTTCAGCAGGCTGAACCAGACAGTGTCAGATACGATCGGGCAGGCTATGGACAGTGTTTCCAAGGGATTGAAAAACGGTGGATGGTACAGGGGACAGCCAACAGAAGGAAACTGGGGAAGCCGGCAGACTTACACGCCGGGATATGACCCGCGCCAGAAAACTTCAACTGTCGCGCTGCGGGAGAGAAAGCAGATGCTGTATCTGAAGGGGAATTCCGCAAGGATCGGCGGTGCGTTTCTGGCCGCTACGGGATACATCTTCGGGATCGGGGCGATCGCGCTGCTGGTCTGTGTGCTTATCGCCGCCGCAGCCGTAGGCTGGGGCCTGGCGCTTGGAGCCGGAGCAGTGGTGCTGGGGATTGCGGCTCTGATTTTTGTCCTGATGGCAGGGACTGGAACAAGTATGCTTTGCAGCGTGGGCCGCTTCCGGAAATATGTGAAGATCCTGGGTGATCAGGAGTACTGCGAGGTAAAAGAGCTCGCAAGACAGACGGGCAGATCGGCGAAGGCAGTCCTGAAGGATCTTAAGAAGATGGTAAAGAAGGGATGGTTCCGCCAGGGGCATCTGGACGAACAGGGGACATGCCTGATGTCCAGTGATGAGGCATATCAGCAGTATACCAGCCTGATGGAACGGATGAAACAGCAGAAGGCAGAGCGGGAGGCAGCGGAAGAGAAGGCGCGTCAGGAATACTCGAAACTGTCTCCGGAGGTACAGCAGATTATTAAGGCGGGAGACGAGTATGTGAAAAAGATCCGGGAGGCAAACGACGCGATCCCGGGAGAAGAGATCTCAAATAAGATCTCCCGCATGGAGATGCTGGTGGACAGGATCTTCGACAGAGTAGAACAGAATCCGGAAACAGTGGATGACATCCACCGGCTGATGGACTACTATCTTCCGACGACGATCAAACTGCTGGAGGCATATGAGGAACTGGACGCGCAGCCGGTACAGGGAGAGAATATCATTTCATCCAAACAAGAGATCGAGAAAACGCTCGATACATTGAATGCGGCATTTGAAAAGCTTCTGGACGATCTGTTCCAGGATACGGCATGGGATGTGTCATCGGATATTTCCGTGCTGAATATGATGCTGGCGCAGGAAGGTCTCGCAGAGGACGGGCTGAAAAAGAAAAAGTGACTGCCGGGAGCGGTTAAAATAAAAGATAAGAATAAACGGAGGACAGAAAAATGAGCAGTGATTTTCAGGACATGAGCACAGCACCCACACTTACACTGGATCCTTTCCAGGGGCAGGAGGCAAAGCAGTCTCCAGTGCAGCAGCAGAAGGAAGAGCCTGCGCTGGATGACAGTATTCTCACGGAGGAAGAGAGACGGACAGTAGATGCGTTTGCAAAACAGATCGATCTGACGAATTCTGCGCTGGTGCTCCAGTACGGAGCGGGGACTCAGAAGAAAATGGCGGATTTTTCAGAATCGGCTCTGGAAAACGTGAGGTCAAAAGATCTCGGAGAGGTCGGCGATCTCCTTACCGGAGTGGTGAAGGAACTTAAGAATTTTGACGAGGAGGAAGAAAAAGGATTCCTCGGGATCTTTAAAAAAGCCTCAAATAAGATCGAGAGCATGAAGGCAAAATACGCGAAAGCGGAAGCAAATGTCAACGAAATCATTAAGGTACTCGAAAAACACCAGGTACAGCTGATGAAGGATACAGCTCTGCTGGATAAGATGTATGACCTGAACCTTACTTATTTTAAAGAACTGTCCATGTATATCCTTGCGGGGAAAAAGAAACTGCAGGAAGTAAGAAATGGTGAGCTGAGCAGTCTTACAGCGAAGGCGCAGGCCACCGGACTTCCGGAGGACGCTCAGGCGGCAAAGGATCTGGATTCCATGTGCAACCGGTTTGAGAAGAAGATCCATGATCTGGAGCTGACAAGGATGATCTCCATCCAGACGGCGCCCCAGATCCGGCTTGTGCAGAACAATGATACGCTGATGGTGGAGAAGATCCAGTCCACTATCGTGAACACTATTCCGCTATGGAAGAGTCAGATGGTCCTGGCGCTTGGCGTGGAGCATTCCACACAGGCTGCGGCGGCACAGCGAGAGGTGACGGATATGACGAACCAGCTTCTCCGGAAGAATGCGGAGAAACTCAAGATGGCGACCGTGGAGACGGCGAAGGAATCCGAGAGAGGCATCGTGGATATGGACACCCTCAAGGCGACCAACGAGTCCCTGATCTCTACGCTGGATGAGGTGATGAACATTCAGAAGGAAGGCCGACAGAAGAGAGCCGAGGCAGAGGCAGAACTGCAGAATATGGAGAACGAGCTGAAAGCAAAACTGCTGCAGATCCAGGGGTGAGATGGAGAAAGAATGTTCTGCCTGACTGGAAAGGACAATCCGTTTTCTGAATGGGTTGACAATAGAATGGTTTTTCGTTAAAATCACAGTTACGACAGCGATGAACGGAGATAGTATGTACAGGGAATGCCACAGAGAGGGGGCGGCTGGTGAGAGCCTCCGCAGGAATGTATAGAACCGGGCCGGGAGCTTCTGCATGAAAATGCAGCGTAAGCCTGCGTTAAAGGTGAAAGAGTGAACAGTGCGGTCAAAGCCCGGAATTTTGCATCAGTGTAAAGCGGCAGCGGGCGCACGGTTAATTAGGGTGGTACCGCCGGGAGATCCGGTCCCTTGTGTTTTCGAGGGACTCAGGATGTCCCGGCGTTCGTTGTTTTAGAAAAGATGAACGCAGAAGATAAAATATGAGAAGGAGAGAGAAAGATGGCAAAGGAAAAGAAACTGGTACAGTCGATCACATCAAGAGATGAAGACTTTGCGCAGTGGTACACGGACGTTGTCCGTGAGGCAAAACTGTGCGACTATTCAGGGGTGAAAGGATGCCTGAACTATCTGCCGAACGGATATGCCCTGTGGGAGAACATCCAGGTGGATCTGGATAAAAGGTTCAAAGAGACGGGAGTAGAGAACGTATATCTTCCCGTGCTGATCCCGGAGAGCCTGCTCCAGAAGGAGAAGGATCATATCGAAGGATTCGCGCCGGAGGTGGCGTGGGTGACTCGCGGAGGAATGGAGCAGCTCCAGGAGAGGTTTTGTATCCGTCCGACTTCCGAGACGCTGTTCTGTGACGTCTGGAGCAAGACGGTACAGTCCTACCGTGACCTCCCGAAAGTATGGAACCAGTGGTGTTCTGTCCTGAGATGGGAGAAGGCGACAAGACCGTTCCTGCGTTCCAGAGAATTCCTGTGGCAGGAGGGACACACCATCCATGCGACTTACGAGGAAGCGGAAGAGCGCACGAAGATGATGTGGAACGTATACAAAGATTTCGTAGAGCAGGATCTGGCGATCCCGGTGGTTGCCGGAAGGAAGACGGAGAGCGAGAAGTTTGCCGGCGCTCAGGACACTTACACGATCGAGGCACTGATGCATGACGGACAGGCACTCCAGTCCGCTACAAGCCATTTCTTCGGAAATATGTTCCCGGATGCGTTCAATATCAAATATGCCGATAAGAACAACGAACTCCACAGCGTATATGAGACTTCCTGGGGACTTTCCACCAGGATCATCGGCGCCATCATTATGGTGCATGGTGATGACAGCGGTCTCGTGCTTCCGCCGAGGATCGCACCGGTTCAGACAAGGGTCATCCCGATCGCACAGCATAAAGAAGGCGTGCTGGATAAGGCGAACGAACTGCTGGAGACACTGAAGGCGGCGGGATACCGCGCGAAGATCGACGACTCTGAGAAGAGCCCGGGATGGAAGTTCAGCGAGCAGGAGATGCTGGGAATCCCGACACGTATCGAGATCGGACCGAAGGATATCGAGAACGGACAGGTGGTCGTGGTGCGCCGCGATACAAGAGAGAAGATCGTCGTATACATGGATGAGATCACCACAAAACTGGGTGGGATCCTTGAGACGATCCAGAAAGATCTCTATGCGAAGGCAAAAGCGTTCCTGGATGATCATATCAGCACAGCGACTACCATCGATGAGATGAAGGATGCCGTTCAGAATAAGAAAGGCTTTGTCAAGGCGATGTGGTGCGGCGAGGAAGCGTGCGAGGACGAGATCAAGGCGCAGGCGGGCGGCGTGACCTCCAGATGTATCCCCATGGAAGAGGAACATCTTGCCGATGTCTGCGTATGCTGCGGCAAGCCGGCGAAGCATATGGTCTACTGGGGACGGGCGTACTAAAATCAATGTCATGCCACAATCATCTTATATCTTAGCCGGGACTTTTTATTCCCGCGAAGCAACGAGACAGGAAGACATGCCTGCATCGGGGGCTTTGACTACTGCATCACAGGACATTATGCGACCAGAAAAAGACCGGGAGGGGCTTTTGGAAATGTACGGATGGGAAAGAGCGTTTCAGAAGACTGATCTTGAAAAGGGGAAAAGGGCATATGAGACGCACCGTGTGAGAGATCTTAGAAAAGATGGGGACAGGTATACAGCAGCCGTATTAGGCCGGGAGCGGCATGAAGTCTCGGTAACCCTGCAGGATGGCAGGCCGAAGCGTGGAAAATGCGACTGCCCGACAGCGAAAGGCAGACAGTTGTGTTCGCATATGGCCGCGCTGCTTTATGTGATTGAAGATGAGAAAAAACGACAGGAAAAAGTCCGCCTGAAAGAAGAGGAAGAGAAAGAGCGCCGACGTCTGGCGAGGGAAAAAAGGAAGGAAATAAAGAAGCGAAGGGAGATGGAAAAACAGCAGCAGGAGGAGGCAAGAAAGCGTGCGTCAGAGGAGGAAGCAGTAAGAGCCGAGGCGCGCAGACGCGAGCAGGCAGAGAAAGAGGCGGCTGAGAGAGCGCGCAGAGAAGAGCGCAGAAGGCTGGAAGAGGAGGCGCGCCGCCGGGCGGATGAGCGTCGGAAGAAAGAGGAAGAAGAGGAAAAAGCACGGATTGAGAAGGAAATTCGGGAGCAGGCGCGTCTGGCGGAGGCAGAGATAAAGCAGAGAGATGAGAAAAGAAACAGGGATTACAGTCTTCTGGGAGATTCCTGGGAAGACGAGGATGAGCAAAACGATTTCAGTATTACCGATCTGGAACATTACCGGTATTTTGATATTGAGAAGATACGAAATTCTGTCCGTTTTCCGGCAGACGCCTTAAAAGAGGGGAAAAAGCTCTTCCATCAGAACGCGGTAAAGATCACAAGGGTACGTGTGGGATTTGACAGGGAAGAAGAGGAGGTTTTCGGAGAGATCTCTGCAAAGGTGACAGAGAATGGTACAGAAATTCCTCAGGTCATCCAGTTTACACGCAAAGAAGTTGTAAATTCCCGGTGCGGATGTCCGCAGTGTATCCGAATGTATTACGGAGGGTATAACAGCAGATGGAAGGCAGTCTGCAAATATTCTGCGGCCGCCATGAATGCGCTTGCGTTGTATCTTCAGGAGAATGAGATCACAGATGCCACAGATGACGTGGGATGGGCTGTTCTGGAAGCCTTCGGGAACAGAACGGTCCGGGGAAAGCAGGACTGCGGAGTGCCGCCAGGCGAAAAGCTGAGGCTGGAAGTAAGAGTTGACGAAAACTGGCAGGGACTCGAGGCGTCCTTCCGCATTGGGAACAGTAAAATGTATGTGCTCAAAAACCTGCAGGAATTCTGCGAGAATGTGAAGAATTGCGCAGATGGCACTTATGGGAAAAATACGATTTTTAATCATGCCCGGTCAAATTTTACAGAAGGAGCAAAGCCGTGGGTCGATTTTATCATGAAAGCTGTAAATGACAGTAAGCAGACGGTGGAGCGGCTGGATCAGAACGGGTATTATTATGGCCCAAGGCAGAATGCCGTCAAGGAGATTGCGCTGTATGGCTGGAAGCTGGACTCGTTTTTTGATACGGCGGCTAACGCGGGAACAGTTGAGTGCGCAATTGCGGGGGAAGGAAAAAAGAAATACGAACCGCTGAAAGTAAGAGTGCAGAATCCGAAGATCGCTGTGGATATTTCTGAGTTGAAGATCGATGGGGAAAAGGGCTTTCACGGTATTTCCGTGGATATTGGCCTGCCGCGGCTGTATTCAGGGGTGAATGCGGATTATTATATAGCGGACGGATATATGAACCGGACGGATCCGGGGATATCAGAAAAACTGGGCGCACTGGCGGAACAGGAGGAAAATGGACATATCGCTTTCCGGGTGGGGAGAAATTATCTGAGTACCTTTTATCACAATATCCTGCCCGGGCTGAAAGAAATTGCCGAAATCAAGGAACATTCCGGTGATAAGATCCGTAAATACCTCACGCCGGAGGCGAGATTTCTTTTTTATCTGGATGCGGATGAGGGAGAGGCGTTTTGCAGGATCTTTGCAAAATATGGAAAGAAAGAGTTTTCACTTGTGGAAACGATGATGCAGGAGGCAATGGCAGAACCGTATCGGGATGCGGCACAGGAAGCCCGCATCCTGGACAGAGTTCTGGAATGGATGCCGTATGTGGATGAAGAAAGAGACGCTTTATCTACCGGCCGGGATGAGGAACAGGTTTACCATGTAATGACAGAAGGGGTGGAGCAGATGCTTCAGTTCGGAGAGGTGAGATGCACGGACAGCTTTCGCAGCTGCCGGGTGATCCGCCGGGTAAAAGCCCGGGTCGGTGTATCTGTATCGGAAGGTCTGCTGGAGCTTGAAGTGTCTGCGGATGGACTGGAGCAGAAAGAACTGCTGGATATTCTGCGCAGCTACAGGATGAAAAAACGTTACCACAGGCTGACAGACGGGAGTTTTGTGGGTCTGGATGACCCTTCTGTCGGAACAATCGATGAACTTACAGAAGCGCTTTCGCTTAAGCCGGCGGATATGATAAAAGGAAAAGTGCATATTCCGATGTACCGGGCGCTGTACCTGGATCGCATGCTCGCTGAAAATGATGATGTGTACAGTAAAAGGGACGCGCATTTCAGGGAAATGGTCAAGGAGTTTAAGACCATTGATGATTCGGATTTTGAGGAACCGGCAAGTCTTTCTGACATTCTCCGGAATTATCAGAAGGAGGGGTTCAGATGGCTGCGTACATTGGAAGAGTGGAAACTTGGTGGAATACTGGCGGACGATATGGGACTGGGAAAGACACTCCAGATCATCGCTCTTCTACTGTCTGCAAAGCAGGAGGGACGGGCAGGTACATCCCTTGTGGTGGCTCCTGCGGCCCTGGTATATAACTGGGAGGAAGAACTGCGGAAATATGCGCCGGAGCTTGATGTCGCGGTGATCGCCGGGAGTCAGGATGAGCGCAGGGAGAAGATCGGACAGTATCAGGAATATGACGTCCTTGTGACTTCCTATGATACACTGCGCAGAGATATTTCTTTTTATGAAGGAAAAGAATTCCGTTTTGAAATTATTGACGAGGCACAGTACATTAAAAACCATACAACTGCCGCGGCAAAAGCTGTGAAGGTCATAAAGAGCAGAAACCGGTTTGCGCTGACCGGAACCCCGATTGAAAACCGGCTGAGCGAACTCTGGAGCATTTTTGATTATCTTATGCCGGGATTTCTGTATGGATATGAGACATTCCGCAGGGAGATCGAGACTCCAATCGTTAAAAATCAGGATGAGGATGTGATGAAGAGGCTCCAGAAGATGACAGGTCCTTTTATCCTGCGCAGGGTAAAAGAAAGTGTGCTCAGCGACCTTCCGGAAAAACTGGAGGAAACTCGCTATGTGCGCTTTGATGGAGAACAGAAAAATCTGTATGACGCCCAGGTGATCCATATGCGTGAGACGCTTGCAGGACAGGCGGAGGATGATTTTAACAGAAACCGTTTCCGGGTGCTTGCGGAGCTGACACGGCTCAGACAGATCTGCTGCGCCCCGTCTCTTTGTTTTGAAAAATACAGCGGGGGTTCGGCGAAGGTCGACGCGTGTGTGCAGCTGATCCTCAGTGCCATAGACGGAGGCCACAGGATACTGGTGTTTTCTCAGTTTACAAGTATGCTTGAAATCCTGGAGCAAGAACTGGACAAAGAAGAAATTGCATATTATGTGATCACAGGGAGTACGCCGAAAGAAGAAAGAGTCCGTCTGGTCAGAGAATTTAACAGTGGGACAGTCCCTGTATTCTTTATTTCCCTTAAGGCAGGGGGAGTGGGATTGAACCTGACCGGCGCGGATGTGGTCATTCATTATGATCCCTGGTGGAATCAGGCGGTGCAGGACCAGGCAACTGACCGTGCGCACCGTATCGGGCAGACCAAGAAGGTTACAGTGTATAAACTGATTGCGAAAAATACCATTGAAGAGAAGATCCAGAAGCTTCAGGAGACAAAACGCGATCTGGCGGATCAGATCATCGGTGGTGAAACCGGTCAGCTTGCAGGAATGAGCAGGGAAGATATCATTGCCCTGCTGGAACAGGAGTAAAACAGGGAAACTCCCTGTTAAATATCAAAAAATCCCTTGACATCCGAAAATAAACGTAATAAACTAATCTAGCGTGCAAAAACGTATTATTTTTGTGCGCCAAAATTGGATAATGATAAAATTATCCGCAGCCCCTTGCGGTATGAACCGTAAGGTAACGAATAATTCATAGGAGGTGAAAAGAATGCCAACATTTAACCAGTTAGTTAGAAAAGGACGTCAGACTTCTGAGAAAAAGTCTACAGCACCGGCACTTCAGAAAGGATGGAACTCTCTGAAAAAACGTGCTACCAACACATCCGCTCCGCAGAAGAGAGGCGTGTGCACAGCTGTTAAGACTGCTACACCGAAGAAGCCTAACTCAGCTCTGAGAAAGATCGCCAGAGTTCGTCTTTCTAACGGAATCGAAGTAACAAGCTACATCCCGGGCGAGGGACACAACCTTCAGGAGCATAGCGTTGTTATGATCCGTGGAGGAAGAGTTAAGGACCTGCCTGGTACAAGATACCACATCATCCGTGGTACACTGGATACAGCAGGTGTTGCGAAGAGACGTCAGGCTCGTTCTAAATACGGCGCTAAGAGACCGAAAGACGCTAAAAAGTAATGAACACTTAATGAGTTCAAGCGTTTGCGCAGAACGAATTTAGTGTGAATACTGTTCTTTGTTGATTGGCGAGGTTTTTTCGAGCTTAGCAACAAAGAATCTCATTAGCAGATTAAAGCGAATTGACGTGATGTAACTAAAGTGTTAAATCGTATCACAAACAGAACTATGATTATCGTAGTCTTATTGAACGGATTCAATAAGCAAAGGTTGCGGATTAAGCAGACCACCCGGTCAGCCGGGTGTGAACATCGATAGATTAGTCCCGCGGCCGCGAGCACATGAAATGCGATTCCATAGAAAGACACATGTGAGTACCGATGAATTAATCCCGGGAAACCGGAAAATATGATTAAGGAGGGAAGGACCGTGCCACGTAAAGGACATACTCAGAAAAGAGATGTATTAGCGGATCCGATATACAACAATAAAGTTGTTACCAAACTTATCAACAACATCATGCTGGATGGTAAGAAAGGCGTAGCACAGAAGATTGTATACGGCGCATTTGAGAGAGTTGAGGCAAAGGCTGAGAAGCCGGCAATCGAGGTGTTCGAGGAAGCTATGAACAACATGATGCCGGTTCTGGAAGTTAAGGCAAGACGTATCGGCGGTGCAACATACCAGGTGCCGATCGAGGTTCGTGCCGACAGACGCCAGGCGCTTGCTCTTCGCTGGCTGACAATGTACTCCCGTCAGAGAGGCGAGAAGACAATGGAAGAAAGGCTGGCAAATGAGATTCTTGACGCAGCAAACAATACAGGCGGAGCTGTGAAGAGAAAAGAAGATATGCACAAGATGGCAGAGGCAAACAAGGCGTTTGCACACTATCGTTTCTAATTATCTTAGGAGGAAAAAACCTTGGCTGGAAGAGAATATCCATTAGAGAGAACCAGAAATATCGGTATCATGGCGCATATCGA
>CALWFV010000002.1 GCA_944377745.1 uncultured Mediterraneibacter sp. | reverse complement strand
CCACGCCCAACAATATAATTGAGGAGGTTCAAAATAATGTCAGAATTATCTTTTGAACAGATGTTAGACGAGTCATTTAAAACAATTCATAACGGTGAAGTGGTTGAGGGTACTGTTATCGATGTGAAACCGGATGAGATCATCCTGAACATCGGATATAAGGCAGACGGCATCATCACAAAGAATGAATATTCAAATGATCAGTCTCTCGATCTGACAACAGTTGTGTCTGTAGGAGATACGATGACTGTAAAAGTGCTGAAAGTCAATGATGGAGAGGGACAGGTTCTTCTTACATATAAGAGACTTGCGGCCGAGAAAGGAAATGAGCGTCTTCGCGAGGCGTATGAGAATAAGGAGGTCCTCAAGGCAATAGTTACTCAGATTCTT
This sequence comes from uncultured Mediterraneibacter sp., assembly GCA_944377745.1. Classification (GTDB taxonomy): domain Bacteria; phylum Bacillota; class Clostridia; order Lachnospirales; family Lachnospiraceae; genus Mediterraneibacter. The sequence goes on along the minus strand of CALWFV010000002.1, from coordinate 164,885 downwards.
GGAGGAGGTATCTGTGCGACAGTTGACGAGGTGAGGGTATTTATCCCTGCAAGCCTTGTTTCAGATTCTTATGAGAAAGATCTCAGCAAATATGAAGGAAAAGAGATCGAGTTCGTGATCAGCGAGTTCAATCCGAGAAGAAATCGGGTGATTGGCGACAGAAGGCAGCTTCTTGTTGCGGAGCGCGCCGAGAAACAGAAAGAACTTTTCGCAAAACTAAAAGTCGGCGATACAGTGGAAGGAATTGTTAAGAATGTAACAGACTTTGGCGCATTCGTTGATCTCGGTGGTGTTGACGGACTGCTTCACATTTCAGAGATGTCCTGGGGAAGAGTTGACAATCCGAAGAAACTTTTCCATGTTGGCGATCAGCTGAAAGTTCTTGTAAAAGATATCCATGATACAAAGATCGCGCTCAGCCTGAAATTCCCGGAGACAAATCCGTGGGCAAATGCAGCGGAAGATTTCGCGGTAGGCAGAGTGGTTACCGGAAAAGTAGCGCGTATGACAGATTTTGGAGCGTTTGTTGAACTTGCTCCGGGAGTGGATGCACTGCTTCATGTTTCTCAGATTTCAAAGGCACATGTGGACAAACCGTCGGATGTACTGTCGATTGGACAGGAGATCACAGCGAAGATCGTTGATCTGAATGAAGATGAAAAGAAGATCAGTCTCAGCATGAAGGCTCTTGAGACAGAGAATTCTGCCGGGGATGCCGAGGAAGAGTAAATAAATAAAAACAGCCGGGGTGTCGGCTGTTTTTTTATGCGATTATTAAGAAAAAATGTATTATTTTTTGTTAAAAAATCAACGGGGTGTTTACAAAAATGTGCAATCTTTATTGTCAAATTACTGGATTTTAAGGCTTTTTTTTAGTAAAATAGTCTTATTGTGAAAAATATGCGCATTTTTTGCTGATTAAAGCGAAGGTGCTGCAGAAAGAAAGGAAGAGAAAAATGGGACTTTTGACATTCAAAGGCGGAATCCATCCTGATGATGGAAAACGTTTCTCGAAAGACCAGGAAGTCAAGCCTCTTTTGCCAAAAGGAGATATGGTTTACCCTCTCTCTCAGCATATAGGGGCTCCGGCCAATCCTGTCGTGAAGAAAGGGGACCATGTCCTGAAAGGGCAGATGATCGCCGATGCGGGCGGGTTTGTCTCTGCTCCGGTCTATTCTTCGGTATCGGGTACTGTGAAGGGACTGGAACAGAGGTTTAACCCCACGGGAACAAAAACCGAGTGTATTGTCATCGAAAATGACGGAGAATATCAGGAGGTTGAGTATGATCCTGTAAAGCCCCTTGAGGAGCTGAGCAGAGAGGAGATCCTTGACATGATCGCACGCGCGGGAATTGTCGGTATGGGAGGCGCGGGTTTCCCGACAAGAGTGAAGCTTTCACCGAAGGAACCGGACAAGATTGATTATATCATTGCAAACTGCGCGGAGTGCGAGCCGTATATCACAGCAGACTACAGGAGAATGCTGGAGAATACGGAAGATCTGGTCAGTGGAATGAGAGTTGTGCTTTCCCTGTTTCCAAATGCAAAGGGAATTTTTGCAGTGGAAGACAATAAGAAAGACTGCATTGAGAGGCTGAATCAGGCTGTGGCCAATGAGCCGAGGATGGATGTGAAGGCACTGATGACTAAATATCCGCAGGGTGCGGAGCGCCAGCTCATCTATGCAGTAACGAAGCGCGCCATCAATTCATCTATGCTTCCGGCAGATGCGGGCTGCATTGTAGATAATGTGGAGACGCTGATCGGGATACATAATGCGGTTATCAACGGAAGACCGCTGACCGAGCGTGTTGTTACCGTGAGCGGCGACGCGGTGGAAACTCCCGGCAATTTCCGGGTCCTTCTGGGAACGAATCACAGAGAACTGATCGAGGCGGCAGGAGGTTTCAAGGAGGAACCTGAGAAACTGATCTCGGGAGGTCCGATGATGGGATTCGCCATGGTGACCCTGGACGCGCCGGTAACGAAAACTTCTTCCTCTATTCTTGCCTTTAAGAAGGATGTGGTTTCAAGGAGTCCGGAGACGGCATGTATCAACTGCGGAAGGTGCGTGGAGGTCTGCCCGAGCAGGATCATTCCTTCCAGGCTTGCTGACTATGCAAACCGTCAGGATGAAGAGTCCTTTGTCGCTATGAACGGTCTGGAATGTGTAGAGTGCGGTTCCTGCAGTTACGTCTGTCCTGCAAAACGTCAGTTGAAACAGGCGATCGGCGGAATGAGAAAGATCGCACTTGCCAATAAGAAGAAAAAATAAGAGAGGTGACTGAAAAGTGAACGAGAATTATAAAGTATCAGCTTCTCCGCATATCCGTGACCGGATCAAGAGCGGCAACATCATGCTTATGGTGGTCATCGCCCTTCTTCCTGCAACGATCTTCGGAATCTGGAATTTCCGTCATGAAAATGCATGGATCCTGGTTGTCGTTACGACGGCTTCCGCGGTGCTGACTGAGTACATATATGAAAAACTGATGCATAAACCGATCACGATCAATGATTTCAGCGCAGTTGTTACGGGACTTCTCCTTGCGCTGAACCTTCCTCCCACACTTCCCTGGTGGATGGGAGTTCTGGGATCTGTGTTCGCGATCGTGGTGGTGAAACAGCTTTTCGGAGGCCTGGGACAGAATTTCATGAACCCGGCTCTTGCGGCAAGGTGTTTCCTCCTGATCTCTTTTACCAGTGATATGACCTATTTCGTGTATGACGGAGTGACAGGCGCGACCCCGCTTGCAGAGCTGAAAGCCGGAGAGGCTGTAAATACAATGGATATGCTGATCGGAAATATCCGAGGTACGATCGGTGAGACTTCTGTCGTCGCTATCATGATCGGAGCGATGTTCCTGCTTTTAATGGGTGTGATCGATCTTACGATCCCGGCGTCCTACCTGATCTCTTTTGTTGTATTTATCGTGATCTTCGGCGGACACGGACTGGACGCTCAGTATATTACCGCGCATCTGTGCGGAGGCGGACTGATGCTGGGCGCCTGGTTTATGGCAACGGATTATGTGACCTCGCCGATTACCACAAAGGGCAGGATCGTGTATGGTGTCTGTATGGGTCTTCTGACCGGACTGTTCCGTCTTTTCGGAGGTTCCGCCGAGGGCGTTTCCTATGCGATCATCATCAGCAACCTTCTTGTTCCTCTGATCGAGAAGGTTACCCTTCCGAAACCATTTGGCAAAGGAGGAGAGAAGTAATGAATAAGATTGTAAAAAACACATTGATCCTCACAGTGATCACTGTAGTATCGGGACTTCTCCTCGGAGTTGTCTATGGCATCACGAAAGATCCTATCGCGGCGGCGCAGGAGAATACAAAGCAGGAGGCGTTCCGCGCGGTGCTCTCTGATGCGTCTTCATTTGAGACAATGGAAGATTTTGACGCAACAGGTGCGCTGTCTCTTCTTCAGGAGAACGGCTACACCTCCGACGAGATCACAGAAGTGGCAGAGGGGGTTGACGACAGCGGCGAGACGGTGGGATATGTTATCAATGTCATGTCCCATGAAGCCTACGATGGCGATCTGGAGGTTTCCGTCGGTATTGCCAGTGATGGAACTGTAAAGGGAATCGAGATGCTCTCCATCAGTGAGACGGCAGGCCTTGGCATGAAGGCGGATGAAGCCGAGTTCAAGGATCAGTTTAAGGATAAAAACGTAGAAAAGTTTTCTTATACAAAATCAGGTGAGAGCGGCGATGACAAGATCGACGCCATCAGCGGCGCGACGATCACCACCAACGCAGTGACAAATGCGGTGGATTCCGCACTGGTATATTTTCAGAATGAGTTAGGAGGCGGTGTCAATGAATAAGTGTACAGAAAGAATATTCAACGGCCTTGTCAAAGAGAATCCGACCTTCGTTCTGATGCTCGGTATGTGTCCCACACTTGCGGTCACGACGTCTGCTATCAACGGAATCGGTATGGGACTATCCACGACGGCCGTACTTGTAATGTCAAACATGCTGATCTCCATGCTGAGAAAGATCATCCCGGATTCCGTCAGGATGCCGGCGTTTATCGTGGTCGTTGCATCCTTCGTGACGATCGTGGATTTCCTTCTCGAGGGATTTGTCCCGAGCCTTTATGACTCTCTGGGACTGTATATTCCTCTGATTGTTGTAAACTGTATCATTCTCGGTCGTGCAGAGAGCTATGCATCGAAAAATCCGGTCCTGCCGTCTATTTTCGACGGAATCGGAATGGGGCTTGGATTTACGCTCGGCCTTACCTGCATCGGTATTGTCCGTGAACTGATCGGTTCCGGAATGGTTTTCGGGTTCCAGATCCTTCCGGATTCTTATGTTCCGATTACGATCTTTATCCTTGCACCCGGTGCGTTCTTCGTACTGGCCTGTCTTGTGGCGCTCCAGAATAAGATCAAGAGAAATCTTGCAAATAAGGGCAAAAAGGTTCCGGAGACTGCTGGATGCGGCGAGGGATGTGCTTCCTGCGGAAACCGCGGGGCGTGCAGCGGACATATGTTCCTTGACGTCACAGAAGAAAAAAAGAATGAAAAGGAATAGGAGGGGACTGATATGGGAGAACAAATACAGAATCTGTTGCTGATCGCGGTCGGTTCCGCGTTCGTAAATAATGTCGTGCTCAGCCAGTTCCTCGGGATCTGCCCGTTCCTTGGAGTATCGAAAAATGTAAAGACGGCTGCCGGAATGGGGAGTGCCGTGGTATTCGTTATCACGATCGCATCTTTCGTTACCGGTCTGATCTACAAATTCATACTCGGCAACCCGAATATCATGGGCGGCGAACTGGAGTATCTGAACACGATCGTTTTTATCCTTGTGATCGCCGCGCTGGTGCAGTTTGTGGAAATGGTGCTCAAAAAGGCCATGCCCTCTCTGTATAATGCGCTGGGAGTTTACCTTCCGCTGATCACAACGAACTGTGCGGTGCTCGGTGTGGCTCTGACAAACGTTCAGGAAGGATACAATATCCTGACAGGCGTTGTCAATGGATTTGCCACTGCTGCGGGATTCCTTGTATCCATCGTCCTGATGGCCGGGATTCGTGAGAAGATCGAACACAATGACATTACAGAATCATTCCAGGGAACACCGATCGTGCTTGTGACTGCAGGTCTGATGGCGATCGCGTTCTTTGGATTCTCAGGTTTGATATAGGAGGACAGAAGATATGAGTATTACCGGAATTATTTTGGCTGCTGTTGTTGTCGGCGGCACAGGACTTTTTATCGGCGTCTTCCTTGGAATTGCAGGGAAAAAATTTGCTGTAGAGGTGGATGAGAGAGAGGAAGCGATCCTGGAAGTCCTTCCCGGAAACAACTGCGGAGGATGCGGATATGCCGGATGTTCCGGTCTTGCTGCTGCCATTGTAGCAGGCGAGGCTGAGGTAAGCGGATGTCCTGTAGGAGGCGCACCAGTTGCCGATAAGATCGGAAAGATCATGGGCGTGGACGCGGGAGCGCAGGAGAAAAAGGTTGCGTTTGTTAAATGCGGCGGTACCTGTGAGAAGGCAAAGACAGAATATGAATATTACGGGATCAAGGACTGCGTCATGGCAAGCCAGATGCAGGACGGCGGTGCGAAAGGGTGCGATTATGGATGCCTTGGATACGGATCCTGTGTGAAGGCATGTCCCTTTGACGCGATCCATATCGTGGACGGGATTGCTGTGGTAGACAAAGAAGCCTGCAAAGCCTGCGGCAAATGCGTCGCCGCATGTCCGAAGCATCTGATCGAACTGATTCCTTACAAACAGAAGACATTTGTGCAGTGCAGTTCCCATGAAAAAGGGAAGGCGCTCATGTCAGTCTGCGAAGTGGGATGTATCGGCTGCCGTCTGTGCGAGAAGAACTGCGAGGCGGGCGCCATCACTGTAAACAATTTCCTGGCCCATATCGATGCGGACAAATGTACGAACTGCGGTTTGTGCGCTGAGAAATGCCCGAGGAAGATCATTATGATGCAGGGGTAGAAAGTCCGCCGGAGGTATATATTGTCTTCGGACACGCTTTCGCTCGGAAAACAATGCAACGGACACATAAGAGCGCAAAGGACGCGCTCTAAGTGCCGGCATTGTTTTAACGGTCCTTAGACAACATATACTTCCGGCTGGGCTTTTCCCTGCCGGTAAGAGTTGGCGAGTTGGGGGAAGGGTGCGCGCCTTTGGTGCTGCCTTCCCCTACGCGTTCAGAAAAATAGGGAGCGTTCCCGGCTGAACAGATTATCTGTAACAGTCGGAAACGCTCCCCTTTTTTACGCACAAATTTAATCTTCTCTTCTACGGTTTCAGGGAGGCAGCGCCGCTCGCGGCGTGACCCTGAACTGCCGGATGAGCCGACGGGCTGAATAAACCAGAAAACGGCGGAAGACGATCTGAAAACGATTCGGGGAAGTGTCGTGGATGGAACGGGTGACTTTGAAGAAATCCGTAGAAATAATTAGAACTCTGTGAGACGGCGTTAGATCATGCAATGGTGATTGTCTGAGCCGAAGGCGAGTTGCGCCATTGCATGATCTGTATTTAGCCGATTCACAGAGTTCTTAGTATTTCAAGGATTTCGGAACGGAACCGGGCCGTTCACGGCATTTCTCCGAAAGTGTCTTATAAAATCAAATTCCGCTGTTTTCGGACTATATTCAGTCCGGTTCTTTGCATTGGTTTCCGAGCGAGAGTGTGCCCGCAGATAATGGATGTCTCCGGCGGACGCTATATCCAAACGACAGGGATCTCACTGCGTCAGGGGCAGATCCTCACTGGACAGATGCAGTTCGTAGTCATCTGTGACAAAGACTGCCTCAACTCCGTCCAGATTCCGAATCAGTTCCATCCCTTTTTCCAGTCCCAGTGCGTAGCATGTGGTGCTCAGGGCGTCTCCGTCCACGGAACTGTCGGAGATGATGGTGACCTGATACAGATCATTCTGAACAGGGTATCCTGTAGAGGGATCCAGAATATGGTGGTAAATGCCCCCGTCTTTCTCAAAATAGCGTTCATAGTTTCCGGAAGTCACCACGGATTGATCGTTCACTTCCAGAACAGCGATGGTTGTCCCGTCCGGCTCGAAGGGTTTTTGCAGGCCGACGCGGAAAGGGGTGTTGTCATAGCGCTCCCCGACTGCCAGCATATTTCCGCCAAGATTGATCAGGGCGTGTTCCACCCCTTCACTTTCCAGATATTCTTTCAGGCGGTCGGCGATATAGCCTTTTGCGATACCGCCAAGATCGATCTTTGCTTCGGGGTCAGTCAGGGTGACTGTGTTTCCCTCTACTTTGACATTGCGGTAATCGATATGCGTCACAGCCTCCGAGAGAACCTCGGAATCCGGCAGGACTTTTTCCTCATTGTCAGTGAAATTCCACAGTTCACTGGCAGAAGCGATGGTTATGTCAAAATATCCGTCAGAGATATCCCCGTACTCCAGTCCGAGGCGGATCAGTTCCGCTGTTTCGTCCGATACTGTGACCGGTTGTCCTTCCGATGCATTGATCTTTGATATCTCACTGTCCGCAAGGGTGCGGCTGAACAGACTCTCATAGTGATCACAGAGTTCCTCACAGTGGTCGAGAACTTTTCTTGACGTGCCCCATGCTTCGACGGTAACTACGGTGTCAAAGTACATGCCTGTCATGCTGAGTGATTCGCTCTGCCTAGGCGCTGTACACCCGGAGAGGGACAGAACAGTGGCGACGGCCAGGAGCAGCGGCAGAGCAGTGTTTCGTTTTATTGTCATAGAAATCTCCATTCCGCACCGCATTTGCTGCGGCACAAAAGTAATACTTTTTTGATTCCACGGACTATTATACCTGTTTTGTCCGGGATGTACAATCGAACGTTTGGTTGCATTCTGGATTCCTCTGTGCTATGATATTGGACGAAAGAGGTAACGGTATGAAGAAAAATGACTGGATCCTTGCCGTGGTCATTGTTGTGATTGCTGCCGTGATCCTGCTGTTCCAGTTCACGAGAGGAAACAGCGGATCAGGAGAAGTGTCTGTCAGCGTGGACGGTGGGGTATTTGGAACATACAGTTTGTCAGAAGATCAGACTGTAGATATAAATGGAACAAACCGCCTCGTCATTGAAAACGGAACAGCCAGGATGGAATGGGCAGACTGCCCGGATCAGATCTGCGTTGAGCACAGAGCGGTATCCCGGGTGGGGGAGAGCATCATCTGCCTCCCCAATCAGGTCGTTGTATCTGTGGTGAGCGGTGAGGAGGCAGAACTGGACGGCGTGGTCCGGTAAGAGGAGAAAAGTTGAAGAACAGAGCGGCTTATTTTGGTGTATTTACAGCGCTGGCGTTGATCCTGAGCTATGTGGAGATACTGATCCCGATCAGTTTTGGTGTTCCGGGAGTGAAACTGGGACTGGCGAATCTTATCATCCTGATCGTGCTTTATAAGACGGACTGGAGGGAGGCACTGCTCCTGTCCGTTGTCAGAATCATGCTGGCCGGATTTATTTTTGGAAATATGTTCAGCATCCTGTACAGTCTGGCAGGAGGAGTGCTGAGCCTTGCTGCGATGGCACTGCTGAAGAGACGGGAGTCTTTCAGCGTGGTTGGAGTGAGCATTGGAGGCGGCGTGAGCCATAACATCGGGCAGCTGCTTGTTGCTATGATCGCTGTGGAGACTTACCAGGTGGGATACTATCTTCCGGTGCTGCTGATCGCGGGAGTCCTGACAGGATTTCTGATCGGAATAATATCAGGAGAAGTGCTGAAACGGATCCGGCAGATCGATCTCGCGATGAAATAAGATCTGTACAGGATATATAGACAAAGAAAAGAGAAAGAGGAAAACAATGATATCATTTATACGAGGGGAACTGGCAGTGGTAGAAGAGGACAAGGCGGTAGTTGACGTGGGAGGCGTGGGATACGGCATCTTCATGTCAGGACAGGCGCTGAGTCTGCTGCCCCAGCCGGGAAACGAAGTGAAGATATATACTTATCTCAATGTGAAGGAAGACGCACTGCAGCTGTTCGGATTTCTGACAAGAGAGGATCTGGAAGTTTTCCGGCTCCTGATCGGAGTGAGCGGGATCGGACCGAAGGGCGGCCTCAACATCCTTTCCTGCCTGTCTCCGGATGAACTGCGTTTTGCGGTTCTGTCGGGCGACGCGAAAGCGATCTCCGCGGCGCCTGGGATCGGGAAAAAGACAGCGGAGAAGCTGATTCTGGAACTGAAGGATAAGATGAAAATTGAGGATGTGCTGGAACATGCAGCCCATGGTGATGAGAACCCCCGTATTGAATCCGCCTCCACGGACAGCGGCATGCAGGCGGAGGCGGTGCAGGCCCTTGTGGCTCTTGGGTACGGCAGCGCGGAGAGCATGCGCGCTGTGAAGAAGACTTCGCCGGAGTGCGGGACTGTGGAAGACATACTGAAAGAGGCACTGAAATATCTTTTCTGATCAACATAAATCGGAAAAGAAATACAGCGGAAGGTGAACGTGGTGGGAAAGAGAATCATAACGACGGAAAATCTGGAGGAAGACATCAAGATTGAGGGACAGCTCCGGCCTCAGACTCTGGACGACTATATTGGGCAGGAGAAGGCGAAGAAGACGCTGAAAGTGTACATCGAGGCGGCAAAAGCGAGAGGGGAGGCGCTGGATCACGTGCTCTTTTACGGACCGCCCGGCCTGGGGAAAACGACCCTTGCGGGGATTATCGCAAATGAGATGGGAGTCAATCTGAAGGTGACTTCCGGACCGGCGATCGAAAAGCCCGGTGAGATCGCCGCGATCCTGAACAGTCTTCAGGAGAACGACGTGCTCTTTGTGGATGAGATCCATCGCCTGAACCGTCAGGTGGAAGAAGTGCTCTATCCGGCGATGGAGGATTACGCTATCGATATCATGATCGGAAAAGGAGCCAGCGCCCGCTCGATCCGGCTGAACCTGCCTCAGTTTACGCTGGTGGGGGCAACGACAAGAGTTGGGATGCTGACGGCTCCGCTGAGGGATCGGTTCGGCGTGGTGGACCGGCTTGAATTTTATACCAATGAGGAGCTCAAGACTATTATCCTGCGCTCCGCGAGAGTGCTCGGTGTAGAGATTGAGGAGGAGGGGGCTCTGGAACTCGCCAGAAGGTCCAGAGGGACTCCCCGGCTGGCAAACCGTCTGCTGAAGCGGGTGCGGGATTTCGCTCAGGTAAAGTATGACGGAAGGATCACCCGCCAGGTGGCGGACTATGCGCTGGATCTTCTGGATGTGGACAAGTACGGTCTGGATCACAATGACCGCATGATCCTGCTGACCATGATCGAGAAATTCCAGGGAGGTCCTGTTGGACTGGATACACTTGCGGCGGCCCTGTCGGAGGACGCCGGCACACTCGAGGACGTGTATGAACCTTACCTTCTCCAGAATGGATTTATCCAGAGAACGCCGAGAGGACGTATCGTGACAGAGCGCGCCTACGGACATCTGGGAATACCGTCGCCCCTTTGATCCAGGCTTTGCCAAACTTCACTAAAAAACAGTTGGTTTTTGCTGGTAAATAGTTTATAATAACTTTTAGGAAACACGAGGAGGATGCTATGAGTTCGGCAAAACATTATACGGAAGTATTGATCGGGGGAAAAGTGTACACTCTCAGCGGCTTCGAGGGAGAAGAATATCTGCAGAAAGTATCTTCCTATCTGAACCATAAGATAACAGAGTGTGCAAACAGTGAGGGGTATCGGAAGCAGAGCGCGGATACCCGAAATGTCCTTCTTGCTCTGAATATTGCGGATGACTATTTTAAAGCGAAGAAACAGGGAGACTCCCTTGAAAATGATATTGAGATGAAGGACAAGGAAATGTACGATCTGAAACACGACCTGATCTCCGCGCAGATCAAACTGGAGAATGCGGAGAAAGAGCTGGCGAAGATGAAGGAGGAGAACAACGACCTCCAGATGCAGATTGTAAAGCTGGAAACAGAGATGAAAAACCGGAGAAGGTAAAAGATAGGCTGTCAGAAACGACAGCCTATTTCATTAACAGAACAGAAACGGAAATCAGGAATATGGACAGAGAAAACTTACACAGAAAGATAGAAATCCTTGCGCCGGCAGGATCCTGCGACTGCTTTCGGGCGGCGGTGAATGCCGGCGCGGACGCAGTTTATGCGGGCGGCCCCAGATTCGGCGCCAGGGCATACGCGGACAACTTTTCAGAGGAAGAACTCCTGCGCGCGATCAGGGAGGCTCATCTTCACGGATGCAGATTTTATCTGACAGTGAACACGCTTCTGAAGGAGAATGAGATCACAGAGCTGTACGACTATCTTGCGCCGCTTTATGAGGCAGGGCTTGACGCTGTTATCGTTCAGGACGCGGGCATATTTGACTTTGTGAAAAGATATTTTCCCGGGATGGATATCCACGCCAGCACCCAGATGACGATCACCCATGCGCAGGGAGCAAAGTTTCTGGAGGAACAGGGCGTGTCGCGGGTGGTGCCGGCGAGGGAGCTGTCGCTTCAGGAAGTGCGGAAGATACGGGAGGAGACCGGGCTTGAGATCGAGTGCTTCGTGCACGGAGCGCTCTGCTACTGTTATTCGGGACAGTGTCTTCTGAGCAGTATGATCGGCGGGAGGAGCGGAAACCGGGGACAGTGTGCCCAGCCCTGCAGGCTTCCGTATACTGTGGACGGAGAGAAAAGATATTTTCTGAGTCTGAAGGATATCTGTACGCTGGAACTGATTCCGGAGATGATCGGGGCTGGGATCGACTCATTCAAGATCGAGGGAAGGATGAAAAGCCCGGAATATGTTGCCGCTGTCACCTCAATGTACAGAAAATATACAGATCTGTATCAAAAAAATGGAAAAGAAAGATTCCGTGTGTCTCCTGAAGACAGAGAAATGCTGATGGATCTCTATAATCGCGGCGGCTCTCATACCGGATATTATAAGGAACATAACGGACGGGATATGCTCGCTCTGGACAGGCCCAATCACGCCGGTGTTCCTGCGGTGCGCATGACGGGCCGGCAGGGCAGGGTGATCAGAGGGACTGCACTGATAAACCTGAATAAGGGGGATGTTCTCGAAACCGGAGGCGGAAAGAACAATTATACGCTGGGCAAGTCGGTAAAAAAAGGAGAGTCTCTTACATTTCTCGTACAGAAGAATGCCGCCTTTCCTAAGGGGAATATCTTCAGCAGGATCCGGAATGAACAGCTCATCCGGGATGTCCGGGATAAATATCTGGGTGAGATGAGACAGGTCAAAGTAAAGGGGATCCTTACCTTATGTGAGGGCGCGCCGGCTTATCTGACAGTCAGCTGCGGGGATGCTGCATTTACAGCAGAGTCGGGCGAGACGGTGCAGGCTGCGCAGAGCCGTCCTCTGACGGAAGAGGAAGCATCAAAGCAGATCCGAAAGACAGGAAATTCGGAATTCTGTTTTGGAGACCTGGACATCGTAATGGGGGAGAATATCTTTCTGCCCGTTCAGCAGTTAAAGTCTCTCAGAAGAACTGCATTTGAAGGACTTAAGGAATCTGTCCTCGATAAGGGAAGGCGGAAGACCGGCATAGAAGAGACGGATGATGCCTGTCAGAATCCTGAAAAAGAAAGAAATCAGGAGCGCACAGATCCGATCCCTTTCTCTGTGCTTGTCTCAACAAAGGAACAGCTCAGGGCGGTTCGGAACTTTCTATCCAGTCATCCTGAAATGGAAATCAGGAACGTGTATCCGGAATGCAGGATGAGCGGAGCATTTTTCAGTGATCCTGAGGTCAGGAACTGCGTTGAGTCAATAAGGGCACTGGGCGTTCAGGTAATGCCGGCCCTTCCCCATATTTTCCGGGAGGAAACAGAAGCATTCCTGGAAGAGGAGGAAGAGGATTTGAGGGAGTTCCCGGCGGACGGGTTCCTGATCCGGAATTATGAGAGCTTTCAGTTTCTGAGAGAAATGCGATTTGACAAAACGGTCATCTTAGACCATAATCTATATGTGTTCAACCAGTATGCCAAAGCGTTCTGGAAGAAGAAAGGAGACGTCCGTTTTACCGCTCCTCTGGAACTGAATGAGAGAGAACTTGGAGCGCTGGGGCTGGAAGGATGTGAACTTCCTGTGTATGGATATCTTCCCGTTATGATTTCGGCGCAGTGTGTCAGAAAGACGGCTTCCGGCTGTGAAGGAAAGCCGGGCGTTACTGTGCTGACCGACAGATATAAAAAGAAATTTAAGGTGGAGAACTGCTGTCAGTTCTGCTACAATATCATTTATAACTCAGATCCTCTTTTCCTTGGAAATCAGATGAAGCAGATCAAAAAACTCGCTCCGGCATCTCTGAGGTTCCAGTTCAGTACAGAGAGCGGGAAGGAGACAAAGGAACTTCTGAGTGGACTGTGCAGCGTGTTTTCAGGAGAAGGAAGATCAAAGGATCTGATCCCGGAATACACTCAGGGACACTTTAAAAGAGGAATTATATAAAGCAGGTGAATAAGTGGTCAATATAGTTGTTCAAATATCAAAATATATCATCATCATACTGATGGCGGCTTACACATTTTCGTGTTTCTCGATCTTTACGCGGAATTATGAAGACGAGGAACGCAGAGTGCTGATCCGGCAGAATGTCCTTATGTTCCTTCTGCAGTTTGCCGCCTTCGGCGCTATGTATCTGGCGGCTGACGATATCAGGATCATGTTTATTTATGCGGCACTGGCTGTGACGCTCCTGGCAGTGATCCTGCTGTACAATCTGATCTATCCGAATGTATCCAGGCTGGTCGTCAATAACATGTGTATGCTGATCAATGCGGGGATGATCATGATCACCCGTCTGTCATCTGATAATGCGTCCCCCTATGGAAGCGCAGTCAGACAGATGATCTTTGTCGTGCTTGGGATCGTTTTCGGCCTGACTGTGCCGGTCCTGATCCGGAAATTGAAAGTTCTGGAAAACTGGACATATATCTACGCCGGAGTGGGCGGCGCGGCGCTTCTGATCGTCGCTGTCTTTGCGGTTTCATCCGGCGGTGCGAAGCTCAGCTTTGATCTGGGACCGATCAGTATACAGCCTTCGGAGTTTGTAAAGATCCTTTTTGTTTTTTTTGTGGCATCCAGCCTGAAGAAGTCTGTGGAATTTAAAAACATAGTCGTTACTACAGCGGTTGCGGCGGGACATGTACTGATCCTTGTGCTGTCCACGGATCTGGGTGCGGCGCTGATCTTCTTTGTGGTGTATCTGATCATGCTCTATGTGGCCACGAGACAGCCGCTGTACGCACTGGCGGGAATCGCGGCAGGGGTGCTCGCGGCTGTTATAGGGTACCATCTGTTCTCCCACATCCAGGTGAGAGTACAGGCGTGGCAGGATCCGTTTGCCGCCTACAGCGGAGGAGGATATCAGCTGGCGCAGTCCCTCTTTGCGATCGGGACCGGGAGCTGGTTCGGGACCGGACTGTTCCAGGGACAGCCGGACATGATACCGGTTGCGGAGACGGATTTTATATTTTCTGCGATCACAGAGGAGATGGGGGTGATCTACGCACTCTGCCTCATCCTGATCTGTGTGAGTTGTTATGTGATGTTCCTCAACATCGCAATGGAACTGCGGGATCCGTTCTATAAACTGATCGCGCTGGGATTAGGCACATGTTATATCTTTCAGGTGTTTCTTCAGATTGGAGGCGTGACAAAGTTCATCCCTTCCACCGGAGTGACACTGCCTCTTGTAAGTTACGGAGGAAGCTCTCTTCTGAGTACCATGATCATGTTCGGGATCATTCAGGGGCTGTATATTATCCGTGAGGACGAAGAGGAAGAGCGGATTGAAAGAAAAAGAGAGAGAGAGTTGAGAAATGAGCCGAGAAAGACGAACAGAAAGAACACAGCAAAGACAAGACCGAGGTTCGAGGAAGTCCCAAAACAAAGAACGCGCAGGAAACAAAGAGTTCGCTAGGGTGACCTACTTCTTTGTTATTCTTTTTATCGCCCTGATCGCTTATGTCATATATTTCACTGTGGTGCGGGCGCGCACCGTCGTAAACAGCCCGTATAACCAGAGGCAGGATTCCTTTGCGGAGACCGTAGTCCGGGGGGACATTGTGGACAGAAACGGGAACGTCCTTGCAACGACCACGGTGGGAGATGACGGATCCGAGACAAGATCCTATCCATATGGGAATGTATTCTCACATGTAGTTGGATACAGTGATTCTGACCTTGGAAATACGGGGCTGGAGTCTGTTGAGAACTTTGAGCTTCTCACATCCAACGCGTTTTTCCTTGAAAAGCTGCAGAATCAGTTTACAGATTCAAAGAACCGGGGGGATACTGTCGTGACGACACTTGATGCGGAACTTCAGCAGGCGTCCTATGACGCGCTGGGAGATAACCGGGGAGCTGTGGTCGTGATGGAGGCGAGCACAGGAAAGATCCTGTCCATGGTATCGAAGCCGGACTATAATCCGAACACAATCCTCAGTGACTGGTCCACCCTGAACTCGGATGAAGACAACAGTCCTCTTCTGAACAGAGCGACACAGGGGTCCTATGCGCCCGGATCTACATTCAAAATCGTGACGACGCTGGCATTTATGAGACAGAACAGCAATTATGGCAATTATACCTATGACTGTATCGGAGAGATCACGACAGGGGATACGACGATCCATTGCTTTGACGGGACGGCTCACGGATATGAGGATCTCAGGTCTTCGATCGCCAATTCCTGTAACTCATCTTTTGCAAACATCGGTACACTGCTCGATATAGACGGGTACAGAGATACGGCAGAGGATCTTCTTTTCAACAGTGATCTTCCGTCTGTACTCGGATATACGAAAAGTTCTTTCGCGCTGACATCGGATTCCGGTGAAGCGGAGATCATGATGACGGCGATGGGCCAGGGAAAGACGACGGTAAGCCCCTACCATATGGCTTTGATCACCCAGGCGATCGCAAACGGGGGGACACTGATGGAACCTTATCTGGTGGACAGCGTCACCAATTATACGGGAACAGAGATCAGGAGGAACGTGCCGAAAAGCTACCGGCGCCTTATGACGTCGGATGAAGCGGCACAGCTGAAGGAGTATATGGCTGCGGTCGTGGAAGAGGGGACCGGTTCGGTTCTGAGCGGCGCCTCCTACAGTGCGGCAGGGAAGACCGGTACTGCTGAGTACAGCATGTCGGATGGAGAGAAGACTCACTCCTGGTTTATGGGATTTACAAACGTAGACAATCCAGAACTGGTCATCAGTGTGATCACAGAAGGTTCAGACGGAAGTGCCAGTGGAAAGGCTGTGTCCATAGCGAGACAGATCCTTGATTCATATTATGATTGACGGGGATGAGCGAATATGCAGGTAAAGTTTTATCATGATCTCTATGTCAGTGAAACCTGGATGAATAAAAAAAGAAAGATCATGAAAAAATTAAAGGAAAACAGACTGCAGCCCGGAGTGTATATCATTACTCTTGCGGGAGGGGAGCAGAACAACCTGGAATTTTATTCCAGTACGCTCCTGAAACAGCGTTTTTTTGAAAAAAAGGAACTGTTTGTCGTGGGAATCGCTGATGGATATATGGACGCGGTGTATATGGTGGAACGCATCACGGACGATGTGTTCCGCAAAACAGGGGAGACGCAGATCCGCCGGTATCTTCTCGCGCGCCAGGATGAATATGAAAGAACAGGAAGGTAATACTGATGTTACATATACTTCTTTTAATGTTAAAGATCATCGGGATCCTGCTCCTTATCCTTCTTGGACTGGTCCTTCTGCTTTTCCTGATGATCTCCATTTGCCCGCTGAAATACAGAGGAGAAGTATCCTGCCAGGGAGACCCGGAGACACTTTCCGGGCAGCTTCGATTTCACTGGCTCTTTCATCTGATCGCAGGAGAAGTGATATATCAGGGCGGGGAGACGAACTGGAAGCTGCGGGCGGCCTGGAAGAGTATGGGGGGCGCGGAAGCTGAAGCACCGGATAAAAAAGAGGAGGAGAAACCGGAAGAAAAAAGCAGTGTGGAAGATGAGACGGCGCTGCAGGAAAACCGGAGTGTGAAAGAAGTAGAGAAATCACAGGGGAGCCGGAATGAGGACGAAAGCTGCCAAAATCCGGCAGATCATACCCCGGAGATGACAGTGCAGATTTCCGAGAAAGATCATAGCCCTGATTCGCCTGCGGACACGGAGGAGAAGCGCCGAAAGACTGCCCGAAAAGGGTATCGGATACGAGAAAAGGAGATATCGAAAAAACAGGCAAAAAAACAATCTTTCTCAGACCGTTTTGAAAAATATGCAAAACGGATAAAATATACATTTCGAAGCTTCTGTGATAAAATAAAGTCATTGGGAAAGAAAAAGAACCGGCTGAAAGCGTTTGTTGAAAATGAGATGCACAGGAAAGCTTTTTTTCGTGCGATGCATGAACTGAAAAGATTTTTCCGTTTTCTCCGGCCAAAGAAAATGAATGTTCATATCGAATTCGGATGCAGGAACCCGGAGTATACCGGATATATTCTGGCAGGAATCAGCATGATCTATCCGATGATCGGGGAGTACACAGAAATGCAGCCGGATTTTGAACGGAGGATTTTAAAAGGGCACGTCTGTATCGAAGGGAATTTCCGGATCATATATGTGCTGTTTATCGCATGGAATCTGATCTGGGATAAGAATGTAAGGACAACATACCGGCATATCCGGAAATTTAAACTATAGCGATCATAAGAGGAGGATTAGAAAATGGCTGACGGAAATAACTTTAAAGCGACGGTAGAGGCGCTCTTTGAGGGGATGGACAGTGTCGTAACATCAAAAACAGTAGTAGGAGAGGCGATCCATATTAATGGGACGATCATTCTTCCTCTTGTGGACGTGTCTTTTGGAATTGGAGCAGGAGCATTTAACGCGGAGAAAAAAGAAAAAGGGATGGGCGGCATGGGAGGAAAGATTTCGCCCAGCGCCGTGATCGTGATCCAGGACGGAAGGACGAAGCTCGTAAATATCAAAAATCAGGATACGATCACAAAGATACTTGATATGATCCCTGATGTAGTCGACCGTTTTACATCGGATAAGGAAGAGCGTATGACGGAGAAAGAGGTAATGGATATTCTCGATTCAGAGGAAGATTCATAATCGGAAGAACAAAAGCATAGAATGTGGTAAGAGAAATGTCGGGAGCGGCAGAATGAAAAAGGTACTGGGATTTGCGCTGTTCTGCATGGCGCTGGGAATGTTCATCATGATGCTGCTTCCAAATCTTGTCTGGGGCGTGATCATACTGGTGGTGCTGCTGCTGGCGGGGTATCGGCTGTTCTGCTGTTAGTAAAAGTGGCGGCGTCCGTTTGAACCTGCGGTCAGCTCGATTCCGCTGCGCTGCATCTCGCTGACCGGGCGTTCGCCCTATAAAAGAATAAAAAAGAGATTGATCATAAGCAAGCTTACATCAATCTCTTTTTCATTCTTTTGCAGGTTCAAACTATTACGCACGTTCTACGAGGCCTGATCTTAAGCAGGATGTACAAACGTACATTTTCTTGGAGCCGCCTTCTGTCTTTACTCTGACGGACTTCACATTTGATTTCCACATTTTTGGTGTTTTTCTATGAGAGTGGCTTACGTTGTTCCCAAAGTGAGCACCCTTTTCGCAAATAGCACATTTAGCCATGACTGCACCTCCTAACGATCTGAACTGGTCATTTAGACTCATAACAATGATATTCTATCAGAAAGATTTTCCCTTTGCAAGTATTTTTTAAAAAAATTGAAACGATGTTGTAAAAAGAATGAACTGATAGTATAATAATCATGTTATTTGTGGAAAAATCCAATAGTAGAACTGGAGGTAATAAATGATGAAGGGAAGTATGAGCACAGATCTTGGAATCATTACGATCAACCCGGAAGTGATCGCCAAATACGCGGGGTCAGTCGCGGTCGAATGCTTCGGCATAGTGGGGATGGCTGCTGTGAATATGAAGGATGGACTGGTGCGCCTTCTGAAAAAGGACAGCCTGACGCACGGGATTCAGGTTGAGATCTCTGACGAGAATACCCTTACTCTGAATTTTCATGTCATAGTTTCCTATGGCGTGAACATCCTTTCGGTCTCTGACAACCTTATGAGCAATGTAAAATATAAGGTAGAAGAATTTACCGGCATGACGGTGGATAAGATCAACATCTTCGTTGAAGGTGTGAGAGTGATAGATTAAGGAGGAGTTTGTCGTGGCTGTTAAGACGATAAATACGGAGATGCTCAGGAAGATGTTTCTTGCCGGAGCAGCAAATCTGGAAGCAAAAAAAGAATACATCAATGAACTGAATGTATTTCCTGTACCGGACGGAGATACGGGAACAAATATGACGCTGACGATCATGTCTGCTGCGAAGGAAGTAAGTGCTCTGGAAAACCCGGATATGGTATCTATGGCAAAGGCAATCTCTTCCGGCTCACTGCGGGGGGCAAGAGGAAATTCAGGAGTAATCCTTTCCCAGCTTCTCCGTGGATTTACAAAAGAGATCAGAGAGTATGAGGAGATCGATGCAAATATTCTTGCAAAAGCCTGTGAGCGGGCAACTGCCACAGCTTATAAAGCTGTTATGAAACCGAAGGAAGGAACGATCCTGACCGTCGCGAAAGGCGCGGCACAGAAAGCCGCGGAACTGGCGGAGACTACAGATGATCTGGAAGTGTTCATCCCTGAGGTGATCAAATATGCCGAGGAGGTCCTGGAACAGACTCCGAAGATGCTTCCTGTCCTCAAGGAGGCGGGAGTTGTGGACTCCGGCGGGCAGGGGCTGATAGAGGTTCTTCGCGGCGCTTATGACGCTTTCCTTGGAAAGGAGATTGACTATTCTTCTATTGAAGCCGGACAGGCTCCTAAGATGGTGAAGCCGGACCAGCAGGTGGAAGCGGATATTAAGTTCGGCTACTGTACAGAATTCATTATCATGACGGAAAAGGAATTTACAGAAAAAGATGAGAATGAATTCAAGGCGTATCTTGAGTCTATTGGTGATTCTATTGTCTGTGTTGCAGATGATGATGTGGTGAAAGTGCATGTCCATACGAATGATCCGGGACTTGCTATACAGAAAGCGCTCACATACGGTCAGCTCTCCAGGATGAAGATCGATAATATGAGAGAGGAGCACCATGAGAAGCTGATCCGTGATGCGGAAAAAGTTGCGGCACAGCAGATGAAGAGTGCTCAGGAGAAGAAAAAGAAAGAGCCCAGAAAAGCGGTCGGATTTATTGCGGTATCCATCGGAGAAGGAATGAATGAGATCTTCCGTGAACTGGGAGTGGACTATATCATTGAAGGCGGTCAGACAATGAACCCGAGTACGGATGATATGCTGACGGCGATCGACAATGTGAATGCGGATCACATTTTTATCCTTCCGAATAATAAAAATATTATACTTGCGGCAAATCAGGCACAGTCCCTTACAAAGGACAAGGATATTCTCGTGATCCCGACAAAGACGGTTCCTCAGGGAATCACGGCTGTGATCAGTTATATGCCTGAGGCGGATGTGGACACCAATCTGAAGTCCATGAAGGAAGCGATCAAGAATGTAAAAACCGGGCAGGTGACCTACGCTGTCCGGGATACGCATATCGATGACAAGGAGATCCATGAAGGAGACATTATGGGTATCGGGGATCAGGGGATCCTTTCTGTCGGACAGTCTGTAGAGACGGCGGCGAAAGAGATGCTGGAACAGATGGTTGACGAGGACTCGGAACTGATCAGTCTTTATTACGGTCAGGATGTTCTTCCGGAGGATGCGGAGAAATTTGCGGCTTCTGTGGAGGAACTGTATCCGGATGTTGATCTTGACCTTCATTCGGGCGGACAGCCGATCTACTATTACGTGATCTCTGTGGAGTAGAGATCAGTCCTGTGCAATGCGGAAAAAGGAAAATAAACCAGAAAATTTCAGGGACACTCTTCACGGATGAGGAGCGTCCCGATTTTTTAAGAAAGTGACGGGTAATATAGGGAGAGTTAGGGAATGAATGAGAGATCACAGATTATTGAGATGAAAGGGATCGGAGAAAAGACAGCCTCGCTGTTCTCAAAAGTCGGCATCACGACTGTGGGAGATCTGATCCGCTATTATCCCAGAACGTATGAGATCTTTGAAGATCCGGTCCCCATTGCGGAAGTCAGCGAGGGGAGCGTCTGTACGGTGACAGGCGCGGTGTTTGGAAGGATCCAGGTGTCGGGGAACAGAAATCTTCAGGTGACTACTCTCTATCTGAAAGATCTGACAGGTACGCTGAAGGTGATCTGGTTCCGGATGCCATTCCTCAGAACAACACTGGGAAAAGGCGGGGCGCTTACCTTACGGGGACGTGTGCTCCGAAAGCGGGACGGGCTGGTAATGGAACATCCGGAGATCTATTATCCGGCGTCCAAATACGAAGAAAAGAAAGATTCCATGCAGCCGGTGTACACACTGACAGCGGGACTGACAAACAACGCGGTGATCAAGTCGGTCAGACAGGCGCTGGAGCATGCAAGCGACAGGATGGATATCCTCCCTCAGTCTCTGGCGGAGAAGTATCATTTCATGCCTTATGAGACAGCGGTAAAGAAAATGCATTTCCCGGAAAATAAAGCAGAGTTTTCTGAGGCGAGGAAGCGATTTGTTTTCGAGGAATTTCTTGTCTTTACGCTCTCTCTGAGAAAGCTGAAGGACAGGGAGGACCGGATGGTCAACTCCTTTGCAATGGCTGACCGGCCTGAGATCGAACGCTTTCTGGAAGCGCTTCCGTACAGCCTTACCGGAGCTCAGCAGAAAGTCTGGAAAGAAATCCGGTCTGACATGCAGGGAAAGTATGTCATGTCCAGACTTGTCCAGGGGGATGTGGGATCCGGAAAGACGGTGATCGCCTTTCTCGCGCTTCTTCTGGCAGGACTGAACGGGTATCAGGGGGCGCTGATGGCTCCGACAGAAGTGCTGGCAAGACAGCATTTTGAAAATATATCCGGCATGCTCTCAGAGTATGGCCTTCCTCTGAGAGCTGAACTTCTCACAGGATCTATGACGGCAAAACAGAAACGGGAGGCGTACGAAAGGATCCAGTGTGGGGAGGTCTCGATCGTGATCGGGACCCATGCCCTGATCCAGGAAAAGGTGATTTACCGGAATCTGGCACTGGTGGTGACAGACGAGCAGCATCGGTTCGGCGTAAAACAGAGGGAGGCGCTGGCCGGAAAAGGAAGCATGCCTCATATCCTTGTTATGAGCGCGACTCCGATCCCGAGGACTCTGGCGATCATCCTTTACGGCGATTTGGATATCTCAGTGATCGATGAGATGCCGAAGAACCGACTTCCCATCAAGAACTGCGTTGTAGACACAGGTTATCGAAAGAAAGCATACAATTTTATGAAAAAGCAGGTTGAGGAAGGCAGGCAGTGCTATGTGATCTGCCCTATGGTGGAGGAAAGCGAGGCTCTGGAGGCAGAAAACGTCCTCGATTATTCGGAGATACTCTCGGATGTCATGGGGGATGACGTAAAGGTGGGGTGCCTTCATGGAAGGATGAAACAGCAGGAAAAGGATGAGATCATGGATGCATTCGGAAAAAATGAAATACAGATCCTGGTCTCGACGACCGTTGTGGAGGTGGGGATCGATGTGCCAAATGCCACGGTGATCATGATCGAAAACGCGGAGCGATTCGGACTTGCACAGCTTCACCAGCTTCGGGGGAGAGTGGGAAGAGGAAAATACCAGTCGTACTGTATTTTCATGACCGGATCAAAGTCGGATGAGACGAAAGAGAGACTGGACATCCTGAACCATTCAAACGACGGCTTTTTTATCGCGGGCGAGGATCTCCGTCTCCGGGGACCCGGCGATCTTTTCGGCATCCGACAGAGCGGGATCATGGACTTTAAGCTTGGAGACGTATTCCAGGACTCTGTGATCCTCAAACAGGCGGCGGAAGCCGCCGGACGGATCCTGAGAGAGGATCCCGAACTGAAAAGACCGGAATACACAAAACTTTCGGAGGCGCTTCAGAGGTATATAACAGATCAGAATCTGGAGGCAACATTGTAACAGAAGCGCTCCTGTACGCATGCGTACTTAAAAATCATGATAACACAAATTTCCAGTTTAAAAGACTTTGTCCTCCATATACTAACATCGTAACAGAAACGAACGGAAGCGGATGTATGACAGATGGCTGCATCAAAGCGGCGGACTACATACAGATGCAGCCGGAAGGATCTGTTACAGAACACAGGAAAGTGACTGTCAAAGTTACTAAAATGCAAAAGGAGGAAACAAAAATGGCAAGTCGTTCATCTAACAGAGCAGCAGTGCCTGAGGCAAAGGGCGCGCTGGACAAATTCAAGTACGAGGTGGCTAACGAACTCGGGGTACCGTTATCTGACGGCTACAACGGAGACCTTACCTCCAAGCAGAACGGATCTGTAGGTGGATATATGGTCAAGAAAATGATCGAACAGCAGGAAAAACAGATGGCTGGGAAATAACATCCCGGACCGGAGAAAATGACGCGGCCTGCCCCTGATCGGACAGGATGACAGAGCCGCAGAAGGGAAAGGCACTCGGGATTGACCTGAGTGCTTTTTTCTGCTAAAATTCAGCATAGTTAGATAAGAGAGGTGTCGGGATATGAGAGTGATTGCCGGAAGCGCGAAAAGACTCCGACTTAAGACTTTGGAGGGCATGGATACCAGACCGACCACGGACCGGATCAAGGAGACTCTGTTCAATATGATCGGGCCATCCATGTATGACTGCAGATTTCTGGATCTCTTCAGCGGAAGCGGAGGGATTGGGATCGAGGCGCTGAGCCGGGGAGCCCGGGAGGCCGTGTTTGTGGAGAACAACCCCAGGGCGATGGCGTGTATAAAGGAAAACTTAAGGTTTACGAGGCTGGAGGGCAGAGCGGTCACCATGACGAGAGATGTGATGAACGCGCTTTATCAGCTGGAAGGCGAAAAGACCTTTGATTTTATTTTCATGGATCCGCCTTATGACCGCGGACTGGAGAAAACAGTCCTTGAATATCTTGCCGGTTCAGAACTGGTGTATGAGGACACGGTCATCATTGCCGAGGCTTCGAAGGAAACGGATTTTTCCTATGCGGAGAGACTGGGATTTGAAGTGACCAGAGAGAAATTATATAAGACAAACAAGCATGTGTTTCTGGTAAGAGCGGGAAAGGAAGAAATATGTTGAGAGCAGTCTATCCGGGGAGCTTTGACCCGGTTACATACGGACATTATGATATCGTTTTAAGATCCTGCAAGATCGTGGACGAATTAATTGTCGGAGTGTTGAACAATAAAGCGAAAATGCCGTTGTTTTCTGTGGAAGAACGTGTTAAAATGTTAAAGGAAGTGACGAAAGATCTGACGAATGTCAGGATCGAGCCTTTTGACGGGCTTCTGGTGGATTTCGCGACGAGAGTAAACGCGGACGTCGTGATCAGAGGACTGAGGGCGATCACTGATTTTGAATATGAACTGCAGATGTCACAGACGAATCACAAGCTGGCTCCGAATGTGGAGACCATGTTTCTGACGACGAGTATAGAATATTCTTATTTAAGTTCTACTACAGTAAGGGAAATCGCTGCTTTTGGGGGAGATCTGTCACAGTTTGTGCCGGAAGCAGTGGCCGAAGAACTTCGGAAAAAGATGAATACAAAAAGGAGAGTGTAACAATGAGCAGCCGTATTGAGCAGATTATTGAAGAGATCGAGGAGTACATCGACAGAGACTGTAAGTTTCAGCCTCTTTCTACGACCAAGATCATTGTAAATAAGGAACATCTGGACGAGCTCCTTCGGGAACTGCGCATGAAGACTCCGGATGAAATCAAGCGTTATCAGAAGATCATCGCGAACCGGGACGCGATCCTGGCGGATGCGAAGGCGAAGGCGGACGCCATGATCGAAGAAGCTCAGGTTCAGACAACAGAGCTTGTCAGCGAGCATGAGATCATGCAGCAGGCCTACGCGCAGGCAAATGAGATCGTGACTCAGGCGACCGCGCAGGCCCAGGAGATCATTGATAATGCGACAAGAGACGCGAATACGATCCGCATCGGGGCGATCCAGTACACGGACGATCTTCTTGCAAACGCAGAGAGCATCATCGGACATACACTCGACAGTTATACTACAAAATACGACGGCCTGATCAATTCTCTCCAGGAGTGCTATGACACTGTCCGTTCCAACCGTGCCGAACTGGAGGTTCCGGAGGAGGAAGGGTATGATTCCCAGGATGATATCGGCTAGGTGCCGGAAAAAAGAAGACAGAGGACTGCCAGCAGACTGGCTGCCAATGCGGCAGCCAGTTTTTCTATGATATAGGGCAGGATCTTAAGCCCGGTTCCGTCCAGCATACAGCGTGTCTGGGCGGCAGAGCAGAATCCGCCGAAAGAGGTCAGCCCGATGACAGCAGGATAGCAGATAAGCGGGGCCGGCAGATTCTCTTTCAGGAGCATAATTCCGTTGGTAATCTCCAGTGATGGGGCGGCAAGAAGGAAGAGCTGCCGGGATATCGGGAGCATGTTCAGAAGGGACAGAAGGACGGAGAACACGATGATATAGCCGCCCACTTTCACGATGGCTTCAAAGCTGTCCATAAGACAGGCGTCCAGGTCGGAAAAACGAAAGGAACTCTTTGCGGAAAGCGTCTCCTGGTCCGGTTCCGGGAAAAATCTTCTGCCGTGAAGATAAAATCTCCGGAACAGGAAACTCAAAAGGAGGGGCGCGAGGATAAGAATACCCAGAGTGGGGAAAAGCAGTTCCTCCTGGCCGAATGTCTTCCAGACAATGAAATTAATGATAAAGATCGGACTTGTATTATTGCAGAAGGAGAGCAGATACTCAGCCTCATCCCGGGTGATCAGATCTTTTTTCAGAAGATCCGCGGTTACTTTTGCTCCCATGGGGTATCCGCACAGGAATCCTGCCAGGACAGCGAATGCCCCGGGGTGAGAGACTCTAAGAAGGTGACGCAGCGGTTTTCCGAACAGCCCGGCAACGAAGCGCAGTCCTCCGGTCGACATCAGCAGGCTGGTGACGACCAGAAAGGGAAAGAGTGTCGGGAAGATGATCTGAAACCACAGGAGAAGCCCTTCACTTGCCCCGTTAAAAACTGCTTTCGGAAAAAGGAGCATGGCCGCGAACAGCGCGGTGACGACGATCCCCGCCGGGAAATGTTTCATAGGAAGATCCACCCTTATATCCGGTGTTATTTCAGGTATATGACCGGGGAATGATTTTTATGAGAGGTACATATGGTAAAAGAAAAAGGTGATTTTTCTGAGAAAGGTAAAACTGCCGGTGCCGGTATTTTTCCTGTTCCTGCTTGCCCTTTTCACAGCGCTCTGGATCCCCCGTCTGAGATATATAAGCCAGACCGGCAGACTGACAGAGGAGATTCTTTCTTCGGCGGATTTCAGGAGTCAGCCTGTCAGCGATGAGATGATGCGGTTTGTAAAGTCGTGGGACTCTCCCGGAGAGGCTGCGGGACTGTTCTGGCTGGAAAGCGATTTCCTCCGGGAGAAGACGGATCTGTCCGTGGAAAATCTGACGGAACGAAGAGAGAGATGGGCGGTTCTTCCCGGATGGAGTACATACCTTGCGGCGTGTCAGGCAGTCTGGGATGACGTCACGTATTTTCCGGTGGCCAGTGCGTCCAACCGGAAGGATGTGGCTGTCAGTTTTGAAAATTCCTGGCTGTTCGGGAGAAGCTACGGAGGTGAGAGGGGACACGAGGGGACAGATATCATGGCGTCGGTCAATGAACGGGGGCTTTACCCGGTGGTAAGCATGACCGACGGGACCGTGGAGAGCAAAGGGTGGCTGGAACTGGGCGGGTACCGGCTGGGCATCCGTGCGCCGCAGGGAGCATATTTTTACTATGCCCACCTTGATTCCTATGCGGATATCGAGGAAGGAGACCAGGTGAAGGCGGGAGACCTGCTCGGTTACATGGGGGATACGGGATACAGTAAAGTTGAGGGGACCACAGGTAATTTTCCGGTCCACCTTCATGTGGGGATTTATCTTTCTCCTGACGGAGAGGAAATCAGCGTCAACCCCTATCCTGTATTGAAGATGGTGGAGGACAGAAGGTTGGAATGTAATTTCCGGTAAGGGGTTTATCGGCTGTGGAAATCATGATATACTGTCCACTATGGAGGAAAAACGATGAATTTACCAAAGGCGTTTGAAGAGGAGATGACCGCTCTGCTGGGAGCGGAGGACTATAAGAGATATACAGACTGTTTTGAAGAGAGCAGGCACTATGGGCTCAGAGTGAACACGGCGAAGATCTCAGTGGATGATTTCCTGAAGATCGCACCCTGGCCCCTTGAGAGAGTGCCCTGGATCCGAAACGGATTTTATTATGATGGAGATAAAGTTCAGCCGGCAAAGCATCCATACTACTTCGCGGGGCTGTATTATCTTCAGGAACCCAGCGCCATGACTCCGGCTGACCGGCTTCCGGTGGAACCCGGCGACCGTGTGCTGGATGTATGCGCGGCGCCGGGAGGAAAGGCGACGGAACTGGGGGCAAAGCTTCAGGGAACGGGAGTGCTTGCGGCGAATGATCTGAGCAGTTCCCGGGCGAAGGGGCTTTTAAAGAACCTGGAACTCTTCGGTATCGGAAATGTGCTCGTGCTCAGCGAGGAACCGGGAAAACTGGTGCCTTACTTCCGGGAGTATTTTGACAGGATCCTGATCGATGCGCCCTGCTCCGGGGAAGGGATGTTCCGGAAGGACCGGAAGATGGTCCGTGCGTGGGAGGAACACGGTCCGGAATATTTTTCAAAGATCCAGAGGAGTATCGTGACCCAGGCGGCCCAGATGCTCCGCCCGGGCGGTATGATGCTCTATTCCACGTGTACCTTTTCCCCTCTGGAAAACGAGCAGACGATCGAGTATCTTCTGGAGCAGTATCCTGAGTTTGAGATCTGTGAGATGGAAGGCTATGAGGGCTTTTCGGCTGGAATGCCGGAAGTGACGGAGAAGAAGGATGAAAACTTGAAGAAGACGGTCCGGATCTTCCCCCACCGCATGAAAGGGGAAGGGCATTTTATCGCTCTGCTCAAAAAAGGAGAGGGCATATCCGGGCATGATGCCTCAGGAAAGGGGAGAGCAAAGAAACTTCCGGAAGAACTGGAGGAGTTCCTGGGAACGGTGAACAGGGAGTTTGATCTCTCCAGGATCGAGATCCGCGGAGAAAAAGTTTATTATATGCCGGAGGGGATCCCGGATCTAAAGGGCATCCGTTTCTTAAGGACCGGGCTGCTCCTGGGGGAACTTAAGAAGAAACGGTTTGAGCCAAGCCAGGCTCTTGCCATGAATTTAAAAAAGGAAGAGTACCGGTATATCCTGGATTTTCCTGCGTCGGACGAGCGGGTGATCCGCTATCTGAAAGGTGAAACGCTGGATGTAGAGGACCTGGTCTCAGCGAAAGAGAGAGGCTGGTACCTGGTCTGTGTGGACGGATATCCGCTGGGGTTTGGAAAACTGGGAAATCAGGCTCTGAAGAACAAATATCTCCCGGGATGGCGGTGGCAGTCGCTGTGAAGATCAGACTGGATAAATTTTTGGCAGATATGGGATACGGGACACGGAGCGAGGCAAAAAGGGAGATTGCCAGAGGAAACGTGAAGATCAACGGGCTTCCTGTCAGAAAGCCTGAGACAAAGATCGACACGGAAAAGGACGAGGTGGCATACAAGGATCAGCCTGCCGTGTACGAGAAATATGAATACTATATGCTGAATAAACCGGCGGGAGTGATCTCTGCGACCACAGACAAAAAAGAGAAGACAGTCCTTGATCTGATCGAAGAAAAGCAGAGAAAGGATCTGTTTCCGGTGGGAAGGCTCGACAGGGACACCGAAGGGCTCCTTCTCATAACAAATGACGGGGAACTTGCCCATCGTCTGCTCTCGCCGAAGAAACATGTGGACAAGATCTATTATGTCAGAGTACAGGGGAGCCTCTCTGAGGAGGATATCAGAAGGCTTGCGGAAGGGATCGATATCGGAGAGGAGAAGCCGACCCTGCCGGCGCAGCTTGTGATCCTCAAAAGCGGGCAGACCTCTGAGGCTGAGATCACCATACAGGAAGGAAAGTTCCATCAGGTGAAGCGGATGTTCCATGCACTTGGCAAAGAGGTCGTATATCTGAAACGTCTCAGAATGGGAACTCTTGTGCTGGATGAAAACCTGAAACCGGGAGAATACAGAAAACTGACGAAGGAAGAAAGGGACGGATTATGCTGACAGGAAAGAAAGCAGTCATATTTGACATGGACGGTTCCCTTGTGGATTCCATGTGGATCTGGCCGGAAGTGGATCGCATCTATATGAATAAATACGGGCTGGTGCAGCCGGATGACTTCCACAAGGCAATCGAGGGGAAAAGCTATACCGAGACGGCGCAGTATTTTGTTGACACTTTCCACAACCTTCACCGGACGGTAGAACAGGTCAAGGAAGAGTGGAAAGATATGACAATGGAACTTTATTCAACAAAGGTCCTTCCCAAACCGGGAGCGGTGGACTTCCTCCGCGCCATGCAGCAGAGGGGCGTACTTCTCGGCATCGCCACCAGCAATGACAGAGACCTTGCGGAGGCGGCGCTGAAGGCTCAGGGGATACTGGAATACTTTGATTCCGTGCGCACTTCCTGTGAAGTGGCTGCCGGAAAACCTGCCCCGGATGTGTACCTGAAGGTCGCGGATGACCTGCAGGTCCGACCGTCGGCCTGTCTTGTGTTTGAGGACGTTCCCAACGGGATCCTTGCGGGGAAGAACGCAGGGATGGAAGTGTGCGCCGTTGATGATGCGTTTTCCAGACCGGATGAGGAGGAAAAGAAGCGTCTGGCGGATTACTTCATCCATGATTTTTATGAGATCAGAGACAATACCTACGAAAGGTGCGGACAGGATGGGAAATAGATTTTTGCCGGTGTGCAGAAAGGATATGGAAGACCGGGGATGGGAACAGGTTGATTTTGTATATGTGATCGGGGATGCCTATGTGGATCATCCTTCTTTCGGACATGCCATCATAAGCCGTCTGCTGGAGTCCAAAGGCTATCGTGTGGGGATCATCTCACAGCCGGACTGGAGAGATCCTGAAAGCATCGCTATATACGGAGAACCAAGGCTTGCCTTTCTTGTCTCGGCAGGAAATATGGATTCTATGGTGAACCATTATTCGGTTTCCAAAAAGAGGAGAAAGACCGACGCCTATACTCCCGGCGGAGTGATGGGAAAGCGCCCGGATCATGCCTGTACGGTCTATGGAAATCTGATCCGCCAGACATACAAAAAGACGCCGGTGATCCTGGGAGGGATTGAGGCAAGTCTTCGGCGTCTGGCTCATTATGATTACTGGTCCGATCAGCTGAAACGGTCTGTGCTGCTGGACTCAGGCGCGGACATGATCTCCTACGGGATGGGAGAGCGCTCCATCATTGAGATAGCGGATGCACTGGATGCGGGGATCCCCGTGGAAGAACTGACATATATTGACGGGACGGCAGTGAAGGTAAAGTCTCTGGAGAGCGTTTACGATGCGGAGATACTGCCTTCTTTTGAAGACCTGAAAAAGGATAAGAGGGAATATGCAAAGAGTTTCTATACCCAGTACCTGAACACAGATCCGTTTACCGGGAAGCGTCTTGTGGAACCCTATTCCGACCATCTGTATGTGGTTCAGAATCCTCCCGCAAAACCTTTGACAGAGACGGAAATGGATGATGTGTACGGACTGCCCTACATGAGGACTTATCATCCTTCCTATGAAGAAGCCGGCGGCGTACCGGCGATCTCGGAGATCAGGTTCAGCCTGACCAGCAGCCGTGGATGTTTCGGGGGATGCAGTTTCTGTGCCCTGACATTCCACCAGGGAAGGATCGTCCAGGTGCGGAGCCATGACTCACTGCTCAGAGAGGCGAAGGAGATCACGAAAGAAAAGGACTTTAAAGGATACATCCATGACGTGGGCGGTCCTACGGCAAACTTCAGACATCCGTCCTGCAAAAAACAGACGTCTCACGGCGTATGCAGGAACAGACACTGCCTTTTCCCGACGCCCTGTCGCAACCTGGACGCGGATCACAGCGACTATGTAAAACTGCTTAAGAAGCTCAGAGAGATCCCCGGGGTGAAGAAGGTATTTATCCGCTCGGGGATCCGGTTTGACTATCTTCTGGCTGATAAGAAAAAGGATTTTCTGCGGGAACTCTGTGAGTATCATGTCAGTGGACAGCTGAAGGTGGCTCCGGAGCATGTGGCGGCGCCGGTGCTGGTTCTGATGGGAAAGCCGGAACACAGAGTATATGAGGAATTCACACGACAGTTTGACAGGATGAATCAGCGCATCGGAAAGAAACAGTACCTGGTTCCCTATCTGATGTCGTCCCACCCCGGCTCCGGCATGAAAGAGGCTGTGGAATTGGCGGAATACTGCAGGGACCTGGGATATATGCCGGAGCAGGTACAGGATTTTTATCCCACGCCCTCCACTTTATCTACCTGCATGTATTATACCGGGCTTGATCCGAGAAACAGGAAGCCGGTCTATGTGCCGAAGAATCCTCATGAAAAAGCAATGCAGAGGGCGCTGATCCAGTACCGCAACCCGAAACTTTACGACCTTGTCTATGAAGCGCTCCAGAAGGCGGGGAGGATGGATCTGGTGGGATACGGACCGAAATGCCTGATCCGGCCCCGGGCAGACAAAAAGGGGCAAAATCAGAACCGGCCCGGGACAGACAAGAAGGGGCATGATCAAAACAGGCGGAGTACAGATCGCCGTACAAAGAAGAAAACGATAAGAAACATCCACAGAAAAAAGTGATGATAAGTCGGGAGTAAAATCAGGAGTAATGGAGCATTGGCAATGAGGATCGCAGTTGTGACTGGAGCATCCTCCGGTATGGGAAGAGAATTCGTACTGCAGCTCGGATATTTCTACAGAAATCTGGATGAGATCTGGGTGATCGCACGGCGGAAAGAGAGGCTAGAGGAGCTTGCACAAAAGAGCAGAGTTCCTCTGAGGATCTTCGACGGAGATCTTCAGAAGAAAAAGGTATATAGAAGACTGCGCGAAGCATTTGACAGGGAACGGCCGGATATCCGGATGCTGGTCAACAGCGCAGGATTTGGGAAATCCGGGACAGTTACAGAGATAGCAGAAGAGTCCTTCCGTCTTCAGCCGGATATGGTGGACCTGAACTGCAGGGCACTGACCAGGATGACGCTTCTGTGCCTGCCCCGTATGAGCCGGGGCAGCCGCATCGTGAACCTTGCGTCTGCGGCGGCGTTCTGTCCCCAGCCCTCCTTTGCCGTATATGCGGCGACAAAGTCCTATGTACTCAGCTTTTCCAGGGCACTCAGGGCGGAACTCTCCGGCAGAGGTATCCTGGTCACAGCGGTGTGCCCGGGACCGGTTGATACGGAATTTTTTGACGTCAGCGGCAGAACAGATAATCCATGGAAGAAATGGACGATGGCGAAAGCACCGAAGGTAGTGCACCGGGCATTGAAAGACAGCCGTGCCGGGAAGGAACTCTCGATCTACGGCATTCCCATGAAGGCGGCATATCTGGGTGTGGGACTGATCCCCCACAGGCTGATCATGGGATTCGGAAAGGTTAGTATGAATCTTAAAGAAAAAAGAAACAGAAGAAAGAATGGGACAGGACGAGGAAAAACATGAAAGAGATCGTGATCCGTGAAAATGAGTCCGGTCAGCGGCTGGATAAATTTCTTGCAAAATATATGTCACTCGCGCCGAAGAGTTTCTTCTATAAAATGCTGAGGAAGAAAAACATTACGCTGAACGGCAAAAAGGCTCAGGGAAATGAACATCTGAAAAAGGGAGACATGGTGAAGCTCTTTTTCTCCGACGAAACGATCGAAAAGTTTACGCAGAAGCAGAGTGTCTATAAAAAGAAAGAATTAGACATACTTTACGAGGACGGGCATACTCTTTTTATCAATAAGCCTGTGGGGATGCTCTCTCAGAAAGCGAAACCTTCCGACCAGTCTCTTGTAGAGTATCTGACGGCTTATCTTCTGGACTCCGGACAGCTCACAGAAGAGGAACTGCGCACCTTCCATCCGTCAGTCTGCAACCGGCTGGACCGGAATACCAGCGGGATCGTGGCAGCGGGCAAGACACTGGCAGCGCTGCAGACGCTGGGCACCATGTTCCGGGAACGGAGCGTGAAAAAGTACTATCTCTGTCTTGTGTGCGGCGCTGTTTCCGGAGAAAAGAAGATCCGTGCCTTTCTGACTAAGGATGGCAGGACAAACCGTGTTACAGTAGAGAGAAAAAAGGGAACACGGAACAACGGGGCGGACATACCGGACGGAAAAGAAAGCTTTATTGAGACAGAATACCGGGCTCTCCGGTCAGATGGAGAGGTGACTCTTCTGGAAGTGCATCTGATCACCGGAAAGACCCATCAGATCAGGGCTCATCTTGCTTCGGAGGGACATCCGATCATCGGGGACTATAAATACGGGAACAGGGAAGTAAACGACCGTTTCCGCAGAAAGTACGGGCTGACGTCCCAGCTTCTTCATTCATACAGGCTGTGTTTTCCTGAGTGTGACGGAGAATTGGCAGCGCTTTCCGGAAAAGAGATCAAAGCGCCGGTACCGGAACTGTTTCGGAAGATCTGCGCGGACAGAGGAGTGATGTGAGATGGCGACATGGAATTCAAGAGGGCTTCGCGGATCCACGCTGGAGGATCTTGTAAACCGGACCAATGAGCGGTACGGCGAACTGGGACTGGCGCTGATCCAGAAGATCCCGACGCCGATCACCCCGGTGAGGATCGATAAGGAACACAGGCATATCACGCTTGCGTATTTTGACAAGATCAGCACAGTGGATTACATCGGAGCAGTGCAGGGGATCCCGGTCTGTTTTGACGCGAAAGAGTGCAGCGCAGATACGTTTCCTCTCCAGAATGTACACGCACATCAGATGGATTTTATGGAGAAGTTCGAGAAGCAGGGAGGGATCTCTTTTCTTCTGATCTATTACAGCGGAAGAAACGAACTGTATTATATGCGTTTTGAGCAGATCAAAAAATTCTGGGACAGGGCAGAGCAGGGAGGAAGAAAGAGTTTTCGGCTTGAAGAACTGGAGCCGGGGTGGTTTATGGAACTGAAAAACGGATGCTTTATTCCGTATCTGGACTATATCCAGAAGGATTTGGATCTCAGGGATTGACAGACAGACATGAAATTCGATATAATAGCAAAAGGTTTTTAACGTGGTAGCACGCTAAAGTGAAAGGGGACTGTATATGGAACAGAAACTTCATACTCCCGAGGGAGTACGTGATATTTACAACAGAGAATGCGAGATAAAACTTACATTACAGCAGAAACTGAGCACCGTGCTGCATCTGTACGGGTATCAGGATATACAGACGCCGACATTTGAATACGACGATGTGTTCCGCAAAGAGATCGGATCCACCTCCACAAAGGAGCTGTACCGTTTCTTTGACCGGGAAGGAAATATCCTCACGCTGCGCCCGGATATCACACCTTCTGTCGCAAGGGCGGCGGCGACGCTGTTTGAGGGAGAAGATCTGCCGATCCGTCTGTGTTATATCGGGAATACATTTATCAATCATTCCAGTTACCAGGGACGTCTGAAAGAGAACACGCAGATGGGAGCGGAGCTGATCGGTCTGGATTCCGTGGAGGCGGACGCCGAGATGATCGCTATGGTGGTGGACGGTCTGAAAAAGACCGGACTCACGGAATTCCAGGTGAACATCGGACACATTGATTTTATCCAGAGTCTTCTCGAATCAACCGGTCTGGAAGAGGACGAAAAAGAGGAAATCCGGGAACTGATCGCCAACCGGAACTATTTCGGTGTGGAGGAGATCCTGGACAACCGCAGTGTGAAGGGCAGTGTGAAAGAGGCATTTCGCATTCTTCCCGAATTGGTGGGAGGACAGGAAGTTCTGGAGAGAGCCGCGCGGATTGCCCCAAGCGTGAATGCGCGGCTGGCGCTCACAAGGCTTCAGCAGATCTACCGCCTGCTCATGATCTACAAAGCGGAAGACCATGTCACG
Organism: uncultured Mediterraneibacter sp.; assembly: GCA_944377745.1. GTDB lineage: Bacteria > Bacillota > Clostridia > Lachnospirales > Lachnospiraceae > Mediterraneibacter. The sequence goes on along the minus strand of CALWFV010000002.1, from coordinate 129,757 downwards.
TTTGACCTGAGCATGATGGGAAGCTACGGATATTATACCGGCATCATTTTCCGGGCTTATACATACGGAACGGGGGACGCCGTGGTGAGAGGCGGCCGATATGACCATCTTCTTGAGAAATTCGGAAAGAGCACACCGTCCATCGGTTTCGCCATCATCGTGGATGAACTGATGAGCGCGTTGAGCCGGCAGAAGATCAGTGTGGAGACTTCCCGCCGGAACCTCCTGGTCTATACGGAGGAGACGCAGAGGTGGGCCATCTATCTTGCCAGGGACTTCCGGGACAAAGGGAAAAATATCGAGATGCTCAAGAGAGAGCAGGAAGACCTACGTGAGAAATACGAGAAGTACGGAAAAAGAAACGGCATTATCAGTATGCTCTATCTCAGAGATGACTTTAAGATCGAGATGGTGAATCTCCGTACAGGCGAAGAAAAGATCATAGACGCAAAGAAGAAGCGGAGATAAAGGAGCAGAACTTATGAGATATCTGACATTTGCCCTGACAAAGGGGCGTCTCGCCAGCAAGACGCTTGATATGCTGGAACAGCTTGGGATCACCTGCGATGAGATGAAGGACAAGGATTCACGGAAGCTGATCTTCGTAAACGAGGAACTGAAACTGAAGTTTTTCCTTGCAAAAGGACCGGATGTGCCCACCTATGTAGAGTACGGCGCGGCGGACATCGGCGTTGTGGGGAAGGATACGATCATTGAAGAAGGCAGGAAGGTCCATGAAGTGCTGGATCTGGGATTCGGCAAATGCCGCATGTGTGTCTGCGGCTATGAGAGCGCTGCGGAGTGTCTGAAGCACCACGAGCTGATCCGCGTGGCTACAAAGTATCCCAATATAGCAAAAGACTATTTTTATAATAAGAAGCATCAGACCGTGGAGATCATCAAGATGAACGGATCCATCGAGCTGGCGCCTATTGTCGGGCTGTCAGAGGTGATCGTGGATATCGTTGAGACCGGTTCTACACTGAAAGAGAACGGGCTTGTCGTTCTGGAAGAGGTCTGCCCGCTGTCCGCCCGTATGATCGTCAATCCGGTCAGCATGCGTATGGAAAACGACAGGATCAGAGAACTGATCAACAATCTGAGAAATCTGGTCAGGGAGGGTTAAAAGTTATGCGAATCGAGAAACTGGATGAAAGTACGAAAAAGAACCTGCTTGAGGATCTGCTGAAGCGCAGTCCCAACAGTTATGGCAAATATGAAGAGAGCGTCCGTCAGATCCTTGACGATGTTAAGGAGAAAAGGGATGAGGCGGTTTTTGCTTACACAAAGAAATTTGACGGCGTGGAGATCAGCGCCTCCAATATCCTTGTGACCGATGAGGAGGTACAGGATGCCTACAAAGAAGTGGGAGAGGAACTTCTGGGAATCATCCGGAAGGCACTGAAGAACATTGAGTCCTATCATGCCAAACAGATGCAGTACAGCTGGTTTGACAGCAGACCGGACGGGACCATACTGGGACAGAAAGTGACGGCTCTCCAGAGAGTGGGAGTGTATGTCCCGGGAGGGAAGGCAGCCTACCCGTCTTCCGTCCTCATGAATATCATGCCGGCGAAAGTGGCGGGAGTGGACGAGATCATTATGGTGACTCCTCCGGGGAAAGACGGGAAAGTCACGCCGACTACACTGGTGGCCGCAAAAGAGGCTGGAGCGGACAAGGTCTATAAAGTGGGCGGGGCTCAGGCTGTGGCCGCACTCGCCTACGGTACAGAGAGCATTCCCAAAGTGGATAAGATCGTAGGCCCCGGAAATATCTATGTGGCTCTGGCAAAGAAAGCGGTGTACGGACATGTGAGCATTGACTCGATCGCCGGACCGAGCGAGATACTGGTGCTGGCGGATGAAACTGCCAATCCGCGCTATGTGGCGGCGGATCTGTTATCCCAGGCGGAGCATGACGAGATGGCAAGTGCGATCCTTGTCACGACGAGCATGGAACTGGCGGAGAAAGTATCCGCTCAGACAGATGAATTCATCAAAGAGCTTTCCCGCGGCGAGATCATACAGAAATCCCTGGACAACTACGGACATATCCTGGTTGCGGAGACTCTGGAGGACGCCATTGAGGCGGCCAATGAGATCGCTTCCGAACATATGGAGATCGTGACTGCAAATCCGTTTGAAGTGATGACAAAGATCCGAAACGCAGGGGCGATCTTTATCGGAGAGTACTCCAGCGAACCGCTGGGAGATTATTTCGCAGGGCCGAACCATGTCCTTCCGACTAACGGTACAGCGAAGTTCTTCTCGCCCCTCTCTGTGGATGATTTTATCAAGAAATCCAGCATTATCTCTTACTCCAGAGACGCCCTTGAGAAGATCCATACGGATATCGAAAAGTTTGCTGAGGCGGAGCACCTGACAGCGCACGCAAACTCGATCCGCGTGCGTTTCGACGGAAAGTGAGAAGACAGGATTCGGAGGTAGAATGATATGAGAGAAAGGGTCGGAAAGATATCGAGAACGACAAAAGAGACAGATATCTCCCTGAGCATCAACCTTGACGGACAGGGGAAGAACCGGATCGACACCGGGATTCCGTTCTTTGACCATATGCTGGACGGCTTTGCACGCCACGGTCTGTTTGACCTTGAGGTATCGGTAAAGGGAGATGTTGAGGTGGACAGCCACCATACGATAGAGGATACCGGAATCGTGCTCGGGCAGGCGATTGCCCGGGCGCTTGGAGATAAGAAAGGGATCAAAAGGTACGGATATTTTATCCTCCCCATGGATGAGACACTGGCTCTCGGTGCCGTGGATCTCTCGGGGAGACCGTATCTGAACTACCAGGCGGAGTTTACCGTGCCGCGCCTGGGAGAGATGGATACAGAGATGGTACGGGAATTTTTCTACGCGGTCTCTTACAGCGCCGCGATGAACCTGCATCTGAAGATCCTGGATGCAGGGAACAACCATCATATGGCTGAGGCTCTGTTCAAGGCGTTTGGAAAAGCGCTTGACATGGCGGTGTCAGAGGAACCCAGGATAAAGGATGTCTGGTCTACAAAAGGGAGTTTATAAAGGAGAGTGCGTTACATGAGTTATAAAAGATTAACCCCGGCTATCTTCATCAGTCAGGGAAAGGCGGTAAAGTGGTTCGACGACAGCACCATTGTCTCGGAAGACGTCATCGGACTTGCAAAACAATACTGTGAAAGAGGTGCGGATGAACTAATCGTATTCGATCTGTCCAATTCAGATGAAGAGCATGACGAATCCATCGATCTGCTCAAAAAGATCAGCCGCGTCATCAGTATCCCCATGATCGCCGGCGGAAACATACGCAGGATGGAGGACGTGAAAAAAATCCTCTATGCAGGAACGAAGCGCGCGCTGCTCAATTTCTCAAAAAGAGTCTCCATCGATCTGATCGAGGAGGTTTCAAAGCGGTTTGGAAAAGAAAGGATCGCCGTATCCCTGAACGATTTTGATGCGCTGTTCAAGCAGCAGCATCTGATCGAGGAGTACAGTACAGAGATCGTTTTCATGCACCGCCTGGATCTGAATTCCGTTATGAACGTGACGGAACTTCCGTGCGTTGTCCTTACAGACACTATGGAGCAGAGCGAGATCCTGAGGATCCTGAAATGCGACGGCGTGAAAGGTGTTTCCGGAATGTTCATCAGCCGTCCGGAGATGGATTTCAGCGCATTTAAGGAGATCTGCGCGAAGGAAGGAATCCAGATGACGTCCTTCGAAAGCCTGATGGATTTTTCCGAATTCAAGCTGAACTCCGACGGACTCATCCCGGTCATCGTACAGGATTACAAGACGAATGAAGTGCTGATGATGGCATACATGAATGAAGAGGCATTCGATAACACGGTCAAGACCGGACGGATGACCTACTACAGCAGGAGCAGGCAGTGCCTATGGGTGAAAGGCGAGACATCCGGGCATTTCCAGTATGTAAAAGGAATCTCGGTGGACTGTGATAAGGATACGCTTCTGGCGAAAGTGGATCAGATCGGTGCCGCGTGCCATACGGGGAACCGTTCCTGTTTCTACACTCCCATTGTCGGAAATGATTATGACGCGAAAAACCCGCTTCAGGTATTCGAATCTGTCTATTCCACAATACTGGATCGCAGAGAGAATCCGAAAGAAGGCTCCTACACCAATTATCTCTTTGAAAAGGGGATTGACAAGATACTGAAGAAAGTGGGGGAGGAGGCGACGGAGATCGTCATTGCCGCAAAGAATCCGAATCCGGAGGAGATAAAATACGAGATCTGTGATTTCCTTTATCATGCCATGGTGCTCATGGTAGAGCGGGGCGTGACCTGGGAGGATATCACGAACGAGCTGGCAGAGAGATAACTATAGAGTTCTGGCTGGCAAGAAGAGAAAGAAGGCAGAGAGCATTTTGTTCTCTGTCTTTTTTGCAACGCGACGAGCCAAAGTCCGAGCTTGTCAGATCGGAAAAAAGAAGTATATTATTCAAAGAAACAAAGAAACCCGGAAAACGAGAAATTATAATCTGTGAAATTCTGCATAAAATATAGGAGGAAAATATGACGGCATCGATCATGAAAGGGAACAGCCCAGTGGAAATAAAAAAAGTAAGTATTTCGTCGAAAAGACAAGTCACGATTCCTCAGAAATTTTTTAAAATGCTTGGATTCGGCCATGAGGCCGAGTGTATTGTCAGAGGAAATGAGCTTGTTCTCCGGCCGCTGAAAGAAGGGGGCGGTGGCGAGTTTTCAGAACAGATCCTTGAGGAACTGATCCGGGAAGGATTCAGTGGAGAAGAACTCCTGCATAAATTTAAGGAGCGCCAGAGAATGGTGCGGCCTGCGGTCGAATCTTTGATATCGGAGGCGGAAAAAGCGGCTCATGGGGAAACGAAATCGTTTTCTTATGATGAAGTATTTAAGATGGAGGAGTAGTTATGACGGAAGTACGATTCCTTCCTCCGGCAGCAAGACAGGAATGCGTTTGATCTGTCAAGCGGAAGGAGCAGAACTGCAGGTTCTATCAATTACAAAAGGGACATAGTTTATTGTAATAAAGAACTTATGTCCCTTTTGTGCGGATAGCCCTGCAGGCATAGGGACGGAAAAGGAAGTTTAAATGACCGATTCGGAAATGCGCCGGAGAGAACTGCTGAGACAGACAAGGAAGCTTTATGATGAAAGACGGGATATTCCCGCAGTGCACCCACGGTATGGAAGGATCTACCACAGCCTTTACGACAATGAAGAGGAAGAACAGGCATCCTCCGGAGGCAGTTTTTACATAAGGCTTGTGATAGGGATTCTGTGCTTTATATGCTTCGTATACATGGATCAGAGCAAGGTAAGCGTAGCGGAAGTGGACAGCACCGCAATCGTAAACCAGATCGAGAAAGATATAGATGCGGATACGATAAAAGAGGTTTGGAAAAATCTGTGACTGAGGCAGGTTCCGAAGCGGAAGAGAGGTGTTGTCACGCAGCCCCCGCTTTCGCTCTGGCGGCCTGAACAGTCAGAAGGGGGCTGATGTTTTGAGAAAAATGTTGACAGGATGGGAGAAGTCAGCCTATCATTATTGTGTATAATGTATGCGACAGGAATACATGTATACATATATACATAGCTGTCTGCACAGGGATATATATTTAGAAACATATATTTGTATACATATATAAATGTATACTTACCGTAATGTATATGGGGAGAAGTAACTTATAATTTAAAACAACAGAAAGAAAAAGTAAAAAGGTAAAGAGGATGAACGAATGAAATCAAAAGCAGAAAACACAAACAGTGTGCGCAGTAAGATCCTGACGATTCCGAATATGCTGTCACTTTTCCGGCTCTGTCTGATCCCGATCTTCATGTGGATGTATTGTGTAGAAAAGGAATATTTGTGGACAGGGATCGTCCTGATCATATCCGGCATCACAGACACAGTGGATGGCTTCGTTGCAAGACATTTCAATATGGTTAGTGATCTGGGAAAAATACTGGATCCGATCGCGGATAAGATGACTCAGGCAGCCATGCTGTTCTGCCTGCTCACCCGTTTCCCTCTTATGATCCTGCCTCTCGGTCTTATGGTACTCAAAGAGTTTTTCATGGGCGTGACAGGACTTCTGGTCATACAGAAGACAGGAAAAGTATTTGGGGCGGAATGGCACGGGAAAGTATCCACCTGGCTCCTTTATATCATGATGATCCTGCATGTATTCTGGTTTAATATCCCGGATATCGTGTCCGGAGTTCTGATCGGTGCCTGTGTAGTCATGATGGTGATTTCTCTGGTGCTTTACGGAAGACATAATCTGAAATCCCTGGGGCAGGAAGATAAAGAATGATATCAGTGATATACTCCCCGTTCTGTACATCAGTCTGCATGGTCCCGGAATAGTTATTTACAGTCTCTTCCACATTTTTCATTCCGATGCCGTACTCCGGCACCGCTGTTTCCATGCAGGGATTGATAAGATGGAGGAGAAGACTCCCGTGCTGCCAGGTGACGGACAGGGAAATGACCAGCGCTTCCCCTTTGGCAGGATTCGTCTGTTCCTTTTGGTCCACCGCAGCATGGATCGCATTGTCCAGCAGATTTCCAAGGATCGTCACAGTGTCTGAAAAGGGAAGTCCCATATTCTGCGGAACAGAGAGGGAAGGAGAGCAGCTGATGCCTTTCTCTTTCATTTCACCCAGCTTGATGTTCAGGACTGCGTCGAAAGCCGGATTTCCGGTAGATACGACCTGTTCGGTCTGCCCGATCCTGTCTGAGACAGTGTGAAGATAATCTGCGAGTTCTTCCTGTCGTCCTTCGCTGTACAACAGCGAGATGGTATTCAGATGGTTCTTCATATCGTGGCGTATCCTGCGGACATGCTCTGCGGATCCGATCAGTTCTTTATAATGTGCTTCCTGAAGGCGGAGCTGCTGTTTCAGGAGCTGCCGCTCTTTCTCTCTCTGAAAAAATTCTGTGAATCGTCTCATAAACACGAGCAGTGCAAGATCAATGAACAGAAAAGTTGTCTGGATGACCAGATGGCAGAGATCTTTCACTGGTCTGGGGACGGAATTTCCGTTAAACAGAACAATCAGTGTCACAGAACTTGCGAAGCTGAGGATCGGGATAAAAAGGAAAAGAATCCACAGTGACAGCGGAAGATCTGTAGCGATACTTCTGCACCATCTGAGGCAGAAGAAAAGAACCAGCCAGATCACCACATGGACGATCAGGAGATAGGTCATGACCCAGTGGCTGAATTTGGGAAGCATATTTGTAAAGTCATTGAGTATCATCAGACAGGAAAACAGGATCGAAAACAGCCAGGTCTCGAAAAAAAGCTTCTTTTTCAGATCTTTCGGGTAAAAGGGCAGAAGCAGCCAGCTTGCCGGGACTACATACATGGAATTCTCGAATTTTGAGGGAAGAAGCATAAGGATCCCGATCAGGATCGCGGCGGAAAGAGCGCAGAGTTTCCTTCCTCTTCGGATACGGCCATAGAGCTGTTCTCTCAGTTCCCAGAGCAGGACCATATCTACCACACAGAGAAAAATGTTAAGTACGATGTCATAGTCGTGATAGTACATCATTGCAGTGACCTCCATTTCATATATTCCAGATGCTTCTGACGCACCTGGGGACGGTATTTCCGGCTCATTGGGATGAACTCTCCCGACTGAAGAAGAATCTCTGTATCGCGGATGCTCCGGATGTATTCCATGTTGATCAGATAGGAGGCATGAGCCCGGACAAAGAGCAGGGGATTCAGATCCCGTGCGATCTCGTTAAGCTTTCCATAGAAAGAGTAGATCTCATCCGCTGTGTGCAGCATGAGCCTGCGTAGGCGGGATTCAAAATACACGATCTCCTGAAACGGGATCTGGTACTGGTCCCGGTCTATATGAAAGTGGAACAGTCCGCCCCGGTCAGTCATATAGTTTACCGCATCTGTCAGCGCTTTTTGAAATACCGCTTTCTCAACAGGTTTGGTTATGAAACGGTAGGGGAGTGTCTCAAAGATCTGATACACATATTCCTTGTAGTCGGTGATATAGATAATGAGAGCGTAGGGATCTTTTTCCCGGATCTCAGCGGATGTCTCAATCCCGGAGATGCCGGGCAAAGAGATGTCCATGAGATAGAGGGAGAATTTCTGCTTCCCATTGGAGAGAAAGGAGAGCAGTTCCTCCCCGGAAGAAAACACTTCCACCGGGCAGTCTTGAAGTAGCTCGGATATGTAGTTCTCAATCTGGGACTGTACGGGAACGCTGTCCTCGCAGAGCGCAATGGTGATCATGGGGTTCTCTCCTTTTTATTCAGCTTGTTTTTCATGATTGCAGTATAGTTCTTTTCCCCGGATATGACAAGAAGATCAGGATGCCAAAAATGACAGACTCCGGTACCGAAAATGACAGTTTCGATTTCCACGCTGTTTTTCCTGATATGATGAGGATGAACAGAGAGAATAACCGGCGCCCTGCGGCGCCTGGTAACTTTTGAGAGGAGCTGAAAAAATGAGTGAGAAGAGAAGAGTAATCCTGTGGACCTGTCTGGCGGCGGGGCTGTTCTGCATAGAGCTGATCCTGGTCAGCCTGACACCGCTGGCAAAGATCGGGAACGGAACGCGGTTCGGGAGCAGCGGAATGTTTTATAACCTTTATATGGGAGGCGGAAGCTATCTGATCCCTCTGGCTCTGTACTGCCTGAATATACGGGCAATGAAATATGTGATTGGATGTGTGAACGGACTCTGGCTGATCTGTCATCCCGTGATCGCGCTGATCTGCTTTGGTGCGATGGCATTACCGGGTCTGCTTAAAATGTCTTATGGGTTTCTGGACATCGCAGGTCTTTTCACTGCCGGGATGTCTGCCTTATGCAGTTTTGTGATCGGGATCCTGTGGTATCCCATGTGCCGGAAGAAAAAAGACGCCGTCTGAATCCTCATTGATTATCAGATTTAATCGGGAATTATCGGAACTGCATTCTCAGGGATCGGGCACACATACCCTGATCTTGTATTCTTCTCAAATTCCGCGCGTGCCAGTTTAAGAAGTTCAGGATCTTCGAAAAGATCCACCGCGGAGGCAGAGATCACTTTCGCTGCGCAGACAGCCGCTTTCTTTCCGATGGAAGTGCCGTCGCAGGAGACATTCTGCCAGCTGTGTCCGGGGCATCCGTTAGGCCATGCGGCCACATGAATCTGGGCCGTGGGAGTGAGCCAGCTCACGTCGCCTACATCCGTGGAGCCTGCGCTGAATGCCTCACCCTGATAGAGCGGGCAGAGGAAATCATTCATCGCATGCCCGTTCTCCTTCTGAAGCCGGATCACTTCCTCGCGCAGATCAGCGTCGTTCTCGGCTCCAAATCCGGGTACATGATCATTTCCTTCATAAGTCTGCGCCAGTTTATCGGCAAAATCCAGTTCCTCCGGAGTGTGCTGTGGAACACCGATCTCCTCGAAATTGCGGTACAGAACGCTTTCCAGTGTGTGATTGCTGACTGTATCCGCAAGCCCGTCGATAAACCTGCGCTCTACAGCAGTGTCAGTCATCAGTGCGGCTCCATCCGCGATCCGATCGACTCTGGCCTGCAGCTCCACAGCCTCTGATACATGGTTGGAACGGATCATATAGAGCACGCTGGCTTTTGGCTGTACCACGTTAGGACTTACGCCCCCGGCATCCGTGATGGCATAATGTATCCGTGCCCGGTCACTCATATGCTCGCGCAGGAACTGGACGCCGATATTCATCAGCTCCACAGCGTCAAGGGCACTGCGTCCCATCTCGGGAGCGCCTGCCGCGTGGGAGGCAGTGCCCGTAAACTTGTACTGGATCTGGATACAGGAGTTGGAGGAACCGGTCCGGACTTCATTTACATCCTCAGGGTGCCAGGTGAGCGCCGCGTCCAGTGACTTCCACAGGCCGTCCCTTGCCATGAACGCTTTTGCCGCTCCGCCTTCCTCACCAGGACAGCCGAAGAGGATCACAGTACCTTCATGTCCGCTCTCTTCCAGATAGGCCTTTACGCCGAGGGCGGCGCCGAAAGCTCCGGCTCCCAGCAGGTTATGTCCGCAGCCGTGTCCGCAGCCTCCGGGAACAAGCTCTTTTGGCTCCAGGCTTCCCGCTTCCTGGGAAAGACCAGAGAGAGCGTCGTATTCCGCAAGGATGCCGATTTTCGGACTCCCTTTTCCGAAACTTGCAGAGAACGCGGTGCGGATCCCGCAGATCCCGCGCTCAACCTGAAATCCTTCTTTTTCGAGAAGGGTGCAGTAGTATTCGGCCGACTGATCTTCCTGAAGAGAGAGTTCCGGATAGCTCCAGATATGATCGGCAGTCTGGCAGATCAGTTCCTGTTTCTTCTCAATCGTATTTAGTGCAGTCTGTTTTTGATGTGTCATTTCCTGATTCTCCTCATATCAATATCTTTAAATCAATATCTTTAAAGCAGTTCGGATCAGGGATTTTCACAGAACTTTTGAAAGAAAATCCTGAAGACGTGGATTCTGGGGGTGATCAAAGAGAACTTTTGGATCTCCCTGCTCCAGAAGCTTTCCTTCAGCCATAAAAAGAAGGCGGTTTCCGACCTCTCTGGCGAATCCCATCTCATGCGTGACAACGACCATAGTCATCCCTTCCTCTGCCAGCTCCTTCATAACATCGAGAACCTCACCTACCATCTCCGGGTCAAGGGCGGACGTGGGCTCGTCAAAGAGCATGACTTCAGGCTCCATGGCAAGGGCACGGACGATAGCGGCACGCTGCTTCTGACCGCCGGAGAGCTGGATCGGATATGCGTCTGCACGATCCTTCAGTCCGACCCGGTCAAGAAGTTCCAGAGCTTTCTTTTCAGCAGCTGCTTTAGAAATCCCTTTTACCTTCATCGGGGCAAGGGTCATATTGTCAAGGATCGTCATATGGGGGAAGAGATTAAAGTGTTGGAATACCATTCCCATTTTCTGACGAAGTTCATCGATATTGAGTTTAACCGTCTTTCCTTCGGCGTTTTTATATTTCTTCCTGGTGATATCGATCCCTTTGAAGATGATAGAGCCGCCTGTGGGTTCCTCCAGCAGGTTCAGGCTTCTAAGAAATGTGGATTTACCGGAACCGGAAGGACCGATCACGGCGATCACATCCCCTTTGTTTATATCTACGGTCACACCGTCCAGCGCTTTGATGGATCCGCCTTTGTAGTGTTTCTTCAGACCGGATACCCGGATCATGCTATCTCTTGTCTCCACGGCTCATCCTCCTTTCTATATATGCGATGACTTTGGAAGTGGGGAAACAGAGACAGAAATAGATCGCTGTTGCCACCAGCAAGGGTTCAATGATGATAAACGTAGCGCCGCGCACCGCATTGACTGCGGACATGATATCCTGCACACCTATGGTATAGGTGATGGCGGATTCTTTGATGATGACGACGAACTCATTCGCGATCGCCGGAAGGATATTTTTGATCGCCTGGGGCAGGATGATATACCTTAAATTCTGTCCCTGGGAAAGACCCAGCGAGCGGGCCGCCTCGGTCTGTCCGGAATCGATGGACTGGATACCGGAGCGTATGATCTCACAGAGATATGCGCCGGAGTTCATTCCCAGCGCTACCACACCGGGGAGAAAACGCTCAAACCGGATGAAACCGAAAAGCTGAAAACTGGGAAGTTCCAGTATACTGAATACGCCATAATAAATAATGAAGACCTGGACCAGCACCGGGGTGGAACGAAGGATCTCAACATACGCTGTGGCAATGAAATCCAGTGGATTAAAACGGCTTACAACCGCCAGAAATCCGCTTTCACGCATATGTCCGTCAGAATCGATGCCGAGAAAACGAAGAGGCCTGATATTGGACATCCTCATGAGGGCAAGTATCAGTGCAAGACAGAAACCGATGACGACTGTAAACAATGCAAGAAGGATCGTCACCACAGTACCCTGCCAGAATAATTCTGCATAGGGCGCGATTTTTGGAAAATTTTCCAGCTGAATAAAATGATCCATAATTACTCCTTTCACTCAGAAAAACAGGCTCCCGGAAGGGAGCCCTGTCGTTCATTTATCAGATTCTTACTGAGCGTCTCCACTGCCGTCAAGCAGTCCTTCGTACGTCTGTCCTGCTGCCTGTTCGGAGGCTTCCGCAACAAACTGATCCATGCTTCCGTCCTCGAGCGCCGCAGCGATCGCCTCATTGACTGCCGCGAGCAGTTCCGGGTTATCTTTTACCACACCGATCGCAGAACCCTCTACATCATAAGGAACGTCCATAACGATCTCAAGATCCGGATAATTTTTCTGATAACTCTCGGCTACTGCTGTCTCGATATAGGCTGCATCCATTGTTCCTGCAAGAAGTTCGGAGATAATGTCGGTTACCTTCGGAAGGGAGATGATATCCGCATCCGGAGAATTCTCGTTGGCAAGATCAAGCTGGATCGAACCGGTCTGAGCACCCACCGTCACATCAGGACTGTTAATGGATTCGAAAGAATTGTAAGTATCCGCGTTATCCTTTGTCGTCACAAGAGACTGTCCGCCTCCATAATAGATATCGGAGAATTCCATGATGGATTCTCTGTTCGGGTCAGGAGAAAGCCCTGCCATACCAAGGTCGACAGACTTTGTCTGAAGTTCGCTGAGCACACCGTCGAAGTCAACGGTCACGACCTCCAGCTCAAGTCCCATATAGTCCGCGATATACTGAGCAAGAGCCATGTCAAAACCTGCAAGTGTTGGATTGCCGTCTTCGTCAATCGCGTAGAACTCATATGGCGCAAAGTCAGGACTGGTAGCCACAGTAAGTTTACCGTCGGTAACCGTCTGAACCGTTCCATCTCCAGAGTCCCCGGAAGAAGCGTCTGTTGTCTCAGAAGAACTGTCTGACGAAGTGTCATCACTGCTGCTTCCGCATGCGGCAAAAGACATTACTGTACACGCGGCAAGAAGTATTGCCAATAATCTCTTTTTCATAATGATCCTCCTAAAAGTTGATTGAATAAATATGTAAATAAATTCATGTTTATTAATAATACCTGATTAGTTAAAAATAATCAAGGTATATTGGTAAAAAATTGAGCGTTATCCTAATGAATTGAGATGATTGACCAGCAGTGTCGCAATTTTTGAAACGGGTGCCTGCGAACATACCGCCCCTATCTTTTGAGCGACCATGGGCATTCCATACACTACGCAGGATTCCTCATCCTGTCCGATTGTGTATGCGCCATTTTTTCGCATGGCGAGCAGCCCTTCCGCACCGTCCGCACCCATGCCCGTCAGTATGATGCCGATGGCATCGCTTTTTACAGACTGGGCGACAGAATGAAAAAGCACGTCCACAGAAGGACGATGACCGTTGACCTTTTGGCCGGGAGTACAGGTGACAGAGTAGTTGACCCCTTTCTTCACGACCTTCATATGAAAATCCCCTCCCGGGGCGATCAGGACAAGTCCCTGTCGGATGATATCGCCATTCTCAGCCTCTTTCACTTCCATAGCGCATAGGCGGTTCAGACGCTCCGCATACATTTTGGTAAATCCTTCCGGCATATGCTGTGTCACGACGATACCCGGTGTATCTGCCGGAAGATCCTTCAATACCTCCAGCGTTGCTTCCGTCCCCCCGGTAGACGCGCCCAGTGCGATCACTGTATTTTTCAGTTTGAGTGAGGAAGGATTCATGAGCCTGAGCTGTCCGGCGGAAAGCTTGGGGAGATTGATGTGGATGCGGGAACTTGACTTGTCTGTGGCATGTGTGAAACTCCCGGATGCAGTATGAGCAGCATGCTCCTGCCTGTGCGGGGCATCTTTTTCAGTATCCGCTGAACGCGGGATCTTAACCGAGGCCCTTGACGCCATAAGGATCTTAGCTGCCAGACTGCGGGCAAATGCTGCAGTTGTATATTCTTTCGTCATATCCGGCTTCCTGACAAAGTCTACAGCTCCATAGGAGAGAGCATCAAATACGCCTACATTCAGTGAGGAGACAAGAACAACAGGAATCGGATGCTCGGGGATCAGTTTTTTCAGAAAATCAATTCCGTTCATCCCCGGCATTTCCACATCAAGAGAAATCACATCCGGTTTCAGAGCAGACACCTTTTTCATCGCTTCAAATGCGTTCATCGCATGGCCGACAACTGTGATCTTTGAATTGATCTTTGGGAGCTGAGTGCTCAAAAATCGGCAGAAGACAATAGAGTCATCCACGATAAGAAGCCTGATTTTATTATCTCTGTTCATGAAATAAGAGTTCCCCTTTCTAATTCAGCGGTTTTCTGTATACAGAAGGCTGAACATATTGAAACTTTAATCCGGTTCGGTCCAGTGATTCGGAGTGTCCGATCAGAAGGTAGCCTCCCGGAACCATCGCGTCATAGAAGCGCTGGATAAGGGCAGCCTTTGTAGGCTGGTCAAAATAGATCATAACATTCCGGCAGAAGATCACATCAAACTTCAGCTTGAACTGAATCGGATCCATAAGATTGAATGTCCGGAAGATCACATTTTTTTTGAGAGCCGGCGTCACGGTGTACAGCCCGGGCTCCCCGGCCGGAAGAAAGTATTTCCGGATCCAGGAAGCAGGGAGCTTGCTCAGCGACTCCTTATCATAGACAGCTGACTGCGCAGCTTTAAGTACATTCTGTGAAATATCAGTGGCAAGGACACGTGTATCCCACATTGCCGACCTGGTTCCGAAATATTCTTTCAAAAGGATAGAGAGAGTATAGGGTTCCTGACCTGTAGAACATCCGGCGCTCCATATACTCAAAATCCGATTCTTCTTTACCTGTTCCAGCCAGGGAAGGATCGTTTCTGAGAAAAATTTGAAATGAGCCTCCTCACGCATGAAGAAAGTGTAGTTTGTGGTGAGATGGTTCAGAAGTATCTCAATATCCTCTTTGTTCTTCTGCTGAATGATTCGGTCTACATATTCCTTGAAAGAGTTCAGTCCAAGAGAGTGGATCGTGTTTGTAAGACGGCCGACGATAAGCTGTTTTTTTTTGCTCAGGTCAATTCCGTAATTACTTTTTACAAAGTTTACAAGACGCCGGAAGTCTTCATTGCTTAGTGTCATCATGATAGATGTTTCCCTTTCGTCGTTTTAAGGTTCGATGAGAGCGGCACAGTCCATGAAAAGGACAACTTTTCCATCATCTACCGATACCATATAGTTGGCAAACTTCTGCCTGTTCTCAAGCGGGACAGGAGAGGCATTGGACGTATCTATCGAAAGGACCTGGGATACAGAATCCACACAGATGCCGATCCGATCCGATCCGATATCAAGTATTATGATACAGGTAGTGGTGCTGTACTCCAGAAAAGGTTTCCCGAGCCGCAGCCGGATATCGATGATCGGAATGATCTGCCCCCGGAGATTAATGATGCCTCTGACATAATCCGGCACCAGAGGAAGGGGACGGATGCTGTGGTTTGTTATAATCTCAATCACCTGTTCTGTGGGAACAGCATATGTAAGCCCGTCGGATACAAAGGTCAGGAATCCTTTCACGGAATCCTGGATGCCGGAAGAACCAAATTCATCCATCGCGTCCGATACTTCGAGAACCTCTGTCTCTTCGTTAACATTTGACATGATCGATTTCCTCCTAAATTTTTGATGATTAATATGAGTTCATGGCCGCAGAGTGGATCGCGGCGATGTCGAGAATAATACTGATGTTTCCATCGCCGAGTATCGTGAATCCACTGATGCCGTAATCCTTGATGCCGAAATTATTCAGATAGGAAGGAAGCGGCTTTACAACAACCTGCTGTTCACCCAGCAGACTGTCCACGAAAAGGCAGTATGACTTGTCGTTTGCCTCCACCCACATCAGTATTCCGTCCTCCACATCTGTGCGTACATCGTCATAAATGCCATAGAGCTTGTGAAGACGTATTACGGGATAGAAGTCATCCATGCATTTGATCAGTTCATTTCCCGCCGCGTCAAAAATAATATCATCAGCCGTCACTTTAAACGACTGACGGATATTGGCGATTGGAACCGTAAATACAGAGTTTCCCACAGAGATTTCCATTCCGTCCACAATAGCGAGCGTGAGAGGAATCTTCAGTGTTGTACAGGAACCCTGCCCCTTTTCGCTGCTCATCGTCACAGTTCCGCCCAGTGACTCTATATTCTTCTTTACGACATCCATGCCGACGCCCCGGCCTGAATATTCCGTAACCTCGGTATTGGTAGAAAATCCCGGTTCCATCAGGAGAGCAAGAATATCTTTTTTGGAATATTCCTCCTCCGGCCTTGTGAGGAATCCGTTGGCTTTTGCTTTGGCGAGAACTTTATCAGTATCAACTCCCTGGCCGTCATCCTGGATGGAAATGATCACCTCATTTCCCGTGTGAACAGCGGAGAGTACAATTTCTCCCTGGGCATCTTTCCCCGCAGCGATCCTCTCATCAGCAGATTCTTCGATTCCATGATCCATAGAATTGCGGACAATATGCATGATAGGATCGCTGATGTTATCCACGATGGATTTATCAAGTTCTGTATCTTCTCCCACAAGTGTGAGACGGACGTCCTTGCCCAGAGTATTTTTCATATCACGCACAATACGGTTCATCTTCTGAAATACGCCTGAAACTGAGACCATGCGAAGAGACATGGCTATATCCTGAAGATCATCGGTCAGCTTACGCAGTTGACGGGCGGATTTCAGGAAATTGTCAAGCTTTAATCCTTTTAAGTCCGGAGAGGACGTCACCATAGATTCCGTGATAACGATCTCTCCCACAAGAGCCATAAGGCTGTCCAGTTTTGAGAGGTTGACGCTGATCAGATTCTGTTTGACCGGAGCATGATGCACAGGAGCAGCCTGTTTTTTTTGTTCTGCTGTCCTGGAAGAATCCGGTTTCTTCTTATCAGAAACACTGGCCTCCTTCTTTTTTTCTTCCTCAGATTCGACTGTATTATGAATGATCTCATAGGAGTGTATGTTGTTGCTCCCGGCCACGATCACCGACGCCTTATTGGCCTGCTCCTCATCCTGGAATCCGATGTAGAACCCGTTTTCAATGATCTGCTGGAATGAAGCGCTGTTTGTTTCCACATCCGAAGGATAGTAGGAAAAATCATATCCGCTCTCGTTCAGGGTAGTGACCAGCATGAAAGCTCTCAGATTCTCCATACCGCATCCATCCTGAAAGAAAACACGGATGCAGTAAGGACACTCCGGCAGAACAGAAACAGAAGCTGAAGGCCCGCCCGACGCAGACGACGGCGCTGAGCCGGTGTCTGAATCATTCTCTGCCGCCTGTTCCTGATTGCTTATTTTAGATAAAAAATCGTTTATCTCCTTAATAAAACTGTCGATATTAGTACTGAGAGGTTCATTGTTCTCTACTTTTTCGACTTCTTCACGAAGCCGGTCAACAGATTTAAACATCAGATTGAATAGTTCAGTCTTTTGCTGTGCGTCAAGGGCAGACATTCCGTTTTCCCTGATGTAGAAAAACAGATCCTCGATGTGATGGGCAATCTCCATCAGAGAGTTAAATTCCAGCATGGCGGAGGAACCTTTGATTGTATGCATGCTGCGGAAGATTTCATTGACTTCGTCCTCCGTGAAGTCTTTATTCTGCTCAGCCTCGATAAGAAGTTCATCCAACCGTTCAAGCAGCGAATTGGTTTCAAAAAGATATGTATCGAGTAAGCTGTCAGTTCCGTTATCCATGTTTTGCACCGCCTTTGATTAAATTTTTATTTATACTGACAGACGCTTTCTGTTCTGTGCGGATATACCGTCTCAGATACCTCTGTCGTTCTATATTTCGACAGAAATAGAAAAAAAATAATTGTCATGAGGTGAAAAAATGCCAAATATTTTAAAAGTCACGACCCCGACAACAGGATATGACAATATGAACAACGTAAAAGCCAATCCTGAACTGCAGAATCCAGTTAACGTTCAGGGGCCTGTAAATCCTGCAAAAGTTGTCAAACCTGACGCCAGAAGCGATGCCTCCGGACAGCAGGCTGATCTCCGTTTCCAGTTCGAGACAAATTTTGACACGTTTATCCAACAACTGAAAAATATGCCTGTGCTTGCGGAAGAACTCCCAAAGCTGTTCAATGAATTTGCCGGCATGACGGTGGAATCCGGGATGGGGAGCGGGTTCGCGGCTGAGGTTGCCGAATTTCTGAAAATGATCAATGTGAGTCCTGAGAATATTGGAAGCCTGCTCAAATCGCAGGTCCAGTCTTCGGTCCGTTACACAGGCGCGTTTTTTGCGCTCCTGCGCAGGGTGCTCTCGGAGACGCAGTCTGTTGAGCTGAAAAACGGGATTCTGAATTTTCTGAAGAAATATACAGATATGGCGGAGGGCGGGAATATCCTCTCAGATATCCGGCGCGATATGAGTGAGATCCGCCAGAGAATGATGCCGAAAGCCCGGGAGCAGGCAGAGCAGCTGGAGCAGAGTATGATCTATAATACGGACAACAGCGGCGGGACGCCGGAACAGAAGACAGAGAATCTGCGCACTCTGAAATCAGACCTTCTCCCTTATCTGAACAGCTATATTTCCAAGATACATGACAGAGGCGTGCTGAGGGATACGGTTGCTCATATGGCGGATCTGACAGGGAGATATGAAAACGGTCAGAGCGAGGGGGTGCTCAAAGCGTTTGAAAAGCTGTTTGATTATCAGACAATGCAGCAGTATTTCCAGGGGTTTGATATAGAGAGGCTATTCGATGTGCTCGCCGGAACGGAATATGAAAAAGCGATCCGGCAGAACCAGGAAATGGGAAAGCTGGCTGATATCATAAAGAAAGGCGCGTCGGGGGAGGCCGGGACAGAAAACACCCAGGCGTTTATGAGGATCATGGAGGCAATCGTACTCAATGAAAGCGTCTATATGCCTGTTCTGCACATCATGATGCCTGTCTGTGTGGACGGACAGATGATGTTTTCTGAAATGTGGGTGGATCCGGACGCGGAGGGGAACGGCGGCAGCGAACAGGATAAGGAAAGCGGCAGCCAGAGAAATATCCGCGGCCTGGTGAAATTTGATATAGAAGATCTGGGATTTTTTGATATGTTCTTTTCCTATGGAAGGGAGAGGGTATCCATGCAGATCAATATCCCGGACGGACTTGAGGAAGACAGCAGGAAAATCCAGGAGGATATCAGGCGTATCCTGAGTGAACATTCAATAGAGACGGAAGAGCTTGTGCTCGGAAAGAGTAATATCTCAATTCCGATAACAGAAGCATTTCCAAGACTGAGAGAAAGGAAGAATTCGATCAATGTCAGTGTTTGATGATGTACTGAACCAGAAAGCTGTTGCACTTTCTTACGATGAGGCGGGAAATGCGGCGCCAGTCATTGTGGCTTCGGGCATGGGATATATGGCCCAGCGGATCATAGAGGCGGCGAAAGATAACGGAGTTCCCATCTACGAGGACAATTCTCTTGCCACAGTGCTGACCCAGCTTGATCTGGGGAGTGAGATACCCGAGGAACTTTACGCCGCAGTTGTAGACATCTATGTGTATTTCCTGAATTACGGAAAGCAGAGGAAGGAGAACGCGGCGGAGCAGCTCCTGCAGGAGAATGCCGCAGATGACGCGGGAGAGGAAGAACAGGAGAGAAGTGAGGTATAAAAAGAAATGAAAAAACGCCCGGGCTGACCCGGGCGTTTTTTAATGCATCCGTTAAAAAAGAGATACTCAGTATTTGTCGTTGTTCCCTGTAAATGGAGCTGTCGTCTCCTGAGGAGTATATGTATCGTTCTCCAAATAGGAGGGTTCTTCATAAGACGGCTCTTCAAAGGAGGGTTCTTCGAAAACTGGTTCTTCAGCAGCAGATACAGATGGTGGCTGAATACTTTCCGCGTCCTGACGGAACCTGAAGCCGGAAAGAATATTTTTCAACAGGGCTGCCTGCCCGGACAGCTCTTCACTGGCTGCGGCACTTTCCTCGGCTGTGGCAGAGTTGGTCTGCACAACGCTGGAGATCTGGTCAATGCCGGTTGTGACCTGAGCGATCGCGTCAGCCTGAGCGCGGGAAGTTCCTGAGATCGAAGAGATCTGGTCAACGACAAGCTGCGCGTTCGCGACAACCTTATTCATGGATTCCGCTGTCTCATCCGCGATATGAATTCCTTTATCCACCGCGGCGATGGCGTTCTGGATCATGACTGTGGTATCCTGGGCCGCGTCCTGACTCTTGCCGGCAAGATTGCGGACTTCCTCCGCGACAACGGCAAAACCTTTGCCCGCAGAGCCTGCCCGCGCAGCTTCGACAGCGGCATTCAGCGCAAGGATGTTTGTCTGGAACGCGATATCCTCGATCGTCTTGATGATCTTATGGATCTGGTTGGACGTCTCCTTAATCTCAGCCATAGCGTTCGTCATCTCACTCATATGCAGATTGCTGTCCATCATGTCGTTTCCTACACTGTGTGCAAGACTGCTTGCGGATTCGGCATTTTTCGCGGCTTCTGAAACCTGATTGGAGATGTCGTTGATCGTCGCGGCCAGTTCCTGAACTGAACTCGCCTGCTCAGTGGCACCCTGTGAAAGTGCCTGAGCGCCGGTGGATACCTGATCTGCGCCCGCGTCTACCTGAACCGCAGATTCCTGAATCTGATGAAGTGAAGAGTTCAGGCGGAAGCAGATGCTTCTCATAGATTCCAGAATTGGAGCAAAGCCGTTGACGTACAGATCTCTGCACTCACTGTTGATGGTAAAATCTCCGGAACTCATGGATGTCAGGATACGGCTTTCATCTGAAATAATCGTTCGCAGATTCTTCACGAGCAGTTCCGTGCTATCCACAAGATATCCGATCTCTCCTTCTGCATTGTGTGCGGGAATGGGGCTGTCAAGGTCACCCCCGGCAAGCGCATGCAGTCTCTCTGCGCATTCCCCCAGAGGAGTGAACAGAAGTGCTCTGGTCATATAAATAAAAAGGAAAGGAAGGATCAGGGCCGCTATTAACAGAATGACCTCAATCACGGTAAGGATCAACGAGGAACCATTCCCTGAAGATGTGATAATGCCGATCACCGCAGCTATACAGGCGATCAATGTGAGTAAGAAACATGCGATGCGCATTTTCCACTTTAAAGCTGATTTCTGATTCATTTTGTGTGCTCCTCTCTTCTTAAGAATGTTTGTATCGATAAATAAGGATTACGATACATTTATATTTCGACAGGTATATAGAAAAAAATAAGAGGTTAAAATAATTGTAAAATCGAAAAAAAATATTGACAACGCTCTGCTACTGTTTTACAATTTTCGAGAAGTCGAAAAAGTGCAGAAAGTGATCGGAAACGATATCGATTTCAGTCTAATTAAGAGAGGAGGTTGTTTTATGGCAGTTTATGGCATATATGGCAATTCCATGGCGATGATGTCAAAGGCGCTGGATTTTCTGTGGGAGAAGGAGTCGGTGATCTCAAACAACCTGGCAAATGTAGAAACACCCGGATATAAATCACAATATGTAACTTTTGAGGAGGAATTCCAGAACAGGCTGAGAGCCGCTTCCGCGGATCCGAGCGGAGCGGCGGTCAGAGACGCAGTCGCTGACAGTACATACAGAGTACATACTTCCAGCGGGGAGACTGCGCGGGCTGACGGAAACAATGTAAATGCGGATGCCGAATTAATGGAGCTTACAAGAACTTCACTCCAGTACCAGTATCTGCTGCGCAGTGTCAGCAGCGATATCAGCCGTCTGAATACTGTGATCACAGGTCAGTAAGATTGATCAGTTAAGTACAAAGCAGATAATAAAGGAGACAGAAAGATGGAGACTAGTTTTATCACACCTATTCAGCCATGGCAGGCGATCGGCGGGATCAGCGCGGATTCCGCGCAGGATACCCGGTCTGTGTCTGCGGGCGGGATGTTTCAGGATATATTTCAAAATGCCATACAGGACGTAAGAAATACGGAGAGCAATCTTCAGTCACAGCAGTATCTTCTTTCGACAGGGCAGATCAACGACCCGCATACGGTACAGATCGCAGCATCTGAGGCACAGCTTGCAACTAATATGCTGGTCCAGCTTCGCAACAAAGCATTGGATGCCTATAATGAACTGATGAGAATCAGTTTATAGACATGACGAAAGAAGGTACATGAGATGAAGCCGGATATAAAAAAGAAATTCACAGAGCTCAGGCAGTTTGTCAGTCAGCTTGATAAGAGGGTAAAGATCATATCAGCCGTTGTCGCGGCGGCAGTGGTCATCGGAGCCGTGGTGATCGCCATGATCCTGAACCAGAAAGATTATGTCCCTCTGTTTACGGATATCTCCCAGGAAGAAGCCTCTGAGATCGTTGGAAGACTCCAGGAAGAGGAAGTCGATTACCGATATGAGGGCGATGGGACGATCCTTGTGGAAGAATCACAGGCGGACAGCACCAGAGCAACCCTTGTCTATGAGGGATACCCCAGCAGCGGTTTTACCTATGACATTTTTACACAAAACGCTGGCGGGATGGCGACGGATTCTGAACAGCAGACATATAAGCTCTATGAACTTCAGAACCGGATAGGAGCTACGATCGGACTTTTTGACGGCGTCAGCGACGCGAAGGTGACCATTGCGCTTGGCGATGAACAGCAGTACGTGTTGGAGGATAACTCCGGAACAGAAGCCAGCGCTTCTGTTGTTGTCACGATGAAGAACGGCGCCGAGCTTAGCAGCAAACAGGCGTCGGCGATCCAGAGACTGGTTGCGCGTAGTGTGCCGGACATGCAGATGGAAAACGTCTCCGTTTTTGACCAGAACGGAATCGAGTTGACGGATTCCACGGACGAAACAGGCTCCGGATCCACTGAGGCGGAACTGTCCCGCATTATTGAACAGAAGATTGAACAGAAAGTGATCAATATCCTCACGCCATTCTATGGAGACGGCAATGTGAGAGTATCCGCCAACGGAAGCGTCAACATGGATCGGATTATCAGAGAGTCCACTACATACACGACGCCGGACAAGATCGATGAGAATGACAAGACCGGGATCATCTCAAGTGAGTCGGGATCCACTTCCGAGGGAACCGGTACGGATGCTGCGGCCGGTGTCGCGGGAACGGAAGAAAATGCTGATATCACAGAGTATAATCAGCAGGACGGAAACGGAACCGACACTTATAACACTGAGACCTATGACAGAGATTATCTGGTCAATCAGGTGAAAGAACAGACTGAGATCGATCCCGGGGTTATGGATGATCTGACCGTTTCTGTTTCGATCAACGGGAACAACTTCGGGAATCTGAGTTATGACGAGGTGCGCCAGCTTGTGGCCAATGCCACGGGGATCGGCATGGATGAGATCGACCAGAAGATCACAGCCGTTGCCGCTCCGTTCTACACAGACGATACGACACAGGATACAGGCGCGGATGTCCAGGCGCTGCTGACTGGGCAGATGATTCCGTTCATAATTATCGGCTCGGCACTGCTTGTACTCCTGATTCTGGCCCTGATCATCGGCTCGATTATCAGACGCAGGCGCAGAAAGAAACGCCTTGAAGAAGAGGGGCTTGAGACTGAGCCGCTTCTGATGGCGGAACAGCAGGAAGAGGATGAGGGCAGAGATATCCTCAGCGTACAGAATGAACGCAGCAGAGAGCTGCGCGAGAATATAAGAGATTTCGCCGAGACGAATCCTGAGATCTCAGCACAGATGCTGAGGTCATGGCTGAATGGAGGAAAAGACAATGAGCCAGACACAAACTAGTCAGCCGAGTCTCACCCCGGAACAGAAGGCGGCTACCGTTGTCGTCGCTCTGGGGGCGGATAAGGCATCAAAAGTGTACAAGTATCTGAATGCCGAAGAAGTAGAGAAGCTGACACTGGAAGTCGCAAAGCTCGGCCATGTGGAGTCTGCCAGGACAGAAGAGGTTCTGGACGACTTCTACAAGACCTGCCTGACGAGAAAAGTGGTCACAGACGGCGGCATGGAGTATGCAAGATCCGTTCTTGAGAAAGCGTACGGCGAATCTACAGCCAGGGAACTTCTGCAGAAAGTGGCGAAGTTCCTGCAGAACCGTTCTTTCGAGTTCCTGCATAAGATGGACAGCAAGAACCTGTTTGCCGTTCTACAGTATGAGCGTCCGCAGACGATCGCCATGGTTCTGTCTTACTCGTACGCCCAGCAGGCGGCGGAGGTGATCACAGAGCTTCCGGAGAAAAAAAGGATCAAAGTCGTGGAGGCGATCGCAAAGATGGAAAGCGCATCGCCTGACGCGATCAAGATCGTGGAGCAGAAGCTCAGAGAGAAATTCAACAGTATCCTTACCACTGATTTTACAACGATCGGCGGCGTGGACTACATTGCGGATGTCATGAACAATATGGACCGGTCAAACGAAAAGTACATCTTCGACGAGATGAACAAGACAGAGCCGGAACTTGCCGATACGATCCGGAAGAAGATGTTCGTGTTCGAGGATATCGCTACTATGGACAACCGTTCAATCCAGCGTTTTATCAGGGAGTGCGATATGAAGGATATTGTCTATGCCCTCAAGGGAGCGGACGATTCCATCGCGTCTCTGTTTTACGCGAATATGTCGACCCGTATGGCGGATACCGTCAAGTCCGACCTGGAGATTACGGTCAATGTACGTCTGAGAGATGTGGAAGAAGCACAGCAGCATATCGTCAATATCATCAGGCGGCTTGATGAGGAAGGCGAACTTGTGATCAGCAAGGGCGGAAAGGATGAGATCATTGTCTAAAGTTATAGTAAACAGTCAGGAAGGGGCGGCCTGGCATGAAGTCAGTCTCCCTGACCTGATGGATGCCGTCCTGCACCCGGAAGAGGCAGGGGAAGAGGCGGAGATGTCTTCTCTCACTGATGAAGAGGAACGTCTGCACCGCGAACGGATCGCCGCGGAGGAAGAGAGCATTCGGAAAGCTCAGGAGATCCTGGCCCGGGCTCGGGAAGAGGCCGCGAAGATCAGGAAAGATGCCTATGAAGCAGGCTATATCAAGGGCATGAAGCAGGGGTGCGATGAAGGACGCGAGAAGGCGTATGAAGAGCACAGGGCAGAACTCTCCTCAGAGTGCAGGGAGCTGGAGAAGAAGATCAGCGACTATGTTCTCGAGATGGAGCACGCGAAGGAACGCGTGATGGAAGAGTATCTGGATGATCTGAAAGACATTGCTCTTGCTGTCGGTGAAAAGATCATCCAGGCGAGCCTGAAGTCCAGCGGGGCTGTTGTAAAAAATATGATCCTTGCCGCGGTCGGGAAGCTGAAAAAGACGGCATGGGCAAAAATCTACATATCCGAAGATCCGGAAGAAGGGTTTGCTGAGATACAGGGTGACGCGGAACTGCTCCATGAGTTGTCTAAGATTTCGGACAATGTGAAGATCATCGCAATAGACGACGCGGCTCCGGGAACATGTCTGATCGAGCTGCCCGATGAAGTGATGGACATCAGTGTAGGGACCCAGCTCGAGAATATTCAGGAGATTCTGAATAATGCGAAGGTATAGTATTGCGGGGGGTTAAGAATGCTGAAAGAAATACCGAAGTTAATAATGCAGGCAGAAACGATCAACCATACAGGGCGGATCGAGAATATTACCGGAATGTCAATGGAAGCGTCCGGCGGCAGTGCGAATATCGGTGATATCGTCATGATCTATGACGAGGAACAGCATCGGCAGATCCAGGCGGAAGTAGTAGGATTCCGCGATGACCGCGTTCAGCTTATGGCTTATGAGAGCATCAGCGGGATCGGGTCAAACAGTTTTGTCAGAAATACAAAAAAGAGATTAAAGATACCGGTGGGTGAGTTTCTTAGAGGCCGGATCATAGACGCGCTGGGGCGTCCGATGGATGAGAAAGGCAGCTTTACTTCTCCCCGGTATTATTATGTCGAAAATCCGAGAATCAATCCACTGAGCAGGCCAAGGATCTCTCAGACGCTGAATTTCGGGATCAAGGCGATCGACGGACTCAACACGATCGGCAAAGGCCAGCGTATCGGAATCTTTGCCGGCAGCGGCGTAGGAAAGAGTACGCTGATGGGAATGATCGCGAGAAACGTGGAGTCAGATATCAATGTGATCGCCCTTGTGGGAGAGCGTGGAAGGGAGGTTCTTGAGTTCGTGGAGAAGGACCTGGGGCCGGAGGGAATGAAGCGGTCTGTGCTTGTTGTGGCAACTTCAGATCAACCGGCAATGCTGCGTATGAAATGCCCCCTTGTAGCCACTACGATTGCCGAATACTTTAAAGACCAGGGAAAAGACGTCATGCTCATGATGGATTCTCTTACCAGATTTGCCATGGCGCAGAGGGAAATCGGGCTTGCCACCGGAGAGCCGCCTGTGGCAAGAGGATATACCCCTTCGATCTACGCTGAGTTTCCGAAGCTTCTGGAGCGCAGCGGGAATTTTGAGAAGGGCTCCATAACCGGTGTTTACACAGTGCTTGTAGAAGGGGATGACACGAATGAACCTGTTGCGGATACTGTCCGCGGTATCCTTGACGGACATATTGTACTCTCAAGGAAACTCGCGAATTCCAATCATTTCCCGGCGATTGACGTAAACGCCAGCATATCGAGGCTGATGGCGGACATCGTGGATGAGGGACACAAATCTCTGGCGTCCAGAATGCGGGATATCCTAAGCCTTTATGCACAGAATGAAGACCTGATCTCCATCGGGGCGTACAAGGCAGGAACCAATCCAAAACTTGATTATGCGATCTCGAAGATCAATAAGATCAATAGTTTTCTCATGCAGAAAACCGATGAAAACTTCACTCTTGAGGAGACGGTGAGCATAATGAGGAAGATCCTGGAAGAGAAATGATGATGCAAGGTCGGGAAGGGAGCAGCGATGAAAAAGTTTTCGTTTTCCCTGGAGAGAGTGCTCAATTATAAAGAACAGGTGGAGCAGAGCCTGAGAAATGAGCACGGTCAGGCAGTAAAAAAGGTCAGGGATAAGGAAGAGCAGATCAGCGGCCTGGAGGATGAGTTTGTCCGGTTCCGGGACAGGACAGGTCTGGATGAACCCCGGCAGATATCGGCAGCCCGGCTGCGCGGGCGGTCAGATTACATGAATGTGCTGATCGGCAGGATCAGCAACGAAAAGAAAGCACTCGGCGAACTTAGGAAGCAGGAGGAGCAGAAGAGGGAAGCGGTGATCCATGCAAAACAGGAAACCTCGTCCATACAGATGCTCAAAGACAGAAAGAGACAGGAATACGATGCGGCCGAGGCAAAAGCCAGAGAGCTGGAGATCGAAGAGTTTGTGTCAAACCGCATGATCTCCGCCAAAGGAAAGAAATAAGCTGGTAACTCTGTTCCGATACCGGAACAGATTGCCATAGATATCTTAAAAAAGGGAGGTGAGACAGATGGATATGTCGATGCAGAGCATGATTATGCAGAACATGCTGCAATCGGGCGCCCAGATGGTTTCAGGCGGTTCTTCAAGTACCGGTTCAGAGACACCAGTTTCTGACGGGGAAGGTTCCGGTTTGTTTTCAGGCATGCTTAAGGACCTGCAGAACACACAGAACACTTCTGATAAGCTATCCGCTTCCGCTGAGAATCAGCCGGACGGCCAGGAGGAAGCAGCGGCTCTCTATGCCGGTGTCGAAATGTTTCAGGCGGCACTGTGGTGGAACAGTCCATTGATAGAAATGGCGGATCCCGCATTGGCAGGGCTGGCAGAACCGGCGGAACAGATGACAGCAGTTTCGGAGATCCAGACGCTGACGACGGGGCAGGGAGCAGTTGACATCGTGTTACAGACTCAGGCAGATGCCGATCTGGAAAGCGGCGCAGACATGCAGATCACAGCCGGACAGGAAAACGCTGGGGAAATGCAGTTACACCAGGTGCAGAACACTACAGTGGATACGCTGGCTGCCGCTGACGGAGAGGCGGAACTTACAGGACCGGAGGTGTCAGTGGACCGCAGTGAGATTTCTTCTTTCGGAGACAGGACGTCCATGACAGACGGAGCTCAGGAGATGTCAGCCAGGTCAGCGCAGGATCCCGTCAATACTGATCTTGAGAACAGAGGTTCAGAAAACAGGACTGCCATGGAAATCGCTGGCAAAACAGCAACTCAGACTAATGAGAGCGCGTCTGAAATAAAGGCGCGGGCACTCAACGGCAGCGAGGATGGCAAAACAGAGAGTTCCGGGGAGAATGTTCCTGACGGGTCAACCGGGATATCCGCAAGCGCGGAACACTCACGCACCGGAGCGGCGTCCGGACAGGGAACAGTTTCAGAAACCCTGCACTTAAGCGGCACCGACCGGACGGCGGATATACAGAAGCTGCTCGATATGGCAGAGAAAGCTTTCGTGTCCGACAAAGGTGAGATCAGTCTTCAGCTGGAGCCGGAATACCTTGGAAAAATCACGATCAAAGCGGTCTATGAACACGGAACCGCATCGGTTCTGATCACATGCAGTGACCCGGGCGGGGCAGAGCGCCTTTCCCATTATGCGGCGGATCTTGGAGTAATCCTCCAGGAGCGCATGGGCCAGCCGACGGAAGTCATCGTTGACAGACAGCCGGACAGCTACACAGAACAGTATGATCAGAATCCGGGCGGGGAAGACCGGCAGGAGAGTGCCAGAGAACAGAGCCGCAGACAGAAAGAAAGGTCCAGAGAACTGGATGGAGATTTCCTTCATCAGCTCAGACTTGGAATTATGTAGGCAGGCCTGGATCCATACAAAGGAGGAATGAAATATGCCTGATATATCAGCACTGGCAGCAACGAGTTTGTATGCCGGAAACACAACCCAGAATACACGGTCTACAGGCAGCACGTCGACAACGGACAGTTCGCTTTCTGAGAAAGCGGTAAATTCCCTGTCCATGACAGATTTTTACGAGCTTCTCGCCACGCAGCTTCAGTACCAGGACGCGGATAATCCGATGGATACGTCCGAAATGATGGACCAGCTCGTGCAGACTCAGATGTCTCAGATGCTTGATCAGATGACCTCGGCCATATCGGATCTGACAACAGTGAACCTGATGAGCTATTCTTCATCCATGATGGGGAAAGAAGTAACTCTCGCAGAGGTGGACTCCTCTGGAAATTACACAGGAGAAGAGACGACAGGAGTCGTGACAGGCGTCACCCTTGGCACCACCCCTTCTGTGATCGTAAACGGGAAGGAATACAGCATCGTACAGATCATGAGTGTCGGTCAGGTACCTCAGGATACAGAAGTTCCTGATACGGAGACTCCGGAAACCGGGGACGGCACACAGACTGAGAGCATCTGATGAGACAGCCCGAAGTCAGGGGAATGAGGTGAGAGGATATGACGCAGGTCGGGAAAGTGGTAAGCGCCCAGTCGCTCAGGATTCAGCATGAGTCCGGGATACAGGGAAACAGTGGCACAGACTTTGCCGCGTGTCTGAGGGAGCAGGCGGAGAACAGCCAGTCTCAGGCAGGGCAGATCCAGTTTTCCAGGCATGCCGAGCAGAGGATGGTCCAGCGCGGAGTCAGTCTGTCAGGTGATAACATCAGAGACCTGACCCAGGCGGTAGAGCGGGCCAGACTGAAAGGCTCAAAAGAAACGGTGGTGATCGGAAAACAGGGAGCGTTTATCGTGAACGTGCCCAACAATATCGTCGTGACAACGATCACGGAACAGGAAATGAGACAGAACATATTTACCAACATCGACAGCGCTGTCTTTATGTAGGGCCGGACCTCCGGGAGGAGGCTCTGTCCGCCTGTGCGACTGACAGACGGACGAGGCAGCGTTTTCAGTAAAAAAGAAAAAAGGAGAATGCAGCAAAATGATAAGATCAATGCAGTCGGCTATCGCCGGATTAAAGTCACATCAGACAAAAATGGACGTAATCGGTAACAATATCGCGAACGTAAACACATGGGGCTACAAGTCAAAGAGCGCCAACTTCTCGGATTCCATGTACCAGAGTTATCTCTCCGGACGTGCCGGAAACAATACCCAGGGCAACCTCGGAGGCGTCAATTCATCCGTCATCGGTTTCGGTGCCAACGTCAGCTCTATCGTCACAAACACCACAACAGGGAGCCAGTTCTATACAGGAAACGGTTGGGACTGTATGATCAACGGACCGGCGTTCTTCATTGTCGGTCCCATGACGGGAAATAATGGAGTTGTTGATCCAGCTAACAATGGACTTGCGGGGAGCGGGCTGAGCCTGAGCAGAGTTGGGGCCTTCGGCATCGACAGCAATGGATATCTGGTAGACGATACGGGAAATTACGTGTACGGCTATGTCAATGGAAGTATAGATGGCGATGGCAATGTCACGGTGACTGATACAGGTGAGATTCAGCCGATTCAGCTGAATATGGCAATTACTGGTAATAATACAAGAGATCCGATTGATTTCAACTCCATTAAAATAGCGGACGACGGTACGATCACAGTTGTGGACAATGACAGTGTGGCTCATGTCGTAGGAAAGATTGCGGTGGCGATGGTTGAGAACGTAGGCGGCCTTGAGCAGCAGGGCGGATTCCTCTACGGAGTTGGGCAGAATGCTGGAAATGTTACAGTCATGGGATCAAACGATGCTACCGGAAGCATCCTCAGCAGCAATCTGGAGATGTCCAATGTGGATCTGGCAACGGAGATGTCGTACATGATCACGACGCAGAGAGGTTACCAGGCAAACACAAGGATGATCACAGTCTCTGACGAGATGCTTGAAGAGCTTGTAAACATGAAGAGATAGTGAAGAGAGAGTAAGGATTTCTGACAGCCGGAAACGCCTTATGCCGGGGCGTTTCCGGTATGCTCCGGTATGTTTGGAGGTTTTTATGGTTGAATTTACCAGATTAAACGGAAGTATCATCCTGATCAATCCGTTTCAGATCGAGTATGTGGAACTGATCCCCGAGTCCAAGATCATCATGATGAACGGACACTTTCATATCGTGAGAGAAGATGAGGATGAGATCATACGCAGGATCACACAATACAGAAGAGCAATCTGTGAGAGGGCAGATTTGGAGGTATAGACGATGGACATAACAAGTATTGTTGGTATAGTAGCCGGATTTGCTTTTTGCATATACGGTATTCTGGGCAGCGGAAGTATATGGAATTTTGTGGATATTCCCAGTGTGCTGATCGTTGTCGGCGGTACGATCAGCTCGATTATCGCCAGTTTCCCGTTCAATGTTCTGAAGAATGTGGGAAAGCACCTGATAATCATCTGCAGTTCCAAGCGCTATCAACCCGAACCGCTTCTTGATATATTTACTGATTTCGCGCAGGTTGCGAGGAAAGACGGACTTCTGGCCCTGGAATCACGGGTGGCTGAAGTGGAGGAGCCTTTTCTGAAAAAAAGCGTGATGTACGTGGTGGATGCGCTGGATCCTGAGAAGATCCGAAGCACTCTGGAGCAGGATATTGAAAATACATCCCAGCGGCACGCACAGCAGATTGATATGTATATCAGGGGTTCTGCTTACGCTCCTGCTTTCGGTATGATCGGAACACTGATCGGACTGATCAATATGTTAAAGGATATGGATCTCTCGTCCGGATCATCCGCCAGTCTGGGAGCAAACATGTCTGTTGCGCTGGTCACAACGTTTTACGGATGTATGCTAGCCAACCTTATATTCCATCCGATCACCTCAAAACTGAACATCAGGGATGAGGAAGAGAGACTCTATAAAGAGATCATCGTGGAGGGAGTCCTGGGAATCCAGGAAGGAGATAACCCGAAAATGTTAAGGGAGAGGCTCGCCTCCACGCTTTCCCAGAAGCGCCAGCAGATGCTGCTTGATTCTGAAGACGGCGGCGGTTCGGCAAAGAAGGCGAGAAGGGGAAGAAAAAAGAAATAGAGGAGGGGGCCTATTATGAAAAAACAAAGAAAAGGAGCAGACGGCGGTTCCTGGATGGACACTTACGGAGATATGGTCACACTGCTTCTGTGCTTTTTCGTTCTTCTCTACGCTATCTCCTCTGTTGATCAGAATAAATATCAGAATCTCGTCGCCAGCGTGAATCCGGAGATGGCGGAAGAACTTCAGGAGATGCGAAGCGCCGAAGCCGCGGAACAGCAGGCTCAGAATGCCGCGATCGAGACGATGTACCAGAATCTTAAGAGCGAATTCGAGTCCATGGGTCTGGACGCGAATGTAGACGTCATACAGGGGGACGGTTATAATTTTATCTCTTTCAGTGACGAGATCTTTTTTGAGGCAGACAGCTACAGTGTGACAGAAAACGGACGCGCCGTGCTTGATGCTTTCTGTCAGGCGATCCAGCCCGCGGCTGAGGAGATTCATGAGATACAGGTACTCGGCCATACAACAGAGGTGCCGGACCGTATGAATGTTGTGGAGGACCGGATGCTTTCCTCAGAGCGCGCGGCTCAGGTGGCTGCGTATATCCAGCAGAAAAACGTGATCGATCCGGCAAGGCTTGTCAGCCTTGGATTCGGACAGTTCCGGCCTATAGCGGACATCAACACGTCCGAGGGAAGAAGCAGGAACCGCCGTGTGGAAATTCTGATCACGAATGACGAAGCTGTGATGAAGAGCCTGACAGAGTACTATTCGGAAGTATATGGCCAGGATGTGGCCGCTATGCAGCCTGATGCGAATCTCTACCAGGATACACAGACAGGAAATTCCGGTGGATCCGGTGCAGAATAAATACCGCGGCGTCGCAGGCCGCGTATTCGTAGGAGGATGAACATGGCTGAAGTATTGTCACAGAGTCAGATCGACGCTCTGATGAAGGAGATGCGGAGCGGAGGGAAGACAGAGAAAAAGGAGGACAGCGGGAAAGAGGAGAAAAAGTACCGCAAATATGATTTTTACAGTCCGAAAAAGATAACAAAAGATAAGATCAAGCTGCTGAAGGGTATTTACGACAATTATTCAAGGATCGCATCCTCCCGCCTTAACGGTATCCTGCGGATCAACTGCGAACTGGAGGTTCTGGCGGTCGAGGAACAGAGGTTCTACGAATTCAGCAATGCGCTGAGTGAGAACGATATCTTTATTACGCAGTCTCTGAAACTTCCGGGGGTCAGCAAGAAACCGCCTGTTCTGGTGCACATCAGTCAGGCGCCGATGCTGAGCATGATCGACCGGCTCCTGGGCGGGGACGGTTCGGATGTGGAAGGCGTTGACAGCAGTTACAGCTATACAGATATTGAACTTTCCCTTTATCAGAAGATTATGGGATACTTTTTGGATTTTACGCTGGATGCATGGTCCAGTTATGTACATCTGGAAACTGAGAATGTGGCGTTGGAGGAGAATCCCAGCCTGTTCCAGGAGATCAGTCTGGATGAGACGATCGCCATTATTATTCTCAATATTGTTACGGGATCGACAGAGGGGAAGATCACTGTTTGTTTCCCACGAATGCTGCTTTCAGAAATGTTTGCCATTATTGATTCCAGTAAGCACAGAGCTGACATAAATGAGGTAGACGAAATTGACAGCAGGAACACCATACTGTCGAAAATAACAAGGTCGTCTCTGACCGTACATGCAAGTCTGGGCAAGAGCGAGGTATCTGTACAGGATATTCGCGATCTGAGACCGGGAGACGTGATCGATCTGGGAAAACAGAACGGGTCGGAGATCGAATTGTTAATCGGAGGAAAACAATGGTTTTCCGGAACGCTTGGAACGTTTAAAAAGAACTCTGCAGTGCTCGTGAGCGGACGAATGGACAAAGAGCCGGATGAGGAGAGCGCGGAGGAAAAAGAGAAAGAAGATATTGTGTCAGTACCGGCAGAGTAATTCTGCCGTGTCAATAAAATTTTAAGAAAAAGAGAGGAATTTAAAATGGCTAAAATATTAATTGTTGACGATGCGGCATTTATGAGAATGATGGTAAAAGACGCTCTGACAAACGGCGGCTACACCGATGTTGAGGAAGCGGTTGACGGAGCGGACGCCGTTGAAAAATTCAAGGCGATCCGTCCGGATCTTGTGATCATGGATATCACCATGCCGAATATGGACGGACTTGAAGCGTTAAAGGCGATCAAACAGGAGGACGCTGACGCTCAGGTTGTCATGTGCTCCGCCATGGGGCAGGAGAGCATGGTCATTGACGCGATCAAATCAGGCGCGAAGGACTTTATCGTAAAACCGTTCAAACCGGACAGGATCCTGAGTACAGTTTCAAATATTATCGGATAAGCGGAAGGAGAGAGTTATATGTCTTTTTTAAGCACACTGAATATCAGCGGAAGCGGAATGACCGCCCAGCGTCTTCGTCTGGATGTGGCCGCGGACAATATCGCAAATATTGAGACAACCCGTACAGAGAACGGCGAACCATACCGCAGAAAGATGGTAGTGCTTGAGGCAAAAGAGCCGTCTTTCGCCCAGATCCTCGCAAGTACGGCCGCTGGACAGCAGATCAACCCGGCAGGCAGCGGCGTGAGGGCTGCCGAGGTAGTGGATGATGAGACTGATTTAAAACAGGTATACGATCCGGATCATCCGGATGCGGATGAAAATGGTTATGTGCAGATGCCGAATGTTGATCTGGTGAAAGAGACTGCAGACGCTATGGCGGCTTCTCACGCTTACCAGGCAAATATCACAGCATTTAATACGACGAGACAGATGGCGCAGAGTGCCCTTGAGATCGGACGTTAACTTGATAAGTAGGAGAGAATAAGGATGAATGAAAAGAAATTAAGTCCTATGGAAATTGATGCCATAGGTGAAATACTGAATATCAGTCTTGGCGCGTCTGCAACTGCCGTCTCTACAATGCTCAACGCCAGAGTGGACATTACCACCCCTGTCGTTCGTGTAGTAAAAAAAGAAGATTTTTCTTTTTCCAACCTGAAGCCCGCCATTGCCGTTGAAATTTCCTACATAGACGGACTTTCCGGCAAGAATGTCATGCTTTTAAAGCGGAGTGACGTAAAGGTCATCGTTGAGATGCTGATGGGCATGAGCTTTACGGATGAAGAATTCGAGCTCAATGAAATGAATGTCAGCGCGATCAGCGAAGTTATGAATCAGATGATGGGAGCGTCTGCAACGGCGCTTTCCGAGCTGTTCGGGCGCGCAGTCAATATCTCCACTCCTCAGGCCTTTGAGGTGGAGGGCGAAGATACGTTCAAAGAAAAATACTTTGATGTTGTCGATCCGATGGTGGTTATCGGATTTACACTCAGTATTGAAGATAAGATGAAGAGTGAGTTCATGAACCTGATGACGGTGGATCTCGCCAGAGAGCTTGTCGAGGGTTTCTTTCCCGGCGGACTTGGTGACAGCGGCCAGCAGACAGACAGTGACAAGAGTGAACCTGCAAAGGAAGCTGCCAAACCGTCTCAGAATACAGAGCCCGTCCCGGCGGAAGAGCCGGTTCTCCCCTCCGGGAACGAGAACGGTATCCAGGCCGGCACTGTTTCACCGGCCGCTGCACAGCCTGCGCAGGATACTGTTGCTCAGGCACAGCCAGCGCCGACTCCGGTTCAGGCGTCCGGGCAGCCTTCTGACAGTGTGATGCAGCAGATGCTCAGCACGATGCAGATGATGCAGCAGCAGATGGTACAGATGCAGAACGCTCAGGCGCCGAGACAGATTTCCGTGAAGAGCGCTCAGATGTCTCCGCTTAAAGGGGCTGACACGGGCTCTGAACCTGAAGCGAATCTGGATCTTCTTATGGGCGTGCCGCTTGAGCTGTCCGTGGAGATCGGGCGGACAAAAAAACTGGTAAAAGATATTCTGGAACTCAACAAAGGGTCTCTTGTAGTTCTGGACAGGATCGCCGGAGAGCCTGTGGATCTGTATGTGAACGGAGAGTGCATCGCGAAGGGCGATGTTGTCGTTGTGGATGACAATTTCGGCATCCGAATTACGGAGATCATCCAGGACGAGACAGAGTTGGAGGAATAAAAACAGGATGTTAGAAGGTATTATCACAGCTTTTTCCACCCTGATTGTAATCATAGCAGTGCTTTTCGCGGCATGGTGGTTTACAAAAAAGCTTGCCTCAGGAGGCAGCTTTTCCCCACAGTCCCGCTATATGAAGATCATAGACCGCATTCCTCTTTCCCAGGACCGGTTCGTCGTCCTGATACAGGTGGAGGAAAAGGTCTATATGGCGGGCGTCACCGCTTCTCAGATCACGCTCCTTGCCGAGCTAGATCAGGAACCGGAAGCACTTAAAGGACAGCCGTCTGCGACGCCCCCGGAGATTAATTTCAGGGAGCTGTTCCAGAAAGCAGGAAGGAGAAACCATGGAAAATAATCCGCTGATCAATATAAACGGGAACGGCGTGCCTACACTGGATATTCTTATCCTGATGACAGTTATCATGCTTCTTCCGTCTATTTTGATTATGATGACGTCGTTTACCAGAATATTGATTATTCTTTCGTTTACGAGGAATGCCCTTGGGATCCAGCAGACTCCCCCGAACATGGTTCTTGTGGGGATCTCGCTGTTCCTGACGCTGTTTATCATGAATCCGGTGGTCTCAGATATCAACGAGAACGCCTATCAGCCTTATGTGGAGGGAACAATGACCCAGGAAGAGGCTCTGGACGCCGCGGCGGTTCCGATGAAGGATTTCATGCTCCGGCAGACTGAGGTGGATACGCTGAATCTGTTTCTGGATTTCGCCGGGATTGAGGAGCAGCCGGAAGATGTTCAGGACATCCCCATGACGGTAGTGATCCCTTCTTTTATGACCAGCGAGCTGGAGAGAGGGTTTATGGCGGGCTTTCTGATCTTTATTCCGTTTCTCCTGATAGATGTTATTGTGTCAAGTGTACTGATGTCAATGGGAATGATCATGCTTCCACCCGCGACGATCTCGCTTCCGTTTAAGCTGCTTTTGTTTGTAACTGTAAACGGATGGGAACTGTTATTCTCCTCGATCATCACAAGTTTTAATTATTAGCGCGCTGCGCGCTAAGGAAGGAATGATCTATTATGCTTACATCTGCTGAGATAAACGATCTAATGTATCAGTTTTTCATTCTTGCGGTCCAGATTGGCGCTCCGGTTCTGATCATCAGTATGGCGGTGGGGGTTGTCATATCGATTCTGCAGGCCGCTACCCAGATCCACGAGCAGACGCTTACTTTTGTGCCGAAGCTTATTGTGATCGGCTGCATTCTCGTCATAACGGGAGGAACAATGATGCAGCATCTGCAGGACTTTATCGTGCAGATTTTCGAAATGATCGCAGGATAGGAGGAATACGATGCTTATTGCGGGGACCCCGGAATTTATGTATTTCTGTCTGGTCCTTATGCGCATGTCCGGTTTTGTATTTCTAAACCCGGTGTTCGGGCGCGGAAATATACCGGCCCAGTTTCGCACAGGCCTTACTCTGGTACTTACCATCATTATCTGTCAGGTAGATTACGCGGCGGGAGCGCAGCTGCCGGAAATGGTGAATTCAGTACAGTTCGGCCTAATGCTTCTGAGCGAATTCGGTATTGGATATGTGCTGGGCTTTATCATGCAGCTCTTTGACTTTGTCGTGACAGGAGCAGGATCGGTGGTTGACTTCCAGATGGGTCTGTCCATGGCGACGGTGTATGATCCACAGAACGGTGTGCAGATCGCCCTGACTGGCCAGGTACTCCAGATCTATTATATGCTTCTTTTTTTTGCGGTGGACGGACACCTGACATTGATACGGATCCTTCTTGTCTCGGGTGATCTTGTTCCCTATGGGGCTGTAGTCATCGGAAGGCTTCAGGCGGATGCGGCTGTCACACTTTTTACGGAATGCGTCGTGCTTGCGATGAAGCTGGCATTTCCCATCATTGCGATCGAATTCCTGACGGAGATCGCAATAGGTCTGCTGACGAAGATCATACCGCAGATCAATCTTTTTGTTCTCAATATTGAACTGAAAGTCATCATCGGCATTCTCGCGCTGATCCTTCTGATTTCGCCCATCGGAGAGTATCTGAGAGGGCTCATCACACAGATGCTTCATGAAATGCAGAGCATGCTCGGGCTGTTTGCCGGATAACACAGGGTATCTGTGACGCGATGCAACAAAAAAGGAGTTGAGATACATTGGCAGATGATTCAAAAACAGAAAAAGCCACTCCCAAAAAGCGGCGGGACGAGAGAAAAGAAGGAAATGTATTCTTCAGCGCCGACGTGGTGACCGTCGTCTGTGTATTGGGATCTTTTTATTCGCTCAAAATATTTTTTCCGGATATCTATGAGACCGTCAGCAGCTTTATGCGTGAGCTGATCATCATGAGCGGAGGGCTGACCGACACTTCGGGGGATGACATCAACAGAGTGCTCAGAGAATTTCTCAATGCTTTTGTCAGTTCGACAATGCCGATCATGCTGATCTGCATGCTGCTTGCCGTCGTGGCTACCGGAGCCCAGACCAGATTCCTCTTTACCGGGAAGAAGTTCATGCCTAAACTGAGGAACGTCAGCCCTATTCAGGGGATCAAGAAGCTCTTTTCACTGAGGAATGTGGTGGAGCTGTTAAAGAATATGCTCAAGATCATCATTCTCTGTGTCATACTTTACATGGCGCTTCGGGAAGATTTTATCGCGGTTGTCAGGACAATGGACATGGATATTGCTGTTTCAGCTGTCTTCATGCTGAACCTTTCGATGGATATGGTGCTGAAGACGGTGCTGGTGTTCGCCGTGGTCGCTGCGTTTGATTATCTGTATCAGTGGTGGGAATATGAGAGACAGATCAAGATGTCCAAGGAGGAGATCAAGGAGGAGGTCAAGCAGACAGAGGGAAATCCCGAGATCAAAGGCAGGATCAGGAGCATGCAGAGACAGCGTGCCCAGTCCAGGATGATGCAGGCGGTTCCGGGAGCCGATGTGGTCATCAGGAACCCTACCCATTACGCGGTTGCCCTCAAGTATGATATGAATGTCAACGGAGCTCCTGTTGTAGTAGCCAAAGGGCAGAACGAGCTGGCCTTAAGGATCGTGCGCGTGGCAGAAGAGAATCATGTCACAGTGATCGAAAACAGACCCCTTGCACGGTCGCTTTACGCGGAGGCCGAACTTGACAGAGAGATCCCCAGAGAGTACTACGGTGCTGTGGCGGAAGTCCTTGTGTATGTATACCGTCTGAAAAACAAATTGGAGTAAACTATGAGAAGACTACTGAACAATGCAGTATCACTTTTTGTGATCACGATTGTTTTACTGCTGATTATACCATTAAGTCCGTTTCTTCTGGACGTACTGATTATTATAAATATTTCCATATCCATGATTATTCTGCTCATAAGCATGAATATCAAGTCTCCGCTGGAGTTTTCTATTTTCCCGTCCCTGCTCCTGGTGACCACCCTGTTTCGTCTGGGTATCAACGTTTCCTCCACCAGAAACATCCTGACCAACCAGGGACAGGCCGGACAGGTTATCCAGGCGTTCGGTGATTTTGTGCTCCAGGGGAATGCAGTTGTTGGATTTATCGTATTTATCATTATCCTCCTTGTTCAGTTCCTTGTTATCACAAAGGGAGCCGAGCGTGTGGCTGAGGTCGCTGCCAGATTTACGCTGGACGCCATGCCCGGAAAACAGATGGCCGTGGACGCGGACTTAAGCTCCGGACTGATCACAGAGGAGCAGGCGAGAAAGCGCCGGTCGGACATCCAGAGGGAGGCGGACTTTTATGGCGCGATGGACGGCGCTACCAAGATCGTCAAAGGC
This sequence comes from uncultured Mediterraneibacter sp., assembly GCA_944377745.1. Taxonomy (GTDB): domain Bacteria; phylum Bacillota; class Clostridia; order Lachnospirales; family Lachnospiraceae; genus Mediterraneibacter. The sequence goes on along the minus strand of CALWFV010000002.1, from coordinate 90,102 downwards.
GATGCCATCATGTCCCTTCTGATCACGGTGATCAATCTGGTAGGAGGCTCTGTCATCGGAATGCTGCAGGGCGGCATGGAACTCACAGAGGTTCTTACAGTCTATTCTATCGCCACGATCGGTGATGGACTTGTAACCCAGATACCCGCCCTCCTGATCTCCACGGCGACAGGTATGATCGTTACCAGATCCGTCTCAGAGGGAAGCCTGAACGAGGATGTGTCCAAGCAGTTCCTGGCTCAGCCGAGAGCGATCATGATTGCAGGCATCGTTCTTCTTGTACTTGTCTTTATACCGGGGATGCCTCGCCTTCAGTTGATTGTGCTGGGCGCTGTGCTCCTGTTTGCCGGTTTCCGTCTCTCTCAGAGCATGCGGGAAGCTGCGGTGAAGGAAGAGGAGGCGGTCCGGGAACAGGCGCAGGCTGCCGCGGCACAGCAGGAGACGTCTCCGGACGAATACTACCGGGATATCAACCATGTGTATTCTCTGATCGGGGTTGAGCCCATCGAGATGGAATTCGGGTACAGCCTGATCCCCCTGGTGGATGAGGGCAGCGGCGGAAAGATGATGAACCGGATCGTGATCTTCCGGCGCCAGTACGCTCAGGAGATGGGACTTGTGATCCCGTCCATCCGTCTCAGAGACAGTTCCGCTCTGAACACGAACCAGTACCGGATAAAGATCAAGGGAGAGGAAGTGGCAAGAGGAGAGATCCTTGTGGACTATTATCTGGCTCTGGAGCCGTCTGAACCTTCCGGTGAGATAGACGGAATCGAGACGATCGAACCGGCATACGGCATCCCGAGTAAGTGGATCCTTCCGGAAAACAGGGAGATGGCAGAGATTTACGGATATACGGTAATTGACCCCCTTTCTGTTATGGTAACCCACCTTTCAGAGACTGTCCGCAGGCATGCATATGAACTGCTCAGCCGTCAGGAGACGGTTCAGCTCGTGGAAAGTCTGAAGAAGACAGCGCCCGAACTCGTGCAGGACAGTATTCCGGGGATCCTGTCGTACAGCTCTCTTCAGAAGATCCTTGTCAGTCTGCTGAAGGAGAATATTCCGATCAAGGATCTGGAGACGATTGTGGAGTCCGCGGCGGATTGCATTCCGAACACATCGGATCTCAACGCAGTGACCGAAAACGTCCGAAGCGCGCTGTCACGGACCATTACGAGGAAATTCTGCCGCGACGGGCAGATGAATGTGATCACACTGGACGCGAATCTGGAGCGCATGATGGTGGAAAGCCTTGTCCGCGGAGATTCCGGGGTGCAGATCTCCCTGAAGCCGGATGTGGTGCAGAATATGATCACACAGCTCGGAAACGAGATGAAAAAGTTCGCCGAGCTTTCCAGAGAGCCGGTCCTGCTTACAAGCCAGGTTCTGCGCTTATATGTCTACCAGCTTTTGGAACCCATCTATCCTGATCTGAATGTCCTGTCCTTCCAGGAAGTGACTAACAATATCCAGATCCAGGTGATCGGCAGTATCACACCGTAGAATGATGTGAGTGAGCATCACGAAAGAGGAGATAAGATGAATCAGGTTGACGGCAAATATAAAGATATGACAAATGAAGAGATGCTGGATGAGTATGCGCGAACACAAAGCCTGGAGCTGAAACAGGAGCTTGTCAAAAGGTACATGTATGTTGTGAGGATGATCGCGATCCAGATGAGGGACGTCTATCTGAATTTCGCGCAGGTGGAAGATATCGTCCAGGAGGGAGTCATCACGCTGATGAATCTGCTGGACAAGTACGACAGCAAGAAAAACGCGAAATTTGAGACTTACCTGTCCCGGAGGATCCGCGGTATGATCATAGATATTGCCAGGAAACAGGAATGGGGTTCCCGGAATGTGCGCAAAAACATGAAAATAATAGATAACGCCATCGCCGAGCTCACCGTAAAAAATGGGAAAACTCCGGATTCCAGGGCAGTTGCGGAATATCTTCAGATGCCTTATTCAAAATATCAGGAAATTATCGGGAAGAAAAGTCTCCTGTCCATCGTATCCCTTGATATGATCATGATGGAGGCCCAGGAAAAGCAGAGATCATCGCAGATCCCGACGGCAGATGAAACTCAGCAGCCGGAAGAGACCTACCTCAAAAAAGAGATGTCAGAGATCCTGGTAAAAGGAATTGAGATGCTGAAAGAGAAAGAAAGGATTATTATTTCCCTCTATTATGTCGAAGAACTAAATATGAGGGAGATTGCGCAGGTGATGAATGTAAGTGAGCCGAGGATTTCCCAGCTCCACTCAGGGGCGATCAGAAAACTCCGCAATTATATAGAGCAGGAACTGCAGATAAATGCAAAGAAAGGATGACGCAATATGTTTCAAGGGTTTTACAGACTGACATCAGGGATGCTCACTCAGAGCAGAAACCTGGATGTGATCAGCAACAATATGTCCAATGTCACGACTCCGGGATTTAAGGAGGATCGGTTCATCATATCCGATTTTCAGAGTGAACTTCTTCTGAGGACCGGAAATAAGGTCAAAGCCGGTACGACTGTGATCGGGGAGAAGTCTATGATCACTGCCGGAGACGGAACTGTGACGGATTACTCTCAGGGAACTTTCTCCACGACGGACAGCGCGCTGGATTTTGCCATCAGCGGAAACGGGTTTTTCCCGGTTCAGACTGACGACGGGACAGTGTATACGAGGGACGGAAGTTTCTCCCTGGACGATGAGGGCTATCTTACGCTTCCCGGCGTCGGCCGTGTGCTCGGCGAAAACGGCCCCATCTATCTGGGGACGGACAGAGTGACCGCAGACAGTCAGGGCCGCATCTATGATGAGCAGTCCGACGCACTGCTGGGCCAGCTGATGGTCGTTGATTTCCAGGATTACGACCAGCTTCTCAAAGGAGAGGGCAATATCTTTACCTCTGTCGGGAATGCCGTGCAGGCCGACGCCCAGATCAGCTGGAGGACACTGGAAAATTCCAACGCGTACCCGGTGGAGCAGATGACACGCATGATGGCAAGCCAGAGAGCTCTTCAGAGTTCCGCGCAGATCATGAGAATATACGATCAGCTGATCAGCCAGATGACGACCAACCTTGGTCCGACACAGTAAAATAAGGAGGAGAGATACGGATGGACACTTCATTTTATACAGCGGTCCGTGGCGCGATGACGCAGCAGACTCACATGGATATTCTTTCCAACAACATCGCGAATATCAACACCAGCGGATATAAGACAAAAGACGCTTCCTTTCAGGACCTGATCTATTACGGGCTGAGGGGGCTGGACGAGGATATGCAGGCAGGAACCGGCACGATCGTCCGCCAGACGGATACAGACTTCACCGGAGCAGCGCTGCAGCGTACCGGACGGGACTTTGATTTCGCGATCCAGGGAAATGGTTTTTTTATGATCCAGAATCCCGCGGACGGTGATATCACTTATACGAGAAGCGGAAGCTTTTCCCTGTCAGAGAGGGCGGACGGCATGTACCTGGCGGATTTCCAGGGGAATCTTGTACTGGATGTGCAGCAGAATCCGATCCGGTATGCGGACGGAGAACTGACCGCTCTTCCGGGAATGTTCGATTTTGCCAACACCAACGGCATGTTGAGCGTCGGAGACAACTACTTTGTCCCGGTGGACAAAAACGGTCCGGTGATGCAGGCTGGAAACGCGACACTGACCCAGGGATCACTGGAGAACTCCAATGTTGACCTTGCTGATCAGATGTCAAAGGTGATCATTTCACAGAGATCTTACTCCTATATGCTCCGTATGGTGCAGACAGCAGACGAAGTGGAGCAGACAATAAACGAATTGCGGGGATAGTAAACTATGAAGATAAACAGATATGATGAGATGGGAGAAAGAGAACTGGATATTCTCAGGGAGATCGCGAGCATGGGAACCGGCTATGCGGCGACCTCCCTTGCGAGCATGCTCGGGACAAAAGTCAGGATGACGATACCTGAGATCAGTATTCTCGGGTATTCAGAGACGATTGAAAAAGTCGGCGATCCCGAGGAGGGGATCGCTGCGGTGCTCACATGCATGAGCGGAGAGGTCCAGGGGATCATGCTCTTTCTCCTGAGACTGGACTTTATTAACGAAGTGCTCAAAAAAATGCTGAATCAGACAGTAGAGAGCTACAGCGATATGACGACCATGGAGATGTCTGTTCTCTCAGAGGTCGGAAATATCATTATTTCGTCCTATGCAAACGCCATTTCCTCTCTCACGGGAATAACGATAAAGCTCAGCGTACCTTCCACATCGATTAACATGCTTGGCGGAATCTTAACAGTCCCGATGGCCGAATTCGGGTATATGACAGATAAACTTCTTCTGATGGACGGCGGCCTGATCGTAGATGACAAAAAATTAGACAGTACAATCCTGATGATGCCTGACATTGAGTCTCTGAACGTACTGATGAACGAACTGGGGAGAGTCTATGAGGAATAATGAGGTAAAAATCGGGATCGGCGATATGAAAGTATTGAGGCAGGAAGGTACTCTGATCACATACGCCCTTGGATCCTGCATCGGAATCACTCTGTACGATCCGGTCATAAAGCTCGGCGGGCTCCTCCATATCATGCTCCCGAAGGCCGGGGCGCAGGCAGCCGCGACGCCTTTCAAGTTCGCTGATTCGGGAATCCGTGAGATGCTCCGGAAAATGGCGGCTTACGGAGGTGTGAAAAGCAGATATGTGTGCAAGATCGCCGGAGGGGCACAGATGTTCCAGATGACGGGACCGATCGGAAATATCGGAGAGAGAAATATTGCAAGTGTAAGGGAAACTCTGGCACAGGAAAGGATCCGGATCCAGGGAGAGGATTTGGGAAAAAACTATGCCAGGACGATGCTGATCGACGTCAGCAGCGGGATAGTGAAGGTTCGGACTATGGGCCGAAATGAAGTCATACTGTAAATGACCACACTGTAAAAAGTTGAAAAAGGAGGAAAATCAGGATGGCAGAAACATCGATATTGCTGGAATCAGGGACGAATGAAATTGAGATCATGGAATTTACAATCTACGGGGAGCTGTACGGGATCAATGTGGCGAAAGTCAAAGAGATCATGATGTCAGCCCATGTAAAACCAATTCCTCACTCGGATCCCGCTGTGGAGGGAATATTTAAACCCAGAGATATCATGCTGACTGTGGTGGACCTTCCTTTCTATCTGACCGGCAGGACGACCACTCCCCAGGAGAAAGATCTTTTCATCATTACAAATTTTAACAAGATGAATATCGCGTTCCGCGTACATACTGTAGTAGGGATACGCAGGATCTCATGGGCGGATATCCGCAAGCCGGACAAGACGCTCAACAGCGGAAAAGAGGAAGGGATCGCGACAGGGATCGCCCAGTGCGGTACGGATCTCGTCACTATCCTTGACTTTGAAAAGATCGTTGCTGAGATCGCTCCTGAGACCGGGATACAGATTGACGAAGTACAGCAGGTGCCGGAGGAAATCAGGAAGAACGAGTCGATCGTCTTCGCGGAAGACTCCCTGCTCCTGTCGCGCATGGTGGAACAGTCTCTGAACAAGGCGGGATATCACAATATCAAGAAATTCAATAACGGTCAGGAAGCCTGGGATTATCTCAAGTCGATCCGCAATGATTCCGATCTCTCAGAAAAGGCGTCACTGATTATTACAGATATCGAGATGCCGCAGATGGACGGGCATCATCTCACCAAACTGGTAAAAAGCGATGAAAAGCTTAAAAAAATACCTCTGATCATATTCTCATCACTTATCAATGAGGAGATGGAGAGAAAAGGAAGAGAGCTGGGCGCTGACGAGCAGCTCTCCAAACCGGAGATCGGCCATCTGGTCTCCATCATGGATGAACTTATCGAAAGGAGGAAGAAAGATGAAACAGTTCGTAGTTAAACGTGCGATAAGGGCGGTGGACTCTGATCACATTCTCGGATATGAGCTTTTGTTCGAAAAAGGAGGAGAGGATCTGTACGGAGAAAACAGCAATTCCGCAGCAGATACGATCGCCAGCTTCCTGATGAACAACAGTGATAAGATCTTCCGGGAAAAGCAGATATTCCTGACCTTCACACCGTCGCTGCTTTTGAGGAACACACCGAAGATTTTTCAGAAAGATAAAGTCGTGATACAGATTGGAGACAACCTGATCGTTCATCCGCTGGCAATGCCGATCATCGAGAAATACCACAAGGAAGGCTACCGTTTTGCCATCAATGATTTCCAGTTTTCGCCGAAATACTTCAGTCTGCTTGAATATGCTGATTTTATCCGGCTGAGGATGAAGAAGGATCTGTCCTCGAAAGAGAAAGTATCCATGGAGAATGTGATCAATATGACTCATGGATTCAAGAAAAAGTGTATCATCACTGACGCTGACACACGTGAGGAGTACGAACAGGCTCTTGCTCTGAAAGCGGACTATATCGAAGGAAATTATGTTGCGGAGACGCTGTCCGTAAAGGCGGAGAAAGTGGATTACCTCCAGGGGAACTTCTTCCAGCTCGTCGTTGCGGTATCACGCGATGAGCCGGATATCTCTGAGATCGAAGAGATCATCAGCAGGGACGCGGGACTGAGCTACTCTATCCTGAAACTGGTCAATTCTGCTTATTTTGCCCTTCGCAGGAGAACCGCATCGATTCAGCAGGCGATCATGACCATGGGTATCAGCCAGCTCCGCCAGTGGATCTATATGCTGAGTCTGAACAACGAGGGAAGCGAGGGGTCTGATGAGATCTTAAGGCTCTCGTTCCTCCGCGCGAAATTTGCGGAAGAATTGATCCAGAATACAGGAATGAAATTCATCACTCCGTCAGAAGCTTATATGATGGGTATGTTTTCTACTCTGGAATACATGGTAGACGCTTCCATGGAGGAGATCATCGGCGAAATTCCGATCGACACGGTGATAAAGAACGCCCTGATCCGGAGGGAAGGCGACGCGGGCAAGCTGCTTGACCTTGTGATCTGCTACGAGAAAGCAGACTGGAAACAGTGCCAGAATCTCGCAAAAGAGCTGGACGTTCCGACTTCCCTTCTGTCCCAGATCTATATCAACTGCGTGGAAGAGGTAAGTTCTATCTGGGACAGCCTGACCGGAGAGTATACAAGGCCGGGCGAAGACAGCATGTTCAAGCCGCGGGAAACTTCCGGGGAAAAAATCGAGGATGTGCTTCAGTAAAGGAGGAAAAAAGTGGCTGTTACAATCGTATTGACGAATCAGAAGGGCGGAGTCGGGAAAACAACGACTGCGGCGGCTCTCACAGCCGGGCTGGTACGCCGGGGAAAAAGAGTCCTTGCCATAGACCTGGATCCACAGGGAAACCTTGGGTTCAGCCTGGGGCTGGATATCGATAATTCCCTCACTGTATATGATATGCTCAGGAACAGAACTCCGGTAAACGAGGTCATCCATACGACAGAGGACGGATATCATGTGATTCCGTCCAATATTCTTCTGAGTGAAGCGGAGATCGAGTTCCAGTCCGAGAACAGGGTAATGCTCCTGCGTGAATCGCTGGATCAGGTGAGAAATGATTATGACTTCATTATCATTGACACCCCTCCTTCTCTGAACATACTGACACTGAACGGATACGCGGCCTCCGATTATCTGATCATCCCCATGGCTTCAGAGATCCTGAGCCTGGTAGGGCTGATCCAGCTTCAGGAGACGGTCAGTGAAGTGAAGGCGTCCGTGAATCCGAGACTTCAGGTTCTCGGGATCCTGCTGACGAAATACAACCGCAGGACACGGCTTGCCGCTGATGTGCTGGAGATGGCCGGAGCCGTGGCTGAGCAGACGAAAACAGCGCTTTTTGAAGCAAAGATCCGTTCTGGAGTGGCGGCCGCGGAAGCGCCCGCCCATGGGAGCGATATCTTTTCCTATGCCCCCAGATCAAATCCGGCAAAAGACTATTCCATGTTTGTAGATGAAGTCATGGGAAGAATCGGATCCGGACAATAAACTAAGAGAGAAGGAACACATCATATGAGCAGGAAAACAAATAAGACAAACCATGTACTGAACCTTCTCACATCGGGAGTGAAAGCGGCTTCCGAGACGGAGACCCCGGCAGGGCAGCCGCCCAGCGTGTCCATCGTGCGCAAAAACGACGACGGTGTGGCTGATCAGATACGGGATACGCTGGAGAAAGAGTTCCAGACAGCTGTGAAAGAGGAGATGGATGAGAAAGAGGCGCGGAAAGAGAAGGAAGCGCAGAAGCAGAATGCCCAGAAGAAGAAAGCGCCGGTTTCTGAAAAAAAGGAAGAACCTCCGAAAAAATCTCAGGAACCTTCTGTCGGGAAGGCAGAGGAAGATGAGGACGACTTCTTTATCGTCAATGTGATGGAGCGCCTGGTCAGGGAGAAAGCGCCCCAGTATATCAGTCAGTTCCATGTGTGCGGCTGCCGCAGATGCCTTGCGGATGTGACCGCTCTGGCGCTTACGGAGCTGCCGGCTAAGTATGTTGTCATCAACCGGAGCGCGGTCTCTCCGCTGATGAACTTCTATTCGACAAAGTATGCGGGAAGGATAACAGTAGAAGTGACAAAAGCATGCATGGCGGTTCAGAAGAACCCGCATCACAAATAAAAAGATCATTTTTCTCCGAAAACTTTAGAAAAATAAAAAAGTGACGATATTTCTTATAGAATCTATTTGTTTTATTCATTATTTAGAAAAAAGGAGATGTGATTATGGCGACAATAGGAGGCCTTTCATCCACAACTTCCGCGAGCACAAGTTCGATCAGAGGTTACGGCGGACTGGCAAGCGGTTTGGATCGTGATACACTGATCGAACAGCTTACATCCGGCACACAGTCCAAGATTGATGGTTTAAATCAGCAGAAGACAAAGCTCGAGTGGGAACAGGAAGCGATCAGAGAGATCACGGACAAGATTTATGATTTTACACAGAAGTATACATCTTATAGCTCCAGCACCAACCTGCTGGGATCTGCCCTTTTCGGGCTTTCAGACGTTACGGTAAACGGAGAGAACAGCAGGTATATCTCTGTGAGCGGATCCGCGCAGTCTGCGAATCTTCTCACAGTGCTGGGCGTAAAACAGATGGCTCAGAAGGCGACTCTCACCACAACTCAGAACGCATCAGACAGAGAACTTTCTCTGGGGAATATTTCAACTGATCTTAATGCTAATGTGCAAGTGAACACCGCTGGGGGATCATCCATTAGGTTGAAATACGGAAATACTAGCTATACTGTAAAACTGGGCAGAGGCGACGGATATTCCTATGACACTCCCCAGGATGTGGCGGATTCTATCAACAAATCACTGAAAGAAGTGACGATGAACGACGGAAAAACTCTGGCTGACGTAATGGAGGTGTCCGTTGACGGTGATAAACTGGTTATTAAAAATAATGACAGTGCGGGAAATACGATCACAATCACAGAGGGATCCAAGAAGATCATGGAAACGCTTGGATTCACCGTGCCGAGTGGCGGGATTGAGATCGCGACCAACCTATCTGTGACAGCAGATAACACAAATACGGCAATTCAGTCTAAGACGATCAAAGAACAACTGGCGGGACAGTCCATCAGCTTCGAGTACAACGGAACGATCAAATGGATTGAGATGCCCTCTGCGGATGAGTTTAATTCGATCAATACACTGGGTGATCTGCAGACCTATCTTCAGGACGAGCTCAACAGCGCGTTCGGAAACGGAAGGATCAGGGTAGACCTGACAACGGATAACAGTGGGAATGGCTCCCTTTCCTTTAAGACGACCACACCCGTAACGGGTGCTGACGGCAGGGTGACCTCGGGAGCGGACGATAATTCTTCCACTCTTTCCATTACGTCATCCACAGGCTATCTGACCGGCGAGGACTCCCTGTTTGGCGTCCAGAACGGAGTTTCTAACAGGTTGAATCTGTCTGCCACTATCGCTGAGTCCGGACTGAAGAACAGTCTTGATACAAGTCATCCTCTGTCCCTGGTCATCAACGGCAAGACCATCGAGGGGATCACAGAGGACAGCACGATCCAGGATATCATAAACGCAGTCAACAACGATCCGGAGGCCGGTGTGACTATCTCTTACCAGGAGAACACAGACCGCTTTATCATCACTGCGACGCAGAACGGCGGCAGCGGGCATGTGACGGTGTCAGGGAACGTGGCGGACGCCCTGTTTGGCACAAAGGATGCCGGCGGTTATACTGTTTCAGAGGGGAAGGACGCTATCATCGCCGTACAGTATGCGGGAAGCAATGAAGTGACCGAGATCGTCAGGGACTCCAACACGGTGAGTGTGGATGGTCTGAATATCACGGTAAATGGCACCTTCGGCTATGACGAGAAGGGGGACAGGATTCAGAATACTGAGGCTGTGACATTCACGGCCAAGGCGGACACGGACAAGATTGTTGAGACGGTCACCCAGATGATCAATGAATACAATGAGATTCTTGAACTGATCAACGACCAGGTATCCACAAAGCCGGATCGGGACTATACGCCTCTTACCTCCAGCCAGAAGGCGGAGATGAGTGAAAACGAGATTGAACTCTGGGAGAATAAGGCGAAAGAGGGACTCCTCTTTATGGATTCTGATCTCAGATCCATGGCAGACGCCCTGAGGGTTATTATCCCTTCGGAGATTCGTTCCCAGCTTGAGGCGATCGGTATCACAACGTCTACAGACTATTCGGATAATGGTAAGCTGACACTGGACGAGTCAGAGTTGCGTGCTGCGATCGAGTCCAATCCGGAATCTGTGCGCAATCTGTTTTCTGCCAACGCTACCGTTAACGCGGATGGCACGACGACGTCCGGAGGGCTTATAAGTAATATGAAGACGATTCTGGACCGCTACGCATCCACGACTGGAGCGACAAAAGGTATCCTTGTTGAGAGAGCTGGTTCCGAACATGCGCTCACGAGCGTACTTAACAACAGCCTGCAGGATGAGATCGACGAGATAGACGACCGCATTGCTGCTATGACAGAACGGCTTACGACTGAGCAGGATCGCTATATTTCACAGTTTACGCAGCTTGAACTGCTGATCTCCCAGATGAATTCGCAGAGCAGTTATCTGGCGTCATTGTCCGGAGGCTATTGATGATTTGCGCCATGCAGGAGAGAGGAATTATTTGGAATGTATGAAAATCCATATCAGAAATACAAAGAAGAAGCTGTCATGACCATGACAAAAGGCGAGATGCTGCTTCTTCTGTACGATGAACTGCTCAAGCGCCTCACGGCAGCGGAACTGACAGTGAAAAAGCAGGATTATGATGCGTTTAACACTCATCTTGGAAGAGCCGGGGAGATTATACAGTATCTGCGAGATACGTTGAATTTTGATTATCCCATCAGCAGGCAGCTTTACCAGATGTATGATTTCTTTCAGGTTGAGCTGGGGCGTATAAGGGCGTCCAGGAATCCGGAGCAGATCGTCGAAGTGAAGAAACTCGTACAGGAATTAAGAGAAGCCTTTGCCGAGGCAGAAAAGAAGGTGGATCAATGAGCAGTTCCGTCGATGAACGCAGGGAGGCTGAAGTACTCATACTTCAGCTCGCCCAGAAAGAGTACAGACAGTACGGAGAGATTGAGGAGCTGACCCATGAGATTATATCTGCTATGGATCACGATGATCAGGTGTCGATACGCCTGCTGCTTCAAATGCGTGGAAATGCCATGGCCGAACTCGAAAAGACTAGGCGTGAGCAGAAGATGCTTCTCAATTCTGGCAATGAATGGTGCCGGCGCATCATAGAGAGGGCAGACGGCAGTACAGAGAAAGATATGACAGAGACAGAGAAGAGGATCCGCATGCTCTCAAAAGGGAAGATAGAGATATTGAAGCGCACCGTTGAGCTTGACAGAAAGATCAGTATCAAATTTGCGGGAGACGATTCTTACTACTCCAGATAACAGTACCGGGGGACATATTCGTGCGGCTTTCAGAGAGAGCTCACGGTGTTTCCCGGTTCTTTTGGTTTGTCCGAATTTGGTTTTGGTTTCGATATAAGTTTGAAAAGGGGAGAATTATGGAGGCTATCGTGTTCGACAATGTGAGCAAAATATTTCCGGGCGGAGAAGTCGCCGCGGAGAATGTCTCGGTCCGGATTCGAAAAGGGGAATTCGTCTTTGTGATCGGGCGGAGCGGCGCCGGCAAGAGCACTTTTCTTAAGCTGGCAGGCGCTCAGGAGGAGGCTACTTCAGGGAAAATATGGGTAAACGGCCAGGATCTGTCTGCGCTGACAAGACATGAGATCCCCTATTTCCGTCGACAGATCGGTGTCATGCAGCCGGAATTCGGACTGCTTAAGGACCGGACGCTGTTTGACAACGTGAATCTGGCCATGCTCGCTACCGAACAGCCGCGAAAGGCCGGAAAAAAGCGTGTCATGCAGATGCTGAAACTGATGGGGATCGAGAAGCGTGCAGGATTTTATCCCCGGGAAGTCTCCATGGGGGAAGCGGCGCGGGCGCTTCTGGCTCGGGCGATCATCTGCGGGCCGTCGATCCTCCTTGCGGATGAACCTACGGCAAACCTGGATCCGGACACCTCCTGGGATATGATGTGTCTGATGGACGAACTGAACAGACAGGGGATGACAGTAGTCGTTGCCAGCCATAACCGTGAGCTGGTGACCATTATGCGGAAGAGGGTGCTGACGTTTTCGGCCGGATGTCTGGTCGCTGACGAGAAGAACGCAGTCTATAATGCAAGGGCGGCAGACGCTATGGAAGAAAGAAGAGTACTAAACGAGCGCATGAACAGGAAGAGGGAGACTCAATGAGCGCATTAGCAGGAAGAAATCAGGAAGATTATCTTATTGAGCTGACATCAGCTGCGATCGGCCAGAGGGAGGCGGCTAAGAACGCAGGGCGCCTGAACTGGGGCTGGATTTATAAAATGTCAGATTATCACCATGTGGCAAATCTGGTGTATTACAAGATCATGTGGGAGGACGACCCGGATATCAGACCCTGGAAAGACAAATTCCAGACCAGATACCGCAAGGCCATCCGTGTCCAGGAAATCTGCGGAGAGCTGAGAACTGATCTGGAAAAACGGCTGGAAAATGCCGGTGTTCATTCCCTTTTTGCGGGGGAGTCGGCAATACTTGGATTCTATCCTCAGGCTGAAATGCGCATGCCTGAGCCGATACAGATCCTTATACAGAAAAAGCACATGAATGATGTGCGACGGATCATTTCTGAAATGGGGTTTGAAGAGGAATCCGCCCGGGACGGAGTCCATACTTGGAGGTCGTTACAGTCCGGAGAACTCAGCGTGTCGGTCGCAGAGGCGTTTCCTTTTACCGGGCGGAAGATCCGGAAATGGTTTGCCGAATTTCCGAAGAATCTCCCAAGAGAAGATGGAAGACATTATATCCACTACATGAACGAGGACACGCTGTATATCTATTTTATCTGCCGTCTCGCTGAGAAATACGCGCGCGGTCAGATCGAGATCCGCGATATCGTGGATCTGTGGCTCCTGATCTCCCGTGAGGGGCCGGCCCTCAGATGGAAGGAGATCATGGAGGAACTCGAAAGTATGGAACTGGAAACCTTTGGGGAATATATTACAAAGCTTGCGGGAAAATGGTTTGCGAACATGTATTTTCGGGAGGATATGGATATGCTCAGGGACATGCAGGACTATATCTTTTCAAAAGGGGAGGAAGCCCGCCGTGAAAACGAGGCGATCCTTCCGCTTGTGCGAACGGTTGCCGACAACTATTACCGGGATCTGAAAAAAGAAGAGAAGGCGAAGCTGCGAAGCTGGCGTTTCCCTTCCCTGGAATATATGGCTACGCCATATCCGATCCTCTCAAAGCTCCCGTTCCTGCTCCCTTTCTGCTGGATACTCCGCATTATAAAACAGAAGCGGTTCAGCAGAAAAGAACGGGAAAAAGAAGAGAATCAGGCGGAGGAGCCTTAATATTTACAAAATCCTGCCGATAGTTTAAGTATAAGGTTTCAGCCAGGGGAATTATAAAGGAGGTGGCGCAGTAATGAAGATAAATCCTGAAAATTATATATCAAAATATACCGCGGTAGATACTTCCGGAACCAGGCTCTCTGTAAAAGAAAACCGGACAACGGAAGCAGGCAGTAACTATGATAAAGCAGAGTTTACAACAAGAGTTAAAGAAGTGGAAGAGAAGATCTTTTCAGAAAAGATGGCGAAGTCTATGAGTATGCTGGTCTTTCAGCCAAAGAACAATGAAAGCCGGATCAGTGAACTCCGGCAGGCGGTTCAGGGCGGCAGATATGCCCCGAACGCCCGTGAGATCACAGCGAGGATCCTGCTTCTGGGAGGCGAAGAATGATAGAAGAACTGATCGTTGTATTAAAAGATATCGGTGATCTGCTCAGGCAGAATATTCCGCTTGAAGAGGAAAAGCTCAAAGCAGTCCGCGAGAACAAAGTGTCGTTTGTCGAGGACTGCATGATGAAGGAACAGGCTGTTCTCCTTAAAATGCGCGGCCTGGAACAGAAGAGAGAGCAGATACTCAAAGCAGCCGGATATGAGGGGAAAACACTCAGAGAGATCCTGCAGGAGGTAAGCCCTGAGGAAAGAATAAGGCTGCAGCCGGTCGTCGATGAATTTCTGACAAACGTACAGAATTTTAATTCTCTGAATGAGGAGTCTATGAAACTGATCCGCCTGAACCTTCATCAGATTGAGAAGACGCAGGCTGCCCGCGAAGGCAATATCTACGGCAGGCATGAAGCGGACAAAGTCGAGACAGACCATTTTATCAGCGAACTTTTATAGCTGATTTTTTTCAGGCTGTCAGGCTGAAGACGGATCAACATAGAAATTAAGAATTAAGAAAAATATGAAAATCAGATAAAAGTACAGGAGGGAAAGACAATGGTACGATCTACATTCGCGGGGTTTTCTGTTGCCCGACTTGCCATGTCGGCGAGTCAGACGGCATTGAATGTGGTTGGACAGAACGTAGCGAATATCAATACATCAGGTTATACAAGGCAGCGACTTGATCTGCAGAGCATCAGTCCTGCCGGTCACAGCATGGTGAACAGCAAATATAATATCAGTGTAGGCCAGGGAGTCATGATGACCGGGGTCTCCCAGATCAGGGATCCATTCCTTGATATCCAGTACCGCAATCAGCTGGCAGAGGTGGGAACTGTGGATGCGATGGACACCATACTCGACAGGATCGGCGATGTGTTCGACGAGACTTCGGCAAGCAAGATCAGCAGCGCGCTCAATGACGTCGTTTCACAGCTGCAAAATATGTCAAAACCGGATACTGCCGGACAGGACACCTATGACACGCTGGTCCGCTCAGCAATGGAAACTCTGGTGAACCTTTTCCATGAGAGCGCGAAAGATATTACAGATATGAAAGCGGAATTCGTTGACAGGATCACCGGGACGGAAGCTCAGAAGATTGATTCTTATCTGAGCGATATCCTGGAACTCAATGAGTCCATCAAGAACAGTCAGATTCTGGGGAATCCCGCGCTGGAGCTGATGGATCAGAGAAACTCCCTGATCGATGAACTGGCCACCTATCTTCCCATCAACGTAAGCTATGAAGAGCTGAATGTGGGCGGAAACGTTAAGATTGACACACTGAAGATCACGTTCCGAGATACGGACGGCAATGAGCACACGCTGATCGATGATAATGAGAAGGGAACCATCTCAGTCACGGGTGCCAACGGAATGCCGCCTCTCCAGGTTCAGATTACCGGAGTGGGCGCGGCAACAGCTACGGATGTGACTGACAAACTGGGAGAGGGCGTGCTCAAGGGGTACGCGGATATGCTCAACAAATCAGGCGTCTACGATGATCCTAATACGGATACCAAAGGAATCGGATTCTATGAGGAGTACTTCAATGAATTTGTCAATGAGTTTGCTACAACACTGAATAATCTGAACGGTGCAGGCGGCGCTTTGTTTGAGACATCAGATGGCTCCCCAGATTTTACTGCTGAAAATATCCGCGTTTCTGAGGCATGGATGTCGGGACAGGTTCATATTACAACCACAACAAATCCAGATTCTGGAACTACCGGAAATGAATCCGCCTATGAGAACGTGCAGAGAATGATCAACGCGCTCATGTCTGATAGGCACTCTTTTACTACGGCTCAGGGTGAACAGGTATTTGAGGGCACATTCTTGGAGGCCTACACATATCTCCAGAACACACAGGCTACGGAGAGGTCTTCCATCTCGACAATTCTGACTAACCGTACCACAGTGCTCAACCAGATCGCGGATTCCAAAGATTCGGTTTCCGGGGTCAGTCTGGATGAGGAGGTCATGAGCATGATGCAGTATCAGCAGTCTTACAACGCTGCTGCAAGGCTGATGACCGCTCTTGATGAGATACTTGACAAACTGATCAATAATACCGGTGCGGTAGGAAGATAGGAGGCTGAAGTTAAATGAGGATCACAACGAACATGATCAGGCGTAATTACCAGAATAACTTGTACAGCACAATGGGAGGGCTGGATATCAGCAGGAAACAGGTGGAGACAGGACAGAGGATTTCCTCGGCATATGAGGATCCCGCCTCGGCGGCCAGGGCAGCTGTTCTTGACCGCCGTTATGCGAGAAATCAGGATTATATTAACAACATAGAGAGTTCTGAGAGCTGGCTGGATGAGCAGGAGAGCGTTATCTATCAGATTAGTAATATCGCGGACAAGATTTCGAAAGACTACTCTGTCGCTGCCATGAATTCTCCCATCGGCTCTACGGGACGGGACACTTACGCGGAACAGCTCAGAAACCTTCAGAACACAATGGTGCAGTTCCTCAATACAAAGTACGGGGACAGCTTCCTTCTTGGAGGGAATGTTGGCACTGAAACAGCACCTTTCGAGCTGACCGACACCGGAGAACTTCTCTATCGGGGGCTCGATGTGAGTGATCCTGCCAATGCAGCTGCTCTGCAAGAACTGGCCAACGAGACGTCCTATGTGGATATCGGCTTCGGCCTTTCCTTTGATGCGAATAACCAGATTATCTCTTCCACCGCGGTGAACACGGCGCTTCCGGGAATCAATGCGGTAGGATACGGAGTGGCGGCTGATGGCGTCACGAGCAATAACCTGATTGTACTCGTCGGGGATATGGCAGATATCCTTGCTGCGGATGATTTCGATGAGGCAGAATATTCCAGACTCTGGGATTTGTTCCAGGAAGGGACGAATCAGTTGAAGGATACCATTACAGAACTGGGAACGAAGTCCAATATGCTGGAGACGACAAAGAACAGACTGGAGGATGAGGCTGTCTCGCTCCAGGAGCAGTACAGCTCAGAGATCGGGATCGAACCTGCGGAGGCCATCACCAATTATTCCTGGGCGATGTACGCTTACACGAGCGCACTCAAGATCGGTACAGGAATTATCGGTCCGTCACTTCTTGATTTTCTTTCATGATCTGATGTGTTCCGCTGATCTGTCAATGTGCAGATGAGGATCACATAAGAGATATACAGCATATGACAGAAAGGAGGAATGGCTATGGAACCCTTGCTTAAGATTAGGACTATCCCTTTGGAATATGAGATGACTATTCAGCACGCAAGACTGGAACGCGGGAAGAGCAGCCCGCCGCTTGTCGAGATGAGCAGAGAACGGGGCGGTTTTAATATACAGACCAGACCCGCGAAACTCCTTCTGGATACTTACGAAGCGCGCGGCTCTATCGTCCCCACGACGCGTATGGCGGTCTATCAGAATGCCCAACGCGGTCTTCAGGCGGCAGGGCAGGCGGCACAGAGTTACGCGAGTGAAGCGTCCAGGATGAAATGGTCAAAACCCGGAGAAGGCGGCGAGATGCTGGATCAGATTCTGGCACAGAGAATGCAGCTTCCAACCGGAGAATTTCAGCTTGGGTTTATTCCCTCTGCCAGGGCAGAGATTACTTACCAGCCGGGCAGCATTACAATGAATTATCAGATGGATCGTCTGATGTTTGATGCAAAGCTGAACAACGGGGATGTGGAGTATATTCCCTGGAGCATTGAGTTTGTGATCACACAGTGGCCCGACGTGCAGATCGAATACATGGGGAGGCCGGTCTATGTTCCCCCCAGTGCCGCGGAGCGGTTTGAGGGCGAGACGATGGACCTGAGTGCCTGATACCTGTGCCGGGAGTAATATGATGCGAATAGAATTTGCAGGCAGCGGCAGAGGGATTATCTCTGCCGCTGTCAATATGAAACAGGAGCGCAAATATGAGCATTAAAAAGAATGAAACTACAACGAATAAAGAGTTTGAAGACAATCTGATTATTAATTTTGAAGAAGGTCTCTTCGGGTTTGAGGATCATAAAATCTTTCTGCCTGTGGCGGCGGAGGAAGGCAGTGACGCCGTCATTACTCTTCACAGCCTGGACGAGGAAGGACTGGCTTTCATAATCATGAATCCGTTCCTGCTCATGGAGGATTATGATCCGGTGGTTCCACAGTCGGAACTGGAGTGTCTGGGAGAGATCCAGGACGAATCGGATTATTCCTGGTATGTACTTTGTGTCGCCCAGAAGCCGGCTTCACAGAGTACGGTGAATCTGCGATGCCCTGTCGTGATCAATACGGTTACCAGAAAAGCAAAGCAGGTGATACTGGACAACCGGGAATACGGATTCCGGCATCAGCTGGGAGAACTGACCCGGAAGGAGAAGAAGATATGCTGACTCTGGAAAGAAAAAAAGGTGAGGAGATCGTGATCGGAGATGATATCGTGATCACGGTAAAGGAAGTCGGATCTGACAGTGTGAAACTGACGATAAGCGCGCCGAGGAATATACCGGTGTTCCGTCGGGAACTTCTCGAGGCGGCAAGTGAAAACCGGAAAGCTGCGTCAGGAAACGAGAAAGATGCGGGCAGCCTTGCGGCACTCCTTACTTCAGATAAAAGAAAATAATATGGAGGAAAAGGATTATGAAATATGAAGTCACACCGGATCTGATCACCGGACATGATATGATTGACAGGGAGCACAGACAGCTGTTTGACGCGGTCAATCAGCTTCTCGACTCTTTTTCTGACAATAAAAAGGCGGGAAAGGAGCAGGTGAACCATGCAGCCGCTTTCCTTACCAGCTATGTGGACAAGCATTTCGCCCATGAAGAGGAGCTTCAGAAAAAAAGCGGGTGGAGAGAATTTGAGACTCATCATAAATTTCATGAGGAGTATAAAAGACAGCTCAAAGAGATTCTTGACCGTATTCCTGAAGAGGGTCCCGGGATCCAGAATATGAGTGAGATAAACGTACATGTTGTAAGACTGATCACCCATATCCGGACCATGGACAAGAGGCTGGGGGTCTTTTTAAAGACAGTGGAGTAATTTTTCGACCATTAACTCTTATTTTTTTTATGTCTGGTACGATATTATATATAGATATCACAGATGAAAATCACATCACCCATTACACTCCACAGATAAAAAGAAGTAAAAAATGGTTTTAATCTGTATGATATCGTATGTCACGACTCACGCTGTCCGGGATCCTTCATTCCGGAACCGGGACAGTGTGGCAGAAGGAGAAAAAAGATGAAAAGTATACGAACGAAAGTGATTGCAGGATCAGCTGCCATTACGACAATTTTTATTTTGCTTTTGGGAATCATAAGCTCGGTTCTTTCTTACCAGAGCACATTTTCCGAGGCGGAGAAGAGTATGGCAAGCATGGCAGAAATTGCCTCACAGAGAGTCACACAGGAAATCCAGTCTTATATTAATGTGGCGGAGGCCTTTGGCGGAAGGCCGGATATCACGGATCCGGATGTTCCTGTTTCAGAGAAGGAGGACATGCTCACTTCTTGGGCAGATAAGTACGGGATGGTACGTGTCAATCTTCTTGATGCTAACGGGAACAGTCTGTTTGACGGAAATAATTATGCGGACCGTGATTACTTTCAGCAGTGTATGGCGGGAAATACTTATGTTTCCACCCCTGTCATGAGCAAAGTGACAGATGAGCTGACGATCATTGTCGCAGCGCCGCTATGGGAGGATGGAAATGTGGATACTACTCCGGTCGGAGTGGTCTATTTTGTTCCGCAGGAAACATTCCTGAATGACATCATGTCCAGTATCCATGTGAGCGAGAACGGCGGAGCCTATATGATCGACAAAGACGGCAACACCATTGCTGATACTACAATGGATACGGTCACAACACAGAATATCGAAAATGAGGCGGAGACAGACAACAGCCTGAGAGCTCTTGCTGAGATCCACGCGAAAATGAGAAGCGGAGAAAGCGGAACAGGTAATTATACTTCTGGTGGAGAGTCTAAGATGATGGCCTATGCCCCTGTGGAGGGAACTGATGGGTGGAGCATTGGCGTGACAGCACCTCAGAGTGACTTTATGGACTCTACATATCGCTCAATTATAGTTATCATTATTATAGTTGTTGTTTCTCTGATCGTAACTGTTTTATTTGTGCGCTGGCTCGCAGGGCGGATCGTTAATCCGATCATCAGCTGTACCAAGAGGATCACAGCGCTCTCAGAGGGAGATCTTCACTCGCCTGTTCCAGAGATCCGCACACAGGATGAGACAGGTGAACTGGCGAACGCTACGATTGAGATCGTTGACTGCCTGCGTACTCTGATTCAGGAAGAGGGCAGGGTGCTCGGTGAAATGGCTCGCGGAAACTTTGATATTACAACAGATACTTCTGTCTATAGGGGAGATCTTCATGAGATCTATGTAAGTGTCAGAGGTATCAATGAGAAGCTTTCCGATGCTCTCATGAAGATCAATGAATCCGCTGACCAGGTAGCAGCCGGTTCCGACCAGGTTGCATCCGGAGCACAGGCGTTCAGTCAGGGTGCTACAGAGCAGGCGTCCAGTGTGGAAGAGCTTGCGGCTACGATCAACGATATCAATGACAACATTCAGTCGAGCGCCAAGTTTGCAGAGGAGGCCAGTACGTCAGCAAATAAGGCTGGAGGACTTCTGATGGAAAGTACTCAGAAGATGGAGGAACTGACCAGTGCAATGGATGAAATCAGTTCCAGCTCCAACGAGATCAGCCGGATCATCAAGACGATTGAAGACATCGCATTCCAGACTAATATTCTTGCGCTGAACGCAGCTGTAGAAGCAGCCAGAGCGGGAAATGCCGGCAAGGGATTTGCTGTAGTTGCTGACGAGGTACGTTCACTGGCAGAGAAGAGTGCAGAGGCGTCGAAGAACACGTCTGAACTGATTGAGCGCTCGATCCGTGCGGTTGAGAATGGTACAAGAATCGCAGGTGAGACTTCTGAGTCACTGCGGTACACTGCGGAAACAGCAGAGAAGGCAGTATCCCTGATGGGTGAGATCAAGGAAAATGCAAAGACACAGGCTGAGGCAGTATCCCAGGTTACAGTCGGTGTAGACCAGATTTCAAGTGTTGTCCAGACCAATTCAGCTACTGCACAGGAAAGTGCGGCAGCCAGCGAGGAATTGTCAGGTCAGGCAGCACTGCTCAAAAAGACAGTAAGTGGATTCCGTCTGAAGGATGTGAGCAGGACTGGGGCAGAGACAGAGTTATAAGCAGCCACAATTTAAAGAGGTGAAAAGTTTATGAACAAAATCAGGCCGGAAAGTTCCGTATATCAGGAGCAATATATACAGAGAAACCGGTCAGAGAAAGCGGAGGCGGCAGGGAAACCTGCTGTCTCCGCTTTCTTGCATGACGGGGAACAGACAGAACATCTGAATACAGACCGTATATCTGCATCTTCTTCCGAGTCTTTGTCGAGAAAGGAGATTACAGAGTTATTCCAGAATTTGCTGGAGCAGCTCAAAAATGACTATCCAAAGATACATATCACCATTGAAAAACCGGGAACTGACGGCGAGCGGGATTTGCTGTCAAAAGTTCTCGATCAGGTGGGAGACGGCTATGCACTGATTCTGTCAGACGAGTTTATGGCAGATATCTATGCAGGGAAGGATAGTTATAGAAAGAAAACCCAGGCTTTGCTGGATTGTGTCAGGCGGCTGGGGAAACTGGGGGAAGGAGCGGGCGTATGGCTTGAGGAAGACCAGGCCATTTTCTTCCAGAAGAAGCCGGAGACAAATCCGATCACAGCCGGGGCAGACAGGTCTTCCGGCAGCCAGCAGTCGTCCTTCTTTTCTGATCTGCCTTCACCGGCAGAACAGATGCTCCAGAAGTTCAGGATCGGGAGCTCATCCCCTTATCAGACTGCCGCGTCCTACAGCCGTATGGCACGGGCCAGCAGCCGTTCTATGGTCCTGAATGTGATGCAGGAGACCCGCCGCAACATTGCGACGCTGAAGCTGCTTGCCGTATATGGTGATGAAAAGGATCAGAAAAAGGCCAAAGCTGCCCTGCGCTCTCTGGAAAAGCTTCTCCTGCGCGGCAACAAAAAACTGAAACGCTTTACCGATGAATCGCTGACAAAGACTCGGATAAAACGGGCGGAGGAGCGTGAGCAGAGCGAGAAGGAACTGCAGGCAAGGCTGGAACTGAAACGTCGGAAAACGTCCCGTGCGATCGGGGATGGAGCCATTCGCAAGGAGGGACAGCTTGACGCTCTCACGATTCCGGGATACCGTCCGGCCAGACATGGGCGTTACGATCCGGAGCGCCGCATATACGCGGAGGTAATCCAGTCTGCGGCAGTACCTGTCCCCGCAGGCGGAGGGGACTTTTCAGGAGTTTCCGGCAGCGTGGCAGCATCCCCCGGCGAGGGCTATGTGGTTTCCGATGTCATATCCTTTTAATGTTATGAACTTTTAAGCTGAAAGAAAATACTTCAGAGTGAATCAAAAAAGAGCCTTCCCAGGAAGACTCTTTTTTGATATAACATTGTATCAGACATCAGATCAGATAGTTCATCATCAGACCGGTCGCGTAGTAATTATTCTGCATGTAAGCATTTCCTCCCATGAACATATTCATGGCAAAGTATGAATTGTTCAGAGTCTGTTCCTCGATCTTATCCATATCATTGTTGATCAGAGAACTGGAACTCATATTCATGCCGCCGACTGCTTTGTTAAACGCGGTATCCGCAATTCCGCCGGTGCCGGAGATCAGATCTTTTACAAGAGAAGAGTCCCTCTCCATATTCTTTGTGAGAACTTCCGGGTCAAAATTCAGCGTTGCGTCTTTATTTACAGTGATACCGAGTTTTTCAAGCGACTGTTCTGGGCCGAGACCTCTGACAAGATTTCGGAGCTGCCGGTCCACACCTGTTCCGCGTCCATAGTTGTCATTAAGAACCTCGAGAGCGCTGTTGTAACTCTGTACCAGATTGCTCAGAGCAGAGGCGATTTTCTCCGAATCCACGTCTGAGCGGATGGTGACTTCACCGGCATCCTTTAAGGTGACGCCGATCCGGCCGCCATTTACCGTGATCTCATTGCGGGAAGATGTATACTCTCTTGCCACTCCATTTTCTGTAACAGAGTAGCGGGCATTGGAACCCGCGGTCTCTACCTGGTCAGCTCCGGCTGCGCTGCCAAGCTCGCCGCTTACCTGGAACCCGTAAGCAGTTCCAGTATTCAGGCTTTCCAGCTTCAGAGAAGCATTCCCGTCTTCCTCCACTACAGTGGCCCTGACGCCTACAGCACTGTCATTGATCTGAGCTGCCGCGTCTCTGAGCATCTGAACATTCGTCCTTGATACTCCATTGCTGTCAGTCGCGCTGACCTGTACATTCACAGAACCGGCGCTTCCGCTTAGCGTGAAGTTCATATCCGAGGCTGCGCCTGCATATGCGCTCACTGCTTCGCTTACGTTGATCTGTGCTTTTGCTGTCTCAGATACGCTGAGCTGTATCTCGCCTGCCGTGCGCACCGGAAGTCTCTCCGTCACATCAGCAACAGACGTGTCTGAACTTGTCACTGTGAGATCTCTCATAGCTCCTGAAGAATTGGTACTCTTCAGCTCACTTGCAGCCTGCATCAGGGACGACATACTGGAAGTGTACTCCTTCACGAAATCAAGGCTGTCCTTCAGTGAGCCGCTTGTCGACGATACCGGACGGAACGTCTCCGAAAACTGGGGATTATTGGACAGAGCCTGTATGAGTTTCGCGTTATTCATCGCAGTCTGACCAACATATGATCCCATTCCGTAAGAATTAATTCCGCTGATCCTCATTTTTTGTTTCCCTCCTTTCCTTCAAAATGATTGTTATCCGCACCCGTGCCGCGTCTCTGTACAGATACAGGCAGATACGGACGGAGAAGACATATGTACTTATGATACAAAGTCTTCTTTATAAATTATGTCGGCAGAAATGCTGAAAAAATAACCGGGGAAAGGGATTAACATCCTTTTTTTCTGCACAGCATCTCCATGGAGCCGTTGTAATGTCCACTCACTGAGTAGCGCAGTATCTCAAATCCTGCCTGTTCGAGCAGACGGGTCAGACTTTCGCGAGAGGAGTAGGTGATGTGGTAAGGCTCTCTCCACATAGGATCCTCAGTCTTCATAAGCTTTGAAAAAGCGCTCTCATAGTTCGGTGTGGATATCCACAATATACCGCTGTCTTTCAGCAGCCGGAACGCCTTCTCCAGACCTTCCGCCGGACGCTGGAGGTGTTCCAGCACATCGCCCATCGTGATCACATCGAACTGCTGATCCTCCGGAACCTTCAAGAAGTCTCCGCAAAGAACAGGGCAGTTGAGAAGATCCGCTGTCTCCTGGGCAGCCTGTTCCAGGATCATTTTTGATCTGATCTCACCGGTTCTGAAGCTGCCTTCCTGGCAGGAAAACTTTTATTCGGACAGCGGCAGGGAAAGCGCGCGAAAAATTATTACTCTTATAAGCCGTGCGGATTTCATTTTAAAAAACGTATCGGCTGATCTCTTATTGCTGTTTTCCAATGAGCTTTTTTCAAAGTATCCTGAAAACGGGATTTTGTTTTCCGACCTGGCGCTGTTGTTTCAAAACGCAAAATTTTATTCCGCGAACCCTGTCTTTTATATGCTGACAGCCGACGCCTTTTCCGGGGAAAATAAAATCCGGGCACTCTCAGAGCTCTGCTCGATGTCCGGGGAGGAGGTATCGGCCCTTGGAGCGGATTCGGATTTTTCGATGGAAGGGATCCTCACTTTTGTAAGACGTCTGGATGCTGTAAAATCCATCGGGATCAAAACTTCAGTGCTGAATGGTTATCTGGCCGCGCTCATCAAAAAGGACGGATATGACGATTTGTTAAAGCTGTCGGCGGGACTGCCCGCGCCTGACGGATCAGGGAAGGAGTACTGCACTGCTTTGACGGCGCTCGCGGTGTCAAAGCTTAACGGTACTGTTTCCTCGGCAAAGGAGCTTTCGGATTATCTTCTGATGGACGTTCTGACGGAAGATCCCGTTTCGATCTCCTGTATCCGTGAGGGAGTAAACGCCGTTCTGACCTATCTGAACAGATGCAGAACAGGGCTGGAGCGCGGAGTGGGAAGAATCGACGAGATCAGTGAGGAATATTGGTCGTGGATCATGGACTATTCTGAGTGGAAGTCAAACCGCATGATTTTCGTGAGACCTGAAAATTATCTTCTGCCCGATATCCGCACGTCCCAGTCAAAGCTTTTTCAGGATGCCCTGCAGACGGTCTCGGGAAAGCCGATGGATCTAAAGGCGGCGGAAACTCTGTATTCCAGGTATTTAAGTGATTACACGTCACTTTCTCAAATTACTCCGTGCGCGTCTTATCTTGCCTCAGACAAAAGCACGGAAAAGCTGTATCTTTTCGGCAGGGCTAAGGCGAACGGCGAAACGCTTTTTTACTGCATCCGCACGGATGGGATATGGGGGGAATGGACAGAAATCCCGGCGGCGGTACCCGCAGCAGAAATTACTCCGATCTATATCTTTGGAAAGCTTTTTCTGTTCTGGCTTGAGCAGTCATCGGCCGCAGTTCCCGAAATTTCGTACAAACCGGGAAACGCGCAGGACGAAAACAGCGGATTTCTGCAGAATACTTTAGCCGCAAGTAAATTCTCGGTAAAATACACCTGCCTCGGCGTGCTCGGAACATGGAGCGATATAAAAACGCTTTCAGATGATTTCTGCATAATTAACGATCCCGATACCGACTATGGCAGGCAGTTTAAAAATTCTTATGATATAAACAGCGAGGGCTACAAAAAGCTCGCGGCGTTCCGGATCACCGAGAGAAATTTCTGCGATCCCAATGGGCGTTACTATCTCGCGCAAAGCGGTGAATTTGAAAAACTTCTGATCCTGTACGGCGGGTTTGTATACAATCTCCCGGATGATGAGATCAGCGAATATTTCCCGCTTAAAAAGCCGTTTGAAACATCCGAAAGATCAGCGTTTTCAAATATGCACGCAAGGCTTGCCGACGAAATAAATATCCTTACCAGCCGAGGGATCTCCGGCAGGCTTATCAGTGGAAGCGTACGTGTTTACGGAAGCACTCTTATGGAGGAGTCTGTGGTCGATAACGGAGAATTTCTGATCTTCGATGAGTACACAGGCGGCGAAAATGCCGCGGCGCCTGCCGCAGCCGTGGACGAATCGTCTTCTGTTATCGATGCTGCGTTCACAGCGGATGTCATAAAGGATACCCTGTGCGGGCCCTGCAGAATTACACCGAAGTTTTCGGGGATCAGGCTTCCTGAATATGATTATATAAAGAATCATGACGGATACGGCGGTGAGTTCAGCGATACGTTAAACACATATATCCTGGGAACGGATTCAGA
This sequence comes from uncultured Mediterraneibacter sp., assembly GCA_944377745.1. Taxonomy (GTDB): domain Bacteria; phylum Bacillota; class Clostridia; order Lachnospirales; family Lachnospiraceae; genus Mediterraneibacter. Next base: position 63,383 of record CALWFV010000002.1, on the reverse strand, counting down.
GAAAGCGCTCCAGGATTTTCAAAAATATCTGGATAGCTCTAAGACAGCGGTGTTTAAGGAAACGGGAGAGGGCGGTAAGGTGACGATAGATCCGGAGCGGCTCTGCGCGGGCACCTTTTATTCCGATTCGTATGAAACAGGCATTACTCCCGTGCAGTATTCGGATCTGTATTCTATCCTCCTGAAGTGCCTTGGTTCGCAGCGGCTCTTCGGAGATGAAAATACCCGGATCGCAGCGGACTGTAAAATCATAAAAACGGGGAATCTGGCAGGCGGCTTTATTCTTCAGACCGCTGCCGGAAGCGGAGAAGCCTTTCTGCTTACTCCGGCATCTGCAGACGGTGAAGGCGGACGGCTTCTGCCCATCGACAGCTCCCTTGCCATAAGCTATCCGAAAATAACGGCTGATGACATTGAAAGAGCCTTAGGAGGTAAGTTTGATGATAAGCATATTATTTTTGACCTGTTAAACAGCGCGGATCCTCCCATTATCGATATAGACGGGTATGCGTATATGCCGAACGTTTCCCGCGAGAATCTCCGGAACGCCCTGAAAAATTACAAAGACCCTGTGCCGGATGAGATCCTGGACGGTTTGCTCGGACTTTTAAATGACCGGCGCATCGCTACAAGCCGTATGTTCTGGTCGCAGAATATCGATGAAAAAACAAGCGCCGATATTTTCAGCGCTTTGATGGGCAGCGCTTCCGACGGCTTTGAAGCAGTACCGGTAAATTCCGACGGCTCTTTTCAGATGAATCCAAAGGAAAAACTCCGGAGAACAAAACTTATCGGCACAAGTACGCCTGATGAGGTAAGCGATATCTTTAAAAAGTTTGTAAACGCGCCGCTCCCGGTCTCTTTGCGCTATAACGGAAAAGGCGGCCGGGGCTTCGACACCGGCGCGCTGAAATACGATGTGACAAGAATAACCAATCCGGCGGCTTCCCATATTATTTCAAGATTTGCGGAGGGCGGGACGGATGCTTTCTTAAAGCTTGAAAACCAGCAGGCTCCGGTGCCGCCTGTTTATCCGATCGAGCGTTTTGCGCCGAATACGGATGCGTTAAATCTTCCGCCTGCTTTAGACGGAGCGCAGGCTGATTTTGACGGATTATACAAAAACTATAATTATGAACTTTTTTATCATCTTCCGATCTACGCCGCAAAAACTCTCAGGGCCTTCGGAAATTATCCGGACGCCAGAAAATGGCTTGAGTATATCTACTCACCCTTGTCCACGGAGCAGTTTATTGACGCGCGCACGTTTACGCCGGCTGCCGCAGGGTATGAAGGGGAATGCATCCGCGTCCTTGCCGGGGCGGGAATCTTAATGCCGGCGGATAAGGACGGCTTAAAATACCGTGTGAAATACGGATTTACTTACGATGATTTTGAGAAGTCGGGCGCGGCGGCAAAGCTTTCCGAAAAAGGCCTGTCACAGGAAAATATCAACGGCATAGCAGCCATCCTGTCGAACTTTACTTTAGGCGGCCGCTATGGCTATTGCTGGCAGTTCTTCCCGTTCCGTTCAAGAACGCTTAAGGACCTGACGGAGGATTTAAATGACAGCGCCGAACTAAGAAACTATCACAACAATCCGTTTGATCCTCATGCGATAGCTTCTCTCAGAATAGGCGCTTACGAAAAATACACAGTGCTCGAATACGTCGACCTGCTGACAGAATGGGGCGACAGCGAGTTCGCAAAGCTTACATGGGACAGCCTTGCAGCCGCTTCCTCGCTTTACGGGATCGCAGCCGACATCCTGGGAAAGCGTCCTGTAACGATAAGTTCCGGAAATTCAGCCGGCGCGAAGAGCTTTTTGGATCTATACAAAAGTGAAAACTCCGAAAACCACATCGGAACATTTTTTAACACCCTTATCAAGACCATGCTTTCAATGCCTGGAGACAGTTATTTATACGATGCGCCGGGTACGGAATTTTTCTTTCCGTATTTTCAAATTCCGCCCGATCCAAACGTCGCGGCAAGGTGGGACACGGTAAACGACAGACTTGGCAAGCTGCGTAAGAATCTTGATATCAACGGGAATCCGAGAACGATTCCGCAGTTTTCGCAGGTTTCGGATCCATTAGAGCTTGCGAGGATCCGTGGAACGGCAGGCAGCTCCGGCAGTGTCAGGCCGCCCGTGACCGGCGACAACTGGTACAGATATCCTGTGCTTTTCGGATATGCCAGGGAATTTACCACAGAACTTATAAGTTTTTCCTCAAGGCTTCTTTCATCAATGGAAAAGGGAGACGAGGAAGCTTTAAGAGTACTGTCGGCCAGGCAGAGCGAGAAGCTTGTCGCTCTGAGCCTGCAGGCCCGGGATGCTGAGATAAAGCAGCTTGAGTATCAAAAAAATTCGCTTCAGAGCGCAAAGTCGGCGGCTCAGGCCCGTTTTGACTATCACGACAGCCTGATAAAAGAAAATATCTCCGCTGCTGAAAAAGCGGCGATCGGTCTTACCATTTCAGCAGGCGCGGCTGATAGTTATTCCGCTGCTCTGGCAACAGGAGCCGGAGCTGCCGCGCTGGTGCCGGAAGCCGGTTCTCCGTTCGCGATGGTTTACGGCGGCAGAGAAATCAGCAGTTCGTCTATGAACTTTTCCATGGCCTCAATGTCCCTGGCTTCCTCCATTCATTCGGCGGCTGAGGTGACCGGGACCTATGCTTCCTATGCCAGAAGGCTTGCCGAGTGGAATGTTCAAAGGCATCAGGCGGAGCTTGAAGCAGAGCAGCTTGACAACCAGATTTCCGCCCTGGAAGAGCAGCAGAAAACGGCGGAATACGACCGTGATTATACCATTCTTATGCAGGCGAACACGGCAGAACTTTTGGAGTATTATAAGACGAAATTTTCCTCATGCAGCCTTTACAGTACTTTAAGCGGACAGCTTCGGCAGGTCGTGTTTCATTCCTATCAGACGGCGCTTGAGCTTGCCGCCCGCGCCCAGACAGCCTGGCAGGAAGAAACGGGCGACGATACGGCATTTTTGACTTACGCTTACTGGGACGATACAAGCAGCGGGCTTTTGTCCGGCGAAAGGCTTATGAGCGCACTCGATTCGATGCAGGCAGCGTATATTTCGAAGAATCCGCGCAGGCCTGAGATGACCAGGGCAATCTCTCTGGCGCGTGACTGCCCGAATGAATTCGCTTCTCTTCAAAGCGGGAATACGTGCTCTTTCACTTTGCCGCTGTCGCTGTTCGACAGCGCCGAAAGGCCGAAGTATTATATGCATAAGATCCGCTCGGTTACGGTAAATATCGATGTTCTGATCGGTGTATTTCAAAATATCCGCGCAAGGCTTGTGCAGACAGGAAGCCTGATACTGAATGATCCCGGAAGCAGGGAAGCGCTGGAGTATGTTTCAAAGTACGACATCGCGGCGCCTGTTCCCGAAAAGGTAACGGTAAACAGACGCGCGGGCCAGTCCATCAGCATATCGGAGGCTGTTAACGAAAGCGGAATGCGTTCTTTCAGCAGTGCGGACAGCGCGTATCTGCCATTTGAGGGTACCGGTGCGGTGTCAAAATGGCAGCTTGAATTTGAGGACGGGAATCCCTTTGATTTAAAGGATATAGGAGATGTAATTTTAAATATTACGTATACGGCGCTGGAGCCGGGAAAGGTTTAAGCCATGGACTATGAAATTAATTGCCCGGATGATTTCTATGACATTTTACAGGACCATATAAGCAAAAACAAAACAGCGGGAAATACTTATACTGTGACAGGAGACCTTGATCTTAGCGGGGCTGCGGATTTTAATCCGCTTGGCAGCGGGACAAAATACACCTTTGACGGAAAACTTGACGGGCAGGGGCACGTGATAAAGAACCTGACGGTAAATGGTTCTCAAAGCTATCATCTCGGCCTTTTTGACACGATAGGCCAAAAAGGCTCGGTCACAGATTTGCAGCTTCAGTCCGTTGTTATAAAACAGGATCTGAGCGGTACTGCCAATCCCACAACACAAACCTGCGCAGGAGCTTTAGCCGCTGTATGCTACGGCAATATAAACAGGTGCTGTGCCGACGGAAATATCTTGCTTGAAGCCTCGACCGATTACAGTAAGGCGGGCGGTTTATGCGGAAGCCTGCCGCTTCAGTCTGCGTCGATCACCGATTCCTGGGCAAACGTAAGTATAAAGTTCAGCCCTGCAGTATCAGGGCCGGTTTCGGGCAGGGCATCTTATCTTGCGGGAGGACTGGCGGGGGAGTGCAGAGGAAGGATCATCTCCTGCCACAGCAAAAGTGAAATTTCTGCCCCGCCGGACAGGATCCCCTCTTTTGCGGCAGGCGGTATCTGCGGCGGCGCATTCGGTGCGAAGGTTTCTTTTTGCTATAACATGGGTTATATCCATGGCAGAGAGACCGGAAGCGACTTGGCGGGCGGGATCGCGGGAAGCGCTGATGATACAGGCATCTTTTCAGACTGCTTTTATCTTAAGGGCTGTATCCGCCGTTCTTCAGTAAATCCACAGGACAGGGCGGGAGTCGAAACAGACTGGATCGGGCTTGTCAATGCCGCTGCTGCGCTGGGAGACCATTTTGCAGAGACTCCGGCTGACAGGGACGGCTATACATATGCCCCGCATATCAAGGCATTCGCGCCCGGTGAAAATTATCTCAGGGCGCTCTGCACGCCTCTGGTTTTATCCTTTGTTCTCACAGCGGCTGACGATCAGGGTACGCCGGTCAGGATCATCCCTGCCGTAAGTGACGGAAGTATCATTGGCCATAAGGTATCGCTTACCGCGGTAAAGCCTGACGGCTCCGCCGATACCTTTGAAGTAACGGCGGCGGAAGACAATACGTTTGAGCGTGAGCTTGGCGCAGATCAATATACGGGCGTCCGTTTTTCGATCCCGCTCAGGGACAAATATGGATACAGCACGGTGGCTGCCAGCGAGGATATTACGGGAAAACCGCTTATCCTGCTTCCGTATATCAGCTCTCCCTCGGTAAAAACGGGGAGAAAAGACAGCCTTCAGGAAAGCGTCTTCCTTCCCGCCAGACCTGTTTCAGGTTTTCTGGAAGCGCCGGAGGAGCAATCGTCCCTGGACTGGAAATATTTCAGGTATCACTGGTTTGGGAATACATATCCTCCTTCACCGGCTGAATACTATGCAGAGTTTTCGGCTGTAATATCCGGTGTGGAAAGCGCCGTGGTTTATGATGAGGACGGGAAAACGCTTATCACTGCCAGGACCGAGTTAAATGATAAGCCCGAGAGAACGGTGATAGGCAGGCTCACGCGGGGCGGCAGTCCGTATAGCTTTGGAAGCCTTAGCTTCATGGTGCGCAGCGGCGATCTCTCATCCCGCGCGGACTGGGGGATAAAGAAAAAATCCGGCGGACAGAAATATCCTCTCATGAAGCTTACATGGCGCATGACAGGCCGCTGCAATTTAAACTGCAGGCACTGCGGTTTTCGGGATTCCCGGACAGATATGCCGGAACTTCGCCGGGATGAGATACAAAAAGTCATCCGTGATATCATAGGGCTTGGAGTAAAAGAAGTGGTTCTGTCGGGCGTCGAAATTTTGTTAAGCCCTTACTGGTACGAAACGTCCGCCTCATTAAGCAGTGCGGGTATAAGGGTAGGCATGATAACAAACGGTACGCTGATCGATAAAGAGTGTGCTGAAAAAATCAGGTCGGCAGGTATCTTCTGCGTATCGGTGAGCATAGACGACGTCAATGCTCAAAGCGCTGGTGTACGGGGCAAAGAAAACTTTGAAAAAGCACTTTCGGGAGTAAAGAATCTCAAGGCGGCAGGCGTAACGGTTTCCATTGTTACGACGGTAAACGCGCATAATATATTACACCTTGATACAATGCGGGAAACGTTTACCAGGACCGGCGCGGATTACTGGGGCTTAAAGCCGGTTTATCCCATAGGGGAAGCTCTGCGCAATAAAGAGCTTCTGCTTTCTGAGGCTGATATAAGCCGGGTTCTGCAATATGCCTATGATGCAATGTTTACAGAGGGCATTAAGGTAGTGCCTGCGGCAGCGTTTGCAGTTCACAGCAAAAAAGGGGCGGCGATAGAACGCTTCCTTTATGGGGAAAACGGGAATTATGAGTTTTACGGCGACAGCGCCGGAATTTTCTCAGCACAGTTAAATCCGGACGGCGGCCTTGTAGGAGCGTGTATGTGCTCGCCGGAGGATGCCGCCGGCAATGTCAGAGAGCGCAGTCTGTGGGATATCTGGCAGGATGAAAAAAGTTTTGCCGATCTGCGCGGCTTTGATCCATCCGGACTTTCGGGCTTCTGCGGGATCTGCGACAGGCGCGCATCCTGCAGGGGCGGCGAGCTGAACATAAGGCTTGCCTTCGGCGGGATAAACGCGGAAAACAAATTCTGTACCTATCGGAATTTTAAGCGGAACGGCATTGAAATATGATGTGATCGATCAAAGCGGGAGGAAGTTATGTTTGACTGTAAAGATTTATGTTTTTCTTATTCCGGCTTTTGCCTTGAGCCGTATGTTTCGATCCAGGGCTTTAGCGGAAGCGCCGATGTGAGCATTTCTGTCTCGCTTCCGAACGCCAGGGAAAACACGCCGAAGTTATCCATACGGCAGGGCTTTGGAGGTATGGATATATTCGGATACGGATTCACGCTGGGGCTTCCGTATATGGAACGTATGTCCCAAAACGGAAAGCCGGATTTTAACCGTGGCGATAAAATCTTTCACCCGGATTACGGAGCCATGACGGCGGACTCCTCCCCGGTGCCGGCCAGATATTATCCCTACAGCAGCGCTGAGGTTTCGAGAGTGAAATACGATGATAAGACGGACACCTTCCGCGAAACTTTAAAGGACGGCACCTCAACAACTTTTGCGCCGGGACCGGTTTCGGCGGACGGAAGAGGGTTCGTTTATTTTCCCGTGAAAACGGCTGATCTGTACGGGACAACCGTAAAGTACAGCTATCTTGAAACAGGGGAAATAGAAAAAATCGAATATGGGGACATGCCTGGCGGCGGGTATGCCTTTACGGTTGAATTTTTCTATGAATCCCGTCGAGATAAAAGGATAAGCTTCCGGGGAGGATTCCCTGATGAAAGAGCGCTTCGCTGCCGTCTGATCACGATATCCGCATCCATCGTCGAAAAAAAGATTTTACGTGAAATAAGCTTTCAGTTTGATGAGAAATCGGGATATTCGAGACTTTGTGAAATTACAGAAACAGGATTTTCTAAAAGCGGCCAAAGACCGGCGGATCCTGTTTGTATTTCATATAATGACAGCGATCTGCCGGTTGTCGATATTACGCCCTCATTCAGGAAGATAAACACAGGCGGAGAGGTTTTTCCGGTAAGTCTTTACGGCGAGGGGGCAAGCGGACTTTTTGAGAGCGGCGCTTCGGGAACCTGGTACTATTCGCCGCTGCCTCCCAATGGCTTAACCCCATGCTTTTCGGATAAAAAAATCATCCGTCGTCTGCCTGCCGGGCTTTGCTGCAGGTCTGGAAGCAGAGGGTCAGATTTTAAGTACAGGTTTACAGACCTTGATGGAAACGGCGGGCTTCAATATTTATCAGACGATTTAAAGGGCTATTATGAGATAAAAGATGGAGAATTTTCTGCGTTTATACCGTTTGAAAAGACCTGCCCGGTCCACAGCGGAACGGAATTTGCCGATCTTTACGGCGACGGCAGACTAAGCGCTTTTACCGTTACGGAATTGGGAGAAACGGCCAGAGGGGAAATACACAGAGGCCTGGGGAAAAAGGGCTTCGGACAGGGAGTGTTTTTGGATCTTCCTGAGGGGTTCCCGCAGAAGTCATCCGGGAAAACTATGCTTTCAGGCTTTGTGGATTTTTACGGCGACGGGCTCTGCCACAGGGTCGCGGTACGGCAAAAAAGCGTTCTGGTTTTTCCAAACCTGGGCGGCGCTTTCGGCGAGGGGAAAGCGGTGGAGAACCCGCCGGATTTCGGCGATGATTTTGACCCGGAGCGCCTCCGCTTTGCCGATACTACGGGGAGTAGAACGGCCGATTTAGTATATATAAGACAGGATAAGATCCTGATATACCGAAATATCGGCGGGACGTTTTTTATGCCGCCTGCTGAAATTTCTCTCCCGGAAAAATACACGGATCTGGATTCGGTATATTTTGCCGATTTTAGAGGAGATATCATTCCGCAGCTCATTTTTATCAAGCGCTCTGTCTCGGGAACAAGGGTATATTCCTTAAGCTTTTATGACCGGTTTCTGCCAGTGGAGCTTTATAACGGCCGCGGTTTGAAGTATTCGATTTCCTATCTGGGCACCGGGAAATATATGCTGGAGGACTTTAAAAAAGGCCTCCAAAGTGGAAACACGCCGCTCCGGGCGCCTGTCGTTTCGAGTCTTACCCGCTTTGACCTGACAACGGGGGAGGAGGATCGGACAGAGTATTCCTACAGCAATTTTCAGTTTATAAAAGATAAGCGTTCCATATACGGCTTTGAAACAGTAACGGAAAAGCATACGAACCGTCTGCCGGAGTTCGATTCCCCTGCTGCTGATCTTTTGCCGCCGGACAGAGTGAAGACAGTAAAATATTTTACAGGCGGGGAAACATCGACCGATAAGGAACTTGCTTTAACAGGGCAGCCGGTGTCTGCCTCATATGCCGACGCAAACGGCAGCCGGAAGCTTCTGACAAACAGGAAGTACCGGGCAGTGCCTTTAGACGAGAAAGTGAACGGATGCTTTCTTTCTCAGCTTTCAGAGGAAGAAACAGTCATTTTCGGAAAAAGCGGGAAGGGTCAGAGGATCACAAAGACCTCCTTTTCCTACGACAGTTACGGGAACGTTACGGAAACAGTAAAGCGGTTTTTGCCCCGGGAAGGCGTCGGGCTTTCGGAACAGCAGACCGGGTGTATCGAGAGAACGAATACGGTTTACATAAATATTGATACCGAAAAAACGTTTCTTGTCGGCGTTCCCGCCTGTGAGAAGAGCTTTTCCGGCGGGGAAGAAAACGCAGAGCCGGATTCTTTGCGCGAGTATTACTATGCTGACCCTGCAACAGGAGAAGCCCTGCCGTTCGGGGAGTGTAAAGAGCCTGCGCTTCTTCACCACACACGGGACCTGGCATTTTTATCGGGTGATAAAAATATAGCGGGCTTCGAGAAAATTTTAACTGAAAACTGCGGGTATTGCCTTGAAAACGAAGGATATTATGTATCGGGAGCGGAATATTCGTATGATCCGAAGCTTTTTTATGCCGTAAGTGCAGTAAAGCTCGACGAAGATGCTGCAGATATTTTGTATGACGACAGCGGGATTTTTCTGGTTTCCATAAATCACAGGGCGCAAAACGGCATGATCCTGACGGAAAAATATACGCCGGACTATGATATCTGCATGTATTCGTCGTCAACCGATCTAAACGGCAACACAGAATATTATGCATATGATCCCTTTGGAAACTTAAGTGGACTTTCCTACAGTGCGGCAATAAATCATCTCTCCGAACCCTCATCTGCCAAAGATGTTATAAAGAATCCTGAAGCGTTTCTGGCAGACGGCCTCGACGTGTTTTTTTATAACGATTTTTCTGGTACAATGCCGGGAGTCGTAAAAATACTCAGAAAAAATTCAGGAGAAGAAGAGTTTTCCCTTTCTGTCACCAGCCTTGACGGCTTTGGCAGAGTACTGAGCCGTTCCGTTTCTGACACAGACTACTGGATCATTTCAGAAAAATGCGTCACCGCCAGTGGAGTAAAAATCCTCGAATATCCGCCGTTTTACAGCGATGAGCCAGACGGCGTACCGGGCTGTTTGCCGACTGGCATTCAGTATGATGAACTCGGGCGGACCATTAAAGTATTTACGCCGCATAATGAAGATGCCGTTGTCTGGCTTGAGCAGGAATTTTTATACGAACCGTGGAGCATGACGAAAATTGACCATCGTATAAGTTCAGACGATCCAATAACGATAAGATATGACCTTGACCCCTGCGGGAATATTATATCGGAGTCTTTTGAGGAATCCGACGGGGATACTTTGTGCTGTAAAATAAAAAGAACAGGAAGAAATATATCGGCGCTTTCTGACGGGAGATTTGAAAAGCTCGGAAAGGAAAATATAAGGTTCATCTGCGACAAGCTGGGACATACCGTTAAAACCGTTTCCGCTGACGCAGGAACTTCTTTTCGGCTTTACGGCGCCGGCGGAAAACTGATATATGAAAGCTTAAACGGTACAGAAAAGCTTTACTCCTATGATATGTGCGGACGGTTTTTATCGCTTCAGATCAAGACAAAAAATTCTGACTGGAAAATCGCCCAACAGGTGATATGGGGAGAGGAAGCGGGAGACCCGGCAGAAAATAACTTATTGGGGCGGATATATAAGAGAATTGATCCGTCGGGAACGACGGTTTACGGAAAATATGACCGTTTCGGGCATGCTTTGGAGATAAGCAGGTCCTATTCCGACATGTCTTATTCCGAAAACAAAACAGTTAAGGCAAGTTATTTATATAATGATGCAGGGGAACTTGTAAGGTCCTCCACAGGAAATTTTTCACTTGAATACAGATATTCCGGGGCAGGCAGATTACTCGCCGTTTTCTCGCAAAATGAAGAGCTTATAAGTGATATTAAATTTACCGCCGATGGAGAAATCTGCTCGGAGATTTTAAGCGGCGGACTGGAAAGCAATTTAGATTATGACAATGCCACGCATTTTCTAAAGAATATGTCCGTAAGTCTGGGGGATAAGAAAATATTTGAATCTGTATACACGTATACTGCTCAGGGGAATCCGTCCTCAGCAGCATTTTATGTTTTAGACCAAAATCCGTTTCTGGCAGAATTTGAGTATGATATTTATAACCGACTTATCCGCTCAAAAATGACCCGTGGAGAGCTTGCATCAAATGAAGAATATTCATATGATATCGGCGGCAATATGACGGCTTTTATACGCCGTGATTCCTCGGGTAAAGCGATAGTTACAAGAAGCTATGAAATTTCAGACGTCAGCAACCGTATAGATGCAGTTACGATAAACGGAGTACGCTCTGAACTTCCTTATGACGAATACGGAAGATTAAGTAAGCTTATCAATGAAAAAGAAATTTCGTTTGACGAGTTTGGCCGCCTGTCATCTGTTGACAGTAAAAATTCTTCTGAAAAGTATACTTATGACGCAAAAGGCAGCCGTGCTCAGAAATCAGGATCTGACGAAAAATATACCGTTTATTTCAGCGAAGAATCTTCTGCGGGGGAGTACGCTCTCATAAATGGCGAGCTTGAAATGCTGAGGCTTGGGTTTGGCGGAGGATTAAATGCACTGTTGCTTAAAACAGCAGAAAGCCAAAGCGTTTTGTGGCAGGTAACCGACCTTGGCGGCAGCGTTATACTTACGCTTGGCGGTGACGGAGAAATGATCCATCAGGAGTATTTCAGTCCTTACGGCGATTCAGAGGAAACAGAAACTGTCGCTCCGTACAGATTTGCCGGAAAAGAATATGATACGGAAAGCGGACTTTATTACTTTGGCGCACGATATTATTCGCCTGAGCTTGGACGTATGATAACCTCCGACGACGCGGCGTTTGCGTCTGCAGAGATGTCCGGGCTTAATCTGTACGCCTATTGTCTTGATAATCCGGAAGCTTTCAGGGACGTTTCCGGAAACTTCCCCGAGTGGCTCATCAAGGCGGGAGAAGCCATTGTAGTTGCCGGAACAGGTGGTCTGCTCGGATTTTTCTATAAAGCAATTACACCGCTCAGAGCTGCCGCTGCAGCAGCAACATCGTCTGCTGTGGGAGCATTGCTTTTTACAAACGGCGGTTTAAATGAACGGCTTCTCTCTGCTTTTCAAACAGGCGCTTTAGTGGGAACAGCCACTTTTGCTTCAAACTATGTGAAAGAGCGGGCAGTAAGCAGATTTCCAAAGCTTAATGAGTCTCCTCGGGAGACAGCGGTCGGCGCTTTGTCAGCGAACGTTGCTCTTGGCGCTTTGGCGGGAATGATCCCGTTCGGGTCAGGCTGGTCTAATATGGTCGGAATCATCGGGGGCGGTGCCTTAGGCGTAGTGGGTTCAATATTTAAGTTGGGTCCGGGTCACTATATCCTGCCGCAAACAACAGGAAATGAACTTGAACTTCCGGGAAATGTTCATTCTGTAAACAATAAGTATGTGATAGAACTGAACGGATCGGAAGTGGGTCAGTGGATGAACACAAGCCTTTCGCCCATAATACATGATGTATATACGCAGCAGGCAAACGCACAGGCAGATCTTGTAGTAATCGTCCACGGAGGGGAAGATATGGTTTTCACTGACAAGCAATTTCGGCAAAATGGTGAAGTTTATCACAGGGTGCTGACAGGAGAAGCGCTTGCAGGGAATTTATCAGGAAAACTTCAGAATCTAAATTTGGGGATTGATCTCAATACTATAAATACAATTAAGCTTATAAGCTGTCACGGTGCGGAAAGCAGGCCGCTTTTACCGTCGACTGCACAGGTTCTGGCGGACAGGCTGGGAAAAATCGTATATGCTTACCATGGGGAAATCAGCATTAGCGAAGTATCCAGAAATACGAATCCTGTACTCGCCGAAAAATTTACTCCACGAAAGGGATTTGGGGGACATTTGCTCACCAGGCTTGGATTCTGAGAGAATCTGAATTTGAATCTGCTGGCTTGTTTATTTTACAGAGGAACATTTACTTGAACTTCTGCCTGATAAAGTATATAATATTGCGGATTCTATTTCGTAATAAAAATGACATTTTGGGGGGCAAAAAAGGCAAAGGAAATAATAGTTATAAATGTATAAAAAGGAGGAGCATTTTTGAGAAAATTAGCATTAAATGATGCAATTTTACTAAATATCGAGAAGCCTGCCCGGTATATCGGGAATGAGGTGAATTCGGTGATGAAGGACAAGGAAAAGGTGGATATCCGTTTCGCTATGTGTTTTCCGGACGTGTACGAGATCGGTATGTCCCATCTCGGGATACAGATCCTTTATGACATGTTCAATCAGAGGGAGGATGTCTGGTGTGAGCGGGTATACTCGCCCTGGACTGACCTTGACAAAGTGATGAGAGAAAAGAAGATCCCACTCTTTGCGCTGGAGTCACAGGATCCGGTCAGGGACTTTGATTTTCTGGGGATCACGATCCAGTTCGAGATGTGTTATACGAATATCCTTCAGATCCTGGATCTGAGCGGAATTCCTCTTCACGCGGAAAACCGGACCGAAGAGGATCCTATCGTGATCGGCGGAGGTCCGTGCACATATAATCCGGAACCTCTGGCGGAGTTTTTCGATCTTTTCTACATCGGAGAAGGAGAGACGGTCTATCATGAGCTTCTTGATGTATACAAAGAGTACAAAGCCGCCGGGAAGTCACGGAGAGAATTCCTTGAGGCTGCAGCAGGGATCGAGGGCATCTATGTGCCTTTGTTCTATGAGGCGGAATACAATGAGGACGGCACACTGAAATCCTTTAAACCGAATAATGAGAATGCGCCGGAGCGGGTGAGAAAGCAGGTTGTCATGGATGTAACGGATGCGTCCTATCCGATGAAACCCGTGGTTCCCTTTATCAAGGCAACCCAGGACAGGGTTGTACTGGAGATACAGCGAGGTTGTATACGTGGATGCAGATTCTGTCAGGCAGGAATGATCTACCGTCCGACCAGGGAACGCCGGGTAGAAAAGCTGAAAGAATATGCCCGCACCATGCTTGAGAATACAGGACATGAGGAGATTTCTTTAAGCTCTCTAAGCTCCAGTGATTACTCAGAGCTGAAAGAACTGGTCCTGTTCCTGATCGATGAGTTTAAGGAAAAGGGGATCAACATTTCTCTGCCTTCTCTGAGGATCGATGCGTTTTCTCTGGATGTCATGAGCAAAGTGCAGGATATCCGCAAGAGCAGTCTGACCTTTGCTCCGGAAGCCGGATCACAGAGGATGCGCGACGTGATCAACAAGGGGCTCACCGAGGAGGATATCCTGGAAGGAGCAGGACAGGCTTTTGAGGGCGGATGGACAAAGGTGAAACTCTATTTCATGCTGGGACTTCCCACGGAGACGGAGGAAGATATGAGGGAGATCGCCCGTCTTTCTGACAGAGTGGCACGAAAATATTATGAGATCCCGAAGGAACAGCGGAATGGGAAATGTCAGATCACAGCCAGTTCCTCCTTCTTTGTCCCGAAACCCTTTACCCCCTTCCAGTGGGCATCCATGTATACGGCAGAGGAGTATGTGAGGAGAGCGTCCATTGTAAAGCATGAGTTTCAGGAGCAGCTGAACAGAAAGAGCCTGAGGTACAACTGGCATGACGCGGAAGTGACCGTTCTCGAAGGAGTTATGGCAAGAGGGGATCGCCGTGTAGGGAAGGTGATCGAACGTGCGTATGAGCTTGGATGCCTGTTTGATTCCTGGACGGAAAGCTTCCATAATGATCTCTGGATGCGGGCTTTTGAGGAGACAGGAACGGATATTGGATTTTATAATCTCAGGGAGAGAAAGCCGGAGGAACTTTTCCCCTGGGACTTTATCGATGTGGGTGTAAAGAGAAGTTTCTTATATAAAGAGTGGGAGAGGGCAATGCATGGTGTTGTGACACCCAACTGCCGGATGCAGTGTTCCGGCTGCGGTGCCGCAGGATTTGGAGGAGGTGTCTGCTATGAAGGCAAGAATTAAATTCAGAAAATACGGAGCACTCCGTTTCATAGGGCATCTTGACGTTATGCGCTTCTTTCAGAAGGTGATGCGCAGAGTGGATATCCCCATCGCATTTACCGGAGGGTTCAGCCCTCATATGATCATGTCCTTTGCCAGTCCACTTGGAATCGGTCTTTCCAGCGAAGGAGAATATCTCGATATTGAACTTACCCGTCCTGTCGACAGCGCGGAAGCGGTAAAGCGAATGAACGAAGTCTGCGTGGAAGGAATTGAGGTAGTCAGTTTCCGCCAGATCCGGGAGGAAAAGAAGATGACCGGCATGACGATTCTCACCGGAGCGGATTACCTTATAAGCGGCTGTGTAAACCTTCCTGACAGCTGGGAAGAAAGATTCCGTGAATTTATGTCTCAGCCGGAGATCAAAGTTATAAAGCAGACTAAGAGAAGCGAGAAGGAAGTGGATATCCGCCCCATGATTTTTCGGTGGGAGATCCGCAGGGGAGAGATCTTTCTTCAGCTTGCCGCCGGAAGTTCACAGAACCTGAAGCCGGATCTTGTCATGGAGACGTTCTGCCGTTTCCTCGGAATTCACGAAGATGACACGAGATTCAGGTACTGCCGGCTTGAAATGTACGCGTATGACGGGGACGGAAAGGCGCTTGTCACGCTGGAATCCCTTGGATGGGATATGGAGGGGGAATAAGATGAAACGAAAGATTCTGATCGAAAAAAAAGAAGATCAGGTCAGGACCTTTCTTCTGGAAAACGACACAGTGGTTGAAATCCACTGTGCTGATTTTGAAAGGAAGGAACCTGGAAAGCATCAGATTGGAGATATCTATATTGGAAAAGTAAAGAATATCGTCCGGAATATCGGCGCCGCTTTCATTGAGATCGAGAGCGGCGTAAACTGCTATTATGATATAAAAGACGCAGAGAATGCCGTCTTCACAACAAAGATCGGAAAAAAGCCGCTCTGCATCGGTGATGAACTGGTCGTACAGATCAGTAAGGAGGCGGTAAAGACAAAAGCTCCCACTGTGACAAGCAATATCAGCCTTACCGGCAGATATGCCGTAGTTACTCACGGAAATACCCGGATCGGCGTTTCATCCAAACTGCCAAAGAAGATGAGGGAAGAATATAAAGAGCAGCTGCAGAAATATCAGAACGAACGGTTTGGCATTATTGTACGCACGAATGCAAAAGATGTGTGCGTCAGGGAAGTGGAAGAAGAGATAGAGAAACTTCGAAGTGAATATGAAAGGATCGTTGAGACAGCACCCACGAGAACCTGCTTCTCCTGTCTGAAGTCCGCGCCGCCCTCTTATATCACGAATCTGAAAAACGTGTATACAGAGGGGCTTGAGGAAATTGTCGTAGGTGACTCTGATTTGTATACAAGCATACAATCACACTTTGCGTCTGAATTTCCGGAAAAAACAGGACTTCTCCGGCTTTGTGACGATCCGGATTTTCCCCTGGGGAAAAGATACAGCACAGAAACGATTCTTGAGAAGGCGCTTCGGGAAAAAGTCTGGCTCAAAAATGGAGGATATCTTGTCATTCAGCCGACAGAGGCCCTCACAGTCATTGATGTAAACTCTGGGAAGAGTATCGGAAAAGAAAAAGACGAAGCCGGTATTATGAAGATTAATCTGGAAGCAGCAAGAGAGGCGGCGCATCAGATTCGTCTTCGAAATCTGTCGGGGATCATCATTGTGGATTTTATCAACCTCGAAAAAAAAGAGAATGTTTCTCTTCTTTTAAAAGAATTCCGCGGCTTTTTGTCCCGGGATCCGATCCAGACGACTCTGGTTGACATTACGCCGCTGAACCTGGTCGAGGTGACCAGAAAGAAGGTGCGAAAACCTCTTTACGAGACTGTCCAAAGGCGTTATAATAGTAAACCGAGAGTGTCGGACGACAGAGTTCCGATGTAGATAACAGATACATATACATAAAAAGAGTAGTATTGAGTACACAGGTTTGGAGGAAGAGAAGAAATGAAAAAAGTAGTCAAGTTTGGCGGAAGCTCCCTTGCCAGTGCCGAGCAGTTCAAAAAAGTCGGAGATATCATCCGCGAAGATCAGGGGAGGAGATATGTTGTGCCGTCGGCTCCTGGAAAACGCTTCTCCAAAGACATTAAAGTGACAGACATGCTTTATGACTGTTATGAGACTGCTGTAGAGGGAAAAGAGATTTCTGACAAACTCGAAAAGATTCAGGAGAGATATCAGGAGATCATTGACGGTCTGGATCTGAAATTCTCACTGAAAGATGATTTTGAACTTATTGAGGAGAATTTCCGCAATGGTGCAGGCAGGGATTACGCCGCATCCCGCGGAGAATTTCTGAACGGAAAGGTTATGGCCGCGTATCTTGGAATCCCATTTATAGATGCCGCGGAGGTTGTGCGGTTTGATGATGATGGGACCTTTAACGATGCTGTTACAAACGAGCTCATCTCTGAAAGACTTTCAGATCTTGACAGAGCAGTTATACCAGGATTTTACGGTGCAAAAGAAGACGGTACCGTTGTGACGTTTTCCAGAGGAGGATCTGATATCAGCGGCTCTCTTGTTGCGCTTGCGGTTCATGCGGATCTTTATGAAAACTGGACGGACGTATCCGGATTTCTTATCGCGGATCCCCGGATTGTCAGAAATTCAAAGTCCATTGAGATTATCACATATAAGGAACTGCGTGAGCTTTCCTACATGGGAGCCAGCGTGCTTCACGAAGACGCGATCTTCCCGGTGAGAAAAGCGGGAATTCCGATTAATATCAGAAATACAAACGCTCCTCAGGACAAGGGAACTCTGATTGTGGAGAGCACCTGCCGCCAGTCTAAATATACGATCACAGGAATCGCCGGTACAGACGGCTTTGCGGCGATCACGATAGAGAAGGCAATGATGAACTCTGAGATTGGGTTCTGCCGCAAAGTGCTCCAGGTATTCGAAGATAACGGGGTTTCTATCGAACATATGCCTTCCGGCATTGATACAATGACAATATTTGTGCGCAAGGATGCATTTGAGGAAAAGGAACAGAAAATCCTCTCTGATATCAACAGGGCAGTAAACCCGGACCACATCGAACTGGAGTCGGATCTTGCGCTCATCGCGATCGTCGGGAGAGGGATGAAATCTACGAGAGGCACTGCGGGACGCATTTTCTCCGCCCTTGCTCATGCTCACATCAATGTCAAGATGATTGATCAGGGGTCCAGTGAGCTGAATATTATCGTCGGTGTACGTCATGAAGACTTCAAGAGCGCGATCCGGGCGCTGTATGAGATTTTTGTGGTCACGCAGTTATAAATCACAGATATCCGGTCTGGTATGCTGCAATCGAAAAGAGATACAGATCAGATACCGGAACATTAAGACGAGAGAGAAAGGCGGGTGATACGCAGATGAACATTCTCTTTTTCCTGAAGCCGAAAAGTGAGGTCGCTTTCATTTATGACCACAGTACGCTCCGTCAGGTTCTTGAGACAATGGAGTATCACAAATATGCGTCAATCCCGATGCTGAATAAAAAAGGGGAATACGTGGGTACGATCACGGAAGGGGACCTTCTCTGGGGGATCAAGAAATATACGAACCTTAACCTGAAGGAAGCGGAGAATATTTTTATTCAGGATTTTCCCAGAAAGGCTGATTATGAAGCCGTATCAGCGGATTCCGACATGGAGGACCTGATCCGCAAGGCGATGAATCAGAATTTTGTCCCTGTGGTGGACGATCAGAAGAAATTTATCGGGATCATTACAAGGAAAAGTATTATTGAATACTGTTACGAAAAGCTGAAAAAAAGTGATAAAGCATATTGACTTGTTGAAAGGGTGTGTGCTATACTACGATAGTATGCCGCACAATGAGGTTTTAAAGTTCCGCTTTGGCGGACACCGTAATTGGCGAGTAATGATAATAGGAGGTGCCATATGTACGCGATTATAGCAACAGGTGGTAAACAGTACAAAGTAGCTGAAGGCGATATCATTAAAGTGGAGAAACTTGGTGTAGAAGCTGGCGAAACTTATACATTTGACCAGGTGCTTGCAGTGAACAACGATAAGCTCATCGTTGGAACACCGACGGTAGAAGGTGCAACAGTTACAGCTTCTGTGATCGGCGACGGCAAGGCAAAGAAAGTTGTCGTTTACAAGTATAAGAGAAAAACTGGATACCATAAGAAAAACGGACACAGACAGCAGTATACAGCAGTTAAGATCGACAAGATCAACGCTTAATCCTGTGTCACGATGATAAGGGTAACCATTTATAAGACCGGAAGGCAAAAATATGCGGGGTTCGATGTATCCGGTCATGCCGGATATGCCGAAGCAGGAAGCGATATCGTATGCGCGGCAGTCTCCGCCCTTGTGATCACTGTGATCAATTCGATCGAAAAGTTCACGGAGGACGAGACAAGCTGTGTATCTGACGAAGAGTCAGGATCTATCAGCTTCCGGTTTGTGCATCCGCCCTCGCATGACGCCGGACTTCTGCTGGACTCCATGCTTCTTGGTCTGGAAGAAATAGAAGACAGCAGTGAACACGAAGAATATATCGACATAATTTTCAAGGAGGTGTAAGAACCATGATGAAAATGAATCTTCAGTTTTTTGCTCACAAAAAGGGAGTTGGTTCTACAAAGAACGGACGTGATTCCGAAGCGAAGAGACTTGGGGCAAAAAGAGCGGACGGACAGTTTGTTAAGGCTGGAAACATCCTTTACAGACAGCGCGGCACAAAGATCCATCCGGGTCTGAACGTAGGACGCGGCGGAGACGACACTCTGTTTGCACTTGTAGACGGTGTTGTAAGATATGAAAGAAAAGGAAGAGATAAGAAACAGGTTTCTATCTACCCGGCAGCGGAGTAACATATAAGGCGAAAAGCAGAGTCGGAACTTTTCACTCGTATACTATTGATCAACAAGCCTCAGACTTTTCGGTCTGAGGCTTTTGTGCGATGAGCTATAAAAAGGAGTATTTATGTTTGCAGACAGAGCGAAAATATATATCAGATCAGGAAAAGGCGGCGACGGACACTGCAGTTTCCGGAGAGAACTCTATGTGCCAAACGGCGGTCCTGACGGCGGTGACGGAGGAAAAGGCGGCGACCTGATCTTTGAGGTGGACAAGGGGCTGAATACACTTGCAGATTACCGTCACAGAAGAAAATACGCGGCCGGCGACGGCGAGCAGGGCGGCAAGCGCAGATGCCACGGGAAAGACGGGAAAGATCTCGTTCTTTATGTTCCGGAGGGAACTGTCATCAAAGAGGCGTCAAGCGGCAAAGTAATCGCGGATATGTCAGGTGAAAACAGCCGTCAGGTGGTGCTCAAAGGCGGGAAGGGAGGTCTCGGAAATCAGCATTTCGCGACCGCTACCATGCAGGTGCCGAAATATGCGCAGCCCGGTCAGCCTGCAAAAGAGCTGGAAGTGAACCTTGAATTGAAAGTAATCGCGGACGTGGGTCTGATCGGGTTTCCAAACGTCGGAAAATCAACTCTTCTTTCCAGAGTGACGAACGCGGACCCCAAAATTGCTAATTATCACTTTACAACGCTGAACCCGAATCTGGGCGTTGTAGATCTGGAGGGGGCAAAAGGATTTGTCATGGCGGATATACCGGGACTGATCGAAGGCGCCTCGGAGGGCGTCGGCCTGGGACATGAATTTCTCCGTCATATTGAGCGGACGAAAATGATGATCCATGTGGTGGACGCGGCCGGCAGTGAAGGCCGGGATCCGGTTGACGACGTCTATAAGATCAATG
Source organism: uncultured Mediterraneibacter sp. (assembly GCA_944377745.1). Classification (GTDB taxonomy): domain Bacteria; phylum Bacillota; class Clostridia; order Lachnospirales; family Lachnospiraceae; genus Mediterraneibacter. Next base: position 42,911 of record CALWFV010000002.1, on the reverse strand, counting down.
CGGAACTTAAGAATTATAATCCAGAGATCGCAGAAAGACCACAGGTGATCGCTGCAAATAAGACGGATCTGATCTATGGAGACGACGAGGAGCAGATCAAGCGTCTTAAAGATGAATTTGAACCGAAAGGAATCCATGTATTCCCGATCTCCGGAGTATCAGGGAAGGGAATCTCCGAACTTCTCTATTATGTAAGTTCACAGCTTGAAAAGATGGATGATGCACCGGTCATTTTCGAGCAGGAGTTCTTCCCGGAAGATGAGCTTATCTACGAAGATCTTCCGTACACAGTGGAGAAAGACGGCGATGTCTATGTTGTGGAGGGGCCAAAGATTGAAAAGATGCTCGGCTATACTAATCTGGATTCGGAAAAAGGATTTGCGTTTTTCCAGAAGTTCCTGAAAGATACGGGCATCCTGGAGGAACTGGAAGCATCGGGAATCCAGGAAGGCGATACTGTAAAGATGTACGGGCTGCAGTTTGATTACTACAAATAAGTGATCAACTTACCTGAATAATAAAAAGGGTGACTATAAGATTTATAAACAGGAGAAAATAATATGACGACAAAACAGAGAGCATATCTGAAAAGTCTTGCCATGACCACTGAACCGATCTTTCAGATTGGAAAGTCCAGCATGACTCCAGGGCTGACCCAGGCGATCTCTGAAGCACTGGCTGCCAGGGAACTGATCAAAATCAGCGTCCTGCAGAACTGTGCGGACGATCCCCGGGAACTTGCCGAAATTATTGCGGAGAGAACCCACTCTGAAATCGTGCAGGTGATCGGGAAGAAGATTGTGCTGTACAGAGAAGGAAAGGATGAAAAAAAGAAGATCATGCTTCCTTGATCTTTTTCAAAACAGACTTAGAATTACAATGCGGGGAATTATACTATGAAAATAGGAATTATGGGAGGAACTTTTGACCCGATCCATATCGGGCACCTTCTTCTGGGAGAATTTGCATATGAGGATTTCGGGCTGGATGAGATCTGGTTTCTTCCAAATGGAAATCCTCCTCACAAAGACACATCAGCAAATGTGGATGAGCTAAAAGATGCTCTTGATCACCGTGTGGAGATGGTGAAAAAAGCGATAGAGGACGTGCCTTATTTTCACCTGAACCTGTGTGAAGCGGTTACTGACCGCCATTCTTATACCTATAAGACCATGCGGATGTTTAACAGACTGTATCCGAATGATCAGTTTTTTTTCATACTTGGGGCGGATTCTCTGTTTTCTATTGAGAGATGGATGTACTTCCGCGAAATCTTTCCAACCTGCACAATCCTCGCCGCCATGCGCGATGACAAAGATGCGGACGAGATGAAGCGGCAGATACGGTATCTGCGTGAGCGTTACGGAGCGGATATTGAGCTTTTGCAGGCACCGCTTGTAGAGATTTCTTCCACGACAATACGCAGGAGGTCTGCCGGGGGCAGAAGTGTCCGCTACATGGTGCCGGATGCGGTGGGAGAGTATATAAGGGAGCATAAATTATACAGAGGGCAGTGAGGTTGATATGACAGAAGAATTGCTTGAGATTAAAAAAGATCTCTCAAAAAAACTGAAAAAAGACCGCTTTGAACATACCGTCGGAGTAATGTATACGGCAGCCTCGCTTGCCATGCGGTACGGGGAAGACATACAGAAAGCGCTCACGGCAGGCCTGCTCCACGACTGCGGTAAATTCTGTTCTGCAAAAGAGCAGATGAAACTGTGCAGTGAAAAAGGAATTGAGCTGTCAGAGTCTGAGCTTGAAATGCCTGCGCTGATCCACGCAAAACTGGGAGCTTATCTTGCAGAGCATGAGTACGGGGTAAAAGACAGCAGCATACTGGATGCGATCACATATCATACGACCGGCCGTCCGGACATGACGATGCTGGAGAAGATTGTCTATATCGCAGACTACATCGAACCGAACCGAGCTGAGATACCCGGGCTGCCAGACGTGAGACGTCTGGCTTTTGAAGAGATCGATCAGGCCGTGTGCAGATCGGCGGAGTCGACGACAAGATACCTCAGAGACGGAGGAAAATCAGTTGACCCTATGACCATCAGAACGTATAATTTCTATAAAAAAGGAGAAGTGAGATGAACCAGTCTAAAGAAATGGCAAAAATCGCCTATAACGCCCTGAATGATAAAAAGGGGGAAGACATTAAACTCATCGATATCACAGGAGTGTCAGTGATGGCAGATTATTTCATCATTGCCACCGGAAACAGTGACAGCCAGGTGAACGCCCTCGTAGACAATGTGGAGGAGGAACTGCATAAGGCGGGATTTCCTCTCAAACAGAGAGAGGGGCGATCATCAGGAAGCTGGGTGCTCCTTGATTTCGGCGATATTATCGTTCATGTTTTTGACCGTGAAAACCGTCTTTTCTATGATCTGGAAAGGATCTGGAAAGACGGCAGAGATGTCTCGATAGACGAACTATAATAAGCGGGCCTGCAGGGGAGGGAGACTCCTGCAGGCCCGCTTTGCGCAAAAAAGAGGAAATAATTACTCAGTCAAAAAAGCGGAAAACACCGATCACTTTTCCGAGGATCGTAAGCTCCTGCACAATGATAGGATCCATCGTATCGTTTTCCGGCTGAAGACGGAAAACCCCTTCTTCCCTGTAAAACGTCTTTACAGTGGCGCCGTCTTCGATCAATGCCACGACCATATCGCCGTTTGAGGCGTAAGATGTCTGCTCCACGAGAACCATATCGCCGTCCAGTATTCCCGCGTTGATCATGCTTTCTCCTTTTACTTTAAGAAGAAATGTCGGATTGTTCGGCATAAATTCCGTCGGAATCGGGAAATAGTTTTCAATATTTTCCTGGGCGAGTATTGGCTCACCGGCTGCAACACGTCCTACGATCGGAACATTGACCATCTCGCGCCTCGTAAGATTAAACGCATCGTCAAGAATCTCAATGGCTCGGGGTTTTGTAGGATCCCGGTGTATATATCCGTTCTTTTCAAGCGTCTCGAGGTGGGAGTGTACCGAGGAAGTTGATTTCAGATTAACCGCCTCGCAGATCTCCCTTACAGCCGGAGGATATCCTCTCTCCAGTATCTGTGATTTGATATATTCAAGTATTTCCTTCTGCTTTTTACTGATCTTACCCTGTGCCATGATAAATCTCCTCCTGATCTGACATATCTCGCATACAGGAACATGTCGGCAAATAATTCCTGCGATTACATAGTTTTATACTAACATATATCTGGTTAAAAGGCAAACACTTGTTGCGAAAATATGTTCGATTTTTTGTATGAATTATATTGACAAACGAATGTTCGTGTAATATAATACAAGCACAGAACAAAAGTTCGCTAAAAGGATATACAAAAGATTGTATACTAAAATACAATCCGCGATACGGATGAAACAGTTTCGGATCAGGGGGTATGAAGATGAAAAGGAGAGCAGGAAATTTATATTTTATTTTTACCGGGGTACTGATTCTTATCGTTTTTTGCCTGGGACTTGGTACTTTTATCGCTTCAGCTCATGAGAATACGGATGGACAGATGGTATACAAGTATTATAAGAGCATTCAGATCCAGCCTGGCGATACATTGTGGAATATCGCTGAAGAGACAATGACTTCTGAATACGACTCAACAGCCGAATATGTCTGTGTTCTGAAGAGAATGAATAATCTGACTTCAGATGATATTCAGGCCGGACAATATCTTACAGTTGCCTATACAGACACGGTATATGCTGAATGATATTTATATATTTATAACGATATCAATATACAATCCCTATGTATTGATATATACACTCCAAAAGAGGAACCGAAGCAGTTCAGGAAATCTGAATTTCTTCGGTTCTTTCTTTGCAGCACCTGTCTGTGTCAGATTATTCTGATCTTAACAGAGTAAAAGAGGATGATACAGACATATAGAGATCTATACGACAAATACCGATTTTCCCAAAAGATATAGACGAAAAATCCGATTTCTGCTATAATATAACAGGATTAATTAAGTGATGATTAAATTAACTGAATAAGAGGTTTTGATCTATGAGAACAGAAAAAGAAAAAATGAAAGCGTCCAATGCGTTTTCCGAGTCACGTACTTACCATGAACAGAAATATATTGACAACACACTCAGGCTGCGTGAGATCTTAAAGACGCTGCCTCCTTTTGCAAAAGATTATTTCCGGGCGATTGAACCAACTACATCTGCACGGACAAGAATTTCCTATGCATATGATATCCGTGTTTTTTTTCATTTTTTAATGGAAAACAATCCTGTATACAAAGATTATACGATCGACCAGTTTACTGTGCGGGATCTTGAGCGTCTGGAACCGGTCGATATTGAGGAATATCAGGAATATCTTAAAGTGTATGCAGGTGACGATCATAAGCAGATCACAAATACAGAGAAAGGCCTTGCGCGTAAAATGTCCGCTCTCAGAAGCTTTTACGGATATTTTTTCAAGCGCCGGATCATCTCGAAAAACCCGACTCTTCTTGTAGATATGCCCAAACTTCACGAGAAAGCCATCATCCGTCTTGATACGGATGAAGTTGCCATGCTCCTGGATTATGTGGATCACGGCGGCGATAATCTGACCGGGCAGAGAAAAGTGTATTATGAAAAGACCAAAAACCGTGATCTTGCGATTCTTACTCTCCTGCTTGGTACCGGCATCCGTGTATCCGAGTGTGTGGGACTTGATATTCAGGACGTTGATTTTAAAAACAATGGGGTCAAAGTCACACGCAAAGGTGGAAACGAAATGGTCGTCTATTTTGGTGAGGAAGTGGAAAATGCGCTGAAGACATATCTATATACTACAAGAAAAACAACAGTTCCTCTTCCGGGACATGAAAACGCGCTCTTCCTCTCAACTCAGAGAAAAAGAATGGGGGTGCAGGCAGTTGAAAATATGGTCAGGAAGTATGCCAGGGAAGTTACTCCAAATAAAAAGATCACGCCGCACAAACTCCGCAGCACCTATGGGACTGCCCTCTATAAGGAAACCGGAGACATTTACCTTGTAGCTGATGTTCTTGGGCACAAAGATGTCAATACTACAAAGAAGCATTATGCCGCGATCGATGAGAACCGGCGCAGACAGGCAGCCGGAGCGGTAAAACTCCGGGATGTCTGAACTTTTTCCCTTGTAATTGTAATCGGGGATAAGTATAATATTAAAATGTGCAGAAAAAAATTGATTACAGAAGGGAAAAAAGAATGCAGTTACAGAGACTTTTGAGTTTTACAAGAAAAGCCGTTGATGAATACAACATGATTCAGTCAGGAGATCATATTGCAGTCGGGATATCAGGTGGAAAAGACAGCCTGACGCTTCTTTATGCTCTCCATGGGCTGAAGCGGTTTTATCCTCAGAAATTCGAATTGAGCGCCGTTACTGTTGATCTGGGGTTTCCAGATTTTGATCTGTCCCCTGTGAAGGAACTTTGTCAGGAGCTTCAAATCCCCTATGAGATTGTGCCGTCAGAGATCTATGAGATCCTTTTTCATATTCGTAAAGAGAGAAATCCGTGTTCTCTCTGTGCTAAAATGAGAAAAGGTGCGCTGAATGAGGTCGTAAAAAAGATGGGATGCAATAAGGTTGCATATGCGCATCATAAGGACGATATTATTGAAACTATGCTTCTCTCCCTGATCTTTGAAGGAAGATTCCATTCCTTTTCACCAAAGACTTATCTTGACCGGATGGATCTGACTGTGATACGGCCGCTTATGTTCGTAAATGAAATGGATGTGATCGGATTTAAGAACAGGTACGATCTGCCGGTCGTAAAAAGCCCATGCCCGGTTGATGGATACACAAAGAGACAGTATGCGAAAGAACTGCTACGTCAGATCAACCAGGAACATCCGGGCGCGAAGGAGCGGATGTTCCATGCAATCCTGGAAGGAAATATCTCCGGATGGCCGGAAAGGTGTATCCACAAGCGCGGGAAAGATTCAGAAAAGGCCCTGTAAACACAGAGCCTTTTCTTTCTTTTTTAATTATACTTCAGACTTTTGAAAGCGTTTCTTAAATGGATCATAATACCCGGTCTTCCTTCTTGATGCTCTCCTTGAGAATAACATAGTGTTCGATCACCTTTGCGGTACCCTCGATACCGAGTTCCGCGCTGTTCAGGCATAACTCATAGCTGTCGGCATTAGACCATTTTTTATTGGTATAGTAATTGTAGTAGCTGGAGCGCTGTTTATCCGTTTTCAGGATCCGGTCTTTCGCTTTTGCGTCAGTCAGATCATAAAGCCTTGCGATCCTGCGTATACGCGCTTCAAGATCCGCATGGATAAATACGCTGACTACATTTTTATACGATTCAAGAGCGTAGTCTGCGCATCTTCCGACAAGAATGCACGGTCCTTCATCCGCGATCTTTTTGATAGTGTCAAACTGAGCAAGAAAAACCTTATGGTTGATCGGCATATCAGTATAAGTATTTCCGGAATATCCCATAGAATAAGTATCCATCACGAGAGAATAGAGAAAACTGTTTGTCGGCTTCTCATCATGAGATTCGAAGATCTCCTCGCAGATTCCGCTTTCTTTTGCCGCACGGGCAAGCATCTCCTTGTCATAAAGTCTGATCCCGAAGTCTTCTGCAATCTTTCGCCCGATTTCCCGCCCGGCGCTTCCATACTCTCTTCCGATTGTAATGATCGTGTTTGTTTTCATAATCCGTCCACTCCTTTGTGTCAAACAATCATTGTGATATTGCATAAAAAATAGATGATGTATCACTTTATATTGAGTATTATAACTAAAAACCGAACATAATACAATCAAAAGTTTTATTTTCTCAATGTCTCAAGAAGTTTAAGAAAATATTCGGGAAGAGGAGCGTCAAATTCCATGTATTCTCCTGTAGAGGGATGTGTGATGCCCAGCACTTTTGCGTGGAGAGTCTGGCCTTCCAGCTTAAATGGACACTTAGCCGGACCATATACTTTATCCCCGAGTATGGGATGCCCGATGCTTGCCATGTGGACGCGGATCTGGTGCGTGCGTCCTGTCTCAAGCTCGCACTCGATATAGGTATATGCACCAAACCGCTCAAGCACGCGGTAATGAGTTACCGCAGGACGGGCGGAATTTGATCTGGTGCTCATCTTTTTCCGGTCCGTCGGGTGTCTTCCGACCGGAGCATTTACCGTCCCCTTCTCTTCTTTCAGATTGCCGATCACAACAGCCTGATACCGGCGCGTTATAGAATGTTCCTTCAACTGCTCAGCCAGTATCTGATGAGCTTTGTCATTTTTGCAGATAAGGAGGGAACCGGTAGTGTCCATATCGATCCTGTGCACGATACCGGGACGGATCACGCCGTTTATCCCGGAAAGATCACTTCCGCAGTGATACATAACAGCGTTGACGAGGGTGTGACTGTAATGCCCCGGTGCGGGATGCACCACCATTCCCTTAGGTTTGTTCACCACAAGGATGTCGTCATCCTCATAAAGAATGTCCAGAGGAATATCCTCCGGAACGATATCCAGCTGCTCGGATTCCGGAACAGATACCTCGATGGAATCTCCATGAGAAAGTTTATAGTTTGCTTTTACAGCCTTTCCGTTTACAAGGATATGCTGTTCTTTCAGAAGTTTCTGGATATAGGATCGGGAGATCTCTGTAAGTTCCCTGCTCAGAAATTTATCGATCCTTTCATTGCCAGTATCAGATATCAAGTGATATTCAGCCATGCGAAATCATCATCCTCTTTATAATAAAACAGTATCAGCAGCACAAAGAAAAAACATGCTGCCACAACATAACAGTCCGCAACATTAAAGATTGGAAAATCGATCAGATTAAAATAGAAGAAATCCACTACATAGTCCAGCCTCAGCCGGTCGATCATGTTTCCAATCGCCCCGGAGCACAGAAGGACCGCGCAGATCCGCAAAGGAAGGTATCTTTTATCCTGAGGCATTTTTGCATAGAGAAAAACAACGATCAGGAAAATGACGGCTGCTCCAGCTACAAAAATGAACTGCCTGTTCTGGAGCATGCCAAAAGCCGCTCCGCGGTTTTCAAGATAACGCAGCTGAAAAACACCGTCTATTATGATAAAAGGTCCCTTATCTTTCAAATTTACAACAGCAAGCCATTTTGTGAGCTGATCTGCAAGGATCAGGATCAGAGAACAAACAGCTCCTGTGAAACAGCTTCTTATTCTTTTACTATTATCCATTTCGCAAAGACCATCCTTAAACATATTTGTGTATCACGACATAGATTCTGTTTTTCCTTGTGCGCTGGCCGGCGCCTTCATAGCGGAATTTTCCCATTCCTCTAACGGAAATAATATCCCCTTCCTGCACCTGGTATCCATTGCTGGTGACAAGCCGCCCGTTCACAAAGACCTTCGCGCCCTCGATGAGTCCGGACAGTTTTGTTCTGGAAGAAGAAAATGCAAGAGGAAGGAGACTGTCAAGTCTGACGGACGCAACCGTTCCTCTTATTTCTTCATAATCCGGTCTGTAATCTGTACCGATACGCTCTTTTCTTGTCACGCGGACCATCGTATGTCGTACCCGTGTCAATTCTTCAGAAATAAAGTCACACATATCATTGTGAACGAAGACCATGGCTTCATCTTCTGTTATAAGGATATCCCCGAGTTTCGACCGTTCTATCCCCAGATTGAGGAGAGCGCCGAGATAGTCTCTGTGGGAGAGTTCTTCTGAAAATTTTCTGTTGAGCGGTGTCACCGACAGCACAGAAAAGGGGTATCCGATCTCATCCTCAGACAGAGTTCTTTTGCCGTAACGCAAATAAAGAGCATCAGGGATAAATGCCGCCATCTGACGCTCTGCCAAAGCATACCCGCCAAAAGAAAAAAGACTTGTATGCAGATCCTCTTTTGGCAGTGTATGTAAAATATTCTGTTCGTTCAGATTCAGGAAATCCGAAAAAGTGATGATTTCACGCTGATAAGCGGTCCTGGAAAGTTCAATAAAACGCCTCTCCAAAAGTTTAAGTTCCTTCGTCTGGTTTTCTTTCATATATGATTAATATCTTCCCTTCATACTGGGAGTCTCCATGGAGTTTCCAAGAAGATCCTGAAGGTCTCCTGAGATGTCGACATTCGTCGGCGTTACAAGAAAGATATAATTGGAGATCTTCTGAAGATTCCCACTGATTGCAAAAGCTGCACCGGAAATAAAATCAATGATACGCTGAGCAACCTCGAGATCCATTCCTTCCAGATTCAGGATCACTGTACGCCCAGCGAGCAGCGTCTCAGTAATCTCTCTGGAATCATCGACAGAAGTCGGCTTGACAACACAGACTTCCATGTTTCCGCCTCTTTTCGGAGCAGGCTGACGAATGGGCGTCACCTTGCTGCCGGCCGGCTGAAACTTCTTATCTTCCTCTATATCAAAATCTTCATACGCATCCTCTTTTCCGCTTTTCTTTCCGAACAGAGAACGACGCGGTTTATCTTCATACCCATCGTCATAGTAATCGTCAGCATCATAGAAATCATCGTCATCGTAATCGTCGTCGTTCAATTTCATGATGTCCAGAAATTTATCAAACACACCCATTTTTACACTCCTATCTCATGCTTTATCAGCATAATTATTATTTCATACTTTCTGTTCCAGATCCTATGCAGTCTTAAACTGCATAATTTCTGGCACCAAAGATCCCGGTTCCGACACGAACCATAGTAGCTCCCTCCTCGACAGCAACCTCATAATCATTGGTCATCCCCATTGAAAGTATGCTCACATTAACATTATCAATGTTTTTGTCTCTGATGTCAACAGATAATTTATGTAAATCTGCGAAAATTGATCGATTCTCTTCTGCATTTTCGACAAAAGGCGCGATAGTCATTAAACCGCGAACTTTAATGTGTGAAAACCCGGAAAGCTGCCCTAGAAATGGGATAACCTCCTCCATTTTCAGTCCGAATTTGCTCTCTTCCCGGGCTACATTCACCTCTACAAGGATGTCTTTGACAAGATCATGCTTTGCAGCCTCTTTTTCTATTGCCTGGGCCAGTTTAAAGGAATCGACAGAATGGATCAGATCCACTTTATCGATAATATACTTTACTTTATTTGTCTGCAGATGTCCGATCATATGCCAGTGTATATCTTTGGGCAGAAGATCATATTTTTGAGTGAGTTCCTGCACCTTGTTTTCGCCGTATACACGTATACCAAGATCATATGCTTCCCTTAGAGTCTCTACTGGTTTTGTTTTGCTCACCGCGATCAGAGTAACTTCATCACGGCTTCTTCCGGATCTTGCACATGCCGCGCTGATCTTCTCTTCTACTTCCTGAAGTCTGTCTTTTAACATCCTGACTGATACCTCCTTTTTATTCAAAAACAACGTCGTCCTGATCTATACTTGATCCATCCTGAACAATATGATCATAATTGGAAAGGCCATAATCATCTCCGTCCTCCACGATATAATATTCATCACTCTCGCAGAGAATGTCCACCTTCCTGAAAACAGCGTATCCCCTATTTATATTGTATACTCCACTAAGCGGCTTTGTCTCCTCTACCGTATAGGTATCTCCGGACTCCGGCATGATCAGAACTGTGCCTGGATCCAGATCGGTTCTGCTGATATATGCCTCGCCTTCCTCTGTCGTATCAAAGATATCTACTGCCTGGAAAACTACGGAGCCGCTGTTCTCTCTGATGAGCACTCCCTGAGAAGAACTGTTTCCGCCGGAAGTGATATACTCCTGAGGAATGACAAAAAAATCTTCTTCGACAACGGAAGATCTCGGTATCTTCAGACCGCTTTCATTCTCAAAGATCAGCTCGATACTGAGATACCGGTCATTCGCATAACGTATCATGGAGCTGTCGAAATCCAGACACCCATAGCAGGAACCGTTTTTCTCGATCACCGAAAAATCAGCCCACATGGTTTCGCTGTCTTTATCGATCCTGGTCCTGACGCTGCTCACTTCCTGTTCCTGCAGATCCCGGGCAGTCTCCTCATCAAGCTGTACGATAACAGACCAGTTTTCACTGGTGATCATCCGGTATACCGGATCCCCGGAAGAAACTTTCATCTGGTCGCTTAAGCTTGTGCTCTCATAATTCGACCGGTCAAAGTTTTCTTCTGTAAATGTATCTTTCGTCAATGACTCCAGCCCGTCGACGCTGAGTGAAACGATTCCGTCCCTGTTGGCTTTATATGTTGTCACATCCTGACCGCTTGCCTCTATGACGGCGGCAAGATGATCTGTTTTTGACTCACTGAGGGCATTCTGAAGGGTCTCTGTGACCTCACTTTTAAGAGAATATACTGTCGAAAAATCCTGTGGATCAAAATTTTCACTGAAATTCTGCATATCTGAGACAATCCCCGCCTGAACCTCCGTGTTCAAAGCTGAGGAGGAGGTTTCAGAATCTGATGAAGCCGTGCCGGTGTCAAGCTTCCGCGCCGAGAGAACGTAAATATTGCTTCCTGACTTCACCTTACTGTTTTCATTCTGATAATAGCTGACATAACCTCCGGTTTCCGCTGCTATCGCCTCCTCCTGGCGTATAACAAGCCCGGTATAGGAGTTATCATTAACGATACTTCCCTCCCTCACCTCATACACAGAGATATTATCGCCTGTCAGATACATGATAACGGTCACTGCAAGATAGATAAAGACAACTGCAAACAGAAAGATACCAATATTGAGTTCCCGTTTATTTTTGTATTTTTTTATGCTTATGGATTTATTTTTGCCCGAAGCCAAAATACAGTACAACCTCCTGTGCTTTTATAACTTTAACAGTATAACATTTCCGGATGCATATTTCTACCTTTTGAGGAAATAATAAAAGTATTGACATGGAAAAGGAGGAAACAACATGAAATGGTTAGATAATACTGCTCTGGCGATTGTGATCATTGGCGCGGTGAACTGGCTGCTGATCGGAATCTTCCGGTTCGACCTGGTAGCGTTTCTATTTGGAAACCTGAGCTGGCTCTCGCGGATCGTTTATACGATTGTCGGTCTGTGCGGTCTGTATCTCATCAGTCTGTTCGGAAGGATCAACAACATGTCAGAATAGAGAAATCCCCCCGCCGTTCCATCTCAAGGAACCGCGAGGGGTATTTTTATCCTGTGATTCCGGCAGTAAACAGCCGGTTCATCTCCTGATACAGGAAATTCTTGTCCCCGGCCCCCATGATCACAGAAATATATGGGTGGTTTTCCATATCCTCACTATACAGGATCACACAGCAGCCTGCCTGATCCGTTGTCCCGGTCTTTCCTCCGAGAACGCGGATCCCGTCCGGTGCTTCAGTCGTACCGTTGGAATAGTAGTTTGACGGTACCCAGTTTTCATTCCTCACCGACCCGTCAGCGCCTGTCAGTGTCCCTGTATAGGAATCCATGGAGATGATCTCCATAAAGATTTCATTCCTGACGCATTCATTGAAGATCAGATAAAGGTCATACGCCGTTGTATAATGGTTCTCGTCGTGGAGACCGTGAGGGTTGACAAAATGAGTTCCTGTGGCTCCAAGATTTTGCGCTTCCGTGTTCATCAGCTCGGCAAAGGCCTCCTCGCTCCCGGAAATATGTTCTGCTATGGCGGTTCCACAGTCATTCCCCGACCTTAACAAAAGCCCGCACAGCAGATCATAAAGAGAGATCTGGTCTCCTGCCTGCAGACCGCAGGTCACCTCATCCCACCTGAAATCAGTCGCATGTTCACTGACTGTCACAATATCATCCGGATTCCCATATTTCAATGCCAGATAAGCCGTCATAATCTTCGTCGTACTCGCCGGGAAAAGGCGGTCGTACAGACGGTATCCGTACACAACGCTTCTGCTGTCCAGATTGAACAGGCCGGCCGCGTGAAGAGAATCTTCATCTTCAAAGCCTTCCAGCTTCACATCATCTGCAGCCACACAGAGATCCTGAGCAAAAAAGGCTCCCTGATAAAGATTTCTGTCATACTGCTCTTTTTCAAAAGATACGACTCTCTGAGATACAGGATTGAGATAAATATATATCCCCACGCCTCCGGCGCCAATCACTGCGACCAGACAGATCAGCACCGCAATGATGCGTAACCTGCTCTTCCTTCTGCGCCTTCTTCTTTTTCTGTTCCGATATTTGCTATTTGTACATTTCACGCCAGTCTAAATCTCCTCTGTCCAGTGCCAGGATCAATGCTTCGGCAGTGGCAATATTTGTCGCGATCGGGATATTGTACATATCACAGAGCTTGACGATATCATTTACATCCGGCTCATGAGAGCGCGGCGACAACGGATCTCGGAAAAAGATCAGAAGATCTATGGCGTTATGCTCGATCTGAGAGCCGAGCTGCTGTTTCCCGCCCAGATGTCCGGCAAGAAATTTGTGTATCGTTAGGTTTGTTACATTCTCGACCAGAATCCCAGTGGTCTCCGTGGCGTATAAAGTATGTTTACTCAATATTCCGCGGTATGCGATACAGAAATTCTGCATCAGCTTTTTCTTCGCATCATGTGCTATCAATCCAATATTCATAACCGTCACATTCTCCTTACTGATATTTATTAGGCTGTAAACCGACATTCAGTACGAACCCGATTCCCATAAAAAAGCACACAACGGAAGTCAGTCCATAACTCACGAACGGGAGAGAAAGACCTGTGTTTGGCAGGACCATTGTAGCCACACCGATATTGATAAAGCTCTGTATCCCTATCAGTGCGGCAACGCCGCCGCAGATAATTCGCCCTCCTGTATCTTTCGCTTTTAAACCAATCAGAATACAATCTATCACAATTAATAATAGCAAAAATATGACCGCGCAACAACCCACAAATCCTAATTCTTCACCAATGATCGCGAAAATAAAATCGGTCTGCGGCTCCGAGACAAAATTTCCGTTCTTGACTGAGATCGCTTCATCATTATTGTAACCTTTTCCCGTGAGCTGCCCGGAACCGATGGCCATAACCGAGTTGAGCTGCTGATAGGAGGTGCTGTCCGCATATTCCTCCGGTTGCAGCCACGCAAGGATACGATCCTGCTGATAATCTTTCAGGAACGGCTGATTCGGCTGTACAGCGATAACGAGAAGGATGATAAAAGACGGGACAATCACTGCCAGTATGGTTCCGATCAGTCTGTAACTCAGACCGCCCAGATACATCAGCGCGCAGAAAAGCGCCGCGATACACAGGGTCGTGGACAGGTTCGGCTGCATGTAGATCAGAGCCAGACTGGGCAGGATCAGAGCCACTCCCTGAATGATCGTCTTTGAACTCTTGATGCTCTCCTCTCTTTCCATGAGAAATTTTGCATAGAACAGGATCATCAGGATCTTTGTCAGATCAGAAGGCTGAAACTGGACAAAACCGAGGTTCAGCCAGCGGGTTGCGTTATTCCTTGTCTCTCCAAAGAGAAGGACCGTGGCCAGCATGATGATATTCAGCCCGTAGATTGGCCAGTAAAGACTTAAGACCCACTTGTAATCGATCAGAGAAATAGTGACCATCGCAAGCGCACCGAGCCCCACACCCATGATCTGCCTTGTCATCAGATCCGGTCTTGCACTGCCGACCATGAAAACCCCTATAACGGAGATTGTCAGCACGAGAAAGATCAGGCTGAAACGATAATCTCTTATGCTATACCGCTGTTTGATATTTTTGAATAAAAATTTCAATTTTTTTCTCCTGTATATTTGATATGTATATCTGTACGTGTTATCTCAATGCTGAACTCCTCAGGGCGGATATCAATGTACTTGGAAACCGTATTATAGAGATCTCCTGACAGTCTGTCAACAGCATCCGGAGCACACTGTATCCTGTCTGTGATAAGCAGATGCTTCAGTCTCTCCTTCGCGATAAATACAGAACGTACACTCATTGTCAGTCCTCCTGGTTTTTGTGAAAGAGCCCGGACAGTTTTTCCAGAAGTCCCGGTGAGCGCATGAAGTCAGTGACAGGGATCTCCTCCCCGAGGAGTCTGCGGCAGACCTTTTCATAACATTTTCCTGCCAGGGAGTCCTCTCCCACTACCGGCTCGCCCTGATTTGTGGCGATCACAACATATTCGTCATCAGGAATAACGCCGAGAAGATCGACGGCAAGGATCTCTGTCACATCGTCCACTGACATCATATCTCCCTTCCGAACCATGTCAACACGGAGACGGTTGATGAGAAGCTCATTTTTCTTGATTCCTGATGCTTCCAGCAGTCCGATGATGCGGTCTGCGTCACGGATCGCGGAAACCTCAGGGGTCGTGACAACAATGGAGCGCTCCGCCCCTGCGATAGCGTTCTGGAATCCCTGCTCGATCCCGGCCGGGCAGTCCAGCAGGACAAAGTCAAAATCCTCTCTCAGATCCGATACGAGCTTTTTCATCTGTTCCGGAGAGACGCTGGTCTTATCACGGGTCTGGGCAGACGGCAGAAGATACAGCTCCGGAAAACGCTTATCCCGGATCAGAGCCTGCTTCAGTCGGCAGTTTCCTTCGATGACGTCCACAAGATTATATACGATCCGGTTTTCCAGCCCCAGCACGACGTCAAGATTTCTCAGGCCAAGATCTGTATCGATCACAATCACTTTCTTTTCCAGTCTGGACAACCCTATTCCGATGTTCGCTGTCGTTGTCGTTTTGCCGACACCGCCTTTTCCTGATGTAATGACAATCACTTCGCCCATGATGTTTTTCCTCCTACACAATGTTCACCCGGTCAGTCTGTAAGGGGATCCAGATAGATCCGCCGCCCGTCCACGACCGCGATCTTCGGTCCCTGTATGCTCAGGCTTTCCTGGTAAATGATCTGGCGTTTTGCCTCGATATCACCGATGCGCAGCGCTTTTGGCTGCATGGACAGCGCCACGATATAGGCGTCCCTGTCGCCGGAGGCTCCTGCATGTACGGAACCGTACAGTGCCCCCACAATGATGATATTTCCTCTGGCGGTGACCCTGGCTCCGGATTCCACATCGCCGAGAATGACAATGCTTGAATCCGACTCCAGAATCTGTCTTTTTCTGAGCGTGCCTCTGTAAAACTGACCGTCTCTCTTCTGCATATTTAAAAGAGACTGCTCTACAGCGCTTTTGTACATTATTTCATTTTTTTCATCATGTTCTATGATACATACGATGTCAACTCCGGTTGTATCGGTAATGATATTAAGAATCTGGTCCTCCTCAGTCCGGCTTAAAGTCCTCCCGCTGAAACTGACCGCCATCTGAGCGCCTTTGAAAAAATGAGACGCGTTCTGAAACTTGGACTGAAGATTTTCCGCGAGAACGTCAAAAGATACTTCCGGATCCAGATGGATATCCATGCCGTATTTGCTGCTTTTGATCGTTACAATCCTTTCCATTCCCCATCACCATATCCTTTTTCCTAATCACCTGCATTTGCCTCGCCGAGTTCAGCCGCCTGTCCTGTGACGATCTCATCCGAACCATCCAGATCAAAATAGATCTGTGTGATATCTCTTCCAATCTCTGCTGAGTAGGAAGAGTTGTATCCGTTTGCGATACGCACGGCGATCGCGATCTCCGGATTGTCGGCCGGCGCATATCCTACAAACAGCGCATTGTCAGGATGAATATCGCTGATCTGCGCGGTACCGGTCTTTCCGGCCATGGAGATGTCCAGACCGGCAAAAGTAGAAGAACTGGATACCATTCTCTCCATACCCTCGTGAACAAGATCCCAGGTTGAACTGCTGATATTGTCCATTGTGTTGATCACCTCAGCCTCATTGTCCGAGATCATTTTCCCGTTGGAATCCGTGGTTCTGTCGATCAGCGTCAGTGAATATACTGTACCACGGTTGGCTACAGCGGCAACGTAGCGGTTGAGCTGACTCACTGTATAGTTGTTCGTACCCTGTCCGATAGCTGACTGTACGGCATACTCATCTGAAATCTGCGGATCACTTTCCGGGATTTCCACGCCGGACGTCTCACCGAGTCCGAACATCTGCGCATATTCCGCCAGTTTCTGAATGCCCAGGTCGCTGTCATAGTTTCCTTCCGCATCGATGCCCAGGTCATATCCGACCGTATAGAAGAAGACGTTGCAGGAATCACGCAGTGCGCCCACTACATCCAGCCCGCCGTGAGCTCCGGGGGAGATCCAGCATCTGGGGCTGGGAGTAACTTCCGTGAACGATCCGCTGCAGTTGATGATCGATCCTCCGTCTATCACGCCCTCTGTCAGACCTGCGACAGCAGAGACCATCTTGTACGTGGATCCCGGGGCTGTCCTCTCCTGGGTCGCCTTGTTGTAGAACGGCCTGGAAAGACCGGTGTTGAGCTGCTGATAATATGCGGAATCCATCGTATTAGCAAGTCTGTTGTTATCGTACCCCGGGTAGGACACGCAGGCAAGGACTTCTCCTGTCTGTGGGTCGGATACGACCGCCCCGCCGGAACAGGGTTCCAGTGCAAGCTGTCCAGGTGTGATCTCAAGATTCTGGATCTTCTCTCTGAGCCAGGAATATGCGTTCACACTTCCGTCTCTGAGGCCGTTGTAAGCATCCTCATCCATCGGAAGCACACCCTGTTCATATGCAGTGGCACAAATCTGGGCGCCGCTGACACCCTCTGATTTTATAAGATATTCATAGAGAAGTTTGTCGAAATCACTATCCTCGTTTAAATATTCTTCGAGATAAGTCAGAAGTTCCTGATAGATCTCTTCGGAACTGGTGTAGGAACTGCCGCCAAGCTGAGAAGTATCGATCCAGTTCTGAGTGATCGCGTAGTTCAGATAAGTATACAGGCTGATGCTTTCTTCATTTCTCCATGCATTGTAAGTCTCATCTGATGTATCAATCTGATCAGTCAGGAGAAGGTCGGTATTCCGTTCAAGTATCGTAATCGAAATATAGTCCATATATGCCTGCATCTCGTCGGAAAGTTCATCGTAAGGGGCAGCATTACTGTCGCGCAGCTGCGACATGACCTCTGAGATCGCAGAAGTTTTCTTTTCCTGGAACGCGTTGTATACTTCTTTCTCTGCCGGTCCGGCGTCATCGCTCCCGAAATGGGCGGAGTCAACAATATTGTTGTTGATAAATGCATGATACGCGTCACTTACCGGAATGATCAGGTTACTGGCGGAATCCGCGCTCTCAGGGTCATAGTTGAGGACATTGCGCAGCTTCTCCAGAACGATACCTGCAACCTTTTCTTCGATCAGGTGATAGGTCTGTTCCTGAAGATCCTTATCTATGGTCAGATAGACGTCATTTCCTGCTTCCGGATCAGTCCTGCTGACTGTATCCGTCACTTTGCCGAGATTGTCAACGTAAAATGTCGTCTCCCCTTTCTTGCCCTGAAGAACACTGTCCAGCCTCTGCTCAAGCCCGGATTTTCCTACGATGTCAGACAGCGAATACCGCTCCTTCTCATCCTCATCCAGCGCATTGTATTCTTCCTGGGAGATCTGCCCCGTATACCCGATAATGGATGAAAAATACTCCCCGTCTGTGTACCGGCGCAGAGAATCCTCCTCAATGTCCACGCCTGTCAGCGTATCCTGATTCTCCATGATCGCGGCCGCCGTCTCATCGCTCACATCTGAGGCGAGAATCGTAGACATATACTGCTGATAGCTGTTCAGGTTCATGGCATAGCGCATATTGACCATCTTCAGGATATATGCCGGGTCCTCCTGGGAGTCGTCCAGTCCATATCCATATACGTCATCTGTACACAGGTAGTGTACGATCTCAGCGGCCGACAGGGAACGCTGTTCACTGGAGAGCAGATCTATTGTCGTAAGTCCATAAACGTCAGCCACAAAACGCAGCCGCTGTGTCTCACTGGACTGTGTAAACTGATAGTTTCCGGCGGAGTCGAGAATAATGCCAAAACTGTCAATGACGGAATCCCCATGGGACTCTACGATCTCAAGGACTCTGTCAAGGATCGAGTTGAGCGCCTCGTTTCTCTCAGATGTGCTCAGATCCGTGGAAAGGGTATCTTCGATCGTGACGGAATAGGCGAGTTCATTGTATGCAAGGAGCTTTCCGTTGCGGTCATAGATATTTCCCCTTGTCCCCGGAATCTCCTCCTCCTTTCGGATCTGAAGCTCGTAGTTTTCCAGATAGTCCTCTCCTCTAACGATCTGAAGATAGAAGAGACGGCCGATCAATACAGATGACGTCAGACTGAAAATTACAATAAGCGAAACCAGACGAGAGCGCAGGATGTATGCTCCTGCCTCTTTCATCCGGTCTATGATCTCTCTAAACAAATTTACTTGCACTCCTTTTCTCTTCTGCTTCAAGTTTATGGTTGATCAGCAGGATCAACGGATAAAGTATGAGTGTGATTCCGATCGTATAGATCAGTTCCGGGACGATGATCTCATTCAGATAAAACAGGAAATTGAAATCACTCCGGAGCAGGAACATAAGAAAATAGATGATGACTCCGTACAGAAATTCACTGACAGTGATCAGCAGGATAGGCAGCTTGATATCCTCATCAAAATACAGCCTCTCAAAAAGACCGTTTACATATCCCGCGGCAAGATAGATCAGAGCATAGAGACCGATAATACTCCCGAACTGAATATCCGTCAGTATACCGCAGGCAAAGCCAACAAGCATCCCTTCTCTGGAGCCTCTCATGAATCCGAACGCCGCTGTGACGATAATGAGAAGGTTCGGCTTGATCCCTGCCAGCTGAAGAGACTGGAATACAGTACACTGGAGCAGATACGCGATGATCACGATCAGAGCCGTAACAAAAAAACGTTTGAATTTCAAAGTCTTCAACTGCCGAGCACCTCCTACTGCCCTTCGCTCTCGCCGGTGAGCTGTGCCTTTGTTGTCGTGATAACAAGGACTTCCTGTATATTTTTAAAATCAACGGCCGGCGTGATATACCCGGATCGTGTCAGGTTGTTGGAGTCAACAGTCACTTCGCTGACATATCCGATCAGGATCCCCTGAAGATACTTGTCGCTGATATAGGACGTTACGATCTGATCGCCCACGGAAACCTGATTTTCATTATTTTCCATCTGTTCGAACCGGATCTGCCCGTCGCTCATAAGCGAAAGGTCTCCGCTGACAATACACCGGTCGGATGTGGAAAGGACCATTCCGCTCACATTGCTGGAATCATCGATGATCGAACGCACTCTCGCCCAGGTCGGACCGACTTCCACAACGATCCCGGCAAGGCCGCTTCCGGCCATTACATTCATATCCACAGCAATGCCGTCCTGGCTCCCCTTGTCAATAGTGAAAGTGCTGAACCAGTTCCCGGAGTCGCTTCCGATCACATGGGCCGCCGTCTTTTCATATTCCGCGTAATTGGAATCAAGCTGGTAAAGCTCCTGCAGGCGTTCCAGCTCATATCTCTCCTCCTGGAGATAATTGTTCTCTGTCATAAGGGAGTCGACCTGCTCCTGCAGTTTTTCGTTCTCAGCGCGAAGCTGCTGCATGGTCTCAAAGTTATCCGTCATATCCCCCATCCAGCTTCCGATATAGTTGATCCCCTGCTGAAGCGGGATGACAGTGACATTGGCAAGCACTTTAAAAGGCCCTGCCGCTCTTTCGGAAAAAGAGGACAGCAGCATCATTATGATACAGAAAACAGCAAGTCCCAAAAGCAGATATCTGTTAAAGGCCGAAGCCTGATTTTTCTTTTTCATTATCTCAACCACCTGTAATCTTCATCTAACATAGAATACGTGAGCCTTCTGTAATATGTCTTATCCTGTATGATCTTCCGCAGACCTTTTACCACACACAGTTCCGGATCCGCAACGGTCATAACCGGAAGCCCGACGGACTCTTCCATATATGTAGAGAGTCCTCTGAGATTCGCTATGCCGCCGGTAAGATAGATCCCATCTGCCTCGATCGCTCTCCGGACATCGGGCGGAGTCCTGTCGATCATGGATCGGATCGCGCGGACGCATTCTTCCAGAGGGTCTTTCATCGCGGCCCGAACCAGACTGATCTGAATATCAGTCTGGGACGGAACACCAGAGATCAGATCGCGCCCTGATACAGTCAGAGCACTTCCGGTATCCTGGTCAAACACACCGAACTCTCTTCGAAGCCGCTCCGAGGTTATCCTGCCGATAAGGAAATCCTTGTTATGCCTCACAAGATTTCCGATCGCCTTGTCAAAATGCTCTCCTCCGATCTTCACGAGACGGTTGAGGACCATTCCGCCGGAAGAAAGAACCGACAGCTCGGTTGTCCCGCCACCGAAATTGGCAATAAACACACCTTTTTCATTCATGATATCGATCCCGAAGCCGATGGCATCAGCAAGCCCCCGTTCAACGATACGCACAGACTTCGCCTTTGCCTCGGAGTGGAAAACGAGATCGTAAAAGGCTTTCTTTTCAACCTCCGTCACATCCGTGGGCACGGCGATGACATACTCCGCACCGCGCACGAACTGCCGGTCTGTTCCCAGGAGATTTCCGAGAAGATACTGCATATCATCAAAATGAGCGATCACTCCGTTTTTCATCGGGAAAACGACCTGGATGTTCTCCGGGGCTTTCTCATACATATCATATGCTTCATCGCCCACGGAAAAAATATACTTTTTATCTTTCATGGCGATCACATTTTTTTCACGCCATATCCTGTCCTTCTTTTTATCGAACACCTTGATCTCGTATGTACCGAGATCAAGTCCATAAACATTTCTCGCCATATTCAGTCAAATCCCCTTATCATCCCCAGGGCTCAGTCAAAGAACCCCTTTTCCCTTAAACTTATAAAACAGTTGTCCCCTATGATGATGTGATCCAGAAGATCGATGCCGATGATCTCCCCGGCTTCGTGGACACGTTTTGTGACAAGAACGTCATCCTTGCTCGGAGTGGGATCCCCGCTTGGATGATTGTGAAGAAGGATAACCGAAACCGCATTCTTCCTCAGTGCCTCCACGAAGATCTCGCGCGGTGAGACAAGCGTTGAATTAACCGTCCCTACGGAGATATCATTCTCACCCAGAAATCTGGATTTTGTATTCAGGAAAAGAAGCTTCATGATCTCCCTGTTCCTGTGACGCATATCTTCCATGTAATACCGGGCGATCGTTTCCGGTGCGGAAAAGTCAAGCCGTTTGCGCGCTTCCGCTTTTGAGAGACGCTTTGCGAGTTCAGACAGACACAGAATCTGTACCGCCTTGACTTTCCCGATCCCCTTTAAACCGATAAGCTGCTCCAGTGACCACTGATGGATGCTGAGTATCCCGTCCTGAATGAAATCAGGATGGAGGATCTTCTGCGCGAGCTGGAGCGAATTCTCCCCTTTTGTACCGGTGCGGAGCAGAACCGCCAGAAGTTCGGCATCTGTCAGATTTTCCGCTCCATACTGTTCACATTTCTCATAAGGCCGCTCCTCGCGGCACATTTCCTTGATCGTATTGTTCTCACTCATACACTATGATACCACTGCTATGGCACAATACAATGATTTATTTTAGCACAGTTTCCAAAACGTGTATAGAGATTGAATATAAACTTTTTGTGAAAACTAAGCCATGCAGTGAAATGTTACGGGGCGTGTTACGGGGAGCTCGCTTCCCGTAACATGCTTCGTAATATTTCGGTATACGGCGCAGCCGTACAGCGAGATGGAGCGAAGCGAAATCGAGCTGCTGCATGGCTGGACGCAGCCGAATCCATCGTCCCCGACACCCGAGGCGCAGCCGTACAACGAGATGGAGCGGAGCGGAATCGAGCTGCTGCATGGCTGGACGTCCTCACTCTACCGCTACTCCTTCGCAGCCGTATACTTCCGTATGACCGCTTCCGCCACCTTCATCCCGTCCATCGCGGCCGATGTGATCCCACCCGCGTAGCCGGCGCCCTCTCCGCAGGGATAGATCCAGGGGATCGCTGAGACAAATTCTTCATTCCTTACGATGCGGACCGGGGAGGACGTCCTGCTCTCCACCCCTGAGAGCAGGGCATCATCATCCGCAAATCCGTGGATCTTACGATCCATGGCGCATATTCCCTCCTGGATGGATGCAGAAATTTCCGAAGGGAATATGTGTCTGAGATTTCCAAAAGCGTATTCTCCCTTTATATTGGGCCGGACAGAGCCGAAGCTTTCGCTGACCCGGTCAGCCCGGAAATCGGCAAAGCGCTGGACCGGCACCTTTCCCTGCCCTTCCTGCCATGCTTTCTTCTCCAGATCCCGCTGGAAAGAAACACCGGCGAGAGGTCCGTCCGTTCCATAATCTTCCGGAGATACTGTAACGATCACCGCACTGTTGGCGTTCTCCCCGTCCCGGTCATGGTAACTCATCCCGTTGACTGCGAGAAATCCTTCCTCAGAGGAAGCGTTGACTACCCAGCCTCCGGGGCACATGCAGAACGTGTACACTCCCCTTCCGTTTTCCAGTTTTTCCGTCAGTTTGTAGGAGGCGGCCGGGAGATCTCCCCGGTTCTCTCTTCCGTACTGTGACCTGTCGATCACCTTCTGCGGGTGTTCCACTCGCACGCCAACCGCGAAAGATTTCGCCTCCATGGGAAGTCCGCGGCGATGAAGCATTTCGAAGGTATCTCTGGCGCTGTGGCCGATGGCAAGGATCAGCGGACCTGTCCGGAGTTTCTCTGAGCTGTTGATCACAACAGCCTGTTCTTCTTCCAGGATATCTGTCACTTTGGAGTGGAAACGGAATTCTCCGCCAAGCTCGATGATCCTCTTCCGCATGGACGCCACCACGCCGATCAGGATATCCGTCCCGATATGAGGCTTCTGCTGATAAAGTATTTCTTCCGGCGCTCCGAATTTTACGAATGTCTCCAGGACAAAACGGTTCCTGCCAGCGGGATCCTTGACGAGGGTGTTCAGTTTCCCATCGGAGAACGTTCCGGCGCCTCCCTCTCCGAACTGAACGTTGGAATCGGGATCGAGGACTCCGTTTTTCCAGAAAAGATCCACGTCTTTTTTCCGTTCGTGGACCGTGCCGCCCCGCTCCAGCACCAGAGGACTCATCCCGGAGAGTGCCAGCAGATAAGCACAGAACAGACCGGCAGGTCCGCTCCCCACAACCGTCGGACGGGCTTTTAAAGAAATTCCGCCGCTTTCAGGGATATGGTAGGTTTTCTCTTCGATCTGCTGTATTTTGTTCTTCATCCGTCTGAGAATCGCCTTCTCGTTCTTTACATGAAAGTCGATCACATAGACATAGAAAAGTTCCGGCTTTCTCCTGGCGTCAAGAGACTGTTTCCTGATCTGAAAGTCCAGAAGCTCATCCTCTCGGATCCTCAATGTTTTTATCAGTTTTTTTCTGAGCTGGTCCGGGGTATGCTCCACCGGCAGCTTTAACTGGCTGATCCCAAGCATGATCTGCGGTTCTCCTTTTTCTTTCTATCGAGTTTACGAGTTTGATCTTCGAAATATTTTGTGTTTTGTTCAGTTCCGCGCCGCGTGCTCTCCTGCAATCCTGCCGCTGGCCCAGGCCCACTGCAGATTATACCCTCCGCACATGCCGTCCACATCCAGAATCTCTCCGGCGAAATACAATCCCGGTATATACAGCGACTCCAGCGTCTCCGGGTTTACCTCTGAAGTGTCGATCCCTCCGCTGCAGACCTGTGCCTGATCAAAAGAATTTGTTCCTGTGACTGTGACCCGGAAGTTCTTGATCTGGCTGCACAGACTGACAAGATCCTTTTCTGACAGGTCTCCTGCCCGGCTGTCACGGCGGATCCCAGAAAGACGGATCCAGAGATCAGACAGTTTTTTGTGGAACAGACCGATGAGAAATTCCTCTCCTGACTTATCCGGCCTGGCGGCTGCTCTTGCCTTCAGGAAGGCGAGCATCTGCCCGTCGGTGAAGTCCGGCATAAAGTCAAGGACTGCCTCTGCCTCTTTTTTCTCATAGAGAGCCCGGGAGGCATACCTGCTCACCTGAAAGACAGGAATACCTGAAATACCGTAATTTGTCAGCTGGATCTCCCCGGTGTCCCTGGCAAGGCATTTCCCGTCTGCAAAGATGGAAACGGTCCCGTTTGCCCTGACCCCTGCGATCTGTTTGAAGAAGCCACCGTCACACTTAAGCTGTACGAGTGCCGGAAGGACGGGGACGATCCGGTGACCAAGAGCTTTTGCCAGGTCGTACCCCGAACCGTCTGAACCGGAAGACGGCGCTGCTCTGGAGCCGGCGCAGAGGATCACCCGGTCCGCACGGTAAGTCTCTTTGTCTGTCCGTACACGGAATCCTTTTTTCCCGGGAAGGATCTCCCGGCAGTGTACGCCTGTGCAGAGATTCACGTTCAGCCGGCGAAGTTCCATCCGAAGTGCGTCCAGCACGGCGGACGCCTGGTCAGAATTGGGATAGATGTAACCATTTCTGTTTTTGGAATACACACCCAGCTGCAGGAAAAACGAGATCGTATCCCGCGCGTTGAACTTCTCTATGATCCCCCAGGGGAAAAGGGGATCCTCTGAGTGGTAGCAGATCGGTTCCTGCTGTATGTTTGTAAAATTACACCTTCCGTTTCCTGTGGAAAGGATCTTTTTTCCTGCCCGGTCTTTATGCTCGAGAAGCGTAACGGCAGCGCCGGAAGAAGCGGCGGAAATGGCAGCCATCATCCCGGACGCGCCTGCGCCTATCACTACGACGGTCCTCATGGAATTCCTCCTTTTCTACTAATTGTAAAAGCTCCGTTTCAAGCGGAATTCTATAACAGTTTTTCTATGTTCTTTACGTCAACGACTCCGGCGTCGATCATGTTCTGAAGAGATTTCAGGATCCCCAGCTTTGCGTGATACCAGGTCAGACCACCCTGAAAATATACGGCATAGGGAGGTTTGATCGGTCCGTCTGCAGAGAGCTCGATGGAGGAACCCTGTACAAAAGCTCCTGCGGCCATGATCACATCGCTGTCGTACCCCGGCATTGCCCATGGTTCCGGGCTGACATAACTGTCAACAGGAGCCGCCGCCTGGATTCCCTGGCAGAATGCGATCACGCCTTCCGGACTTCCGAGCGTCACCGCCTGGATGATGTCATGCCTGGATTCTGAGCCGTTCGGGACAACAGGAAAGCCCAGCTGTTCGTAAATATTGGCAGCGAACACGGCTCCTTTTAACGCTCCGCAGACAACCGTCGGTGCGAGGAAGAATCCCTGATAGAAAGACTGCATGACGCCAAGGGAGGCGCCAACCTCTTTCCCCAGTCCGGGGGAGGTCAGGCGGTACGCACAGTTCTCGATCAGGTCTGCTCTCCCGGCGATATATCCGCCGATCGGCGCAAGGCCGCCGCCGGGATTCTTGATCAGTGATCCCACGATCATGTCCGCTCCCACGTCGCTGGGCTCAATGGTCTCAACAAATTCTCCGTAGCAGTTGTCTACCATGCAGATCACATCCGGGCGTCTCTCTTTGATGAAAGAGATCAGCTCTCCGATTTTTTTCACAGAATAGCTGGGGCGTGTCTGATACCCTTTTGATCTCTGGATCGTGACAAGCTTCGTCTTTTCATTCAGCGCAGCCTCGATAGCCGGATAGTCAAAATAGCCGTCTTCGAGAAGATCGACCTGACGGTAAGTGATGCCGTACTCTGCCAGAGAGCCGCTTGACGGGCGGATCCCGATCACTTCCTCCAGAGTGTCATAAGGCTTTCCGACCGGGGAGAGCAATTCGTCGCCGGGACGCAGATTTGCCGCCAGCGCCAAAGCGAGCGCATGTGTTCCGCAGGTGATCTGAGGACGGACAAGGGCCGCCTCAGTATGAAATGCAGATGCATATACAGCCTCCAGAGTGTCTCTTCCGAGATCATTATATCCGTATCCGCTGACGTAGTTGAAGCAGGCTTCGCTGACCCGGTTTTCCTGCATGGCATGGATCACCTTGAGCTGATTGTACTCTGCTGTCCGGTCAAACTCCTGAAAACGGTCCTTCAGTTTTTCCTCTGTCCGCTGTCCCAGCGCCCAGACCTGCCGGGAGATCCCCATCTGTTCATAGATTTCCTGTGTCATTGTATTTTCCATCTTCTGCTCTTCTGTTCCTTTCATCTGTTTCTTTCTGTTTATTATTTCCTTCCTGGCCGGATCAGTTTCCGGGGATGATATCCTTTTCCCTGAGAACGGTCAGCATATAGTCAATGATCTTCTCTTCTTCCTGGCCGATCTCCTGTCTGTCGATCCAGATCACATCCCGCTCTCTTCGGAACCAGGTGAGCTGGCGTTTGGCAAAATGGCGGGTATCCCGTTTGATGATACGGACCGCTTCCTCCAACGGGAGCTCGCCGTCCAGATAGGCGAGCAGTTCC
The DNA here is from genome assembly GCA_944377745.1 of uncultured Mediterraneibacter sp. GTDB lineage: Bacteria > Bacillota > Clostridia > Lachnospirales > Lachnospiraceae > Mediterraneibacter. The sequence continues at coordinate 15,643 of CALWFV010000002.1, read as the reverse complement.
TTATATCCGAGTCCCTGCATGGATACGCTGTCTCTGGCAATCCCCCTGTCTTTCAGAGCCCGGACTTCTTCCAGAAGCCCCTGCTCCATCATTTCGTCCACTCTTCTGTCGATCCGTTCATAGAGCGCCTTCCGGTCGTCGGTGAGTACAAAATACGCAAAATCATAAGGAGACTGTTTCCTGCGTTCCTGCTCATTGTGTGTCGATATCTTCTGTCCTGTCTTCCGGTTGAATTCCAGAGCCCGGATGACTCTCTTTATATTGTGCGGGTGGATCTGCTCCGCGGCTTCCGGATCTGCCTGTTTCAGGAGAGAATGAAGATACTCTGCCCCTTTCTCTTCCGCTGTCCGCTCCAGTTCCTCACGGAAAGAGAAATCGCTGTCATTTTCTGTGAAGTCGATGTCATAGAGCAGTGCCTGGATATAGAATCCGGTGCCTCCCACGACGATGGGAATATGTCCGTTGTCATAGATCTTCTCCATCGCCGCCTTTGCCATTTCCTGAAAACGGACAACATTAAAGGCTTCCTCAGGATCCAGTACATCCACCAGATAATGGGGGATTCCCTGCATCTCATCCGCTGTGATCTTTGCCGATCCGATGTCCATATGCCTGTATACCTGCATGGAATCAGCGGAGATGATCTCTCCGCCGACAGCTTTTGCAAGACCGATGGACGCCGCGGTCTTTCCCACCGCAGTCGGTCCGGTCAGTATGATAAGTGGTCTTTTTTTCATTGATATGATCCTCTTGTTATACGATCCTCTTGAATTTCTTTTCCAGTTCCCTGCGTGTCATGGCGATGATCGTCGGGCGCCCGTGGGGACAGTGATAGGGATTGTCCAGTGTGAGCAGCTCTCCGATGAGAGCGTCGACTTCCTGTGCAGAGAGGCGGTTATTTCCTTTGACTGCCGCTTTGCAGGACATGGAAGCCACCTTTTCATCAATCAGTTCCGGCGTCATATTGGTCGTGATCCCGTCCGCAAGATCATCGATCATTTCCATGAGCAGATCTTTCTTTGCGATACTGAACAGATTGTCCGGCACGGCCCTTACCGCATACTCCTCTCCGCCGAAGGGCTCGATCTCAAATCCAATCCGGGCAAACCGATCCATGTTCTCGTTCAGAAGCTGCGCTTCCTGCATGGTCAGCGTCAGGATGATCGGCGGACTCAGATACTGGGAGGTAAACTCCCTGTTCTTCATCCCTTTCAGCGTCCTTTCATAGAGTACGCGCTCATGAGCCGCATGCTGATCGATGATGTAAAGGCTGTCATGAAATTCCACCAGCCAGTAGGTGTCAAACACCTGCCCGATCAGTTTATATTCTGCTTTGATTTCCCGCTTCAGGAAATTCTCCTCAAAGAGATCCATCTGCTTCGGTTTCATTTCTTTCTCGGCGGGCTGTGTCTCTGTTTTTTCCGGCTGGACCTCTGCTTTTTCTATGGGACGCTCTTCCGTTTCAGGAAATTTCTCCGGTTCAGATATCTTATCTGATTCAGAGGATTTCTCTGGCTCAGAAATCTTATCTGATTCAGGAATTTTCTCCGCGGCAGCCTGACGAGCCGACTCCCGGATCCGTTCATTCTGCGTCTCGGGACGGAAGACTTCATCCTTTCCTGTCACCTCAGCAGAGGACGAACGGTTGTGATATGCCAGGACTCTCTCCCGCATCTTCCGGATAAAATAATCCTCGTCCCTGACTTCAGGCGTAGCTTTGACTTCCGGTTCGGCTTCCAATCCGCTTTTAGCCTGTGTCATATACGGGGCAGGATCTTCCTTTACCATATTCTGTTTTACCACGTCCTGTGCAGCTCGTGGCTTCAGCAGGAACGGACTCTTTCCGGAAGCGGAGGAACCGGGCGCAGAACCGGGACCAGAGGAAGAGACAGAAGTCTTTCCGGGAGCAGATTCTCTCACCGGATCCGGCACTTCCGCTTTCTGGATCAGCTCCGGTTCAAGGAGCGTCCGGTGGACTCCTTCAAATACGGTATTATATACCTCCTGCTGTTTCTGGAAGCGAAGCTCCATCTTTGTGGGATGGACATTCACGTCGATCTCATCCCCGTTTACATGGAAATGGAGTACCGCAAAGGGAAATTTATGCTGCATGGTAAAATCCCGGTACGCGTCCTCCAGGGATTTGGAGATCATGGGACTCTTTACATATCTTCCATTTACGAAGAAATTTTCAAAGTTCCGGTTTCCTCTCGTGATGACCGGCTTTCCCAGATAACCGCTGATACGAAGTCCGTTCTTCTCATAGTCGATCTCGATCAGGTTCGCCGCAACATCTCTCCCGTATATATTGTAGATCACATCCTTCAGTTTCCCGTTCCCGGAGGTTCGGAGTTTTTCCTGCCCGTTATTGATGAACTGGAACGCCACCTCGGGATGAGACAGGGCCAGATGCATGAGGAGATCCTGTACATGTCCCGCCTCTGTTATGGGAGTTTTCAGGAATTTCCTCCGTGCCGGCACATTGTAGAAAAGCTGATGTACCAGAAAGGTAGTCCCGTTCGGCGCGCCGGTCTCCTCGAGGGAGACTTCTTTTCCGCCTTCGATCACGTACCGCGTTCCCAGTTCTGTATCAGCTATCTTTGTGATGACCTCGGTTCTGGTTACCGCTGCAATGCTTGAGAGGGCCTCCCCGCGGAACCCAAGGGAAGAGATATGGGACAGGTCCTCCACACTCTGTATCTTGCTTGTGGAATGGCGCAGAAAAGCGCTGCGCACTTCCGAACCCGGAATCCCGCAGCCGTTGTCCATGATACGGATGAGGGAAATCCCTCCGTCCCTGATCTCAATCTTCACAGTGGTGGATCCTGCATCGATGGCATTTTCCACCAGCTCTTTTACGATAGAAGCCGGACGCTCAATCACCTCTCCGGCAGCGATCTTGTCGATCGTGATCTGATCCAGTACCTGAATATGGGGCATATACTTTCTCCCTTCTTTATGTATTACCAGCGATTCTTCAGTTTATTCTGAAGACGATAGATCGTATTCAGCGCATCGATGGGCGTCAGATTGCTCACATCGATATTTTTCAGTTCCTCGAGGACGTCGTCGTCTTTTACCGTATCAAACAGGGACATCTGGGCGATATCCACCTCGTCATATTTCTTCGGCTTTGGCCGTTTCCGTGATTTGCTGTGTTCCTTCTCGGCGATCTCGCTGACTCTGGCGGTAATGTCTTCATCCGCCAGCTCCTCCACGATCTCTTTCGCACGGTTGATGACCAGGTCAGGCACACCTGCAAGTTTCGCCACCTGGATACCGTAACTCTTATCCGCGCCGCCTTTTACGATCTTCCGGAGGAAAACGATGTCGTCTCCTTTTTCCTTCACGGCGATGCAGTAATTGTTCACGTTGCTGATCTTTCCCTCCAGCTCGGTCAGCTCATGGTAATGCGTGGCAAACAACGTCTTTGCCCCCAGTAGACGGCTGTCGCTGATGTACTCGACCACAGCCCATGCGATGGAAAGACCATCAAAAGTGCTGGTCCCCCGGCCGATCTCGTCCAGGATCAGAAGGCTTTTTGAGGTGGCGTTCCGGAGAATGTTTGCAACCTCTGTCATCTCCACCATGAAGGTGCTCTGTCCGGAAGCCAGGTCGTCCGACGCTCCCACACGGGTAAAGATCCGGTCAGAAATGCAGATGTTGGCGCTCTGGGCCGGAACAAAGGATCCCACCTGAGCCATCAGAGCGATCAGGGCGGTCTGTCTCATATAAGTGGATTTTCCCGCCATGTTCGGTCCGGTGATGATGGAGATCCTGTGTTTCTTGTCGTCCAGACAGGTGTCGTTGGCGATGAACATATCGTTTGGGATCATCCGCTCCACGACAGGATGGCGTCCCTCCTTGATGTCAATAACGCCTTTCTCGTTGATCTTCGGGCGGACATAGTTGTTCCGTTCCGCAACGAGGGCAAGGGATGCGAACACATCCAGGGCAGCCACCGCCTTTGCGGTCTGCTGGATCCGCTCCACCTGTGAGGCGATGGTATTGCGCACTTCACTGTACAGATCATACTCCAGTGCATAGAGTTTGTCCTCCGCTCCCAGGATCATGTCTTCCAGCTCTTTTAATTCCGGCGTGATGTAGCGCTCCGCGTTGGCGAGGGTCTGCTTGCGGGTATAATACTCCGGCACCAGGTTTTTGTAGGAGTTGGTAACTTCCAGATAATATCCGAACACTTTGTTGTATTTTATCCTGAGATTCTTGATCCCGGTCTTTTCTCTCTCATCGTTTTCCAGTTTTGCCAGCCAGTCTTTTCCGTCGGATTTGGCGCGGCGCAGCTTGTCCACTTCTTCATTATATCCGTCCCGGATGATGTTTCCCTCTTTCATGGCAAGAGGCGGTTCATCCTTAATAGAGCGCTGTACCAGATCGCACAGATCCTCAAGGGAGTCCATATCCTGACAGATGTTCCTCATCAGTTCTGACTGCATCTCCTCCAGGATATACCGGATCGGTGGCAGCATCTCAAGAGAACTTCGGAATGCGATCAGATCCCGGGGATTTGCAGAACCGTAAGTAATCTTTGTGATCAGGCGCTCCAGGTCATAGACCGGGGAGAGATACTCCCGGATTTCCTCCCGTGAGATTGCCTGCGTCTTCAGCTCTTCCACAGCGTCCAGACGGCGCTGGATCTCCTCCCTGTCGATCAGAGGCTGCTCCACATATTTTCTCAGTGTCCTGGCGCCCATGGCGGTCTTCGTCTTGTCCAGCACCCAGAGCAGGGAGCCCCTCTTCTGCTTTTCCCGGAGAGTCTCGCACAACTCCAGATTCCGCCTGGTAGCGCTGTCCAGCATCATGTATTTTCCGGCGGCGTATGGCGTGATGTGGGTCAGATTGGACAGATCGTTCTTCTGTGTCTCCAGAAGATACTGGAGAAGCGCGCCTGCACTGATGATCCCACAGTCATAATCAGCAAGCCCCAGTCCTGCAAAAGAGGAAACCTTGAAATGTTCCAGCAGCTTGTCCCTGCAGAGTTTATCGTCAAAATACCAGGAATCCAGAGAGTAGATCGTAATCCCCAGACGATCCCTGAGATCATCCAGATCCATCCCGCTCATATAGAACGCCTCGTTGCAGATGATTTCCGAGGGCAGGAAGCGGTTGATCTCATCCATCAGCTTGCCGCTGTCCGGAAGCTCTGTGACAAAATAGTCTCCTGTGGTAATATCCGCGACAGAGACACCGTAGCGGTCCGCAATGTATACGATGCACATGATGTAATTGTTCTTTGACTCATCCAGAGCCTGGGTATCCATGTTCGTCCCCGGCGTGACGATCCGGACAACCTCACGCTTCACGATCCCCTTCGCCAGTTTCGGATCCTCCACCTGCTCACAGATGGCCACTTTATATCCCTTTGAGACCAGTTTGTTCAGATAACTGTCCACAGCATGATAAGGGACACCACACATGGGTGCCCTCTCCTCCTGCCCGCAGTTTTTCCCGGTCAGTGTGATCTCAAGTTCCCGGGATGCGGTCAGCGCATCGTCAAAGAACATTTCATAAAAATCGCCTAATCTATAGAACAGAATGCAGTCCTGATACTGGGACTTTGTCTCCATATACTGCTTCATCATCGGGGTTAATTCAGCCACATTCTTACTCCTTTGTATTTATCTCTTTTCGTGATAGTATAGCATTTTTGGCAAATCAGTTCAATAACCGAAATTGAATGAATTTTCTCACAGCACATGGAAATGGGGCGTTTCCTCCCCGTATAGAAAATGGAGCAGATACCCGCTCATAATGATCCCTGCCACGCACAGTCCGGAGAAGATCACGGCGAAGGGAAGGCAGATCTGCCCCATGAGCTGAAATGGCATCCCGGTATAATCCCAGACATTCCAGCGCATGATCTTATTGACGATGATCCCGGTGATAAATTCGCCCGAGACCACAAAGATAACGCACCATCCCACCTGCTTCCACAGAGGCGCGCTCCAGTGAGTCCAGATTCCCTGCTGGGCGCAGAAGATCAGGCAGAACCCGCCCAGCACGAACATAGACCAGTGGGAAAAGCCGCGGAAAAAAACTTCGAATGCATAGTAGAACGAACCTCCGAGAGCCCACAGCAGCAGGTACTCACTTAATTTCTTCACAAAACTTCCTCCTTACGTAAACGTACGATCGTGCAGGATTAGTTTTGCCTCTTCCGGTTCTTTTATTCCCGGCACCAATTCTTTCCGGCGGATCCGACAAGACACATCTGCCACGTGCTGACAAAATAACACAGGAGCAGACCGAGAAGGATCACCGCTATCGCACCGGTCTGCACTGTCAGTTCCGCCTTTCCGATATAGGCACTGATCTGTGCCCGGTACATCCGGAAGAAATATCCCATTACCACTGCAGATACTGCCCCGCTGATCCCCACCGGGATCCCGAACCAGACTCCAAGCTGTATCAGGATGATCCTGCTGATATGAGAGTCCTCGACCCCTATATCTCTCAGCAGGCCGAACCGCTGTTTCCAGTCTGGCAGATCCGAGAGCTGCTGCAGCGCAAGGATCGTAAAGCAGATCACAAGGAGCACGACAGCGCTGTATGTCATGGCAGCGCGCAGGATGAACGCCATTGCCGTGGTACTGTTGATCTGCTGGGAACTTGTACGGATATAATAATGTGTTCCCTGTTCTGTCTCCGGATAGTTTTCGCTGAAGATCCGCTCAAGTTCCAGTGCTTTTTCAAGAGGAACCGACTCTTCTGTCGTGATATACCGGTTCCGGTTTACGGCAAGGAGATTTTCACACACGCTGTCAGGGAAGACATAGACAAGATCCGTGTACGTGTTATAAAGGGTCTCGCCCAGGGCAAAATCATAGATTCCTTCCTCAGAGAGTTTCAGCGTTCCACTATCCGTGGACATTTCCCGGTGACCTGCGAGAAATTCCTTTTTTGTCTCTTCCGCAGCAATGGACTGCCACTGCGTCGTAAACTCATCATCGTCAAGAGTGATCGGCTCGTATCCCCGCATGGTCAGCAGATGATTGTAATCCGACAGTGCGATGGCTGCGACAGGAAAATCATATTTGACCCTCTGGTCAAACTCATCGCGAACCAGCAGATACAGGCTGAAAGTACAGTCATCCTTTATCTTGATCTTCTGTTCTTCCAGATAAGCTGTCACAAAGTCATAATTGTCATCCGGAAGTTCCGACTCTTCATAGGTATCATTATATTGTGTGCTTATCTGGATATCATATACAGAACGCTGCTCCAGATATCCGTCCGCCCATCCTGCCAGAAAAGGAACTGCAAGAAAAAGACATATGGAAAGCGTCAGTGTGATACAGATCAGTGTAACTGTCTTAGTTGTCGTCCTCAGTTTCGAAACGATCTGACCGAAAAGAAACAGATTCTCCCCGCGGTACCGGATCTTCGGAAATCTTTCTTTTATCATGCAGATGCCGTCGTTTGCCAGATAGATCAGCGCACAGATAAAGTAAATGATATCCGCGATCAGAAACATCATATACTGGTTCAGTGTTCCCGCTCCCGTGGGCAGATAAAAGTCCATGCTCACCGGAGACACGACGGCTGCCGCACAGGCCGAAGCAAGAGAGAGAAAGAGCCATCCTGCGATCAGGACGCGAAAACTTCTCCCCCGCTTTTTCTTTCCCACTCTTTTTCCCGGCATCATCAGCCAGAGAACTCCGTATAGAAGAGCTGCTCCGGGGAAAAGGATATTGAAACCAAACATCAGATGGACCGGAAGGGCATAGCGGGGATCCCAGTAAAAATAAGCTTTGGATATTCCTGTGGCAGTCATCCAGCACAGCAGGATCCCGTAGAGAAGCGTGAGCACCGGCATCCATCTGCTCTTACGGAAATCCTCTTCGTTCTTTCTTTCCGCATGGAGCATGTCAATGACCGGAATCTTCCGGATCATCCGGGTATTCCAGGCTCCCATGATCAGGTATGCAAGAAGAAAAAAGAGAAGGGTCAGTACTGCAGTGTCCGGAAACAGTGTCCAGGTCAGCCGGAATGGCCTTCCGTAGGATTGCAGGAGCATCGCCGTGATAAACTGGGATCCAAGCATTCCCAGCAGGATCCCGCAGACCACAGAGAGAAGCCCCATAATAAGAGTTTCTGCAAAAAACAATGCTGCCGTGACGCCCCGCTCCATCCCCATGATCGTCTGAAGCGCAAATTCTTTCTGTCTGCGCCGGATCATATACCGGTTTACATACCAGATCAGAAACAGAAGGAGCAGGGACACGAGACAGATCGCCAGTTTCATACCGTCGCTCATGAAATCCAGATCATACTCCACTCCAAGGTCCGGATCATAGTAACGGCTCGTGACAGAAAGAAATCCATAGAACAGAGTAACGCACAGTGTCATTGTGACAAAATAGATCAGGTAGTCCCTTGCGGAACGTTTTGCATTTCTCAGGATCATTCTAAAGTACAGCATCCGAACCGCCTCCCATCATCGTGAGTACATCCAGGATCCGGTCGAAGAACTCTTTACGGGATGCGGTTCCCCTTCGGATCTCCGTAAAGATCTCCCCATCCCTCAGAAACAGGATCCGTTTCGCGTAGCTTGCAGAAAACGAGTCGTGTGTCACCATCAGGATCGTGGCGCCCAGCTGTTCGTTCATCCCGCTGATGGTCCCAAGGAGCATCCGGGAAGAATGGCTGTCCAGCGCTCCGGTAGGTTCATCGGCAAGGATCAGTTTCGGATGGTTTACCACAGCCCGGGCGCAGGCGCACCGCTGCTTCTGCCCTCCCGAGACCTGCCAGGGATACCTGTCAAGGATCTCTTCGATGTTCAGTCTCCGGGCAATCTCTCTGACACGCCCTTCCACTTCTCCTGACGGGACTTTGCTGATAGTCAGAGCCAGAGCAATATTTTCCGATATAGTCAGCGTATCCAGAAGATTAAAATCCTGAAAGATAAATCCCAGGTTTTCCCTGCGGAACCGCGCGATCTCCTTTTCCCTTATCTCTGTCACATCCCGCCCGTCCAGAAAGATATGTCCCGCGCTCACCGTGTCGATGGTGGAAATACAGTTTAAAAGCGTGGTCTTTCCGGAGCCGGAAGCGCCCATGATCCCCAGGAACTCGCCCTCCTCCACCGAAAAACTGATATCCCGGATCGCCTTTGTGATATTTCCGCCGTTTCCGTAATATTTCTGTATATGCTCAAGCCGCAGTACTTCTCTCATATCAATCCCTCCCGCTGTCGTTTTTCAGATCAGATTCTGCTGACGATATGATCATACCAGCGACAGCACATAGTTTGTATCTCCTTTTCTAACGAAAATCTAACAGAAATGTAAGAAGTGCAGGACCGGCGTTTCAGTCCTGCACCTGATGGATCAGATGATTCAGATAAAAGATCAGTGTTACCGTAGTTCCGCTACTCTCCCCTTTCGCCGGCGCGGCAACTTTCGATTCAGTCCCCGACGGCTCGATCCCCGCCGGTTCCGTACCTGTCGATTCGATTTTAATCCCGATTCCCAGCTTGTCACAGAGTTTCCGGCAAAGATACAGCCCGAGTCCGGTGGAATGAAGGACGTTTCGCCCGTTCTGTCCGGTAAACCCTTTCTCAAAGACGCGGGGAAGATCCACGGCGTCAATGCCGATCCCGTTATCCTGTACGGAAAGGGTCACATACTCTCCCATGTCCTCAGCCAGGAAACGGATCACCGGTTTTTCACTCCGGTATTTTACCGCATTGACAATGAGCTGATCCAGGATGAAGCGGAGCCATTTCTCATCGGAACAGACGCAGAAATCACTCTCCGGCAGTTCCAGAACAACCTGATTCTGCATCAGCAGATATTTGTTATCCGCAACAGCGTCGTGGAGCACATCTAAAAGCCGGATTTCCCGGATGAGATAATCATTCTGCGTGTTTTCGCTCCGGGCATAGTAAAGGCTCTGCTCTGTATACTGTGTAATCTCCTCCACCTCACCCATAATTTCACGTGTGAGATCCGAACGGTTGTTATCACAGAGAAGCCGGATTGCAGTGATCGGCGTCTTGATCTCATGGATCCACTGTTCAATATATTCTCTGTACTCTTTTCTCTCACGTCTCCCGTTTTCGACCTGCTCCAGCATGGACCGCTCCGCCATCTTTAAGATCTGCCAGTACACCTGGTCTTCCGCCCGTTTCGGCTTCTCCATCACTTCCGGGATCAGATACCGTTCCTCCAGCCCTTCTGCCATTCTGAGCAGGCGATCATAACGGCGCTTTGCGGAAATAAAGGACAGGGATAACCCGATATACAGGATCAGAGTCCAGATGATCAGGATAAAAGCAATGGTATCCCGGGTATTTCCGCCGAGCAGGAGAAAAGCAGAGAGGGAAGCCATGCAGAGAAGATTTGTCAGGAGAAAAGGGATCCTGTTTTTCAGCCATTGTTTCCCGCTCATATGAGATACCCCTGCCTGTGTTTCGTCCGGATAAAATCTGTCAGACCGATACCGGCGAGCTTCTCGCGGATCCGGTTGATATTGACGCTGAGCGCATTGTCGTCCACATAGAGCCTGCTGTCCCAGAGATAATCTATGATATCCGCCCGGGAGCAGATCACACCGGCGTGGGTAAAGAGATAGTACAGGATCTTCTGCTCGTTTTTTGTAAGTTCCACCTTCCGGTCATCATATTCCAGAGTTCCCTCCTCTGGATGGAGAACGGCGCCATGCCAGGAAAGCCCTTCACTCTGTCGCCCTGACCATGCCCGCTTCAGCAGTGAACGGATCTTCGCCAGCAGGATCGCCGTGTTGTAGGGCTTAGTGATAAACGCATCTCCGCCGAGCATGATACTGTTCAGTTCATCCATATCGGTATTGCTGCTGGTCACAAAGATGACCGGAACATCGGAAAAGCTCCGGATTTCCGAGCAGAGATAGAATCCGCTCTTTCCCGGAAGTTTGATATCCAGCAGGATCAGGTGGGGATCCTCGTCTTTTACCTGACAGACCGTCCTCTCAAAATCGGTCACCACACAGGGCAGAAAGCCGTTGCCCCTGAGCAGCGTCTCCAGCTCTGTCCGTATGACCGGATCGTCTTCTATGATCATGATCTTCTCAGGCACTCCTCTCATCTCCCTTGCTCATTTTCCGGGTCACAGCTTATCCGGTTCTCTGCTCCCGGCTCCTTCTCCTCATATCTCAGATCATTTTCCCTATATAGTAAAAGCCATGACACTCATCCAGGCTCACATCCACCAGCTTCCCGATCAGGGACTCATCCCCCGGGAAATGCACCAGCAGATTGTTGCTCAGGCGCCCGGTCATAAGATGCTCGTCGTGATCGTTCCGGCACTCTACAAGAGCGGTCTGGATCGTCCCCTCGTGGACAGCGCAGACTTCCGCCGAGATATCCTGAACTTCTTTTAGAAGGCGGTTGAATCTGTCTTTTACCACCTCTTCCGGCACCTGGTCTTCCATCACGGCAGCAGGCGTCCCGCTGCGTTTGGAATAGATGAAGGTAAAGGCGCTGTCGTAGCGGACTTTTCTCACCACATCCAGTGTCTCCTGGAAATCTTCCTCTGTCTCACCCGGGAAACCGACAATGATATCCGTTGTCAGAGAGATATCCGGCACTGCGGCGCGGATCTTGTCCACCAGGGTAAGATACTGTTCTTTTGTATATCTCCGGTTCATCTTCTGCAGGATACGGCTGCTTCCCGACTGGATCGGAAGATGGAGATGTTTACAGATTTTTTTCGAATTTCCCATCACTTCGATCAGTTCATCAGAGAGATCCTTCGGGTGGGACGTCATGAAGCGGATCCGCTCCAGCCCATCGATCTTCTCGATCTCTTTCAGAAGCTGGGCAAACATCATGGGCTCCTCAAGATTCTTCCCGTAGGAGTTCACATTCTGCCCCAGGAGCATGACTTCCACCACTCCATCCGCCACCAGACGCTCAATCTCCCGAATGATCGCTTTCGGATCCCTGCTCCTCTCCCGTCCGCGGACATAGGGAACGATACAGTAACTGCAGAAATTGTTGCACCCGAACATGATATTGACACCGGATTTGAAGGAATATTTCCGCTCCACCGGTAGATCCTCCACGATCTTGTCCGTGTCTTTCCAGATATCGATGACCATCCGGTCCGACTCAAGCCGTGTGGCAAGGAGTTCCGCGAATTTATAGATATTATGCGTCCCGAAGATGAGATCTACAAAGCGGTAACTCTTCTTCAGCTTCTCCACAACATGGGGCTCCTGCATCATGCATCCGCACAGCCCGATCATCATATACGGATTCTTCTTTTTCGCTCTTCCAAGCTGCCCGAGGCGTCCGTACACTCTCTGGTTTGCGTTCTCACGGACTGTACAGGTGTTGTAGATAACGAAGTCGGCTTTTTCTTCCTCCGGCTCCTCCACATATCCCACCTGCTCCAGGATGCCGACAAGTTTTTCCGAGTCTCTGGCGTTCATCTGGCAGCCGAAGGTAGTAACGCAGAAAGTGAGAGGACGACCGGCTTTTGCGGAAAGCTCTGCAAGCCTGCGTTTCGCCCTCTCTATAAAATAATACTGCCTCTGCGGTTCTTCTGTCGGCGGCGCTGAATTTAAATCAATCTTATCCAAATTTATTTCATTAAACATATATTCTGAATCTCTCCCTTATCTGAGCTTATTTGTACCATCTTGAAATTATAGCATGCAGTTCATTTGCAGGCAACACGAAAAAACATATAAGTCGACGACTTTCCGCTTCCCCGGGAGTACTATCTGTGTTCATCGCTTTCATACTGTGTCCTCCTTGAATTCGGGATAAATCAGAACCACCTTCTTTGCTTGCATTTCTGATTTATAGCAATCAATAGTCAATAGTGTGACTTATAGTCCGTAGACTTATAAGTCACTAAGTGAGAAAATATATGAAGGAGGTTTTGCACATGATAACCGATAAAGTTGGGAAACGAATTAGGGAACTGCGTAGCCTGAATGGAATTAGCCAAGAAAAATTGGATATGAAAGCAGAACTGGACAGAACTTATATTGCAGGTGTAGAAAGCGGAAAACGTAATCTTTCTATAAAAAGTCTTGAGAAAATTTTAATCGCGTTAGATATATCTTTTGAAGTTTTTTTAAAGGCATGTGATGTTGACTATATGTAACAACCATGCTGTTATATTGGAGGTGTTTCTATGGAACTGATGATTCAAGATCCTACGTATGCTGCAAGTATGAGATTAGGCGAGGCCCTGATTGATGCATGCAATAAAGGAATGGATGGAGCTGGCGCATTTGCTTTTGCCGAAGAAAATGGTATCGACCTGTTTTTAGGAGACAGCGATTTTGGCGACTACATCAAAACACATAGCTATGTGCTTGTAGTAGGAACAGATTCAATTACAGATCCTAAAGCCATTAATAGTCTCAGGGACTATTGTGCAAAGTATAAAAACTTGACCGTATACGCATATGTACATGATTTTAGGAAGTATTTATTTCATCCAAAGTTAACTTGGTTTGAAACGTCAACCGGAGGATTATCCATCATCGGTTCTGGAAACTTGACTGAAAGAGGACTATTTCATAACGTTGAAATGTATTCCTACAACGATTTGAACAATCTGGATTTTTCAAAATTAAAAGCGAATTGAGAAAATTGGTTATACTACTCTATCGCAAATAATTTAATTTTTGCCATTTCGGATCCTATTGTTGATCATGCCGTAAACCTTAGTGCATCAAAGAAAAAAGGGACCTTCTCAGGTTCAAAGAGCACTACTGGAATGGTAAGCAGACCTGATGCATCGTTGTCTGCACTTTACAAAACACAGCCAAAGACTATATCAACAAGAAAACTTGCTACAGGAAAAGCAATAACAAAGCGGAAACCCAAACCAGCGGCATCTGTCTTGGCAACACCAATACCCGTCGTTACTCCTGTATCGACAACTCCTTCAATAAATCCTGTTTGGACGGTATCGGAAACGGATAGAATTCTGGTTGCAGAAGTGCCAAAATCAAGCACCAGATGGAAACAGATAAATTTTGATAAAGCTTCATTTGAAGACTACTTTGGGGCAACTCCTGGTGGAGGCAGGGGTACGTATAGAATCCTTTTAAAAAACGTAGATGCCGGAGGAAGATTGGATGTTACAGAGACTAGACCGGGCGTTTCTGTAGTTAGTCACAACTGGCGTTTTGAAATAAATGCAGCCAGTGGATTACCCTATCCCACAGGTGGAGACAGGCCATATGTATTTTTCTCGGAGGCGTCAACACGTTCGTTTATCTACGAATTGATAATGCCCGGGGATCCAAGGTATCCCGAAGTGGATAATTATGTGAAATCATGGAAAATAGCCAACGGTGTAACGGGAATTGCAAGGTTTATTACTGACGTTAACAGTATTAAGCCTTCTACTCCCACCTTAGGGCTCTGGAAGGTGTAATTTGTATGGAAACTGCTGTTAAAACAGTTCATTATTTAGGAAGCAAAACAAGAATGTTGTCTTCGATAAAACAATACATTGATGAACTTAATCCGGAAAACGGAATAGTGTGTGATTTATTTTGCGGATCAGGAGTAGTATCTGAATATCTCCTCCAGCAATACGATGTGTTGGCTGTAGATATTCAGAATTACTCAAAAGTATATTGCGAGGCTCGATTGACGGGTGGAATAAAAGATATTGACTGTGACAGGATTGCATCGACTATTAAAAATTCTTTAGCGCTTAAAATCAACCTGGCAGACTATAAACCAGTACTAGATTATGAGGAAGCATGCAAAAAATCGTTGGAGCAGGGAGTCCTTGAGCCAATGTATGAAATCATTGAGAAAGGTTCTCTATACGCTTTTTTGGAAAATCTTGAATATGCCGACTCCCCATTATCCGCAGAATTGGGAAAAGCTTTCTCAGAGGTTCAGAAAAATATAGCTAGTAGGAGTGAATCCGTAGATTCGGTTTTTGTTCGCTACTACGGTGGACTTTATTTTACATATAGGCAGGCTATAGATATTGATGCAATAGCTTCGTATGCGTTTGAACAAAAGGAACCTTTAAAATGCAAAATATTGGCTGCATTAATGGGGGCAGTAAACGGATGTGGTCAACACTGTTGGGAAACAATTCGCTCAGCCATTAAAGGTTAAAAACAAAGACGGATC
The DNA here is from genome assembly GCA_944377745.1 of uncultured Mediterraneibacter sp. Classification (GTDB taxonomy): domain Bacteria; phylum Bacillota; class Clostridia; order Lachnospirales; family Lachnospiraceae; genus Mediterraneibacter. The sequence continues at coordinate 522 of CALWFV010000002.1, read as the reverse complement.
GTTAAAGAGGAATCTTGTACATAAGATAAAAACAGATAGAGATATGGATGTCTTCGAACATTTTAATACATGGCTATCCTATTATCTGGAAAGACCGCAGGCAACTCACAACTTTAAAGTAGTTTGTGATGATTACATCAACGCACTCCGCAATTTGAAACCAGGTGACGTTAATGTTGTATATGCGGATCCTCCATATACAAGGTATCATTATAGCCGTTATTATCATATCCTTGAAACATTGTGTTTGCATGATGCTCCCAAAATATCAACCACTTTTCCAAATGAGAAAGGTGGCTTGAGTCGAGCTATTTATCGAAACGACAGGCATCAATCTCCTTTTTGCATTAAAAGTAAGGCTCCCCAGGCCTTTGATGACTTGTTCAGATATGTATATGAGGCGCAAGCTTCTTTAATACTATCTTACTCGCCTTTTGATGCAAACTGTTTTTGACCTCATAGTTTAGCATTATACTGCTCTGCTTGCATGTCTCTGGATTGCCCTGTATACTGTCATCAGTA
>CALWFV010000001.1 GCA_944377745.1 uncultured Mediterraneibacter sp. | reverse complement strand
TATGAGGAAATCTATCAGCTGTGCCGGGATACGGAAAAGGTGATGGAGATGTTTTCGAAAGAATTGCAGGAACTGGATCGGAATACAGTGCAGTATATGATCGATGAGATGCAGGAAGTGATTGATGCGCAGAAGGAGGATTTGAGCAAACAGAAGGAAGTAATTGATGCTCAGAAGGAACTGCTCAAACAAAATGAGTCAGCACTGGCGGATAAGGAAAAAGAGATTGCTGAATTAAAAGCGCAGCTTGCCGGGAAAGACGGTAATAAATAGTGAGTGGTTGCAGGGCGGCATAGGAATGTATATGCCGTCCTGTTTTCCTGTGCAAAGAATTTTGACACGGAAAAACCGGAAATGTACAGAAAAATGGATAGACATTACCATGTGAGTATGCAAGGATAAATGTGTCGATGTACATGGACGATCATAGAAGCTGGCAGAGAAGGAGACAGATATTATGGAGATAGGAACGAAACTGAAAAGTGCTCGTAAAAAGTGCGGATTGACTCAGGAGAAAGCAGCGGAGGCGGTCGGCGTCTCAAGGCAGACAATCTCCAACTGGGAGAATGAGAAATCCTATCCTGATATAGTGAGCGTGATCAGACTGAGTTCGCTTTATTCTGTGAGTCTCGATGAACTGCTGAAAGGAGACGAAAAAATGATGGAGCATCTGGAGGAGAGTACCAATGTAGTGAACAGCAATAAAAAGCTGATCGCGGCAGCACTTGCCAATATACTGCTGTTAATCGTGTTTGTCATATTCAGCGGAGTGATCCCGGAGAACAGATTTTTTCTGGTAGGAATATTTGCGCTGTCGATCATCGGTGCGTCGACGCTATTATATCAGATTATACGGAAGATATAGGGTGTACTGAAATAGAAGGAGGAGAAGATAAAATGGAGAGAGGATGGATACTTGGTATTGTCTGTTTTTCGTTTATGATAGTTGGAGCCATGCATACAGTATGGCAGATTTTTAAGATCGTAGAGCTGGACGCCCGCTCAAGGGGGATGAAGCATCCGGGACTGTGGGGATTTCTGTCTGCCAATACAAATGGATCTTCCGGTCTGATCCTCTATCTGATCGGGCGCAGAAATTATCCGGTTATCAGCCTGTCAGAAAAGATGAAAAAGGAAATAGATTCCAGGAAGAAGAGAGCGGGAGCCGGACTTGTGTTTCTCGCAGTGGGGGGAGCCGGACTTGCAACGCTGGGTGTGCTGTTGGGATAGGAAATGATAGGGATAATAAAAATATGTTAAAAGAAATAAAAAAGTGCATGCAAAATCGTTTTGACATGCGAAAAAGGCGGGATGTATAATCGATTTGATAGCGCATCAGGGTGCTCCTGATCTAGAATGCCCACAGGAGGAAGACGAAAATGGAAATTGGCAGACAGATAAGAAAATACAGGCTTGAGCTGAAACTGTCCCAGGAGGAACTTGCAGATAAAGTATATGTGACAAGGCAGACTGTCTCCAACTGGGAGAATGATAAAAATTATCCGGATATAAACAGTCTGGTCCTGCTCAGCTCTCTTTTCGGAATTTCTCTGGATGTTCTGGTGAAAGGAGATTTAAAAGAAATGGAAAAAATGATCAGAGAAGAGGACGTTAAGAAACTGAACCGTGATGCGTGGATCTATACGATACTTCTTGTGGTGACCGTGGTGTCGATCGTGCCGTTGTTTTTCTTTTTATGGCCTGCGGGGATCGGGATATGGATCTGTATTTACGCGGTGACCATGTATTTCGCGCACAGGATCGAGAAACAGAAGAAAGAGTATGACATCGGGACATATAAAGAGATCAAGATGTTTATGGAGGGAAAGCGGCTGGATGAGATCGAGAAGATCCGGGAAGAAGGGAAACGACCGTATCAGAAATGGTCGCTGGCACTGCTGATCGCTCTGATCGCATTTGCTGTTGTCGTAGGAATTTGTATGGTATTTGATCATTTGGGGATGATATAGTAAAGCCCAGACTGAGAGATTAATGCTAAACTACAGAAACGGATATTTTTCGAAAGAACTAAAGAGTCTTCTGAAAAATATCCGTTTTAAATTATTTATCGTTCATTCGGTTTCTGCTATCCGAAAAAAATATTTATCAAAGACGGTACGACTGCGCCGATGAGGAGGAACAGGGCGGCGATGAGCGAGACGATCCTTACGGCAAGGAGTTTCCTGCCGGGCTTTTCGGCTGCGCTGCCGGAAAACTGCGAAGTCTGCTCCTGCTCTGTGGAAGAGGCTGTGGCATCTATGTCTGTTCCTGTCATATCTTTAATGATCTTTTTTGCCCTGGCTACATCGCTTTCATCTACGTAGATCATTTCTCCAAAAACAGAAATACCCATATAGATGTTCAGATAATCTCCGCTCCCTTTTGACTCGGCGTAGGCAGGGATTCCCTTCCGTCTGAGCGCTTCGGTCAGCATATCTGCCTGGACTCTGTCGGCACAGGAATACACTTTGACCGGTTTCATTCCTTTCACAGTATTTCACCCTCCCTCTTTTTTAGTCCTATTATAATCTGCACGATTGGAAGTTGCAATGAAATCTGATATGATTAGGGCAGTGGATCTTGAAAACGGGAGGCGAGAGGATGAAGCAGCTTTATACAAGATGGGGACGGGCGCTGGACAGAGAACATGTTCTCCAGGAGTATCCCCGCCCGCTTCTGGTGAGGGATGGTTATACAAATCTGAACGGTATGTGGGAATATGCATTTACAAAAGACTACTGCAGACCGGAGCGGTATGACGGGGAGATCATTGTGCCGTTTTCGCCGGAGAGTGTCCTGTCGGGTGTGGGAAGACAACTGATGCCGGACGAGTACCTGTGGTACAGAAGAGAGTTCAAACTGGAAGGATGGGATGACCGGACGAGTTCGAGAAGGCTGATCCTGCATTTCGGGGCAGTGGATCAGGCCTGTGTGGTGAGTGTCAATGGAAAACGGGCTGTGGCGCATACAGGAGGATATCTTCCGTTTGAAATAGAAATCACGGACCTGGTACAGGATGGGGTGAATGAATTGCTTGTTGCTGTGAAAGATCTGAGTGAGACGTCTTACCATGCCAGGGGAAAACAGAAACTGAATCGGGGCGGGATGTTCTATACGGCTCAGAGCGGAATATGGCAGACTGTCTGGATGGAGGAAGTTCCGAAGTTTTATATAAACAGTATCGAGGCGGTTCCTGATCTGGAAAATAAGTGCGTCCGGATTCTTGTGGAGGCGGCGGAAGACTGCCCGGTGGAGATACGGATAAGAAAGCCGGAAATTTACAGAGAAGATATGGAATATGTAGAAAGGATAGAAGGGAATGAAAGAGGGCTGCCGGATGAAGCGGATATGCCGGACGGAACCGATGACGCTATCGTTTTCGTGACAGGAACGTCGAACCATGTGATCAGGGCGGAAATCCCGGACCCGGCTGTCTGGACCTGTGAGGAACCTTATCTCTATACCTTTACTGTCAGGATGGGGGAAGATCTTGCCGGGAGTTATTTTGCCATGCGGACATTCTCGATCAGGAAGGACGATAAGGGGATTCCACGTATCTGTCTGAACGGAGAGGTACAGTTCCAGAACGGTGTCCTGGATCAGGGGTACTGGCCGGATGGACTTTATACGGCGCCGTCGGACGAAGCGATGATCTTTGATATCCGGGAGATGAAGAATACGGGATTTAATATGGTGCGTAAGCATGTCAAGATCGAGCCTCAGAGATGGTACTATCACTGCGACCGGCTGGGAATGGTCGTGTGGCAGGATATGGTAAACAGCGGCAGTGAGTATAAATACTGGCTGGTGACTTATGCGGCGACACTGCTGTCCTGGAGGAATATCCATATAAAGGACAGACATTCGTGGCTCCTGTCAAGAAAGGACAGAGCGGGAAAGCTGGAGTTTGTAAAAGAAATGAAGGAGACGGTACAGATCCTGAAAGGGCATCCCTGCATCGCGGTCTGGGTGATCTTCAACGAGGGATGGGGGCAGTTTCAGACGAAAGATCTGACGAATATCGTCCATGAACTGGATCCGGACCGGATCATCGACGCAGCCAGCGGCTGGTTCGATCAGGGGTGCGGTGATCTGCAGAGTGTACACAACTACTTTTTTAAACTGAAGGTCAGGGCGGAAAAAGAGCGTGCGGCGGTCCTTTCTGAGATCGGAGGATATACATACCGGGAGAAAGGCCATATCGCCTGTGAGGAGCTGTACGGATATAAAGACTATACTGACCTAGATGCGCTGAATGAATCTTTCGGGGAACTGATGAAAAAGGTGGAGACATTGATCCCGGAAGGACTGTGCGCCAGTGTTTACACACAGTGGTCTGACATTGAGGAAGAGGTCAATGGAATTTATACCTATGACCGGGAAGTAAAAAAGATTTCCAGAGTGCCGTCTTTTGGAGACGGACAGACGCAACAAGAATCTGATGGCTGAAAAAGGAGGACCAGTCTTATGGAAAAACTGTTATACGGAGTCGCTTATTATGATGAGTATATGCCTTATGACCGTCTGGATAAAGATGTGGAGATGATGAAAAAGGCAGGGATCAACACGGTGCGCATCGCAGAGTCTACGTGGAGCACCTGTGAGCCTCAGGAGGGAGTTTTCGATTTCTCCCATGTGGAACGGGTCATGAACGCCATGGAGGAGGCAGGGATTTCGGTGATCATAGGGACGCCGACCTATGCCATTCCGACCTGGATGGTGAAGTCCTATCCGGATGTTCTGGCGACTACGGTAAACGGAAGGGGCATCTACGGTGCGCGTCAGATCATGGATATCACTCATCCGGTCTACCGGTACTATGCCGAGAGGGTGATCCGGGAGCTGATGAAGCGCACTGTGCACAGGAAATGCGTGATCGGCTTTCAGATCGATAACGAGACGAAATATTACGGAACCGCAGGAAAAAACGTTCAGGAGAAATTTATAAAGTATCTGAGAAATAAGTTTCATGATGATCTGGATGCGCTGAACGCGGAGTTCGGCCTGGATTACTGGAGCAACCGGATCAATGCATGGGAGGACTTTCCGGACGTCAGGGGAACCATTAACGGCAGTCTGGGCGCGGAATTTGAAAAGTTCCAGCGGTTGCAGGTCGAGGAGTTCTTAAGCTGGCAGGCGGCAATCGTAAATGAATACCGCAGAGAGGATCAGTTTATCACCCACAATCTGGATTTTGACTGGAGAGGGTACTCTTATGGCGTCCAGCCGGATGTGGATCATTTCCGAACTGCCAGATGTCTGACCATTGCAGGAACAGATATCTATCATCCCACACAGGATAAACTGACCGGGGCGGAGATCGCCTTCGGCGGCGATATGACGAGAAGTCTGAAAGGTGATAATTATCTCGTCCTTGAGACAGAGGCCCAGGGGTTCCCGGGATGGACGCCATACAAAGGGCAGCTCCGGCTGCAGGCGTACAGCCACATCGCTTCCGGCGCCAACAGCGTGATGTACTGGCACTGGCACTCCATACATAATTCCTTCGAGACCTACTGGAAGGGACTGTTAAGCCACGATTTCCAGGAGAACGAGACCTACAGAGAGGCCTGCATCGTCGGAAATGAATGGAAAGAGATCGGAGATCACCTTGTCAATCTCAAAAAGAAAAATGACGTGGCGGTCCTTGTGAGCAACGAGGCGCTGACTGCGCTGAAATGGTTCGGCATTGAAGCGGTTTCCGGAGACAACGGAAAGATCATGTACAATGACGTGGTCAGATGGGTCTACGATACCCTCTATAAGATGAATGTGGAATGCGATTTCCTTTTCCCGGAATCGGAAAATATGGCGGACTATAAAATGATCGTGGTGCCCGCCCTCTATGCGGCGCCGGATGAACTGCTGAGAAGGCTAGACTGGTATGTGAGAGACGGCGGAACACTGGTGACTGCTTTCAAGACCGGATTCGCCAATGAGAATGTCAAGGTGAGCCATGAGGTTCAGCCGCATATCCTCAGAGAGTGCATGGGATACCGGTATGATCAGTTTACCTTCCCTGTGGACACGGGACTTCAGGGAGAGATCGCGGCGGAGGATGGCAGCGACCGGGCAGAAGTGTTCATGGAGCTGCTGATCCCGGAAGGGGCGGAGGTGGTGGCCTCCTACGACCACTATAACTGGAACCGTTACGCGGCGGTGACGAGAAATCGCTGTGAAAAAGGATATGCATACCACATTGGGTGTATGACGGGAGAAGGAGTTCTGAAAAAAGTATTCCTTCGCGCCCTGAAGGACGCCGGAATCCGGAGAGGGACGGAGTGCGAATTCCCGCTGATCGTGAGAAAAGGCGTTAATGATCTGGGAAAAACGGTATGGTTCTATCTGAACTATTCCGGACAGGAACAGACGGAGATCCCCGTGTGCGCAGGCGGAAGAGACCTGCTGACGGGCGAGGAAAAGATGAAAGGAGAATTGGTTACAGTTCCTGCCTGGGGGCTGAAGATCATAGAAGAGTAGCATGCAGAAAGAGAAAATAGAAACAGTCAGTACGGGAAAGACAGTTGGAATATGTGTCCTTACCTATTTTCTGGTGATTCTGTCACAGGTTGTGGCGCTTCTTGCGGGACAGGGAGTGAACGGCATGGGAGCGCCGATGGCAGTGGGGAGCATTGTCTCTGCTGTTCTGTATCTCGCACTTGCCCTGAAGTGTATTTCTTTCATAAGCAGGAAAATTTTTAAGAAAGATATGGAAACATGCCGTATTACATCCCGGATTTCCTTGAAACCTGTGTGGGCTGTCTCTGCTTTAGTGCTTCCTGCACTGGTCATCCTGATGGTGACCCGGACTGCCGGGAACTGGAGCATAACATCCATGAACGCAGAAGAACTCAGTTATGCCATTGTGGACGCAGCGGCATATTATGGACTGGCAGCAGGCATCGTAGAAGAAGCGATGTTCCGGGGCGTGATCATGACAGTTCTGGAGCAGCGCTGGAACAGATATGCGGCGGTGATCGCGCCGTCTGTGCTTTTCGGACTGTCCCATATCATAGGTGCCGATCTGGATTTCCTGAGTACCATACAGCTTATCGTGGCCGGAAGTCTGGTGGGGATCCTCTTCTCTTTGGTCACGCTTGAGAGTGGGAATATCTGGAACAGTGCGCTGATGCACGCGGTGTGGAATACCCTCCTGGTGGGAGGGATCCTGCACATCGGAGTCAGCAGGAACGATCTGTTTATCTTCAATTATACGCTGGACAGCAGGTCCTTTCTCGTCACGGGAGGAGATTTTGGTGTGGAGGCGTCGGTTTTTGCGGTGATCGGGTATGGGATCTTTATTTTGATCGCGGCATGGATGCTCAGAAGGAAACGGATAAAATGCACTGTTTTTTGTGAGTAAAAACTTAAGATGAAGATTTCCGGCCTTTAAAAATTGTTAATTTTACACAAAATTCAAAAAATAGCTTAATTTTCGGGGGGGGGCGTCGATATTGTTATTAGACAGGAGATGATAATGAAGAGAATTGTGAGAAAATTCTGCTTCTGCACTGCGCTCAGCAGATCCTGTCAGATACAGAAAGGGGTCAAAATAATGCTGACACTTGGAAGAAACTCAGGTGAATACATTGTACTCAAAGACGGCTCCCGCGAGATTGTGATTCAGGTCGCTGAGATTGACGGGACACTGCGCCTTGTGGTGGACGCACCCAGGGATATCGACGTCTTGAGAGGAGAAGTTTATGAAAGAACTAATCCCGCCCCGGACTGGATTCAGAACTCCTATGTAAAGAGCAGGAAAAAAAGGCAGACAATGGAGAAGCTGGATCAAAAATAGCCGTCTCGTCTCTTGATCCGTCAGTGCACACAGGATCCGCGGAGAAGCAACAGAGAGACAGAGAGACAAGGTGTGTGAAAAAAATAAAATAATTAACACGAAGCAAAGGATGGCTTCGGAACTACCAAGGAGGTAAACATTAATGAGAATTCAGCATAATATATCAGCACTTAACTCTTATCGTAACTTAACAACAAACAACAGCGCTCTGTCAAAGAACCTGGAGAAGCTTTCCTCTGGTTACGCAATCAACCGTGCGGGTGATGATGCGGCAGGTCTTGCTATTTCTGAGAAAATGCGTGCGCAGATCACAGGTCTTGAGACAGCTCAGAAGAACGCGAACGACGCGATTTCTCTTGTACAGACAGCAGAGGGTGCTCTGACAGAGGTTCACTCCATGCTGAACCGTATGGTAGAGCTGGCTACACAGTCTGCAAACGGAACATATGATGATGATGTAGACCGTGCAAATATTCAGGCTGAGGTTGATGCTCTGGTTGAGGAAATTGATCGTATCGCTGAATCTACAAATTTCAATGGAATTGAGTTGCTGAGTGGTGGTAATGCTTCAATGACACTTCAGATTGGTGATACGGCGGATGATTTCAATCAGCTCACTTTTACGCTCTCAGCAACTACCGCAGCTGCTATGACGCTTACTGGTATTAGTGTCGAGGATCAGGCAGGTGCAAGCGCCGCTATTGTTAGTATTAAAAATGCTATCAATTATGTGTCTTCTATCCGTGGTAACCTCGGCGCGATCCAGAATCGTCTGGAGCACACGATCAACAACCTGAGTGTACAGACAGAGAACATCACAGCAGCAGAGAGCCGTATCCGTGACGTAGATATGGCAAACGAGATGATGGCTTACACGAAGAACAACATCCTGGTACAAGCTTCTCAGGCGATGCTTGCACAGGCAAATACGATACCGCAGGGCGTTCTTCAGTTATTACAGTAAGCGGGAATTTTTCAGACTCCCATCCCATCATGGGATGGGGGTTTTTCTTATGGGAAATTCCATTATTTCCCACAAGAAAAGCCGGAGGGCTGAGTTTGATGAAGGCTGTTGGCCGGGTGACTATATGAAAGAAAAAGGAGTGCGACTTATCAATGGGGAAGAAGATGATGAAGCTGTCCCAATGCATGATCGTAAAAAATGAGGAAGAGAATATCCGTCAGGCCCTGTCGTGGGCGAGGAATGCTGCTTTTGAGCAGATCGTTGTGGACACGGGAAGTACAGACAGGACTGCTGAGATTGCAAAGGAAATGGGAGCAAAAGTGTATCGCTTTAAATGGTGCGATGACTTTTCCGCGGCAAAGAACTATGCGATAGATCAGGCGTCAGGCGACTGGATCGCTTTTTTGGACGCAGACGAATATTTGTCAGGCGAAGATGTAGAGAAGCTGATGAAGACCTTAGAACAGATAGAGAAAATGAAAGGAATTGAGCGTCCTCACTTTATCCGTTGTTCCTGGGTACAGCTTGAGGAAGATGGGAAACCATTTTCCGTATCTGTGCAGGACAGGATTTTCCGAAATATTCCCGAAATTCGATATCATGGGAAGATTCATGAGCAGATCAGACTTTTCGGAGGGGAGGACATGGTCTGCTGGGATGAACAGAAAAGACTGTCAATCTTTCATACAGGATATGCAGCCTCTGTTATGAGAACCAGGGGGAAGTGGCAGAGAAACATTGAACTGCTAAAGACGGAAATCAGAGAAAATCCGGAAGACTACAGCGCATGGTCTTACCTTGGAGATGCATTTGCCGGGCTGGATAAGGTGCAGGAGGCAAAAAAAGCCTATTTAAAAGCACTAGAGGGGAGGGCATTTGCCGCTATAAGCAGATGGGGGTACATGAATGCGGGAAAAAATCTTTTGAAGCTTTATATGAATCACCCTGGGCTGGCAGAATCAACTCAAGAAGTAAAAGGGGTGGCGAGGCAGGTGGGGTATCCGGAGACTGATAATCCAGACGTGTATTTCTTTCTAGGCCTATATTGTATGAAGCGGGGATACTTTGAAGAAGCTTATCAAGAGATTAAAAGGGCATTGGAGTTGCTGGATTTTTATACAGGCGATGATGTGATCTATCTCAGTGGGAATCTGGAAAAGACTTATGTCTGGATGGCAGGGCTTTGTCAACAGTTGAAAATGCCGGAGGAAGAGATCTATTACTGTATTCTTGCACTCCGTTTGAACCGATATTTGGAGAAGGTGGTGTGTGAGGTTTTGCTGCTATTTAAAAAGAAAGATCCGCAAAGAGAGAAAATAGAAGAAACATGGGCTTTTTTGGATGGAATTTATAATATGAGAGAAGTGAGAGATCAGCTTTTTCTCTTTAAATGTGTCAGGATTGTGGGGGATTTGATGTTGGAACAACGTATATTAAAACTCCTGCCGGACAATCTCCAGAAGAAGTTGGGTGGCAGGAAGCAGTAAAGTAATGTGTGTACTAAGTAATTAACAGATAGAAAGGGGATTCTTTTTCACAAATGAAGAAGAGCAAGACTAATCGGATAAAGATCTCTCAGTGTATGATTGTAAAAAATGAGGAGAAGAATATCAGGCGTGCGCTCTCATGGGGACGTGGGATTGTATCCGAGCAGATTGTGGTGGATACAGGAAGTACGGACCGTACAGTAGAGATCGCAGAAGAGATGGGGGCGAAGGTATATCATTTTAAATGGATAAATGATTTTTCAGCAGCTAAGAATTACGCCATAGAACAAGCGGGCGGAGACTGGATTGCCTTTCTGGATGCAGATGAGTATTTTTCGAAAGAAAGTGCAAAAAAGCTGATTCCCTTAATTCGCCAGATAGAGGATATTCAGCAAAATGAAAAAAAAGTATATGTTATTACATCTCGCCTTGTAAACATAGGGGAGGATGGAAAGATTGGGGCGGTCGGTCATCAGGACAGGATTTTTCGGAGAGATTCAAGGCTGAAGTACCATAACAAGATTCATGAAGTGCTGAAATTTTCAGATTACACATCTTATAACGGATTTGACGCAAGAGAAGATTTGGTTATCATCCATACCGGCTACACGAAAGAAGCATACGAAGAAACGGGAAAGACACAACGTAATATAGAACTGCTGGAGAAAGAACTGCTGGTTGATCGTGACAATGTGGAAACTCTTGCCTATCTGGGAGACGCCTACATGGCTGAGGGAAAACAGGAAGAAGCCAAGAAGTATTTTTATCGGGCTATGGAATGCGGAGAGGAAAAAGGAGAGAGAATCCATACAATTCGATCGGTGGCAATGCTGATTATTCTTTACACACGGAAATTTGATATCCAACAGGAAGAAATTGTGAGGGAACTGTATCAAAAAACTGTAAAAATGCAGACGGATCATCCCGACAGTGAAGGGTATTTTGGCGCATGGTTGTATCAAAAAAAAGAATATGCTGAGGCAAAGGGGCATTTAGAAGCAGCACTTGAAAAAATGAAGCGTTATAATGGACTTTTACCTGTATATATGTCGGTTGATCTGAAGGTATTCTATATGCAGCTTGCAGACTGTTGCAGTCATTTAGATAACCGTGATGAGGCTGTCCGATACGCTGTGATGGCTCTTGGTGTGGATAAATATTATACGTATCCACTGATCATGCTGATGAATCTTCTAAAAGGTGAACAGGGAGAAGCAGAGACGGCAGCAGGTACTTGGGATATCCTGTCTCAGTTATATAATGTTTCCAGCTTGAAAGACCAGATGACAATTCTGAAAGGGGCGATGCTGACAGCATTTCCCGCCTTGGAGAAAAGAGTGTTTGACGCGATGCCGGAAGGTCAGCGTAGGGCGGTGCAGGAAGCAATACACAAAAAAGCGGAGGAGATGAGAGCACATGCGAAAAGTCCAGAAAAAGCAGATTGAAGAAACGATAGCCCTGATTGGGAAGGTCCATGAAGAGATCAGGAAGCAGCTTGCAGACGGAAACAGAGAGAATGTCATGCGTCTCTTAAGCGATGCACAGGAGGGGGCTATCCAGATGGGGAATCTGATTGAACAGTTGGAAGGAGAAGACGCGTCTTCGATCCATCCGATTGAAGAATATTGTGAGACCTGCTACAGGCTTTACGAAGAACTGGCGTCTGAGGAAGAGCAGAATCCATCTGGGGTGTACCGTCTGCTGAAAAAAATGCTGACGGCAGTGGACAACAGTGTCAGAATGACGGTTCCGGTGCGGCTGGAGATCGCGTTCTTCTGTTATAAGGCAAGTATGAGTGACTGTCTGGAGAGTATCTATTTTGCGGCTAAAGAAGACCCGTCATGTGACGCGTACTTTATCCCGATTCCCTACTATGACAGAAATCCCAACGGATCTTTCGGGGAGATGCACTATGAGGCGGAGGGATATTATCCGGACAGCTATGAATTGGTAGACTGGAAGAAATATAATGTGGAAATGCGAAGGCCCGATATCATTTATATTATGAATCCCTACGATGACAGAAACCTGGTGACCAGCGTGCACCCGGATTTTTATGCGGGAAGGCTGAGAGACCTGACGGACTGTCTTGTCTATGTACCTTATTTTGTACATATGGAAGTCCCGGACAAAGGCATGGGGACTACACCGGGAGTTCTCTATTCTGATCTTACATTTGTCCAGTCGGAAAATATCAGAAACTGTTACATAGAAAGTTTTCTGAATGAAAATGATATGGAAGGGCTGACTCTTCGGACGGCAAGAGAAAAGATCATCGCGCTGGGGTCACCGAAGATGGACAAGCTCGTGCATACCGGTGAGTCAGATTACCCGCTGCCGGCTGAATGGAAGAAAACTGTGGATCAAAGAAAGACGGATCAAAAGATCGTGCTCTACAACCTTTCGATCTATGGGGCATTGAATACAAGGGAAGATAACGGAGAGGGTTATCTGAAAAAAATACGCAGCGCACTTGAACTTTTCAGAAACCAGAAGGACGTCATCCTGTGGCTGCGTCCGCACCCGCTTCTGGCTCAGACACTGCACTCCATGCGTCCTCAGCTTTTTAGAGAGTATGAAGAGATCCTGCGAGAGTACAGATCTGAAGGGTGGGGAATCTATGACGATACGCCGGATATAAATCGTGCGGTTGCGTGGTCGGACGTCTGCTATGGCGACTTGAGTTCTGTGGAATTATTGTTCGAGTTCCTGGGGAAACCGGTACTGCTCCAGAATACTTCCAATGCAGGGAAAGAGCCGAAGAAGAAAGGGAGCGCAGAAGGAGTGAGAAAGTCTGTGGAAACTTTTGTCAGTAAGGATTATTATAACAGCTATGTTCTGTCAGAAGCGGCGGGAGAGACGATGGGGGAATGCCTGAGCATAGTGGATTTTTTAGGTTATTTGGACATAATTCTTGAATACAGTGATGAACAGTCGGCTAAATTCCGGAAATTGTACGCTAACGCTGATGGAACGGCGGGAGAGAAGATCCATGAATATACAGTGACACTTTTAAGGAGAGCGAGAAATGAATAAGGCTAAAATGTTTCGTGAACTGCTGAATACACAAGGGCATTTTTTCCTGATGGAGGCCCATGACGGGCTGTCCGCAAAGATCGTTGAGGAGGCAGGGTTCCAGGCTGTCTGGGCCAGCGGACTGTCAATCACCGCATCCCTGGGTGTGAGAGATAATAACGAGATATCCTACACACAGCTCCTGGATGTGCTGGAATATATGAACGATGCTACTGATCTTCCTATTCTGGTGGACGGGGATACGGGATACGGCAACTTCAATAATGCCTGCCGTCTGCTACAGAAGCTGGAACAGCTTGGGATTGCCGCGGTCTGCATTGAGGATAAGAAGTTCCCGAAGACCAATTCTTTCTTGGAGACAAAACTGGACGCCCTTGCGGATCCCCAGGAGTTCGCGGGAAAGATCCGGGCGATGAAAGAAGCCCAGAGAACGAAGGACTTTACGGTTGTGGCACGATTGGAATCGTTGATCGTCGGGGCAGGGGTAGAAGACGCTGTGAGGCGAGCACAGATGTACCTGGATGCGGGGGCGGATGCGATACTGGTACATTCCAAAAGGTCCACATCGAAGGACATTGATGATTTCCTTTCGGCATTTGACAGGCAGGTTCCGGTCTTTATCGTGCCGACAAAGTATTATACTGTGCCAGTCAGCCATCTGACCAGAGATAAACGGGTACGGGGGATCATATGGGCGAACCAGAATGTGAGAGCCTGCGTCACTGCCATGCAGGCAATCTGTCAGAGGATATATGACGATGGCTGTATTACAAACGCTGAAGGGATGATCGCGCCGGTATCTGAGCTGTTCCGCCTCCAGAAAAATGAGGAATATCTTGAGATGGAAAAGAAGTATCTGCCCATGTATCCGAATGTGAGCGCGGTGATCCTGGCGGCGGGGGGGCCGGGGGCACTTGACTTTTCCAAGCCAAAAGCACTGCTGAAGGTGAACGGGAAGAGGATCCTGGATCATCAGCTGAGTGTGCTCGCGTCGGCAGGGGTGTCGGACATCACTGTGGTCCGGGGATACAAGAGTGAAGAGATTCAGACTGATGATATAAAAGTCATTGATAATGATAAATGGAAGGATACAAACGCAGTATATTCTCTTGCACTGGCTGCACCGAAGATGAAGCAGCCGTATCTGATGTTGTACGGGGATGTGTTTTTTAAGAGATATCTGCTGCGGTCTATCCTGGATTATTCAGAAGAGCAGTCAGACGCTGATTTTATCCTTGTCTGCGTAAAAGAGGATTATATCAAGTCCGGGTATGCATTGAAGCTGAACAAAAAGCTGGATGTGTTCGGGGAAGATACTGACCTGACCGTGACTGAAGTGTGTGCCGAAAAAGAGCCGGATGCATCTGGAGACATTGTATATTTCAGCGGGCTCATGATGATAAAAAACTATGATGCGGCCGCGGCTCTGTTAAGAGAGCTGGATTTGGAATCGGTGCACATGGCGAACTTTATAGTCCGGGCGCTCGAGGATGGCCTTACTCTGGGAGTGATAGTATCCTCCCAGGAGGCTGTGGTAGACATTAATTCATTGAATGATCTGATGAAGGCGGGGGAGATAGGATGATAGATACGAAGCAGTTTGTAAACGAACTTCTTGCGAAAGGCGTTGACAAGATTGCGGGAGTTCCCTGTTCTTTTCTGGGCCCATTGATCAATGAGGCGCAGAACCGAGGGATCTATGAACCGTTTGTCAATGAGGGAGATGCCCTTGCCTATGCGGCGGGAGCTGCTCTTGCCGGACACAGATGCGCGGTAGTAATGCAGAATTCAGGTTTGTCCAACGCAGTCTCGCCGCTGACTTCTCTAAATGAACTGTTTGGGCTTCATACCCTGCTGATCATTGGGAACAGGGGAGTGGATGATGAACCCCAGCACCGGATCATGGCAGGAGCGGTAAAGCCCTTCCTGAAAACGCTGGCGATCCCGTATTTTGACGCAGAGGATGAAGGGGCTCTTGATCTGGCGTGGGAACAGTTGGATCAGCACTGCAGTGCGCTCCTGGTGAATGACAGGCACACGTTCAAGCCGGTGCCCCTCAAAAAGAAAAAGCAGGCCGCAGAGGAACTGCCCTTTCGCGCAGAGATCTTAAGAGTTATAGCAGGGTGCGCGGAGGATGCTGTCATTGTCACGACAACCGGATTCACGAGCCGTGAGATGTACTGTATTCAGGACAGGCCGGAGAATTTCTACATGGTAGGATCTATGGGATGTCTCGGCTCCCTGGCTTCGGGAATCGCGGAATATGCCGGGGACAGGAAAGTCATTGCTGTGGACGGGGACAGTGCATGCCTGATGAGACTTGGCGCTCTATATACTCTTACACAGAGGCGGCCGGATAATCTGTGTTACATTGTTCTTGATAATGAGGCGAATGAATCCACAGGAGGACAGCCGAACAGCTTGGAAGCAAGTCGGCTTTTCGGAGTGATGGACAATCTGTTCCCGACCAGGAGAGCGGATACAGCCGGCGAGGTGGAGAAGGCGGTAAAGGAGTTCCAGAGGCATCCTTCGTATACTCAGATCTATGTGAAGATACAGATGGGTGCAGATAAAAATCTTCCCCGGCCTGAGCGGGAGCTGATCTGGGGGCAGGCGGAGCGTTTCAGAAAGGCTGTGCCATGAGGACAGCGGTGCTCTCTGATATCCACGCAAATATCCAGGCGCTGGAAGCGGTGCTGAAAGACAGCAGGGAACAGGGGGCTGACAGATTCTGGATGCTGGGAGATTATATCGATTACGGCGGATCCCCGGTGGAGACAATGGAGAGACTGGAGACTTTTGATATCAGCCAGATGATCGCGGGGAATCATGATGCCTGCCTGTATCTTGAGAGTGTGCGCAGCAGCGCGACTCCCCATGGCAGAAAGGCATATGAGTTTACAAGAGCGGTTGTGAGGGAAAACAGACGCAGGTTCAGTATGCTGGAAACTATTGTGCACAGGCCAATGGCATATATTCCCGAGTGCGGGACGCTCTTGGTACACGGAACGCCGGAGGATCCCTACTGGGGAAAATTTCAGGCAGGAGATGATCCGGAAGATCTGTTCCACGCAATGGAAGAGAGAGACGTGCGGCTGATGCTGATGGGACATTCCCATACAAGTTTCCTGCTCACGAAGGATGGCCGCAGGATCATCAATCCGGGGAGCGTAGGCCAGCCGAGGGATGGCTGCCCGGAGGCGTCATATGTAATACTGGACGGGGATACGGTTATCTTCCGCCGGGTAAAGTATGATATTGGCGGTGCGGCGGATGCGATACAGAAGGCAGGTCTGCCAGAATATTTATGGCAGAGACTGTACACAGGCAGATAGGAGGATGGATATGAAAGTGCTGATCACTGGAGCAGCAGGGCTTACAGGCTCACATCTTGTGAGGAAATGTATTGAGAATGGCGATACCGTGGTGGGAGTGGACAATTTCTTCCGCGGGGAGAAAAAGAATATAGAGGAACTGTTCGGGAACGACAGATTCGTGTTTCATGAATGCGATTTCAGAGATTATATAAGAGAGGGAAATGAAACGGGATTTGACGGGATCTATCATCTGGCAGCTGTCGTGCCGACAAAATACTTCTATAAGGAACCCTGCCTTACTTATGAAGTGAACTGTCAGGGGACATATGAGATTTTTTTGTGGGCGCTTGAACACGGCATCCCACGTTTTGTCAATGCGTCCAGCTCTGAGATATACGGTCATGCAGAAGCGTTCCCCACAAAGGAAGAGACGCCGTCTTTGTACGATTCAGTGGAGACAACAACACGGTGGTCCTATGCCCATGGAAAGATCATGACAGAATATCTGCTGAACCACCACAGCAGTGAGATCAGTGTATGCCATCTGAGATATGCCAATGTTTACGGTCCCTATGACGTAGATAACAACCATGTGATCCCTTATATACTCAACTGCATTGTAAATGATGAGCCATGTCATCTGAATGTCCATGCAGACAGCATTGCAAGATCGTTCCTCTATATGAGTGACTGCGCTGACGCGACCTGGCTTGCAATGCAGCATATGGAGACGGGAACAAGCTATAATATAGGGAATCCTGAGGAAACGAGCATCCTCAACCTTTATCATCTTGCAGTGGAAGCGGCGAAAGAGCTGGGGATAACGTATCATCGCACTCCGCAGTTTGATATAGACAGAGCAGGAGATCCCACCAGAAGAGTACTGGATATCTCGAGAGCAGGAGAACATCTGGGATATGCCCCCAGAGTAATGCTTAAGGAAGGATTGAGGAGGACGCTTCATTGGATAGTAAAACAGCGGCAGTAATTCTCTGCGCGGGGATTGGAAGCAGACTTGGACTTCCGGAAGGACAGAACAAATGCGCGGTCTCCATTGCAGGAATCACCCCCATACAGTATACTGCATCAGCACTGTTGGACGCCGGGGTGGACAGGATCACAGTTGTTGTCGGCTATGCTTCAGAGTCCGTCAAAAAAGCGCTGTCCGGTTATGACAGATCTGACAGGATAAGGTTTACAGAAAATATATATTATGACACGCACGGATGTAATTACTCCCTTGCATGTGGGATGATGGATGACCAGACAGAGAAGGCGGACAGGGTCATCGTTGCGGAAGGCGACTCTCTGTTAAGCAGAAGGTCGATCGAACAGATTGTTCGCAAGGAGGAAGAAGCAGTGTCGCTGGTAAGAGATAAGGGCTATGCAGATCCTGCCAGAAGCGTGATCGCGGTGGGAAGAGCAGGGAAGATCTTCAGGTATGAATACGACACATCCCACAGCGGTGTGATGCCAAAACTGGCAGAGGGCGAGTCTGTGATCGGGGACAGCATGCAGCTCTGGCTGTTTGCGGGTGAAGCGCTTGGAAGGCTCAGGGAACTGCTCAGAGAATACCGGGAAGAGGCGGATCGGAGCGGGAAGCCGATGCTTCATTCCGGAGTATATTCCATCAATATGTTGGGAGAAGAGATAGAGCCTGTATTTTCAGATGAGCCAAATGGGTGGATCAATCTGAATACACAGGAAGATTTGAGGAAGGCAGGTAATACATCATGGCTGATAAGATAATGATCATAGGATATGGGAGTACGGGTAAATATGTGCTTGATATGCTGGTGCGCCTCCCGGAACTTGCAGACTGCGAGATCACAGTAGTTTCAAGGACGAAAGAGGAAGAAGCGGAGAAACGGATCAATCTCACCCGTGTGTCAGCAGGCATCTTCGGAAATTATCCTAAGATCAAATATATAGCATGCGATGTGAATGATACAGAGCGGCTCAGTGGGGTGCTCGCTTCTGAAGGTCCGGATGTGACCGCATATACAGGGCGATATATGAAAGGATTCAAGTATGGAGAGTTTTCCTATCCGAATGGAATCGGATACGGAGTTTGGACGCCCATGTCAGCAGTCCTTGTGGCAAAGCTTATGAAAGCGGTAAAGCAGTCTGGGATAGAGACAAAAGTCATCAATACGAGCTATGGCGACGCGGTATCACCGCTGCTCGCCGCATACGGACTGGCCCCTTATACGAGTGCCGGTAATCTCAATCACCTCATCCCGAGGATTGCCCGGGCATATGAGAGCCTGACCGGAACGCCTGCAAAAGAGGCGGATATCACGTTTGTCGGCTCCCACTACGTCAATACCTATATCTCCAAGGAAGGGACGGCAAAAGGCTCGGAATATCTCCTTAATATCAGAGGAAATACGGAAGTAAAAGATGAGGAAATCTTCCGCAGATGCGCGGAACCGACAGCATCAGGGCCGGAGAGGAACATCATGATCGCATCTGACGTGGTGATGATCATACGATATCTGCTGGACAAAAGTGACAGAGTATATAAGTTCCATGTGCCGGGACCGTTTGGAAAGACTGGAGGATATCCAGTGCTGTTTAGCCATGGAGAGATGAGTCTGGATGAGACCGTGTTCACGGAAGAAGAGATGACAAGAGTGAACAGGCAGAGCCTGAGCTGTGATGGGATCGAAAAGACGGATGAGAACGGGATCCACTTCACGGATGCAGTCATCCGGAAGATGAAGGATGTTTTCGGGATTGATTATCCGAAGACGTTGGCCCTTGAGGACTGCGAGGGATTTGCGGAGAAGATTGCAGAAAGATTGAGGGAAAAGCATGGGTGCTGAGAACGGAGAAACCAGAATTACAGACGACATACCTGATCAGCTGCGGATACTCCAGCTGACGGAGTTGGAATTATTAATAGAGTTTGACCGAATCTGCAGGAAGAACAAAATCAGATATACGATTATTGGAGGAACCCTTTTGGGCGCTGTGCGCCACAAAGGATTTGTGCCGTGGGATGACGATGCGGATGTGGCAATGATGCGGGCGGACTATGAAAAATTCTTAAAGGCCTGTAAAAACGATCTGGATAAGCACCGATTTTATTTTCAGGACCAGTTCCGCACCAGAGAATACCGATGGGGGTATGGGAAACTTCGGAGGCGAAATACTGCTTTTGTACGTCCAAATACAGAACATCTGTCCTATGAGCAGGGCGTTTATATTGATGTGATGCCTCTGGACTATGTGCCTGATCATAAAGCGGGACAGATAGTATGCAATGTAATAGCTTTCTTGTTCAGAAAGGCGGCGTGGTCAGAAGTGGGAAAGCGGACAGAGAATAATCCCGTTTTCAGAGTATTATACAAATTGCTCGACCTGATACCGCTTGAGATGCAAAATGCAGCATATTGCAGGTTTATAAAGCGACTGAACAAAAAGCCTACACATTACCTGCGGTGTCTTGCAGTCCCGATCGTTACCTCAAGGGGATATAAGGGGTACTGGAGATATAGAAGGGAATGGCTGAATACATTGAAAGAATATGAGTTTGAAGGCTACTCACTCTTGGGCATGAAGGATGGTGAGCTGGCACTGAAGAGAATGTATGGTGATTATATGAAGCCGGTGAAATTCCCGCCTGTAAGCGTGTCGTCCTGCGTCCTTCTTCCGCTTGAAGAAATACAGGTGGATGATCGGCTGAAACAAGTTAAAGTATAGAAAGATTCTTGGCAGAGACCGTTAAAGAAAGAGAGAAATATTATGGATAAACGAAAAGTTGTAATTCACGGCGCTGATATTTATGGTGAAAAACTTGCAAAAAGAATAGAGTATATATTCGATGTTGTGGGATTTATTGACCGCAGAGCAAGTGAAAAGAACAGGGAAAAAAACAATATTCCTTTATATAAAGACTACGAGGATGTTCCGGAGAAAGTGGACTTTATTATTCTTGCTATTCCGGACTTCAACGGACAGCAGAGAGAATATGTAAAAAGAGGAGTTCCTTTTGAAAAGATATTGGATTTCAGGCATCCCTATGATTATGAAAAACATATACTGCATCAGTGTCTTGTAAATGAAGTAATGCGTCGAAAGGTACCGGGTGCCGTTGCAGAGCTGGGTGTAGATTATGGTGATACGGCAAAGTATATCAATCTTTATTTTCCGGACCGGACATGCTATCTGTTTGATACATTTAGTGGATTTGATCAGAGAGATAAGGATGAGTCTCAGGCTCTAACACCAGAATTTCTGGAGTTTTATAATTTCCGTTCAAACGCTGAACGAGTGTTGGATAGGATGTTTTATCCGGAAAAGTGTGTGGTTAAAGCAGGATATTTTCCGGAATCGCTGAATGGCATGGAGGATGAATTCGCATTTGTACATATTGACTGCGATTTATATAAACCGATTCTGGCAGGGCTTGAATATTTTTATCCCCGTCTTAATAAAGGCGGTTATATTGCAGTTCATGATTTTTATAATATTTTGTATCCTCAGGCCAAAGAAGCTGTACGAGAATTTGCGGACAAGTATAATCTGGCATATGTAACTGACTTTTTCTCTGACTCAGCGATATTCTCGAAAGATTGAACAGGGAGATGGATCAGATGTGTAAAGCCGAAAATTGTACGGAAATAGAGAAAATAAATATGGATTACCTTTGCGTATCAGTTGGACAGGCATGTAATCTACGCTGTCGGGATTGCGGGAATTTTGCACCTTATGCTCCAAAGGATATGATGCATTATGATGTGGAAGAAATTATTGATAAGTTGAATATCATTACAAAGTATGCCAGGATACAGACATTGCAGATACAAGGAGGAGAACCGTTTCTATATCCCCAGTTGGAGATACTGCTTGATTACGTAAGAAAGAGTCAGGAAATAAAGCAGTGCCTTGTTGCCACAAATGGTACAGTTTTACCAAAAGTAAAGCCAGAATATCTTCAGGGAGAAAAGTTTCTTGTAAGGATCAGTCACTATCCAGTTAATTCAGATAATGCTGCAAAGGTTCAGAAATGGTTCAGGCTTAACTCTATCAGATACAAAATATATCATTTTGTATCTGAAGAAGATAAATGGTTTGATCTTGGGAGAAAATACAATCCAGGGGAAGATGTGGAGTCTCGCTTCGAAAACTGTCTTTTCAAGAACTGCTATACTTTTGAAAATGGTTGGATTGAACGATGTGCCCGAGCATTGGTTGCACAAAGGATTATGGGATTTAAGCCCAAAAATTTCGGGGGGGGGTATAACGGCGAAGGGGATTATTTACCAGTGTATGATGAAGAAAATTTTAGATACGCTCTGAAGAAATATATAAGTAGCCCTCATGCCATGGAGGCGTGCAGATACTGCAATGGCACAAGCGGGACAATGCAGACAGCGCCCGCGGTTCAGATAGAATCAGGAGAAAGATGGGAAGATTTTAATGATTGATAAAATATTTTGTATGAGTTCATACTTGGCATTCCGGTATATAGCTTCACCGAATATAGGTTTTACAGATACGCTGATTCCAGATTATCCCAAAAAACCGGTAAAAGAGATACATGGAGTTGCATCAGCTGATGATATTGATTTGGTCATCCAGAAATTTCTGGAAGAATATTTTGATAAAAATACTGGAATCCTTCTGAGCGGTGGAATGGATTCGGCAATTATTGCAGCTTATTTGCCGAAAGGTACAAAAGCATACAGCATAAGGTTTGTTGCCCCAAACGCAGTGGATGAAACGATTATGGCATCAGTGTATGCAGAGCATTACGGACTGGATTTTCATGTGGTGGAAGTTACGTGGGAGGATTATCTTAAAACAGGACCAGGACTGATGAAAAGAAGAAAAGCACCGTTACATCAGATTGAAAGCGCGGTATATCTTGCGGCAAAGAAAGCGAGACGGGATGGGGTAGACAAGCTGCTCATGGGAAACGGTTCGGATTATTTGTTTGGAGGTCTTACGGGACTTCTGTCAAAAGATTGGACATTTAATGGATTAGCAGAGCGCTATACGATTGTAGATCCCAGACGGGCGTTGAGGGAGCCGGCGTCGGTTATTCCAGTGTATGAACGGTTCAGGACAGGGGAGAATTCTATCGATTTTTTTCGTTTCCTTGAAGATATTCACGGCATTGCGTCTATTCCGTCCTTTGAGAATCCGCTGTCTCTTGCAGGAGTAAAATCATTGGAACCTTATGAAGCAATGCATTTATCAGTGCCGTTAGATATTGAAAGAGTCCGGAGAGGAGAGAGTAAATATCTTATCAGGGAACTGTTCCAAAGAAAATATCCGGAACTGCCTGTGCCGGAAAAGATTCCTTTTAAGCGTCCTATGGATCAGTGGTTGGAAAACTGGAAGGGGCCGGTAAGGCCAGAGTTTATTAAAGGCTGCGTATCTTCCATGACAGGGGATCAAAAATGGCTGGTATTTTGTCTGGAGTGGTTCTTGGATCTGATTGATGAGGGGGTGCTTGAATAAGTATGGATGTCGGATATCGAGTCGCTTCAGCACACGCTGAAAGTTACGGCATAAGCGAGGTGAAAAGAGCAGTGGATTCCCTGTTCCGGCAGCTTGGTTACGATCCCGAAAATCCTCTTGGAGAGATGATAAAACCGGGAATGACAGTGTTTATCAAGCCGAACTGGGTCGCATCATGCTGGAGAAAATCGTGCCCTCATAAGGATACTTTATACAGCGTTATCACCCATCCCAATCTGGTAGAGGTGACGGCTGATTATGTCGCGGTGGCATTGAAAGGAAGAGGAAAGATTATCATAGGGGATAATCCATCCATTGATGCAGATTTTGAAGAATTGATGCGGCTGCTAGATATAAGGCGCTTGGAAAAGAAATATGACATTCCCTGCGAGATTCTTGATCTTCGTCCGCTGATCTGCCGTGATCTGAAAGATTATGGGAATAAAAATAAAATGGCAAAGGCGAAGGGAGATCCGCTAGGGCAGGAAGTCATAAACCTTGGAAAACAGTCCATGCTTTATGGAGTGAATCCATTGCTGTTTCGAGGTGTATTTGATCAAAGAAAAGACACGATAAAGGCTCACACTAGGGATATACAACTTTATGGCTTTTCCAAGAGTATCTATGATGCTGACGTGTATATTTCTCTTCCGAAAATGAAAACACACCATAAAGTGGGGGTAACACTTAATCTGAAAGGTCTGGTTGGAGCAATTACCGAAAAGAATCATCTGGTTCATTGGCGTATCGGGTTTCCGGCGGTAGGCGGAGATGAGTATCCGGACTTTACAAGCTGGTTGAAAGGACAGTTTGCCAAAGTAAAGGAACGGGGAGCCTGGAATGGAAATGATACGATCTGGCGGATGGTTGTGGATTTATACCACGCTATGGAGTTGAAAAAAAGAAAATATTTTTCGATTGTGGATGGAATAATAGGGGGAGAGGGAAAAGGGCCTTTCTGTGTCCATGCAAAGAACTCCAGAATGTTGACGGCAGGGGAGAACCTTCTGGCGACAGATCTTGCCACAGTGAAATTGATGGGACTTATTCCTGAGAAGATTCCGTATTTGAATTATTTCCTTAAGAATGAACTTAGTCTGGAAGAAATTATCGTATCAAATGATGAAATGAATATGTGTACAGCGGGTCAAATAAAAGGGAAGCAGCTTGACTATTATCCGTCGGAATATTGGAGAGAACTTAGAGAAGATGAGAAGTGGATTTCCTAGAGGAGGCTTTGATAATGGCAAAATATAAGATTGGGTATACCACAGGAGTTTTTGATCTGTTTCATATTGGTCATCTGAATCTGCTGCGGCGCGCGAAAGAGCAATGTGACTATTTGATTGTGGGGGTTAGCAGTGACGATCTGGTGGAGTATAAACATAAACGGGCGGTGATTCCGTTTGATGAAAGGCTTCAGATCGTTCAGGCGATACGGTATGTGGATAAGGCAGTACCGCAGCAGGATATGAATAAGATGGGGGCTTGGCAAAAATATCATTTTAATGTGATGTTTGTCGGTGATGACTGGAAAAATACAGAGAAATGGAATAAGTATGAGGAAGAGTTCAAAAAAGTTGGAGTTGACATTGTATATTTCCCATATACAAAAAGCACATCATCAACACTTCTTAACGAAACGCTGCTTAAACTGAGATCAGGACTATAGTGAAAAAATCCATCTCCTAAGCTGATTCCTATCACTTAAAATCAGTTCCGTTCCGCACCACTGTCCATATGTAGAACTTTCTTTTCTCAGATAAAGAGGAACATCATAGACTCTCCCACGGATAACGCACACGAGCTTTTCCTATGGGGACTCCTTCTGAAAGTGCATCCCCTCAATCCCCTTGGGATTTCTCTCAACGCTTATCGCTCCCATTAAATGACTCCTTCAAAATCTAATTTCTGCAACTATCCGTGGACAGCGTCCCTCCAATCAGGGAGGGGGGAAACCTTCCCGGATAGCTTGATTTTATCGAATTTGCTGTTAAAGAGGCTTCTTGCCTTTGATATGCTGTATTCTGCAGTTGTCACAGGAATGTCATTCAGATTTTCCCCGCTGCCGTCAAAGACATAATCAATGCTGATATACATCAGTCTTATATCCAGTGCATGGCAGGCTTCTGCAACATTTCGGATCGCCTGCGCATTGATCAGATAGGCCTCCCGGCTCTTTTTCTCAGCTAGGTTCACTGCCGTCCAGGCATCACAGTAGATCTCAGTATTCGGATCATACTCTCTGAGAGCCTTTTTTACCGAATCACGGTCTGCGATATCCAGATGTACATACGAAATATGGGAGGCCGGCGCATTATTATCATCATATATTCCGCTGTGCCCTTCCGTTATATCGGAGGCAACTATATCATACCTCCGCCAGATAAGTTCATTTACCACATCATGCAGCAACTATCCTGCCGTTCCCGTTACAAAAAACCATATATAGTCACCTCTAATAAAATTCATTAAGCTTATTTTCTGGGAATGATCGGCACTGTTGTTAGAAAAGAGAAAAAGATAATTATGAGAAAATTCCGGTTCTGTAGAGAGGCTTGCACTGCAAGGAGCAAGTCTACTCAACCCATTTTTTTGACTTGGAGCAACAGAAAATTTCCTTGTAATTGACTTATATGCCTGAAACAGCTATAATGCTAATGGATAATTATTATCAATAGCGCCGGAGACGGAAATCATTTTTTCCTGTTTCCGGCGCTAGAAATGCGTATATCTGTAATAAGTTTCGATACAAAAGGATGAGGCATATGAGACTGAAAGAAGGAAAAAACGGCCGTACCTATACGGTAGAAGAAATTCATATCGAACTGAACCTGGAACGGAGACTTGAGGCTCTGGGACTGACCCAGGGGTCTCAGATCACGATCCTTAACAATGACAAGAAGGGAGCGCTGACCGTGCGCTTCCGGGGAACCAGATTTGCTCTGGGCCGCCGCATCGCCGACAATATTATTGTCAAGGAGGCGGCAGCATGAGCGGAAAAGTGATCAATGTGGGATTCATCGGGAATCCAAACTGCGGGAAGACTACTTTGTTCAACGCGTATACGGGAGCGAACCTGAAAGTGGCAAACTGGCCCGGCGTTACCGTGGAGAAAAAAGAAGGAAGGACGTTTTACAAAGGGCAGGAGTTTAAACTGATCGACCTGCCGGGAATTTACAGCCTGACTTCCTATACAATGGAGGAAAAGGTATCCCGTGAGTGTATCATGAGCGATGAGGTGGACGTCATCGTGGATGTGGCGGACGCCTCCTGTCTGGAGAGAAATCTCTATCTGACGCTGCAGCTTATCGAGCTGGGAAAACCGGTCGTCCTGGCGCTGAACATGATGGACGTGGTGGAAGAGAGAGGGATGGAGATTGATTTTCACCGTCTGCCGGAGATGCTGGGAATCCCCTGTATCCCGGTCTCTGCAAGGAAGCGGAGCGGGCTGGAGATCCTGATGCATGCGGTTGCCCATCACAACGAATATGAGAAACAGGGGCCCTTTATCCACCACCACTCGGACAAGTCAAAGCACAGGCATGATCATCACAGCGAGTATGCCATGGTGTACAGCGATGAGATCGAGGACAAGATCGACCTGATCATAGAGCAGTTCA
The DNA here is from genome assembly GCA_944377745.1 of uncultured Mediterraneibacter sp. Lineage (GTDB taxonomy): Bacteria > Bacillota > Clostridia > Lachnospirales > Lachnospiraceae > Mediterraneibacter. The sequence continues at coordinate 342,163 of CALWFV010000001.1, read as the reverse complement.
GGAAGAAATATCCGGCGATGGAGAACATGCGCTGGCACGCCATCAAGGTGCTGGAGCAGGACGCTTCCGTAATGGAGAAATATCCGGTGGACGTAGAAGGCATTGTGGATCGGAGTTATGAGAAAGATATTATCAATGAGAAATATGATTTCATCGATGAAGTCATCGAGGAGGTACTTGTAAACAAGAGTGAGAAGGAAGAGCGCACGGACCGGATCGACCGGTACATGACCGGGAAATGGCTGGGACTTCCCATCTTTCTTCTGATCATGGCGCTGGTGTTCTTCCTGACCTTTACCGTGGGAGACTGGCTGAAAGGATACTTTGAGACCGGACTTGACCTGCTGACAGGAGCTGTGGGGAACGCGTTTGAAGCTGCGGGGGTATCTCCGATGATCGAATCCCTGATCGTGGACGGGATTATTTCCGGGGTGGGCGGGATCCTGACCTTCCTGCCGAATATCTTTATTCTGTTCCTTGCGCTTGCGTTCCTGGAGGACAGCGGATACATGGCGAGGGTGGCCTTTGTCATGGACGATATCATGGGACATCTGGGACTGTCGGGAAGGGCGTTCCTCCCGATGCTCCTCGGGTTCGGATGTTCGGTTCCTGCGATCATGGCGTCTAGGGCGCTGGAACACAGGAAGGACAGGCTGAAGACGATCCTCGTGACACCGTTTATGTCCTGTAGCGCGAGACTGCCGATCTATGTGCTGTTCTCGTCCATGTTTTTCGGGAAATACGCGATGGTGGCATGTTATTCCATGTATCTTTTGGGAATCGTAGTGGCGATCCTGACTGCGTACATCCTGTCAAAGGTTGATGGCAGCAAGGCAGAGAACGAACTGCTCATCGAGCTCCCGGAGTACAAGGCTCCAAATGCCCGGACTATCGCCCTCTATGTATGGGAGAAGGTGAAGGATTACCTGACAAAAGCCGGTACCGTTATCTTTCTGGCGTCCATTATCATGTGGGTCCTGCTGAACTTTGGTACGACCGGATATGTTACGGATATCTCAGAGAGTTTCGGCTCCCTGATCGGAAAAGCGATCGTGCCGTTCTTCGCCCCACTGGGACTGGGATACTGGCAGATCGTGGTGGCGCTGATCTCGGGGATCGCTGCAAAGGAAGTAGTCGTGTCAAGCTGCAGCGTGCTCTTCGGCATCCAGAATATCACTACAGCTCACGGGATGGACAGCTTCGTGGCCCTGTTGGCGTCTATGGGATTCGGCGCGGCGAATGCTTATTCCCTGATGGTATTCTGCCTGTTGTATGTTCCGTGTACGGCGACCATCGCTACAATCAACCGGGAAGTGGGAAGCAAAAAGCTGACTTTGGGAATCATCCTGTTCCAGCTTGCGACTGCCTGGGTGGTGAGCTTTATCATCTATCATATTGTGGGACTGTTCCTGTAAGGAACATGAAGTACATAAAAACTGCCGGGGCAGGATGGCTGCTCCCGGCGGTTTTGTGCGATAAGGGAATCTTCCCCTATCCGATTTAATATTGTATATCTTTAAGCAGGAGACCTTTGGACACGGCGGGGATCCCTGCTTTCTCTGTCCCGTCCAGAATGTTTCGGATACTTTCGGGGGTCCGGAGCCCCATTCCCGTCTCCAGGAGAACACCGAAGAGGTGTTCGGGCATCCGCTGCAGAAAATCGTTTGCGGTGATCCGGATTGTGATCCGGCCGGAGTCCTGGACAAAACTGATATCAGAGATCTCTTTTTCTGTTCCTTTCTTTTTTCGACCGGAGGAAAAATACCGGAAGTCATGCCTGCCCTTCAAAAGGCCGGCAGCCTCTTCCATGAGCGGAACATCCGGGGCGGGAAAACAGTGGGCTTCATATTTCATGCGGAATACATCGTATATTTCTTCCGTGCAGATCCGGTATTCATAAGTCCTGGATACGGCGTTCAGATCGGCACGAAACCGTTCCGGGGCGTTCGCGGCGGTCAAAACAGCGATGTCCCGTGGAAGGTAGAGGTTGAGATTTTCGAGGAATTCTTCCGGTTTCAGTGAGGAGCCGGTCTGAAAACTGGCAGTCTGGGCCAGCGCATGGACGCCGGGACCGGGCCGGGCTCCGGCATGGAGAACGATATCCTCCCCTGTCATGCGGTTCAGGACTTCTTTTATTTTATGAGATACAGTGCGGCGGGACCCGTCATTTTCCGGCCGCTGCCAGCCCAGATAGCGGGTGCCGTCATACTGTATGACAAGTTTGATATTCTGCATTGGAACAATCCCCTTTCTTCTGTCTATTTTAGCTGATGAGACCGGGGATGTACAGAAAAAGTTGTTTCGTGGTTTCCGGGCAGAAAGATGACACAGTATCCGGAAACGTGGTATACTATGAACACTTGGCGAGGTGTTTTCGAGCCTAGTGTGAGTAATACCTGGACACTTAGCGAGGTATTTCACGAGCTTAGTGTCCACGGTATACTAAAAAAATAAAAAGGATGTCTGATCTGCGGGATATCCGGATTGGAGAATAAAATGACGGAAGAACGGACAGTACAAGATTCCATTGTGGAGACAGTCCATATGGTAAGACCGAATCATATGAACGCAGCAGGAAGGCTTTTCGGCGGGATGCTGATGCAGTGGCTTGATGAGGTGGCGGGACTGGTCGCAAAGCGACATACCCGATCCAATGTCATCACTGCGTCCGTGGATAATCTGAGGTTTATCCACGGTGCCTACAATGGGGAAATGGTGATCATTATAGGGAGAGTAACTTACGTGGGAAATACATCTATGGAGGTTCGGGTGGATACGTATGTGGAGCATCTGGAGGACGGGATGCGCCATCCTATCAACCGGGCGTATTTTACCATGGTGGCCCTGGATGAAAATGACAAACCGAAGCGGGTTCCACGACTCATACTTCAGTCCGAGGAGGAAAAGGCAGAATGGGAGTTTGCGGAAAAAAGAAGAGAGATGCGGATGAAGAGGAAAGCGGAAGGGTTCTGATAATACAGTTTCAGACCCCTTCCGCTTTCAGGCAGGATCCTGTTTTGGGTACTGTTGGATGAGGATCACTGCATATGTTTCTGGAAGATAGAGCTGGTCATGCGAATCGTCCTGTCGATCTGCTCCTGCTCCTCTTTTGATTTTCCTTCTTTCAGGATATCAAGGATCAGGGATACCTCATCAGGTGAGAAGCGGATCCCCTGCTTGCTGGCACTTGTGATCAGGGCGAGCATGACCGGCGCAAGGTCACGCCCTGACTTTCCCTTCGTCCGGGCGGCCGCCATCCGGATCAGTTCCAGCTTCGCCGGATCGATGTCCTTCAGTGCGGGATTGTTCATCCATTCGTCCACTGTCATCATCTCCTTTCCCGTCATTGCTCAGTGCCTGTGAAAACATGTCGCTGTATGCGCTGAACATTTCCTGCTGCTCCGGTGAGAGCATTCCCATCATCAGATCTGCGGGATCGAAGGAAGAAGTCCCTTCGGAGTTCTCCTGCATCATTTCCGCCATCGACATGATGTCTCTCATGTTCATGAACGTCTCCATCATCTCTGCTTCTTTTGGGCCCAGATAGGGTTTTATGCTGTCTATGAGAGCACGAGGATCAGCGCTGCTTTCCGGAGGACACCCGAGATCAGCAGCGGCGGGGCCATTGAAGACTCGGACTGCCCGGCGCAGCTCCAGAAACTTGACGAGTGCCGCGAGCAGGCGCCGCCTGGATGGGGGAACATAGGGCAGCAGGAGCTTTATCAACTGCAGCTGAGGAGAGCTGACAAGCTCGTCAAAAGGAGTCATCGGTCTGGGCGGTCTTTTCTCCATAGGCACTCCTGGCAATGATGTTGTAAATATATATGTGCCTGGGAATAAAAATATGAATTTCAGGAGATAATAGGGCGTAGCCTTTTGAAATGGTCATCATATTATAAATATGTAAAATGATGAGAAAAAAGAAGAGAGGAACGAAAACTATGTCAAGAAAACTTATCATTGACGGGAATGCGGTATATGAGATCGATGAGACGTGTATGCTGAGACGGCGGGTGGACGGAAAAAAGGAAAAACCCGAAAAGGGAACTCCGGGACAGGATCACGCGTGGCAGGAGGAGCAGAAGAACAGAAAATAACGGCGGTCCCTGTGCCGGGGACTGCTGTTAGATGCAGTTATGGAAAGGGCGTGCGGATTTCTCCACACGCCCTTTCCGGCTGTCAGCTTATCCGGAAGTTTCGGTTATCCGGCACAGCTTTCCGTCAGATCAGCATCCGCAGCCGTTATTTCCAAATCCGCCGCAGCAGAAAAGGAGAAGGATGATCCACAGGCAGCTGTCGTTGCCGCATCCGTTGCCGCTGAATCCGCTGCCGTTGCCGCATCCGCCGCAGCAGCAGAGAAGAAGGATGATCCACAGGCAGGAAGACATACCGTTTCCGTTTTCGCATCCGCATCCACAGTTTGTAGCAGTTAATTCACTCATGTTAAATCCTCCAAATAGGTTTATTTACAGTTCTATATTATGCCGGAGGCGAAAAAGTGTGACGCAAAGTGCCGGTGACAATCCTGTCTGGAAAAGAATATTCTTATTAAAAAAGGATTTTTATATGAGATGGGTAAAACAGACGGTTGGCTACTGGTGTGACGATACAAAGACGGGAAAGTGCAGCGGGAGAGGAATCTGCGCGGCAGTTTTGGATACAGGGATTTCCATGCATCCGGATCTGAGAGACAGGATAATGGGATTTCAGGACTTTGTAAACAGAGAAGGGGATGTTTATGACGATTCCGGACACGGGACCCATGTGGCGGGGATCCTTGCGGGGGACGGGAGAGCGTCGGAGGGCTTGTATGCGGGAATGGCGCCCGCAGCAGATCTTCTGATCGCAAAGGTGCTGGATAAAAATGGAGACGGCGATGTGGATAAGGTGCTGCAGGGGATCGAATGGATCCTGTCAGTGAAAGATCAATTCAGGGTAAGGATCGTGAACATTTCAGTGGGAACACAGCCGAAGCTTGCCCGTGAACAGAAGCAGAAACTTCTGGAAGCCGTGGAACAGCTCTGGGACGACGGGCTGGTGGTGGTCGTATCGGCGGGAAACTACGGACCCGGGCCGGGAACAGTGGCTGTGCCGGGGAACAGCAGGAAAGTCATCACGGCAGGGGTGCCGGATATGCCGGCAAGGGGAGCACAGTGCAGAAAAAACCTGAATTATTCCGGCAGGGGACCGACCGAAGAATGTGTGATAAAACCGGATGTGTTCGCGCCGGGAACAGGGATCATAAGCTGCAACGGACGTTATTCTCTCCCCGGAGAACATCCGTATATCATGAAGAGCGGAACCTCTATGGCAACGCCGGTGGTGTCCGGAGCGGCAGCCTGCCTTCTGTCTAAATATCCGGATATGTCAAATGTGGAAGTGAAACTGAAACTGAGGGAATCGTGTGTAAGATATCCGGGCACGGAGGCAGGATGGGGGCTTATTAATATAGAACGGCTGTTGGCGGTGTGAGTTACGAGTTCCCATAAAATTTTTCTAACTGTGCGATTCCTGAATCATCCAACCGCACGGCTGGAAATTTTTCCTAAAAAGTTACACAAAAACCTGGCTCTCCCTATGTGAAAAATAAAGCAGTTCCCGTCTCCAGGCATAAAATAGCACCCGGAACTATCTTCCGAGTGCTATTGTGTGTCCCGCTCCCATACAACTACAGGAAATATGGGATTGCTCCATGCGGTTACAGATCAAGACTGGAAAAGTCAATCTGAAAATCGTCATAGATACCGACCGGGATTGTGTCATGGAACGTATAGGCTTCTGCCTTAAAGTGATCCTGCTCAAGGTAATACACGAAAATGCTCTTCCTGGCCGGATCCACAATCCAGTATTCCCTCACCCCTGCATTTGCGTAAAGGTTCAGCTTCAGCACATAGTCATGGCTGGAATTACTGGGGGAAACGATCTCAACAATCCAATCGGGGGCTCCGGTACAGCCCCGATCCGTGAGTTTGCTACGGTCACAGATCACACTTATATCCGGCTCAACTATGGTATTTCTATCCTCTCTCAGCTTAACAGCGAAGGGAGCTGGGAAAACTCGGCAGGAACCGCCTTTCGATCTGACATAATTCCGTATCGTTCCGGATAGTTCCATGAGTATGGTCTGATGGATTCTGGAGGGGGCGGCCTGGTTATAGATCAAATTCCCCTCGATCAGTTCCGCTCTCACATCTTCCGGCAGATTGTAATAGTCCGTTTCTGTGTAAATTTTGTTCTGAGCCAATGGCATAGAAAATCCCCCCTTCTTATTGTGCACTCTTCAGATCGCTGCATTCACGGTCTATTCTTTCGTTGACCGCACGAATGATAAAAGCATTCATACTTTCCCCGTGGCTGAAAGCATATTCTTTAATTAGCTCTCGTTTACCTTTGGGAAAAGTGACAACTACTCTATCGTAATTGTTTTTAACATATTTTTGAACAGCTTTTTGCTGTGCTTTACTGATTTTGCTTTCTTCTGGCATTGTTACACCTGCTTTCTGTTTTGAAATAACCGGGGAAAGAATGAACAATAAAAGTTTATTTTCACCACTTTACAGGCAGTATAGCACGAATGTATATGACTGGCAATAGATATATAATATAACCATTATAGGTAAACGGAACAGCGAAGGTAGATGGGAGTATCGAAAGGGAAAGCAACAAAGAGGCGGAAGATAAGAAAAAGGAGAAAACACATAAACGCAGGTTTGTCAAGAAAAAATACTTGACAGCCTTCCCGCTTTCGTGTATGATACCAGAGGTGACAGCGATGAATGAGATTTTAGAACAGACATTATTATATGATTTCTACGGCGAGCTTCTCACCGAACATCAGAAAGAGATCTATGAACAGTTTGTTCTTGAAGATTTCTCTCTCAGTGAGATCGCAGAGCAGGCGGGGATCAGCCGGCAGGGAGTTCACGACCTGGTGAAGCGGTGTCAGAAGACGCTGGAAGGCTACGAGGAAAAGCTTCATCTGGTTGAGAAATTTCTCTCTGTGAGGAAAAAGGTGGACCAGATCGGAGAAATTCTTACAGAGTATGAGCGGGAAGAGAAAGATCCCGGTGAAATGGCGGCGCGTATCCGGAAAATCTCGGATATGATCATAGAGGAGTTATAGAATGGCATTTGACAGCTTAACAGAAAAACTTCAGAATGTGTTCAAGAACCTGCGCAGCAAGGGCAGGCTTACCGAGGACGACGTCAAGGCTGCTTTAAAAGAAGTAAAGATGGCGCTTCTTGAAGCGGACGTCAACTTTAAAGTGGTAAAGAGCTTTATCAAAGATGTCCAGGAGAGAGCGGTGGGTCAGGACGTGATGAACGGTCTGAACCCGGGACAGATGGTGATCAAGATCGTCAATGAGGAACTGGTCAGGCTGATGGGCTCCGAGACGACGGAGATCAAGCTCCAGCCCGGCAGCGCGATGACGGTCATCATGATGGCTGGTCTCCAGGGAGCAGGTAAGACCACGACCACTGCGAAGCTGGCAGGGAAATTTAAATTAAAAGGAAAGAAACCCCTTCTCGTGGCGTGCGACGTCTACCGTCCGGCTGCGATCAAACAGTTGCAGATCAATGGCGAGAAGCAGGGTGTGGAAGTCTTCTCCATGGGAGATAAAAACAGACCTGCGGATATCGCGAAGGCGGCGGTGGAACATGCGGCGAAGAACGGCAATAACATCGTGATCCTGGATACGGCAGGACGTCTTCATATCGATGAGGACATGATGGCGGAACTCCAGGAGATTAAGGAAGCGGTGACCGTGCATCAGACGATCCTCGTCGTGGACGCGATGACCGGACAGGATGCGGTCAATGTGGCTTCCAGTTTCAATGAGAAGATCGGCATTGACGGCGTGATCATCACAAAGCTTGACGGTGATACGAGAGGCGGCGCGGCGCTGTCTATCCGCGCTGTGACAGGAAGACCGATCCTTTACGCAGGTATGGGAGAGAAGCTCTCGGATCTGGAACAGTTCTATCCGGACCGTATGGCGTCCCGTATCCTCGGGATGGGCGACGTCCTCACCCTGATCGAAAAGGCAGGGGCGGAAATGGACGAGGACAAGGCCAAAAAGATGGCCGACAAGATGAAGAAAGCCCAGTTTGATTTCGAGGATTATCTCGACAGCATGGAGCAGATGCGCAAGATGGGCGGTCTGTCCGGTATCATGAGCATGATGCCGGGACTTGGCAGCATGGGCGGGAAAGCCGGTAAGCTTCCGGATCTTGACTCGGAGGAGAATGAGAAGAAGATGGCGAGGATGGAAGCCATGATCTACTCTATGACTCCCGAGGAGAGAAAGAATCCGGACCTTCTGAATCCGTCGAGAAAACACCGGATCGCAAAAGGCGCCGGGGTTGATATCGCGGAAGTGAACCGCATGGTGAAACAGTTCAACGAGTCGCGGAAGATGATGAAGAAGCTTCCGGGGCTGATGGGCGGCAGAGGTGGAAAGAGGGGCAGGTTCAACCTCCCCTTTTAACACATAGATCCTGCCTGAGGCAGCGGACCGTATCTGCGGCGTGCTGAGGGCAGAAATATGAAACAAAGAGAAAAAGAAAAACAAGAGGTGAAAGAAAATGGCAGTAAAGATCAGATTAAGAAGAATGGGACAGAAGAAAGCTCCTTTTTATAGAATCGTAGTAGCTGACTCAAGGTCCCCGAGAGACGGAAGATTTATCGAGGAGATCGGAACATACGATCCGAACCAGGAACCCAGCGCGATCAAGGTAGACGAGGAAGCTGCGAAGAAATGGCTCAACACAGGCGCGCAGCCGACAGAGGTTGTCGGAAAGATCTTCAAGGCAGCAGGAATCGAGAAATAAGTTGTTTTCACTGAGGGTTACGAATGTGAACAGTAACCGCGGAGGTGCGTGCAAATGAAAGAGTTAGTTGAAGTTATCGCAAAAGCCCTCGTGGATAACCCGGACGAAGTTTCGGTCAATGAAAAGAAAGAAGGGCGTACTACCGTGCTTGAACTCCATGTCGCAGAAGGCGATATGGGCAAAGTGATCGGGAAGCAGGGACGCATCGCCAGAGCGATCCGCTCTGTGGTAAAAGCGGCAGCGGCGAAGGAAGACAAGAGAGTCGTTGTTGACATCGTTTAGGATCTATTGAAAAGACGAGTGGGAAGAGGGACAGCCTCCATATCTGTGGAGAGTCTGCCCTTTTCTTTTCTTACAGGCATATTGAAGGAGAAACAGTATGGAACAATTTCTTCAGGTCGGGGTGATCTCATCCACACACGGGATCCGGGGAGAGGTAAAAGTCTTTCCAACCACGGATGACGCCGCGCGCTTTAAGGAACTGAAAAAAGTACTGCTTGATACGGGGAAGGAACGAATTGAACTGGAGATCCAGTCTGTCCGCTTTTTCAAGCAGTTTGTCATCGTGAAATTTAAAGGCATTGATAATATCAATGATATTGAGAAATATAAAGGGAAGAGCCTCTTTGTGGCAAGAGAGGACGCAGCAAAGCTGGAAGAAGACGAGTATTATATCGGGGACCTGATCGGCATGGACGTGTTCACGGAGGAGGGACATTTCGGAGTGCTCCGGGATGTTATGGAGACAGGCGCCAATGAAGTGTATATCGTGGATTCGGACAGCCATGGAGAAGTGCTGATCCCGGCGATCCGGCAGTGCGTGCTGGATGTGGATGTGGAGGAAAACCGGATGACGGTGCGGATCATGGAGGGGTTGATATAATTATTCTTAAAGCTGTTATTCCCATGCTGCCAGAAATGTTTAAATCATATGAAGGGGATTCAACTGCGATATTGATCTTTAAAAAGGGTGGGAGGAGATCTTACGAAAGGAAATAGAAGTATTCCGACAGTCGGTGATATTATTTTCAAAGGAAAACAAAATATCCCGTGGAATGATGTGGAAAAGTATCTGAAAAAATATGTTGGGAAGGAATATTTTGTCAGGGAATACAATGATAAGATCAGCATCGCAGGAGATTTCCCTGATGAATATACGGAATCGAAATATACAAAGTCTTTGAGAGGCGCATTTGCAAAGGCAAAAGCGAATGCGTCGCAGATTATAGGAGAATTGATTTCCTGTGCCCAAAACAGGAGATGGATTGAAAACAAAAAAACAAAACATCAGAAGGATGGTATCGGTATGACGTATGTTTTGCTGTGAGTGTCAGAGGGGAAAATGAAGAAGTTGAGAGAATGAATATTTACAGTGCAGTGCTGGTGGTAAGACTAACGGAGCGAGGGATGTATCTGTATGATATGGTAAACATAAAAAAAGAAGCGAGTACGCCGCATGAGTCTTAAAAGACTGTACGGTAAAAAACCGCTTCTTCAGTTAATAAAATATCATAGTTGAGTGGAAAAATCAATAAAAACATTTGGAATGAGAAGCTATTTTATAAATTTCTTTTCTTGGATTATGGAAACAACTTCATAATCCGGAGCTTAACCCTATCGAAATCGATAAGGTTGTAGCATAATAAAAGTAAAGGAGATAAAGAATACATGAATTTTCATATACTTACCCTTTTCCCGGAGATGGTCCTGAACGGGCTGAACACAAGTATCATCGGGCGCGCTGTAAATTCGGGTCTGCTCTCGATCGAGGCGGTGAACATCCGGGACTATGCGTTCAATAAACATCAGAGCGTGGACGACTATCCCTACGGCGGTGGAGCAGGGATGCTGATGCAGGCGGAGCCGGTCTACCTTGCGTGGAAAGCGGTGGAAGAGAAGATCCGGGCGCGGCGGAGCCTTCCGGCGGAGAACGATGCGGCGCTGACAGAACAGTCAGGAACACCTGACCAGACAGGAGTGCCGGACCAGACAGGAGTGCTGGATCAGTCGGAAACTTCGGGAAAACGCTCCCGCGTCGTCTATCTCTCCCCCCAGGGCGACGTCTTTAACCAGAAGATGGCGGAAGAACTGGCGCAGGAGGAAGATCTGATCCTTCTGTGCGGGCACTATGAAGGGATAGACGAGAGAGTGCTGGAGGAGGTCGTGACAGACTATGTGTCTATCGGGGACTATGTCCTGACCGGCGGAGAACTTCCGGCGATGGTCATGGTGGACGCCATATCCAGGCTGGTGCCGGGCGTCCTGCACAACGACGTGTCTGCGGAGTTTGAGTCCTTCCAGGACAACCTTCTGGAATATCCCCAGTATTCCAGACCGGAGGAATGGCACGGAAAGAAAGTGCCTCCGGTCCTCCTGTCAGGACATCACGCAAACATAGAAAAGTGGAGACGGGAGCAGTCGATCCTCCGGACAAAGGAGCGGAGGCCGGATCTTCTTGAGAAGTGCGAACTGACGGAGAAGGAGAAAAAATGGCTGGAAGGGCTTGAAATCCAAAAAGAAATATGATAAACTACAACAGTTGTGAAAAGAAGAGCGATGGTCCTCTGACACACAGGATGTGTTAAGAACGTCAAATATTAAGGAGGTCACACAAAATGAACGAGATCATCAAGAAGATCGAAGCAGAGCAGTTAAAGGCTGAGGTTCCCCAGTTTAACGTGGGTGATACCGTAAGAGTACACGCAAAGATCAAAGAGGGTAACCGCGAAAGAATCCAGGTTTTCGAGGGAACAGTCCTGAAGAAACAGGGTGGCGGAGCGAGAGCTACTTTCACAGTAAGAAAGACATCTAACGGAATCGGAGTTGAGAAAACATGGCCGATCCACTCTCCGCACGTTGAAAAAGTAGAGGTTGTCCGCAGAGGTAAAGTAAGAAGAGCTAAACTGAACTACTTGAGAAAACGCGTGGGTAAAGCTGCTAAGGTGAAAGAATTAGTAAAATAATGACCATGAGAGGGACAATTACAGATCTGTATTTGTCCCTCTTTTGCTTATGGAGGATATATGAAGGGGTTAGATTTTCGTAAGAAGCGAAAAAAGCCGTCGCAGAAGCAGCACAGGAAACCCGGGAGCGGTAAGCTTAAGTTTGAGGACAGAAGGCAGAAACTTTATTTTGAGAGAAGACAGATTTCTATAAACGCAAAAGAGGTAGTCATATGGGCCGTGGAAATCCTGATCCTGTGCATGGCCGCGGTCTTTCTTGTGCTGGCGTTCGGCGAGCGCGTAAGTGTTGCAGGAGATTCCATGAATCCGGCCCTGAAAAACGGAGATGTTGTCCTGATCAACCGGATTGTATATGGGATCAAGTCGCCGTCGAGAGGAGATGTGGTGGCTTTCCGGCCGAACGGGGACGCGGACGCCCATTATCAGATCAAACGGATCGTAGGACTTCCGGGGGAGACTGTCCAGATCATGGACGGCACCGTCTATATTGACGGGGAGGAAGTGACGGACCACGTTTATGTGACGGGGATCGACTATGCCGGTCTGGCGGAGGAACCGCTGGAACTGGGAGAGGACGAGTATTTTGTGATGGGCGACAACGCTTCGGCAAGCGACGACAGTCGGACGGCTGAGATCGGGAATGTCAGCCGTGACGATATTTACGGAAAAGTATGGTTTGAAGCAGGATTCGGGGAAAACTTCGGATTCGTGAGTGATTAGGAGGGAAAAAATGCATTTTCAATGGTATCCGGGCCACATGACAAAGGCAAGGAGAATGATGCAGGAAAATATCAAGCTGATCGATCTGATCATCGAACTGGTGGACGCCAGGATCCCCCTGAGCAGCAGAAACCCGGACATCGATGAACTGGGGAAGAACAAGGCAAGGCTTATCCTGCTGAACAAGGCGGACCTTGCGGAGGACCGGCGCAACGACGAGTGGCTGGAATATTTTAAAGAAAAAGGATACTCTGCAGTCAAGGTAAACTCAAAAAAGGGGGGCGGGATCAAGTCCATCCAGTCTGTTATCCAGGAGGCATGCCGGGAGAAGACGGAACGGGACAGAAAGAGAGGCATCCTGAACCGCCCTGTGCGCGCGATGGTGGCAGGGATCCCCAATGTGGGAAAATCCACATTTATCAATGCGCTTGCGGGAAAGGCATGTGCAAAGACAGGGAACAAGCCGGGAGTCACAAAGGGAAAACAGTGGATCCGCCTGAACAAAAACGTGGAGCTGCTGGACACGCCGGGAATCCTCTGGCCGAAGTTTGAGGATCAGGAAGTGGGACTGAAGCTTGCTTTTATCGGATCGATCAAGGATGAGATCCTTCAGACAGAAGAACTTGCGGCGGAGCTGATCAGGTTTCTGAACCGTGCTTATCCCGGGGTACTGGACGGGAAATACAGGATCGAGGCATCGGAAGATCCCTACGAAACTCTGGGGATGATCGCCGAGAACCGGCACTGCCTTACAAAGGGGAGCGGATATGACACGGAGAAGGCCGCGTCGATCCTGCTGGATGATTTCCGAAACGGCAATCTGGGGAGAATCACCCTTGAGACGCCTGAAAAAGCACAGCAGCAGTAGAAAGAAGGACAGAGCAGATGAAAAGCATTTTAAAAGAGCTTATGGGCTGGATCGTATATATTATTATCATAGTCGGGCTTGCCTGGGTGATCATCACCTTTGTGGGTCAGAGGACACAGGTGAGCGGATCTTCCATGGAGACGACGCTCTCGGACGGAGATCAGCTTATCGTAGATAAGATTTCCTACCGGTTCCGGGATCCGAAGAGATATGATATTGTCGTATTCCCCTATCAGTATGAGGAGAATACCTATTATATCAAGAGGATCATCGGTCTCCCGGGAGAGACGGTCCAGGTTGTTGACGGTTATGTCTACATAGACGGGGAGCAGCTGGACGAGCATTATGGAAATGAAGTGATGCTGGATCCGGGGATCGCGGAGGAGCCGATCACACTGGGGGACGATGAATATTTTGTCCTCGGTGATAACAGAAATAACAGCCAGGACAGCAGAGCGGCCAACGTGGGAGTGATCCACAGGAAGGATCTCCTCGGGCGAGCCTGGATACGGATCTGGCCTCTTTCGGAGTTCGGAGTGATAAAGCATGAGTAAAAGTATCGCTGAGATAAAACAGGAATTTGACCGTGCCGCAGAGAACGAATGGGATGTTCTCTGCGGCGCGTATGCTTCTGACAGCCGCAGGGGCGTGCAGAACCTGATCGCCGGCTGCAGGAAAAAACAGGCGGCGCTTGCCCGTGAGAGGGAGCGGCTGTATGAGATGAGAGCTTATGAGAGAAAATATGAAGAGTACACTTATATCTGCGGGATCGATGAGGCGGGGAGAGGACCTCTTGCAGGTCCGGTGGTGGCGGGGGCTGTCATCCTGCCAAAAGACTGCGAGATCCTTTATCTGAATGATTCAAAAAAACTGTCTGCCGCAAGGAGGGAGGAACTCTATGACGAGATCATGGAGAAGGCGGCGGCCGTCGGGGTCGGTATGGCTTCTCCGGCAAGGATCGACGAGATCAATATCCTCCAGGCAACTTATGAGGCGATGCGCCAGGCAGTGTCATCCCTCTCGGCAGCTCCGGAGATCCTGCTCAACGATGCGGTGACGATTCCGGATATGGTGATCCCTCAGGTTCCCATTATCAAAGGCGATGCGAAGAGCGTGTCTATCGCAGCGGCAAGTATCGTCGCAAAAGTGACAAGGGACAGACTGATGGTGCAGTATGACGAGATCCTGCCGGGATACGGGTTTGCCCAGAACAAGGGATATGGCTCAAAGGAGCATATCGAGGCGCTGAAGAAGCTGGGACCGACTCCCATACACCGGCGTTCATTTATCGGTCATTTTGTAGATGTGTGAGAGGGTGAGGAAATATGCCGGAGAACAGGAACAGACGGCAGACAGGCACGGATTATGAGCGTGCGGCCGGATTCTATCTGGAGCAGATGGGATGGACGATACTGGAGTACAATTACAGATGCAGGAGCGCAGAGATAGATATAGTTGCCAGAGACGGGGAGTATCTGGTATTCTGTGAAGTGAAGTACCGTTCGGACGGAACAAAAGGAGATCCGCTCGAGGCGGTGGACGCGCGGAAACAGCAGCGGATTCGGAGAGCGGCTCTGTATTATCTGACAGAGCATGGGAAGAACAACGTGCCCTGCCGGTTTGATGTGATCGGGATCCAGGGAACGAAGATCACACATATCCGGGACGCTTTCTGAAAAATGCGCTCGAAAAAAGTTATTTGAGAAGGGAGGCGGCTCTATGAGTCTGGGGCTTCATTATAAGGATGACAGGCATATATTTGACGAGCGGGGACTGGGAGGAACCCCTTATCTGGAATTTCCTCTCTTAAGAGAAACAGGGATCGTGGACCACGGGTTCTCCACCAGGCTGGGCGGTGTAAGCCGCGGGGACTACGCTTCTCTGAACCTGAGTTTTGACCGGGGAGACGATCCGGGGGCAGTGCGGGAGAACTTCCGGCGCATCGGAGCAGCCATCGGTGTGAGATGTGAGGATATGGTCCTTTCTCAGCAGACCCATATCACCAATATCCGTCTTGTGACAGAGGAAGACAGAGGAAAAGGCATTGTAAGGGAACGGGACTACACAGATGTGGACGGTCTGATCACAGATGTTCCGGGAATCTGCCTCGTGACCGGTTATGCGGACTGCGTTCCCCTGTATTTCGTGGATCCGGTTAAGAAAGCGATCGGACTGAGCCATTCCGGATGGCGCGGCACTGTCGGGAAGATCGGAAAAAAGACAGTGGACATGATGACGGATCGGTTTGGGTCTGATCCGAAAGATATTCTTGCCGCAGTGGGTCC
The DNA here is from genome assembly GCA_944377745.1 of uncultured Mediterraneibacter sp. GTDB lineage: Bacteria > Bacillota > Clostridia > Lachnospirales > Lachnospiraceae > Mediterraneibacter. Next base: position 326,495 of record CALWFV010000001.1, on the reverse strand, counting down.
TTCGGTCTGTATGGACTGCTACGAGGTAAGTGAAGAGGTGATCGAAAAGTTCCGGGAAAACTTTGATGAAGAGTGCTGGAAGGAACTTTTTTACAGAAAGGACAATGGAAAATATCAGCTGGATCTCTGGAAAGCGAATGAATTGATCTTCCGGGAAGCCGGGATCCTGCCGGAGCATATGGCAGTGACAAACGTCTGTACCCACTGCAACAGCCGGATCCTGTATTCTCACCGCGCCGCGGGGAACCGGAGGGGAAACCTCTCTGCGTTTCTTGCCCTCAGACAAGGAGGTAGATGAATATGTTTGAAACAGCAGGAAAGTTAATGGCATATCTGACGGTCCTTACATCCACATCCGGTACGACGGATCAGACTGTGGAAGAGGTGATCGACTCCGCAACGGAGGTTACGGCGGAAGCGGGACAGGAAGTGAACCAGTTCTTCCAGATGTTCCAGGACAACCTGCCGAACATTGTAGCGTTTGGACTTCAGGTTGTGTTTGCATTTGTCTTTTTTATTATTGGAAGCAAAGTGATCAGCTGGATCCGGAAGCTGGTACGCCGGTCCATGGAACGTGCAGATGCGGATACCGGGGTGCAGCAGTTTGTGGATTCACTGCTGAAATTCGGTTTATACGCCATCCTTCTCTTCTCTATTGCAACCAGGTTTGGAGTTGAGCCATCTTCAGTTGCGGCTCTGATCGCTTCAGCAGGAGTGGCTGTAGGCCTGGCATTACAGGGGAGCCTTTCAAACTTTGCAGGCGGGATCCTTATCCTTCTCCTCAAGCCGTTTGCGGTGGGAGACTATATTATCGTGACGGGAGAAGGGATCGAGGGGACGGTAAAAGAGATCCAGATCTTTTACACGAAGATGGCGACAGTGGACAATCAGACTGTCGTCGTACCTAATGGCATCCTGACGGACAACAGTCTGACAAACGTTACGGCAAGGCCGGAGCGACAGCTCGATCTGAAGGTGGGAATCTCATATGATTCTGATCTGAGAAAGGCAAAAAGCCTGATCGAGAACATGCTTTTATCCTATGAAGATATCATACAGGATGAGGATATCAAGGTGTTTGTGGACTCTCTTGCCGACAGCGCTGTCATGATCGGGCTGAGGGCATGGGTCCCGACAGAGAAATACTGGGCGACCAGGTGGCAGCTTCTGGAAAATATCAAGCTGACCTTCGACGAGGAAGGGATCGAGATCCCGTATGATCAGCTTACGGTACATGTGAAGGAGCAGTAACGGGGAACGGAAGCGCCGCGCTGAAAATGAATAAGGAAATTTAAAATCTATAGATTGAAGATGTATTGATTTTTGAAAATAAAAACAATACATCTTCTTATTTTTTGCCAAAAATCAGAAGTTATTTTTGTGGATGCTGCGAATTGTATTGAAAGATGTATTGTTTTATCATATTGACAGAGAGGAGGCGGCGGATGCAGAAAAAATACGAAACAGTCATAGCCTGGGTCACAGAAGGGATCGAGAGCGGAGCGCTGCGGTATGGAGAAAAGCTCCCTTCTGAAAAAGAACTTGCGGAGCGGTTCGGCGTCAGCCGGCAGACGGTAAGACGGGCGCTGGAAGACCTGAACAGGGACGGGATCGTGGAGAGCCGTAAGGGAAGCGGGACATACGCTGCGGCCACAGGCCGGAGAAGGACGGAAGAAAAGCTGACTATTGCCGCTATGCTGACTTATGTGGATACCTATATTTTCCCTTCGATCATCAAAGGAATGGAATCGGAGATCTCTCGGGAAGAAAATGTGCTTCAGATCACGATGAATGATAATACGGCAGAAAAGGAGCGAAGGATACTGCAGGATTTTGTGAGAATGGGGTCCATTGACGGACTGATTGCCGAGGCGGTCAGGAGCAGTCTGCCGAATCCGAACCTGGATCTGTACAGACAGCTTGAAAAGGCGGGGATTCCGGTCCTTTTTGTGAACAGCTGGTATGACGGTCTGGACATCCCTCATGTAAGCATGGACGACCGGATGGCAGGGTACAGGGCGGCAAAACACCTGCTGGAGTGCGGACACACGAGGATCGGCGGGGTGTTTAAATCCGATGACGGACAGGGAAGACTGAGGTATGCGGGATACACAAGAGCTCTTATGGAGAAGGAGATCCCTGTGAAGGACAGCAGAGTGATTTGGATGGATTCCGAGGAAATCCGGGAACCCGGGGAGGTAAGCGAAAAAATTCTCCGAAGGCTTCAGGATTGCACGGCATGTGTCTGCTACAATGACGAGATTGCCTGTAAGCTGGTCAATATCCTGAAAGGGGCAGGGCGCGGCGTCCCCGATGATATTTCGATCATTGGGATCGATAACTCTGCTTTTGCGCAATTCTGTGCCGTACCGCTTACCTCGGTGGTCAATCCCGTGGAAGAACTGGGACGCACGGCGGCACGCAAGATCACAGACCGGATCGTACATGGACAGAAGATGGAGACGACGGAATTTCAGCCGGAGATCTGCATACGAGATTCTGTGCGCATGATCCGGGACGGGACATGAAACCGGAAAAACATAACAGCCGAGAAAGGAAAAAACAGAAATATTAAGAAAACGGGAGCAGACTGCTTCCTTATCAAGGAGGAAAACACTATGCTGAAAAGAAAAGACTACAAATTCTGGTTCTGTACGGGATCACAGGACCTGTACGGCGACGAATGCCTTGCCCATGTGGCGGAGCATGCGAAGATCATTGTGGAAAAAATAAACGAGTCCGGCGTCCTTCCCTATGAGGTGATATGGAAACCGACTCTGATCACGAACGAGCTGATCCGAAAGACATTTAACGAGGCAAACATGGATGAGAACTGCGCGGGCGTCATCACCTGGATGCACACGTTCTCTCCGGCCAAATCCTGGATTCTGGGACTTCAGGAGTACAGAAAGCCTCTTCTCCACCTTCACACTCAGTTCAATATGGAGATCCCCTACGATACCATCGATATGGATTTCATGAACGAAAACCAGTCTGCTCACGGCGGCCGTGAGTTCGGACATATCTTTACCCGGATGGGAATCGAGCGAAAAGTTGTCGTGGGACACTGGTCTGACGAGAAAGTGCAGAAAAAGATCGCGTCCTGGATGCGCACTGCGGTGGGCGTGATCGAGAGCAGTCACGTCCGTGTCATGAGAGTTGCAGACAATATGAGAAATGTTGCGGTGACAGACGGTGATAAAGTGGAAGCACAGATCAGATTCGGATGGGAAGTGGACGCATATCCGGTCAATGAGATCGCCGAGGCGGTAGAGGACGTAAAAGCGGGAGAGGTGAACGCTCTTGTAGACGAGTATTATGATACCTACCAGATCCTTCTCGAGGGAAGGGATCCGGAGGAGTTCCGCCGTCATGTGGCAGTGCAGGCACAGATTGAGATCGGGTTCGAGCGGTTCCTGGAGGAGAAAAACTATCAGGCGATCGTCACACACTTCGGTGATCTGGGAAGTCTGAAACAGCTTCCGGGCCTGGCGATCCAGAGGCTGATGCAGAAAGGATACGGCTTCGGAGGAGAAGGAGACTGGAAGACCGCCGCCATGGTCCGCATCATGAAGATCATGACAGAAGGCATGAAAGACGCAAAAGGAACGTCGTTTATGGAGGACTATACATACAATCTGGTACCTGGAAAGGAAGGGATACTCCAGGCTCATATGCTGGAAGTGTGCCCGTCCATCTCAGACGGTCCCATCAGCATCAAGGTGAATCCGCTTTCCATGGGAGACAGGGAGGATCCGGCGAGACTGGTATTTACCGCGAAGGAAGGCCCGGCCATCGCCACGTCCCTGATCGACCTGGGAGACCGGTTCCGCCTGATCATCAACAATGTGGAGTGCAAAAAGACGGAAAAGCCCATGCCGAAACTGCCGGTGGCGACTGCGTACTGGACTCCGGAACCGGATCTCTATACCGGGGCGGAAGCGTGGATCCTCTGCGGAGGCGCGCATCACACAGCTTTCACTTACGACCTGACTGCGGAGCAGATGGGCGACTGGGCGGCGATGATGGGCATCGAGGCGGTTTATATCGATAAGGACACGAAGATCAGAGACCTGAAAAATGAACTCAGGTGGAACGAGATCGCATACCGGAAATAGACCTGATGCATGCTGGAAATAGCCCGTAATACGTTGAAAAGTTACTCCCCGGACGGTATAATAACAAAAGGAGCGATGCCTTTTGGGATCTGGTCCTGGAGTGTATCGTGATCAACAATACCAAAGGAGTAGAAAAATGAGTATTAGAATCGGAATTTTAGGTTATGGAAATCTGGGACGGGGCGTGGAGTGCGCGATCCGTCAGAACAGTGATATGGAACTTGCGGCAGTGTTCACCCGCAGGGATCCGGCAGGCGTGAGCATTCTGACAGAAGGAGTGCCGGTGTGCCAGATCGATGACGCGGCAGAATGGAAAGACAAGATTGATGTGATGATCCTCTGCGGGGGAAGCGCTACGGATCTGCCGGAGCAGACGCCGAAGTTTGCAGAGATGTTCAATGTGATCGACAGTTTTGACACCCACGCGCGGATTCCGGAGCATTTTGCAAATGTGGATGCCGCTGCAAAGAAGGGCGGCAAAGTCGGGATCATCTCCGTGGGCTGGGATCCGGGAATGTTTTCCCTGAACAGACTGTATGCCAACGCGATCCTTCCGGAAGGAAAGGATTATACCTTCTGGGGAAAGGGAGTCAGCCAGGGGCATTCTGACGCTATCCGCCGAGTGGAAGGCGTGAAAGATGCGAAACAGTACACGATCCCGGTGGAGAGCGCGCTGGAAGCGGTGAGAAACGGAGAAAATCCGGATCTGACAACGAGAGAGAAACATACAAGAGAGTGTTTTGTAGTGCTGGAGGAAGGCGCAGACGCGGAAAAGGTGGAGGAAGAGATCAAAACCATGCCGAACTATTTTTCCGACTATGACACGACAGTACATTTTATCAGCGAGGAAGAGCTGAAAGAGAAACACAGCGGGATCCCTCACGGAGGATTTGTCCTCCGCAGCGGAAAGACCGGATGGGAGAAGGAAAACAGCCATCTGATCGAGTACAGCCTGAAGCTGGACTCCAATCCGGAGTTCACTTCATCCGTGCTCGTGGCATATGCCCGGGCTGCTTTCCGGCTTGCATCAGAGGGAGCGTCCGGATGCAAAACTGTGTTTGATATCGCTCCGGCTTATTTGAGCCAGAAGAGCGGAGAAGAACTGAGGAAGACCATGTTGTAAAAGTATGAGCAGGCATTTGCCGGGCAACGGACAGCGGCGCTGAACGTCCAGTGGACGTTCGTTTAGCGCGGACCGAAGCGGAGCGTAGAACGGCTTTGCTGTGAGCTGTCCGTTGTATCGCATAGATTGAATAAGGGAAAGGGGATTCCCCTGTCCGATATAAAGAGAAAAAATGACAAGGAGGAACATGGGATGCGCGGAAAAGAAGAAATCAGGGAAACGATCGCGTCTGGCCAGGCCATACTGGGGATCGAACTGGGCTCTACCAGGATCAAGGCGGTGCTCATCGATGTGGACAAGGCGCCTGTGGCTTCGGGAAGTTATGACTGGGAAAACAAATATGTGGACCATATCTGGACCTATGACATGGAGGATATCTGGGCAGGACTTCAGGGATGTTACAGGGATCTGGTGAAAAATGTGAAAGAGGAGTACGGGGTAAAACTGACCCGGTTCGCGGCGATGGGCGTCAGCGCCATGATGCACGGATATCTGGCATTTGACGAAAACGATGAACTCCTCGTGCCGTTCCGTACATGGCGGAACACGATCACCGGTGAGGCTTCGGAAAAGCTCTCTGAGCTTTTTGCCTACCATATTCCTCAGCGCTGGAGCATCGCACATCTGTACCAGGCGATCTTAAACGGAGAAGAGCATGTGGATAAAGTCCGCTTTTTCACTACCCTTTCCGGATATATCCACTGGAAGCTGACCGGAAAGAAAGTGCTGGGAAGCGGAGACGCTGCCGGAATGTTCCCCATCAACATCGAGGCGAAAGATTTTGATGCCAGGATGCTGGATCAGTTCGACGAACTTGTGGCGGACAAAGGATATCCGTGGAAGATCCGGGAACTTCTTCCCAAAGTCCTTCTTGCCGGTCAGGATGCCGGCTGCCTGACAGAAGAAGGGGCAAGACTTCTGGATCCGGACGGAAATCTGGAGGCGGGGATCCCGCTGTGTCCGCCGGAAGGAGATGCAGGGACCGGGATGACGGCGACCAACAGCGTTGCCGTGCGCACCGGAAATGTGTCCGCCGGGACCAGCGTGTTTGCCATGGCCGTGCTGGAGAAAGATCTGACAAAACCCTACGAGGAGATCGATCTTGTGACAACGCCGTCCGGAGACCTGGTGGCTATGGTGCACTGCAACAACTGTACTTCTGACCTGAACGCCTGGGTGGGGATTTTCAGAGAGTTTGCGGAAGCCTTCGGCATCGATGTGGATATGAACCGCCTCTTCTCAACCCTGTACAACAAGGCGCTGGAGGGAGACGAGGACTGCGGCGGACTGCTGGCGTATAACTATTTCTCAGGCGAGCATATCACAGGCTTCGACGAGGGCAGGCCACTCTTCGTCCGCACACCGGAGAGCCGCTTTAATCTTGCGAACTTTATGCGTGTGAACCTTTACACTTCCCTCGGAGCCCTGAAGACCGGGATGGATATTCTGCTCAAAAAGGAGAATGTGAAACTGGACCGCATGATGGGACACGGCGGTCTGTTCAAGACAAAGGGCGTGGGCCAGCGGATCCTCGCCGGAGCCATCAATACCCCTGTATACGTTATGGAGACCGCCGGCGAAGGCGGCGCCTGGGGGATCGCGCTTCTGGCGGATTACCTTGTGAGAAGGGAAGAAGGAGAGAACCTGACCGATTATCTTGCAAATAAGGTGTTCCATGAGACGAAAGGCACCGGAATGGATCCGGTTCCCGGGGATGTGGAAGGCTATGAGAAATTCATGGAGAGGTATACAAAAGGGCTGGCGATCGAGAGGGCGGCAGTGGAGAATCTCTGATCCGGCAGGAAAAAGTCCGCAGGAAGAGACAGACTGTTGGCAGGCACGTTTGCACTCGGAAAACAACGCAGCGGTACATAGGCGCACAAAGAACGTGCGCCAAGTGCCGGCGTTGTTTTACGGCCTTTCAACAGTCTATCCCTTCCTGCTGCATTTTCGCAGCCGGAGGAGAAGAGGCTTTCGGGGCTGCTTTGGCTGCCGGGAGGAAGAAGAGTTCTCTGTGGGAGTTTTTCGGAATCCAGGGAGCAGCGCCCCTTCGGGGCGCGCCTCTCCCGTCCGCGCCCGGAACTGCCGCGGCGACTGGAACAACCCAGCCGGAGGGGATATGTTGACGAAAGACCGTAAAACGACGCCGGCACTTGGAGCGCGTCTTTTGCGCTCCTACGTGTCCGCTGCGTCGTTTTCCGAGCGAGAGCGGGTCTGCCGTCAACATATCCCCTCCGGCGGCCTATTTCACTCCCCCGCCAGATCCGTAAGCGGCTTTACAGTGTATCCCATCTCTTCCCACTTTGTCAGCAGTTCATCCATGATCTGTGCGTTGGTGGAGGAGGTGCTGTGGAGCAGGACAATGGCGCCGGGATGGATCCGGCTCAGAAGTTTGTCAAAGGCTTCTTCCGGAGAAGGCTGGTCATCCTGGTACCAGTCCACATATGCGAGGCTCCAAAAGAAAGTCTTATATCCGAGCTGCTGCGCCATTTTCAGATTTTCTTCGTTGTATTTTCCCTGAGGCGGCCGATAGAATTTCGTCATTTCCTGTCCGGTCACGTCTCGATAGGCGTCTTCCACGTCTACAAGTTCTTTTTTGAAGGAATCCATGGTCGAGATCTGGGACATATCCGGGTGATGCCAGGTGTGGTTTCCCACAGTGTGTCCTTCTTCTACCATTCTTTTTATCAGTTCCGGCTCGGAATCTATGTATGTTCCAACTACAAAAAATGTGGCGGATACACCGTGCTTTGCAAGCGCGTCCAGAATGGGCTCTGTGTTTCCGTTTTCATAGCCTGCGTCAAATGTGAGATAGAGGACTTTTTCGTCAGTGTCTTCCGCATAAAAGGCGTCATATTGTGCCAGTTCGTCGAACGTGGCGTTTCCTACAGGCGTCTGTCCCTCCTCCTGAAAGCTCAGTCCCCAGTCCCCTTCCGCGGAGACGGGAAGAGCAGGGGCAGCGTGAGAGGAGTGAGAAGAGGTTACGGAGAGTGCGTCTTCTGCGGCTCCGGCGGCTGTGCCGAGCAGAAAGGCTCCGGCAAACAGGGCGAGCGTTTTCGCGGCTGTTCTGGTGATAAAAATTCTTTTGAGAGAAGCGGATACTTTTTGGAAAAAATCTTTTTTCATATTCCTGCTGACTGATCTGGTTTACATCTATTATATGAACCGAGAAAGCGGATAATGAAGGATTGATTTCCAACCATGTTTTTAGTAAAATAAGAGAAGGTAAAACAGGAGAATTACAGTGTTTCCGGTGTGAAAAGTCGTTTGGACATTTACTCCGGGACAGGGTCAGGAGGAAGGTATGGCAGAGAAATATACAGAGATGGCGATCGGAGTCTTTGAGCTGGACAGCGAGTGTATCTGCTTTGTGGCGCTTGATGCTGCGGCAAAAGCAGCGGATGTGAAGATCCAGGCGGTGGAGAGGAACCGTCTCGGGGCCGGCGCCTGTGTAAAGATGAGGGGAACAGTATCTGATGTAAAGGCTGCAATGGAAGCGGCTTTGGAGACAGCACGTCCGTTGGCAAAGATCATTTCCCATACAGTGATTGCAGCTCCTTCGGAAGATACGGAGACAGCGATCGCGATGACGATAGGAAAGTAGAGATAAGACTTTGGAAGTTACATGTGAACGGTAACCTTCGGGGAAAGGAAAGGTATGGTTATGAAATACGGAGCTTATGGACTGGTGGAAGTTGTAGGGGATGCGAACGGCGTGATCGTTACGGACCGCATGCTGAAGACGGCGGATGTGGAGTATGTGACAAAGGATACAAAATGCGGCGGACATGTCCTGATCTTCATGGGAGGCGATGTTTCGGCGGTGACAGCGGCAGTGGAAAGCGTAAAGAATGATCCGCCCTGTCCGGTGGTGCAGTCGGCAGTGGTCTCAAACCCGTCTCAGGAGATGATGGATATTGTGGAGACTTTCAGAAAAAGATGAGAAAAAGCTGTGGGATGGTCAGGCAGGTGACCTGCACTGACGGAGACAGATGTCACGGTGCATCGGGAACGGAGGATCCGTTTCTGGTATACCGTGATATTTTTGTGTGTGGAAATTCCTGCGGAAGTCACCTGGGGCTGTCGGGAGACTGGCGAGGGGGATCCGGCGGGATAAATCTCTGTTTTACATGGTATACACAGTAGACATCTGTTTCCGGGAGTGATAAAGTGTACAGGGAGCAGTTCGAAGCTTCACAGGGGCAGATATCTTCAGGCCCCGACAGTTAGATTTACAGGAGCAGAAAGAAGATGGAGAGAGCAGTCTTATTTTTTGATATTGACGGGACGGTCATAAGCGATGATACGAAGATGGTGCCAGAAAGCGCGATTATTGCGCTGAGAGAAGCGCAGAAGAATGGACACCTTTTGTTTATCAACACGGGAAGGACGATCTGCAGCGTCCCCTCCGAGGTAAGGAGAGTACGGTTTGACGGATATCTGTGTGGGTGCGGAACCTATCTTTTATACGGTGATGAGATCCTGTTTGCACGGTCTGTACCACAGGAACGGGGAAAGAAGATCATAGAGGAGATAGGGAGATGCAACCTGGGCGGCGTTGCCGAGGGAGTGGAGGACGTTTATTTTCCTGGGCGGATGACCAGATTTGAAAATCTGGAGCAGTCAAGGAGACATTTCCGGGGAAAAGGAATGGGGATAGAGCAGCCCCTGGAATCAGGCGGTTTTATCTTTGACAAGCTTTTCATATACGCGGATGAGAAGAGTGATCTGGAGCGGTTCCTGAAGTATATTGAGGAAGATATGGAAGCGATTGACCGAGGCGGGAATACTTATGAGGTGATCCAGAAGGGGTATTCCAAAGCGACGGCGTGTGAATTTACTTTGAAGAAACTGGGGATACCGAAAGAGAGAGCTTATGTCTTCGGAGACAGCAGCAATGATCTGTCCATGTTTGAGTATGCCTGCCATACGATTGCCATGGGAGTTCATTCTCCGGTGCTTGACCCTTATACGGAATATGTGACCAGCAGAGTGGAAGAGGACGGGATCGCCAACGCACTGAGGCATTACGGGCTTATCTGACGGAGCCCCTTCTCTGAGAGAAGGAGGAAAGCACCGAAGCATACCGGACGGATCAGGATATTATGCTATACGATGAAATAAAAGCGAGGAGTATCAGAATGAAGATTTTTGTTTTTGACTACAGAGAATTTGACGAGGCGGAATATTTTCAGAAATTTGCGGAGGAATATCATGTGGAACTGGGGATCTGTACAGCTCCTCCCACACTGGAAAACGCCCATCTTGCGGCGGGATATGAATATGTAAGCATCATCACTTCAAAGATCGACGCGCAGCTGATGGAGCGGTTTCATGAGCTGGGAGTGAAGATGATCTCCACGAGGACGATCGGGTACGATCACATTGATCTTGACGCTGCGAGAAAGTACGGCATCCATGTGAGTAATGTGTCTTATTCGCCGGAATGCGTGGCGGATTATACAGTCATGCTCATGCTGATGTCGATCCGGAAGATGAAGCGGATCATGCAGAGGGCAGAGGTAAATGATTTCGCTCTTCCCGGGATCCAGGGACGGGAACTCCCGAATTTTACAGTCGGCGTGCTTGGAACAGGAAGGATCGGCAGGTCTGTGATCCGTGATCTGTCCGGTTTCGGCTGCAGGATCTATGCCTATGACAAGTATGAGAACGAAGAGGTTAAAGCTCATGCACAGTATGCGGATCTGGATACCATTTTCCGGGAGTGTGATCTGATCACGCTGCATATGCCTCTTACGGAGGATAATTTCCACCTGATCGACAAGACGGCAATAGAAAAGATGAAGGACGGCGTGGTCATCGTCAATACGGCCCGTGGCGGTCTGATCGACACAAAGGCGCTGATCGAGGGGATCGAATCAGGAAAAGTCGGAGCAGCAGGGCTGGATGTGATAGAAGATGAGTTCGGCCTGTATTACAATGACCTGAAATCAGATATCCTCAGCAAACGGGATCTGTATATCCTGCGCGGCTTCCCGAATGTGATCGTGACGCCGCACATGGCGTTCTATACAGACCAGGCAGTGAGCGACATGGTGAAACACTCCATTGAGAGCTGCCTGCTGAGAGTAGAGGGGAACGAAGACCCCTGGGCGGTGCTGTAGGATCTCAGACAGTGATATCCTGACTGAAGAACCCGATATCCGTCGGACAGGTATAGCTGTCTCCGATCTCACGGAGCAGCACGACATTCAGATGTCCGTCCAGATTCTTCTTGTCGAGCGTGATCGCTTCGGTCAGGACGGAAAGCGGAAGGCCGCACTGGGATGGAAGTCCGTAGATATCAAGGGCTTTCTTGATCTTTTCTGCGCATCCGGGGGCGGTCAGACCTTTTTCTTCTGCGATCTTTGTGATCTGGTACATGCCGATCCCGACCGCTTCGCCGTGGCTCTCACGCTCGTAGTTATAATGCTGCTCAATGGTATGGGCAAGGGTATGGCCGAAGTTCAGGAGCATACGCTCTCCTTTGTCGAACTGATCGGCTTCGACGACTTCTCGTTTTATGTCCACGCATCTGGTGATCACATCCGTGAGGTCGGCTTTCAGGTCTTCGAAAGAGCTGTGGGCGCACAGGGTGTCAAACAGTTCCGCATCCTTGATACAGCCGTATTTGATCACTTCCCCCATCCCGTCGTTGATAAAATGCTGCGGAAGCGTGTCCAGGACGTCGGGATCGATCAGAACCATTTTCGGATGATAGAAGGCTCCGACTAGGTTTTTCCCCTGAGGAAGATCCACAGCCACTTTGCCGCCTACGGAAGAGTCCACCTGGGCCAGGAGGGATGTGGGGATCTGGATCAGTTTTACTCCGCGCAGATAGCTTGCAGCGGCAAATCCGGCGAGATCGCCGATCACGCCGCCGCCGAGGGCGATGACCAGATCGCTGCGGGTCAGCCGGGCGTCCAGAAGGGCGGAATAAACGGCAGGCAGTGTGCGGAAATTTTTGGTCGGCTCCCCGTGCGGGAGAACGAGAGTGTGACATTCGTAATCACTCAGACTGCCCATGAGCGTGGCGCCGTACAATGGGAAAACATTGTCGTCTGAAATTATCATGATTTTTTGCCCATTAAAAACTTTTCTGACATATTCCCCTGCTCTGGGGAGGATTCCCTTTTCAATATAGATATTATAGGTGTTTTCAACTAAATTAACTGTTAAATTCATGTTTTTATACCTCGTTTTTAGAAAATATTTTTAAAAGGTGCCAGGTACTTTTTAAAAAGTACACGGCACCTTTTTAAGAAATTTACAGAATCTTTCCTACAACTTCAGCAATTTGTCGTACCTGTTTGAGAAGTGCATCATATTTCTCCGGTTTCAGGGACTGAGCTCCGTCGCACAACGCACATTCCGGATCGTTGTGGACTTCGATCATGAGCCCGTCAGCGCCGGCAGCGACAGCGGCTTTTGCCATCGGCTCTACCAGCCACCATTTTCCGCCTGCATGGCTGGGATCTACCATGACAGGAAGATGAGTTTTTTTACGGAGCACGGGGATGCTCTGAAGATCCAGGGTGTTCCTTGTGAAGGTCTCGAAAGTACGGATCCCTCTCTCGCAGAGGATGACATTCTCATTTCCGGCAGCCATAATATACTCTGCGGACATGATCCATTCTTCATAGGTTGCGTTGAGCCCGCGCTTGAGAAGGATAGGGCGGTCGACCTGACCTAACTGTTTGAGCAGGTCGAAGTTCTGCATATTGCGGGCGCCGATCTGGATCAGATCCACCTTCTCGTTGAAGATATCGAGATACTGCGGAGACATGAGCTCTGTCACAATGGGGAGACCGACCTCCTCTTTTACCGCGCAGAGGATATCCAGTCCCTCCAGCCCGAGTCCCTGAAAAGAGTAGGGGCTGGTTCTGGGCTTAAACGCGCCTCCCCGGAGCAAGTTCGCTCCGGATTCTTTTGCAGCTTTCGCGATCTCGAGTACCTGCTCGAAAGACTCTACAGAGCAGGGACCTGCGATCAGTCCTAAATGTCCGCCGCCGATCTTTACACCGGAGACGTCTACTACAGAATCCTCCGGGTGGAAAGCACGGTTGGCAAGCTTATATGGTTCCTGGACATGCATGACTTTGTCAACACAGCTGTCCACCTCAAACTGGCGCGGATCGATCAGTGTCGTATCTCCGATACAGCCAATGATCGTCATCTCGGTACCGCGGACAACATGGGTGTCCAGCCCGCGCTTTTTGACAAGATTTTCCACACGTGTTATATTTTCTTCGGTCGTGTGCGGTTTCAGTACAATGATCATTTCTGTAGTCCTCCAAAAATATATTAATAAAAATTTTTGAATTTACCTTCACACTGTAAAATTTTAGTTGTTTAAAGTGTGAAAACATTTGTATCATAAATCATATAGGAAAGATTGTCAAGTAAAATCATATCCGTTGACATACTTATATCAGAATGGTATTTTATCATGTGGACATCCGGGAGGGAAATTACGTTTGACGGATGTTACATTACAATATATAAAAGGAAAGAGAAAATGAAGATCATAAAACAGATTGGTATCATATTTTCCGTCTGCTGGATCAGCGTGGTCATCGAGAAGATCTTCCCGGGTGTTTTCCCGGCGAGCATCATCGGCATGATCCTGCTGTTTCTGTGTCTTGCGGTCGGAATCCTGAAGATAGAGCATATCCAGGAAAAGTCAGATTTTCTCCTGGAAAATATGGCGTTCTTTTTCATCCCGGCAGGGGTGAGCATCATCAACTATACAGATATCCTGAAAAATGCGCTGGTACAACTCATCGTCATCTGCGTGGTGTCCACTGTCGTTACATTTGCGGTGACAGCTTATACAGTCCGTTTCACCATGTATCTGCTCAGAAAGAAGAAAAAGTGATACGTAAGGAGGAAAAATCTTGAAAGAACTTTTTGAATCACCTTATTTCGGAGTTGCCCTGAGCGTTATTACTTTCGGGATCGGGGTAAAACTGAACCGGAAGCTGAAGACGCCGGTGTGCAACCCGCTGATCATCGCCATTGTCCTGACATCAGGCGTGCTGGTGATCTTTGATATCCCGTATGAATCCTACAACAAGGGAGGAGAAATCATCAACATGTTTCTTGCCCCGGCGACGGCATGTCTCGCCGTGGCGATCTACACAAAGAGACAGATCCTGAAGGAATACTGGCTGCCGATTCTGGCGGGGTGCAGCGCGGGTTCCGCGGCGTCCATGGCAAGCGTCTACGGGATGTGCAGACTGTTTGGACTGGATGACAGCCTGGCTGTGTCCCTCATCCCGAAATCCGTGACCACACCCATCGCAGTGAGCATCGCAGAGCCGGCGGGCGGCGTGGTGCCCATCACTGTGGTGGCGGTGATCGGAACGGGAATCCTGGGCGGGATCTTCGCTCCGTTTCTCATCAAGTTCTTCCGTGTCTCGGATCCGGTGGCTGCGGGACTGGCGATCGGCGCATCCAGCCACGCTGTTGGAACTTCGAAAGCCATTGAGATCGGGGAAGTGGAAGGAGCCATGAGCGGACTGGCCATCGGGATCTGCGGGATCATCACGGTTCTGTTTTCCCTGCTGATCCATCTGTAAGATAAAGGGGATCCGAGGAAAAAGAAAGGGGCATGCATTATGAAAAAAAATATATCCCATACGATACGGAGGGCAGAGCGGTTCCCGGTCATTTTGATCGGAGAGGGGCTTCTGGTGGGAGCAGCAGCCGGGCTGATCGTGCTGCTCTACCGGCTGGCGCTGACCTTTGCGGGGAATGCGCTGGGCGAAATCCTTGGATTTATCGGAAAGGATCCTCTTCGGATCCTGGGATGGATGGCCGTTCTGGTCCTGATGGCGGTGATCGTGGGAAGACTGGTGAAACTGGAACCCATGATCTCCGGGAGCGGGATCCCTCAGGTGGAGGGAGAGATCCTGGGAAAGCTTTCCGAGAACTGGAAACGGGTGCTGCCGGCGAAATTCCTGGGCGGATTTCTGTGTATCCTGGGAGGCCTCTCCCTGGGACGGGAAGGTCCGTCGATCCAGCTGGGAGCAATGACGGGTCAGGGAGTTTCCCGTCTGCTGGACAGGGGAAAGACAGAAGAAAAATATCTGATGACCTGCGGGGCCAGCGCCGGGCTTGCCGCTGCGTTCCACGCTCCGCTGGCAGGGATGATGTTCTCCCTGGAAGAGATACACAAAGGATTTTCCATGAACATCCTGATCTCTGTGATGACCGCTTCGGTGACAGCGGATTTCATCTCCTCCCATATCATCGGGATCGATCCGGTGTTCCAGTTTACTATTGAACACGCTCTGCCTCAGGAGTATTACTGGACGCTGCTGATCCTTGGCGTGATCCTTGGCATCCTCGGAGCGTTTTACAACCGTCTCATGCTCAAGGCCCAGGATCTGTATAAAAAATCGGCTTTTCTCGGAGTTACAGGGCGGCTGGTGATCGCCTTCCTGGCAGCAGGAGTGGTGGGGCTTGTCATGCCCTCCGCGCTCGGCAGCGGCAACGGACTGATCGTCTCTCTGACAGCAGGGGAGATGACGCTGGGACTGGTGGTGATCACATTCATTGTAAAACTTCTGTTTTCCGCAGTCAGTTTTGGTTCCGGCGCTCCGGGCGGGATCTTCTTCCCGCTGCTGATCCTGGGAGCGCTGGCTGGCGGCGCCTTTGCCATGGCCGGGGTGCAGATCTTCGGACTGGATCCCATGTATATCAATAACTTTGTTCTTCTGGCCATGGCCGGATTCTTTACCGCTATCGTCCGGGCTCCCATCACAGGGATCATCCTGCTCTTTGAGATGTCGGGATCAGTCAGCCAGATGCTCTCCCTGGCGATCGTCTCCGTGGCAGCGTACATCACGGCAACGCTTCTTAGATCCGAGCCGATCTATGAGAGCCTTCTGGGACGGATCCTGGAAGGACAGGGAGAAAAGAAACAGGCTGCAGGCGGACAGAAGGTACTGAGCGAGTTTGTGATCATGGGAGGCTCTGTCCTGGAGGGGCGGAAAGTCCTGGAGATCCACTGGCCTGCAAACTGTCTCCTGGTCTCTCTTGAGAGGGAGGGAAAAGAGCTGATCCCCAGAGGAAAGACGGTGCTCATGGCAGGGGACAGACTGACGGTGATGACGGATGAGAGAGATGCGGGATATATACATGACAAATTGGAAAACTTATGTTATACTTCAATTTAGTTAGTAAATCAAAGGAGTACTGCAGAAATGAAGAGAATTTTGCTTAAACTGAGCGGAGAGGCACTGGCAGGAGAGAAGAAGACCGGATTCGACGAGGAGACCTGCATCGGTGTGGCACAGCAGGTAAAAAAGCTGGTTGATGACGGCATCCAGGTGGCGATCGTGACCGGAGGAGGAAACTTCTGGCGGGGGCGGACAAGCGAGACGATAGACCGGACGAAGGCGGACCAGATCGGGATGCTCGCAACGGTGATGAACTGTATCTACGTGTCGGATATCTTCCGCCATGTGGGAATGAAGACAGAGGTGTTCACTCCTTTTGTGTGCGGCGCGTTCACAACGTTGTTTTCAAAGGACGCGGCGGTAGAGGCGCTGGAGTCGGGGAAGGTGATCTTCTTTGCCGGCGGAACAGGACATCCGTACTTCTCAACGGACACGGGGGCTGTGCTCCGCGCCATTGAGATCGAGGCGGACGCGATGCTTCTTGCCAAAGCCATCGACGGGATCTACGACAGCGATCCGAAGGTCAATCCGGAGGCGGTCAAGTACGATGAAGTCTCGATCCAGGAAGTGATCGACAAAAAGCTGGCGGCAGTGGATCTGACAGCATCGATCCTCTGTCTGGAAAATAAGATGCCCATGCTCGTGTTCGGGCTGAATGAAGAGAACAGCATTGCCAGGACTATGAGCGGAAATTTCACAGGAACAAAAGTAACAGTTTAGGAGGACTCTGGTATGGATGAGAAATTAGTTGTATATGATAATAAGATGACGAAGACGATCAATAATCTTGATTCTGAGCTCGTGACGATCCGTGCGGGACGCGCCAATCCCCATGTGCTGGACAAGATCGTGGTAGATTACTATGGAGCGCCCACTCCGATTCAGCAGGTGGCGAACGTTTCGGTTCCCGAGGCCAGGATGATCCAGATCCAGCCCTGGGAGAAAAGCATGTTAAAGGCGATCGAGAAAGCAATCCTCACATCGGATATCGGGATCAACCCGACCAACGACGGATCCTCGATCCGGCTGGTATTCCCGGAACTGACGGAAGAGCGCAGAAAAGAGCTGGCAAAGGATGTAAAGAAGAAGGGCGAGGCGGCAAAGGTGGCTGTCCGCAATATCCGCCGCGATGGAAACGTGGCGTTTAAGAAACTGAAGGGAACCGAGATATCAGAGGACGGCATCAAGGATCTGGAAGACGGACTTCAGAAGATCACAGACAAGTATATCGAGAAGATCGACAAGATGGTCGAAGCGAAGTCAAAAGAAATCATGACAGTATAGAAAGAGAGGATCGGATAGGGGAAGATTCCCTTCACCTATCCGCCGCGATACCGCGGATAGCTCACAGCACTGCTGTCCGCTGTCCGTTGCCCGGCAAACAGCTGCTCGTGCAAGCATGGCAGCTGCTTGCCGGGCTTATCGCACAAAAACAGAAAGGGGGCTTTTTTCAGGCTCCCTTTTGCTCTGACAGCAGAATAAAAATGAGAGAGGGATAGAAAATGAAAGTACCGCAGCATATAGCGATCATCCTGGACGGAAACGGCCGCTGGGCAAAGGGAAAAGGGATGCCGAGAAATTACGGTCATGCTCAGGGGAGCAAGAACGTGGAGCGGATCTGTGAGGAAGCCTGGAGGATGGGGATAAAATACCTTACCGTGTACGCCTTCTCCACAGAGAACTGGAACCGTCCAAAGGGCGAGGTGGACGCGCTGATGAAGCTGCTCCGCAATTATATGAAGTCCTGCCTGAAAACGGCGGCGAAAAATGATATGAAGATCCGCGTGATCGGAGATATCAAAACTCTGGACGAGGATATCAAAAGCAGGATCAGGGAGCTGGAGGAAGCGACTGTGAACAACGGCGGCCTGAATTTCACCATTGCCCTGAACTACGGAAGCCGGGATGAACTGACAAGAGCGGCAAAAAGGATGGCAGAGGACTGCGCAGCCGGAAAGCTGGATCCGGAGAAGATCAATGAGACAGTGTATGAGTCTTACCTGGATACTCACGGGATCCCGGATCCGGATCTGATGATCCGGACCAGCGGAGAACAGCGGCTTTCCAACTATCTGCTCTGGCAGCTGGCATACTCGGAGTTTTATTTCACGGATGTACCCTGGCCTGATTTTACAAAAGAAGAACTGGTAAAAGCAGTGGAGGAATACAACCACAGGCACAGACGTTTCGGCGGAGTGGAGGAGGAATAGATCATGTTTAAAACACGGCTGTTAAGCGGAATACTACTGGTGATCATCGCGCTGGTCACCCTGATAACAGGCGGAAATCTTCTCTTTCTTGTTCTGCTTGCCATCAGCCTGATCGGACTGACAGAATTGTACAAGGTGTTTGCGATCGAGAGAAAGGCGCCGGGGATCGTCGGCTATGTCTTCGCAGTGCTCTATTACGGCCTCCTCTACTTTAAACCGATCCTCCCGGGGGATACAGTGGACTGGTTCATGATGCTCTTTCTGGGCCATCTGATCTGTCAGATGGCTGTGATCGTGTTTGCCTATCCGAAATATAACACGCAGCAGATCATGGCGGCGTTTTTCGGCGTTTTCTATGTGGCGGTGATGCTCTCCTACATCTACCAGACCAGGATCCTGCCGGGAGGCGTGTTTACAGTCTGGCTTGTCTTTGTCTGTGCATGGGGATGCGATACCTGCGCTTACTGTGTGGGGATGCTCATCGGGAAGCATAAGATGGCTCCGATATTGAGCCCGAAGAAATCCGTGGAAGGTGGGATTGGCGGTATCCTGGGAGCAGCTCTGATCGGAGTACTTTACGCTCTGGCGATCAATTACTGGGGGGACGCCGGTGTGAACATACTGTCCTTTGCTGTCATCGGGGCAATGGGAGGAGCAATCTCCCAGGTAGGAGATCTGGCGGCTTCAGCGATCAAGAGATATCACAACATCAAAGACTATGGCACACTGATCCCCGGACACGGCGGGATCCTGGACCGGTTTGACAGTGTGATCGTCACTGCGCCGATCATCTACTATCTTGCGATCCTGCTTTGACTCCATGTCTGATCGCAATAAAGAGATTATTCGAGAGAAGAAGAGGGAAACATATATGAAGAAAATCGCAATACTTGGTTCCACAGGATCCATCGGGACTCAGACTCTGGAGATCGTAAGGACGAACGGGGATCTGGAAGTAGTGGCTCTGGCTGCTGGAAATAATATCGATCTGCTGGAGCAGCAGATCCGGGAGTTCAGGCCAAAACTTGCCGCAGTGTGGAAGGAAAAGCGGGCGGCAGAGTTAAAGAGTCGTCTGGGCGACATGGATGTACGGGTGGTGTGCGGTATGGACGGTCTTCTTGAAGTGGCGGCAGTACCGGAGTCGGAAATCCTGGTAACAGCGATCGTCGGGATGATCGGTATCCGCCCCACTATTGAAGCGATCCGCGCGGGAAAGGATATTGCTCTTGCGAACAAGGAAACCCTGGTGACAGCAGGACATATCATCATGCCACTGGCAAAAGAATGCGGCGTGTCCATCCTTCCGGTGGACAGTGAGCACAGCGCCATCTTCCAGTCCCTTCAGGGAGGGCAGAGGAAGGCTCTGCACAAGATCCTCCTGACGGCTTCCGGCGGACCTTTCCGGGGAAAGAAAAGAGAGGACCTGGAGAATATCCAGGTGGAGGATGCGCTGAAACATCCGAACTGGGAGATGGGACGGAAGATCACCATCGATTCTTCTACCATGGTGAACAAAGGGCTGGAAGTGATCGAGGCAAAATGGCTCTTCGGGGTAACCGTGGATCAGATCCAGGTGGTCGTGCAGCCCCAGAGTATCATTCATTCCATGGTGGAATATGAGGACGGGGCGGTGATTGCCCAGCTTGGTACGCCGGACATGAAGCTGCCGATCCAGTATGCCCTGTATTATCCGGAGCGCAGATATCTGCCCGGGGACAGGCTGGATTTCGGGACACTGTCACAGATCACATTCGAGAAACCGGATATGGAGACCTTTTACGGACTGAAGCTTGCCTTTGAGGCAGGACGCCGGGGAGGATCCCTTCCGACTGTCCTCAACGCGGCAAATGAGTTCGCGGTGGCCATGTTCCTTGACAGGAAGATAAAGTATCTTCAGATCACGGAGATCATACAGGCGTGTATGGAGGCACATAAAAATATTACGGATCCGACGGTGGAAGAGATACTAAAGACCGAACAGGAAACATATGAATTTATTAAAAACAGGTGGTAATCAATGGGGATTATTATAGCGATCATACTATTCAGCTTTATCATCATCTTTCATGAACTGGGACATTTTCTCCTGGCAAAGGCCAATGGTATCCGGGTGGATGAATTTTCACTGGGACTTGGGCCGACGCTGGTGGGGAAGGAGATTGGCGGCACAAAATTCTGCATCAAGCTCCTTCCTTTCGGCGGCGCCTGCATGATGGGAGAAGACGACGCGGATGATATGTCAGAGGGGAGCTTTAACAGCAAATCCGTCTGGGCGAGGATCTCTGTCATAGCTGCGGGACCGGTGTTCAATCTGATCCTGGCATGGATAATGAGCGTGATCATCATTCTGTTCGTGGGATACCAGCCCACAACGATCAGCGGTGTGAGCGAGGGTTACTCTGCGGAAGAACAGGGGATGCAGGCCGGCGATGAGATCAGGGAGATCAACGGAAGGCGGGTCTACATCTGGAACGATATCAGCCTCTATACGCTCACCCATCCCAATGAGACGACGCTGGAAGTGGTGTATGAGCGGGACGGCGAAGAGTACACGGCAGTGCTGGAGGCACGTCAGCTGGAGGGAGACACTTCCCCGAAACTGGGCGTTATCAGCAGCGGTTCCGTAGAGACCGGGGTTCTGGGCTCCCTGGAATACGGAGTCTACACAGTGAGATACTGGATCACCTACGCCATCGACAGTCTGCGGATGCTGGTGACCGGTCAAGTGGGGATCCGGGATATGTCAGGACCCGTGGGAATCGTGAGCGCGGTGGACAGTGTATACCAGGCGGCCGCGCCGTCAGGGCTTCTGATGGTGATCCTGAATCTGATGAATTTCGGCGTGTTCATATCTGCCAACTTAGGCGTCATGAACCTGCTTCCGATCCCGGCTCTGGACGGAGGACGCCTTGTCTTTCTTATCGTGGAGGCGGTGCGCCGCAAGCGTATCCCGCCGGAGAGGGAGGGAATGGTCCATTTTGCGGGATTTGCCCTTCTGATGGTGCTGATGGTGGTCGTCATGTACAACGATATTCTGAGACTGTTCTGATCTTATAGTTGTTCTAAACAGATGTCTCTGCATATATATTAGAGAAATGATCATATGCAGAGGCATTTAGTTATGAATGAAATAAGAGCAATGCAGGACGGGGCTTCCGAGAAGGGAGAACTTCAGATCAATATCGTATCTTCTGTGACCTCCTATCCGGTCACGAATGCGGTGATTTCCATTTCCTACACCGGAGTTCCGGAGAGCACCCTGGAGAGACTGACCACAGATTCCTCCGGTCAGACGGAGACCATTGAGCTGGATGCTCCGCCTGAGGAGTGGAGCCTGGACCGGAACAATGAGAGACAGCCTTACTCGGAATATACTCTGGATATCAGCGCGCCCGGTTTTGAGCCGGTCAGCATCGCAGGGACGGAAATCCTGGCAAACACAAAGGCGATCCAGAATGTACGGATGCGTCCAAGCGACAACGGGCAGGAGGAAGAGGAGGTCTTTGTCATCCCCGCTCATACACTGTACGGGGATTATCCGCCCAAGATCGCGGAGGAGGAGATCAAGCCTGTCAACGAGAGCGGCGAGATCGTATTAAGCCGCGTGGTCGTCCCGGAATATATCGTGGTCCATGACGGTTCCCCGCGGGACAGCACGGCGAACAACTACTATGTGAAGTACAAAGACTATATAAAAAATGTGGCATCCAGCGAGATCTACGCAACCTGGCCGGCGAATACGATCCGCGCCAATGTGCTGGCGATCATGTCGTTCACGTTGAACAGGGTTTACACTGAGTGGTACAGAAATAAAGGTTATGATTTCACGATCACATCCTCCACTGCTTTTGACCACAAGTGGATCCCGGAGCGGAATATCTACGAGTCCATCTCGGTCATCGTGGATGAACTTTTCTCAAACTATCTTTCCAGGCCCAATGTGCGTCAGCCCATCCTGACCCAGTACTGCGACGGGAAAAGGGTGACCTGTCCGAACTGGATGACCCAATGGGGATCCAAGGAGCTGGGAGATCAGGGATTCAGCCCCATAGAGATTCTTCGTTACTATTACGGGGACGATATGTATATCAATACGGCACAGGAGATCTCCGGGATACCGGCGTCCTGGCCGGGAAGCAATCTGGAACAGGGATCCCGGGGCGAGAAGGTCAGGCAGATGCAGGAGGAGATCAATGTGATCGCAGGAGCATATCCCGCCATACCCAGGATCAACCCGGACGGGATATACGGTCCTGCAACCGCCGCGGCGGTGGAAAAGATCCAGTCTGTCTTCGGCCTTCCTGTGACGGGCGTGGTGGATTATAAAACATGGTATAAGATCTCAGAGATCTACGTGGGCGTCTCCAGGATCGCGGAACTGACCTGAGGAAGAGAAGAACACTGACAAAGAATCTGATATTACGGATACAGAGAGGAGAATCATGGCGAGAAGAAAGAGAAAACGGAAAAAGAGGATATTTCCGAAAATAGCGGGGCTGGTACTCGTTCTGGCACTGGCGGGTGGGGCTGCCCTGTCCGCACAGCGTTTTTGGCCCAGGTTCCTGCAGACGGCGGAAGAGACGGCGGGACAGGTATCGGAGCAGATGCTGGAACAGGTATCGGAACAGCAGACAGAGTTTCCGGAGCTGACGATCCAGGAGGAAGAGACTGCGAATGGTTTCTATTATCAGCAGCTTACAGAGCGGGAGCAGACGATCTACCGGGAGATACTTCAGGGCGTAAACAGCATGGAGGAGACGATACGGATCCATGCCACCATAGAGGATGATATGGGAAAAATCTATGAATATCTTCTCTATGACCGGCCGGAGCTTTTCTGGTGTGCGGGAAATACAAACCTTACGATCTATGACGAGTATACGGATCTGATACCAGGATATACCTGTTCTGTGCAGGAGAAGGAAGAGCGTCAGTCGCAGATCGACGCGGCGGCACAGGAGTGTATTTCCGGAATCGACAGCGGCGCCTCGGATTATGAGAAGGTCAAATATGTCTTTGAGTATGTTGTGAATACGGTGGAGTATGACGTAAATGCGCCGGATAACCAGAACATCTACAGCTCCATGGTGGGAAAGCGGTCAGTATGCGCAGGGTATTCCCGGATGGCGCAGTATCTGCTGGAACAGATGGGAATTCCCTGTATTTATGTCATTGGGGATATAGAAGGACAGGGGGCACACGCATGGAATATCGTGAACTGTGACGGAACGTATTACCAGATGGACACCACCTTCGGCGATCCGGTGTTCCTTCAGGCGGAGAGCGGCGAGAATATGCCTTCCGGCAGTATCAATTATGACTATCTTTGCTGCACGGATGCGGAGATCATGGTGGACCATGTGCAGTGGGATGAGGTGGATTACCCGGAGTGCAACTCAGATGATCTGAACTACTACCGTATGAACGGGATGTATTACGAAAGCTTTGACTCCTATGAACTCCTGCAGAAGATGAACGACAGTGTTTATGCAGGAGAAGAAAGCTTTGTATGCAAATTTTCCAATGCTTCTGTCTATGGGGAAGCCAGAGATACGGTGATCAATGAGCTCCTTCCCCAGGCGGCACAGAATCTGGCCTCCTACTATGGTCTGGGCAGTGTGAGTTATACTTACGCGGAGGATGGGGAACATAATAAGATCACGGTGTTTTGGAGTTATGAATGATCCTTCCTGGCAGTCCTCAGAGTTTAGGAAAATGCGGGAGAAAAGGAAATGTAAACGATTTGTGAAAACCTGACAAAAATTGGAAAAGTTTTTTGTCTAGTATTGTTCTGGACAAATTGACAGATCTTTGTTATCATATTTTCGTTGAAAAGAGGATACATGAAAAGGCTTGTTACTGAAATATGATTATCGTCAGGCAAGACCTATAGTCCGAATCTGTTTTCGGGTTATAGGTCTTTTTATTTTTATCAGGAGGCTGAGGGGATGAAGGTAAGTAAAATACTGAATAATAATCTCGTTTTGTCCAGAAATGCGGAAAACGAGGAAATTATCGTGAAAGGTCTCGGAATCGGGTTTCATGCGAAACGAGGGGATACGATCAATGAATCATTGATTGAAAAGATCTTTTATCCCAAGAATCACCAGAACAGCATCCAGATCCAGCAGTACCTGCTGTCGATCCCGGAAGAGTATCTGGATTTTGTACAGAAGTTTGTGGATCAGGTCAGGGAAGAAGAACCGGATCTGCATTTGAACAACAGTATTTACCTTTCCCTGAGTGATCACATTATGGGAACTGTAGAGAGATTCGAAAATGGGATCAGCCTGAAAAACGTCCTTTTGCTCGATATCCAGCAGCTCTATAAGAAAGAGTATGAATATGGGCTTAAAATGGTGGAAGAGGCAAACCGGAAATTTAATATACAGCTCCCGGCAGATGAGGCGGGGTTTATCGCCCTTCATTTTGTAAATGCGGAAGAGGGGCAGCAGAACAACGACAATTATCAGATCGCCATGATCGTAAATCAGGTCCAGGAGATCGTTAAAACTTATTTTTCAGATATCACCTTTAATGAGTCAAGTTTATATTATCAGAGATTTCTGACTCATTTAAAATATTTTGCACAGAGATATCTTCACAAAGAACTCCAGTACGACGAGGATGAGAATCTGTTCCAGATCATACAGGAGCAGTGCCGTGAGGCGTATGGGTGTGTGAAGCTGATCTATCTTATGATGGAGGAAAAATATCATTATGCTCTGAGCAAAGAAGAGATGATGTACCTCTCGATCCATATCCAGACAAATGTGGACAAATCCCGTGCAGCTGCGAAAAAAGCGGCTGAAACGGCGGAAGAAGACTGAACCCTCCGTTTTACGGACAGTTCGGACAGTGCAGTAAGCATTGGCTTGTGACCGATATGTACGGCCGGCATATCAGGCAAGACCTTTCAATAAATAATCAAACTATTTTAAGGAGAACAGCCATGAAAAAAGATTATTCAAAATCAGCGGAAAAGCTGGTTCAGGCAATGGGCGGAAAAGACAATATCACACGTGTCTTCCACTGCATGACAAGACTCAGATTTTATGTAAAAGACAAAAATAAGATCGATGAGGCAGAGATCAAAAAGCTCTCCGAGATTTCCGGTGTAAACTGGCATCAGGACCAGTTTCAGGTCATCGCCGGAAATGAAGTAAACGAGATGTACGCCGAACTGGTGAAAATGGGTGTGCCAAACGACGATGAGGATTCTTCTGCGAAAACATCAGAAAAGAAGAGCATCGGCTCTGCGATCATTGATTCTGTGACCGGATGTATGACTCCGATGATCCCGGCTCTTACTGCAGCCGGTATGATCAAGGTGGTACTCACGCTCCTGACCACATTCAATCTTGTGAGCGATACGTCGAGCACCTATCAGGTCATCTCGTTTATCGGTGATGCAGCGTTCTACTTTATGCCGTTTTTGATCGCTGCGAATGCCGCAAAGGTATTTAACGTAAATCAGTCTCTGGCGCTGATCATCGCAGGTGTATTTCTTCATCCAAGTTTTACGGCAATGATCGAGTCCGGCGATCCGATTACTTTCTTCTCGATCCCGGTCACGCCGACGACTTACAGCTACTCCGTGATCCCGGTCATCCTGATGGTATGGATCATGTCATACATTGTAAAACTTGTTGACAGGATCACACCGCGTATCGTAAAACTGATCCTGCATCCGACGCTCGTCATCCTGATCAGTGCACCGATTGCCATCATCATCGTAGGACCGCTGGGAGGGATCATCGGTGATGGCCTGGCAGTTGCGATTGACTTCCTGTCCACGAAGCTCGGATTCATCATTGTTGGTATCCTGTCTGCGGCATTCCCGTTTATCGTGATGACTGGTATGCACCATGCACTTACTCCCATCGGGCTGAACGCGATAGCTACCGGTGGGGACACGCTCATCTTTGTTTCCCAGGTGTGCTCCAATGTGGCGCAGGGCGGCGCATCTCTTGCAGTTGCGGTGAGATCGAAAGATAAGAATATGAAACAGCTTGCCAGCGCATCCGGTATTTCCGCTCTGATGGGAATCACGGAGCCGGCTCTTTATGGTGTCACCCTGAAGCTGAAACGCCCGGTCGTTGCAGCGGCGATCGCAGCAGGTATCGGCGGTATTGTGGGAGGACTCCTTCAGGTAACCCTTTATATCGCACAGAACTGTCTTCTTGCGATCCCGGCCTTTATCGGTGAGAAGGGGATGAGCAACTTCTTATATGGACTCATTATGATCATCGTCTCCTTTGCAGGAGCGTTTATCCTGACAATGATCTTCGGATTTAAGGATGAGATCGAAGAGGAAAATGACACAGTTGAAGTGCAAAAACACAGTGAAGCCGGCAAAGAGGCAAAACCACTGGTAGAGAAGATCCAGATCCTCTCACCCGCCACAGGAACGGTAAAGGATATCACAGAAGTGCCTGACAAGACATTTGCAGACAAGATACTGGGAGACGGCGCGGCAGTGATCCCGGATGAAGGAAAAATCTACGCTCCGGCAGACGGTACAGTTGTAAATATTATGGATACAAAACATGGAATTATGTTCCAGACAGCCCAGGGAGTGGAACTCCTGATCCATATCGGACTTGAGACGGTAAACCTGAAGGGAAAACACTTTACTTCACATGTAGAGAACGGGGCTCAGGTGAAGGCCGGAGACCTGCTCGTGGAATTTGATCTGGACGCTGTAAAAAAAGAAGGATACGATCCGATCACTCCGGTGGTCGTGACAAATGGGGACGCTTACATCCGTTCTGTAAAAATGATAAAATCAGGCGAGAAGGCTGCACATGGCGACTGCCTGCTGACGATCGTCTGAGGGAGGAGTAATCATGCTTGAGAAAAAATGCCCGAAAATTTTCTTTGGGGCGGTGCGACAGCCGCAAACCAGTATGAGGGAGGCTGGAACGAGGATGGGAGAGGCCCGTCCATCGCCGATATCCTGACAGGAGGGAGCGTGGACAGAGAACGTCGCCTGACCGTTCCGGAACCTGTGGAAGGAGAGTTCTACCCGAACCATGAGGCAACGGATTTCTATCATCACTATAAAGAGGACATCGCACTGTTCGGTGAGATGGGCTTTAAAGTTTACCGGTTCTCTGTATCATGGTCAAGAATCTTCCCCAACGGGGATGAGGAGACTCCCAATGAAAAGGGACTGGAATTTTACGACCGGGTCATTGACGAACTTGAGAAATACGGGATCGAACCTCTGATCACGATCTCGCACTATGAGAACCCGCTTCATCTCTCCCTGGCCTACGGTGGATGGAAGAACAGAAAGCTCATCGACTTTTATCTGCGCTTTGCAAAAGTGCTTTTCGAGCGCTACAAAGGAAGGGTAAAATACTGGCTTACATTCAACGAGATCAATATGCTCACAGAACCATTTGGAGCTGTATTCTGCGCCGGAATGCTGGATGAGGCAGACAATAATGAGCAGACCCGTTATCAGGCGATGCATCATCAGCTTATCGCCAGCGCTCTTGCTGTAAAGATGGCTCATGAGATCGATCCGGAGAACAAGCTGGGCTGCATGCTTGCTTATCACAATGGGTATCCGTACACATGCCATCCGAAAGACGTGTTCTTTGCACAGCAGTACTGTCAGATCCATAATTCCATCGCGGGCGACGTACATGTGCGCGGAGCGTATCCGGGATTTGCCCGCCGGTATTTCGCTGAGAACGATATGAATATAGAGATGCTGCCGGAAGACGCAGAGATCCTGAAAAACGGTACGGTGGATTTTGTCAGCATCAGCTATTACTCAAGCAACTGCGTCAGCCTTACGCAGGAAGGCGCGGAGACGACGAAAGGCAATGGGACGGTCAACATTAAGAACCCGTATCTCAAGGCTTCTGACTGGGGCTGGCAGATCGATGCGCTCGGCTTAAGATATGTGCTCAACCAGATTTATGACCGCTACCAGATTCCGATCATGATCGTGGAGAACGGTCTGGGCGCAGTGGATGAGCTGACAGAGGACGGACGGATCCACGATGATTACCGTATCGATTATATGCGTCAGCATATTGAGGAGATGAAGGAAGCTGTGTGCGACGGCGTGGATCTGATGGGATATACCTGCTGGGGTTGCACAGATGTTGTCAGCGCTTCCACCGGAGAGGTAAAGAAGCGCTACGGACTGATCTTTGTAGATAAGTTTGACGACGGGACGGGAGACCTGTCCCGGAGAAGGAAAGATTCGTTCTACTGGTACAAAAAAGTGATAGAAAGCAACGGAGAAGTTTTATACTAATGAATATTTATTAGAAAAATATGAATATTTATAAGTAAAGTTTCTGTTGAAATATGAGCTCAGTTGTAGTATAATCTTTACAATTTGAGAAAGTGGGCGCTCTGGATGAAAAGACTCCAAGAGTGCCTTTGCTATGTAACGGGGAACCGTGACAGAGCAGTTTTCAGATTGGATGCTATCTATTTGTACGAAGGGAAAGGGTGAACAGATGAAGGCGTTTCTAATATTGGAAGACGGTACAGTATTTACAGGGACGAGCATCGGCGCGGCGAAAGACTGTATCAGCGAGATCGTTTTTAATACTTCTATGACAGGATATCTTGAGGTGCTGACAGATCCATCCTATGCGGGACAGGCAGTTGTGATGACTTATCCGCTGATCGGCAATTACGGGATCACACCGGACATGGAGTCAAAAAAAGCATGGCCGGACGGATATATCGTGAGGGAACTTTCCAGGATGCCCAGCAATTTCCGCTGCGAGGGCACGATCCAGGATTTCCTGAAAAGTCAGGATATCCCCGGGATCGCAGGGATCGATACCCGTGCTCTCACAAAGATCCTGAGAGAGAAAGGTACCATGAACGGCATGATCACAACGAAGGAAGATTATGATCTGAACGAGATCCTTCCGAAACTGAAGAAATATACAGTGGGTGACGTCGTCTCCAAAGTGACATGTCAGGAAAAATACGTTCTTGAGGGAACAGGAAAGAAAGTCGCACTTCTTGACCTTGGCGCAAAAAACAATATTGCAAAATCTTTAAATGAACGTGGCTGCGAAGTAACTGTTTATCCGGCTCACACAACCGCGGAAGAGATCATTTCATCACAGCCCGACGGGATCATGCTTTCCAACGGACCGGGAGACCCGGCGGACTGCACATCCATTATCGAAGAAATCAGAAAGCTTTACAATACAGATATTCCGATCTTCGCCATCTGTCTGGGGCATCAGCTCATGGCGCTTGCTACAGGTGCGTCCACGCACAAGCTGAAATACGGTCACCGGGGAGGAAACCATCCGGTCAAGGACTTAAAGACCGGAAGAGTCTATATTTCTTCCCAGAATCACGGCTATGTTGTGGATGACGAGAGCATTGACCCGGATGTGGCTGTGCCTGCGTTTAAAAACGTAAACGACGGAACGAATGAGGGACTTGCCTATGTGGGTAAAAACATCTTTACGGTGCAGTTCCATCCGGAGGCATGCCCCGGACCGCAGGATTCCGGATACCTGTTCGACAGATTCATTGAGATGATGGGAGGAGCGAAATAATGCCTAGAGATTTAAGTATAAAGAAAGTACTGGTCATCGGTTCCGGTCCGATCGTCATCGGACAGGCAGCAGAGTTCGACTACGCAGGAACACAGGCGTGCCGTTCCCTGAAGGAGGAAGGACTTGAGGTCGTTCTGCTGAACTCCAACCCGGCGACCATCATGACGGATAAAGATATTGCGGACCGTGTCTATATCGAGCCGCTGACGGTTGAGGTGGTGGAACAGCTCATCCTCAAGGAAAAACCGGACAGCGTGCTCCCGACTCTGGGAGGACAGGCAGGGCTGAACCTTGCCATGGAGCTGGAGGAGGCAGGTTTCCTGAAGGAAAACGGAGTGCGTCTCATCGGAACAACGTCAGAGACCATTAAGAAGGCCGAGGACCGTCTGGAGTTCAAGGCGACTATGGAGAAGATCGGCGAGCCCGTAGCGGCGTCCCTTGTCGTGGAGAATGTGGACGACGGACTTGCGTTTGCGAACAAGATCGGCTACCCTGTCGTACTCCGCCCGGCGTATACGCTGGGCGGAAGCGGAGGCGGGATCGCACACGATTCCCATCAGCTTGTGGAGATCCTGGAGAACGGCCTGAGACTGTCCCGCGTGGGTCAGGTACTGGTAGAGCGCTGCATTGCAGGCTGGAAAGAGATCGAGTATGAAGTAATGCGCGACAGCGCCGGCAACTGCATCACGGTTTGTAATATGGAAAACATTGACCCTGTGGGCGTTCATACGGGAGATTCGATCGTTGTGGCTCCGTCCCAGACGCTGGGTGACAAGGAGTACCAGATGCTCCGTACTTCCGCGCTGAACATCATCAGCGAGCTGAATATCACCGGAGGATGCAACGTGCAGTACGCGCTGAACCCGGATTCCTTTGAATACTGTGTCATCGAGGTAAATCCCCGTGTCAGTCGTTCTTCCGCGCTGGCGTCCAAGGCGACAGGATACCCGATCGCCAAGGTGGCTGCGAAGATCGCCCTCGGCTATACGCTGGACGAGATCAAGAATGCGATCACGCAGAAAACGTATGCAAGTTTCGAGCCTATGCTGGACTATGTGGTCGTGAAGATGCCGAGACTTCCGTTTGACAAGTTCATCAGCGCCAAGAGAACGCTGACAACGCAGATGAAGGCGACCGGAGAGGTCATGAGTATCTGCAACAACTTTGAGGGAGCGCTCATGAAAGCGATCCGCTCTCTGGAGCAGCATGTGGACAGCCTGATGTCCTATGACTTCACAGGACTTTCCAGAGAGGATCTGATCGAGCAGCTCGCGATCGTGGATGACATGCGTATCTGGAGGATCGCCGAGGCTGTCCGCAGGGGCATCGACTACGATACCATTTACAATATCACGAAGATCGACCGCTGGTTCATCGACAAGATCGCCATCATTGTGGAGATGGAGAATGCGCTGAAGAACGAGGAACTCACGCCGGAGCTTCTTAAGGAAGCAAAACGGATCGAGTTTCCGGACAATGTGATTGCACGCCTGACAGGAAAGAGTGAACGTGAGATCCACGATATTCGCCATGAAAACGGCATCGTTGCAGCGTACAAGATCGTTGACACCTGTGCGGCAGAGTTCGCGGCGGAGACGCCTTATTACTATTCTGTATACGGAAGCGAAAATGAGGTGGAGGAGACTTCAGGAAAGAAGAAAGTTCTTGTCCTAGGTTCCGGCCCGATCCGTATCGGACAGGGAATCGAGTTCGACTTCTGTTCCGTGCACTGTACCTGGTCGTTCGCAAAAGAAGGGTATGAGACGATCATCGTGAACAACAACCCGGAGACCGTAAGTACAGACTTCGATATCGCAGACAAGCTGTATTTTGAGCCTCTCACACCGGAGGATGTGGAGAGCATTGTTGACATCGAGAAGCCGGACGGCGCTGTGGTACAGTTCGGCGGGCAGACAGCCATCAAGCTGACAGAGGCGCTCATGAAGATGGGCGTGCCGATCCTTGGAACCTCCGCGGAGAATGTGGATAAGGCGGAGGACAGAGAACTCTTTGACGAGATTCTGGAAGAGTGCCAGATCCCGCGCCCGACAGGAGGCACAGTATTTACCGCAGAGGAAGCAAAAGAGGTCGCAAACCGCCTTGGCTATCCGGTACTGGTGCGCCCGTCCTACGTGCTGGGCGGTCAGGGCATGCAGATCGCAATCAACGACAATGATATCGATCAGTTCATCGGCATCATCAACCGGATCGCGCAGGATCATCCGATTCTTGTGGATAAATACCTTCAGGGCAGGGAGATCGAGGTGGATGCGGTGTGCGACGGAACCGATATCCTGATCCCGGGCATCATGGAGCATATTGAGCGCGCGGGGATCCATTCCGGTGACAGTATCTCCGTTTATCCGGCTCAGAGCCTGACACAGGGAGCAAAGGCAAAGATCGCGGAGTACACAAGACGGCTTGCAAAATCCCTCCATGTCATCGGTATGATCAACATCCAGTTCATCGTCTGCGGCGAGGAGGACGTGTATGTGATCGAGGTTAATCCCCGCTCCAGCCGTACCGTGCCGTATATCAGCAAGGTGACAGGTATCCCGATCGTTCCCCTGGCGGCACAGGTCATCATCGGAAAGAAGATCAGAGAACTGGGCTACACACCGGGACTTCAGCCGGAGGCAGACTATGTGGCAGTCAAGATGCCGGTATTCTCCTTTGAGAAGATCCGGGGCGCTGATATCAGCCTGGGACCTGAGATGAAGTCTACCGGAGAATGCCTTGGCATTGCAAAGACCTTCGACGAGGCGCTTTATAAAGCGTTCCTCGGCGCAGGTATCAAGCTGCCCAGGTTCAAGAATATGATCATGACAGTCCGCGATGAGGACCAGCCGGAAGCAGTGGAGATCGGACGCAGATTTGCCAACATCGGCTATCATATTTTTGCTACAAGCGGAACAGCGCGCGCCCTGAACGAGGCGGGCGTGAAGGCGACTCCGGTCCGCAAGATCGAGCAGGAGTCACCGAACCTTCTGGACCTGATCCTGGGACACAAGATCGATCTTGTCATCGATATTCCGGCACAGGGAGCAGAGCACTCCAGAGACGGATTTGTCATCCGGAGAAACGCCATCGAGACAGGCGTGAACGTGCTGACAGCCATTGATACGGCGGAGGCGCTGATCACCAGTCTTGAGAATACAGATATTAAGAAACTTACATTGATCGATATTGCGACGGTGTAAGAAATAGTCCGCCAGGACAGAGATTTCCATCGCAGGCACGCTTGCGCTCGGGCCGCAGCGCAACAGTACATAGGGCTGCAAAAGACGCAGCCCAAGTGCTGGCGCTGCTCTTCGGCCTTTGATGGAAACCTCTGCCCTGGCTTCTTTTTTCTCAGACGGAAGGATGTGGGCAGGTGCGGATCGGTCTCGGCGTATTTTTTGACAGTAACATAATAGAATTTGAAGGTGCATTAAAATTGTAATAGAAATGTATTTGCAGTATAATTGCAATATAAGATATCAAAAAATGTTTGTAAAAAGCAGGAGAAAGATCACATGAGCAAAGATACGGACATCAGACTTCATTATATTGAAAAAGGCACCGGTTCCCCGCTCATCCTTCTCCACGGAAACGGGGAGGACAGTGGATATTTTGTTCACCAGATAGATCATTTTTCAAAAGACCACTGTGTGATCGCTCTGGATACGAGAGGGCACGGGAAGTCCCCGAGAGGGGACAAACCATTTACGATCCGGCAGTTCGCGGAGGATCTGCATGATTTTATGGATGAGCAGGAGATCGAAAAAGCGGATATCCTTGGCTTTTCGGACGGAGGGAACATTGCCCTGGTATTTGCTCTGAAATATCCGGAGCGGGTGGACAGGCTGGTCCTGAATGGGGCAAACCTGTATGGAAGAGGCGTGAAACCGTCCGTTCAGATCCCCATCATACTGGGATATCATGCGGCATGCCTGTTTGCGGGGAAAAGTGAAGCAGCAAGGAAAAACGCGGAGATGCTGGGGCTGATGGTCAACGACCCGGATCTGACCCCGGAAGAACTGTCCGAAAACAGGGATCCGGATTTCCGGCGGATCCCGAAGCTGGTGCTCGCGGGAAATAAGGATATGATAAAAGACGAGTACACAAGGCTGATCTATGCCAGCCTGCCAAACGCGCAGATCCGGGTGATGAAGGGCAGTCACTTTATCGCAAAGGAGAACCCGGAGGAGTTCAACCGGATCGTGGAGGAATTTCTGAGGATGTCAGAGCGGCAGCAGGGTACGGATCAGATGTGACCGCGCTGCGGCGCACGATGCGAGAAGGGAGAGAAAGAGGATGCAGTACACATATCATTACGATTCTCCTCTGGGCGGGATCACAATGGCGTCTGACGGGGAGTCGCTTAGCGGACTGTGGTTTGACGGGCAGAAATATTTCGGTGCGGGGCTGGCTGCGGATGCAGAAGAACAGACCGAAAGCGGAGAGATTCTCCCGGTGTTTGAAGAGACAAAGAAGTGGCTGGATATCTATTTTGATGGAAAGGAGCCGGACTTTACTCCCAGGCTCCATCTCCAGGGAAGCCCTTTCCGGATGGAGGTGTGGGAGATTTTATTAAAGATCCCGTATGGGAAGACGACTACATATAAAGAGATCGCGGAGCGGGTCGCTGCGCAGAGGGGGATTCCTTCTATGTCCGCCCAGGCAGTGGGAGGAGCGGTGGGACATAATCCGGTTTCAATTATCGTCCCCTGTCACCGGATCCTTGGGACGGACGGAAGTCTGACGGGATATGCGGGAGGAGTGGAGAAAAAGAAGAGCCTTCTCTCCTTGGAGAACGTTTTACTGCCTGAAGCGGGGAAATAAAACAGAGAATAGCAGACAGAAATTAAGAAAAGAAGCCGTGCAGTTTCAATGCAGGGCCTCCTTTTAAGATAAATCACATTTTTCCGGTGAACAGTGTTCCGGCTTTCCCGCCCTTTACAATATCGTAGAGGGCTTCCGGGCGTTTTCCGTTGGTGACAATGGTGTCGATGCCGTTTGAGGTGGCGAGCTGGGCTGCCTGGAGTTTTGTCCGCATCCCGCCGGTGCCTCTGCGGCTTCCCGCTCCGCCTGCCAGAGAATAGACACTTTCGTCGATCTCGTCGATCTGATCAATCAGTTTTGCGTTGGGATGCAGACGGGGATCGCTGTCGTAGAATCCGTCGATATCGGACAGGATCACCAGCTTCTTTGCGCGGCAGAGGACGGCGACGACGGAGGAGAGCATATCGTTGTCACCGAACAGCCGGTCCTCTGATTCAATCTCTGTGTAGCTGACGGAATCGTTTTCGTTTACGATGGGGATGACGCCCATTTCCAACAGCGCGTTGAAGGTATTGGTCAGATTTTCTTTCTTTTCTTCCTGCTCGATATCCTCTGCGTTCAGAAGGATCTGAGCCACAGTCTTGTCATAATCCCCGAAAAATTTATCATACAGGTACATCAGACTGCACTGCCCGACAGCAGCTGCGGCCTGTTTCATTCTCATGCTGTCCGGTCTGGCATGCATGTTCAGTTTATTGCGTCCCACGGCGATGGCGCCTGAGGAAACGAGGATCACCTCGTAGCCCATGTTGTGGATATCCGCCAGTGTGCAGACAAGGCGGTCTGTGGCGCGCAGGTCGCTTTTCCCCGAGTCGTTGGTCAGAGTGGACGTTCCTACCTTTACTACGATTCTGTTATTATAAAGTCCCATGATCTTCTCCTTATGTACAGTTATTTCAGCTTGATTCGCTCACCTGTATATCGTATCATAGACTCATAAATTACAAAAGTGAATATTTATCATAAATATCATGAGAAAACCAGATGGAAGGAGGCTTTATATATGGATATGAATCTGCAGAAATATATGGCGTTCGTAAAGACTGTGGAGTATGGGAGTTTTACAAAGGCGGCGGAAATATTGAATTACTCCCAGTCCGGGATCAGCCGTATGATCCATGATCTGGAGAAAGAATGGAAGGTGACGCTTCTGGAGAGAGGACGGGGCGGGGTCAGCCTGACAAGTGACGGGCTGAAGCTGCTTCCCTATGCAGAGAATGTCTGCAGGGAATACGAGAAGCTTCAGATGCAGGTGGACGAACTGAACGGACTGCGGTCCGGTCTGATCCGGATCGCAGCCTTTTCCAGCGTGGCGTCACAGTGGCTGCCCAATATCATAAAAGAATTTCAGAAGGATTATCCTGACATTGACTATGAACTCCTCCTGGGGGACTACAGTGAGATCGAGGAGTGGATCCTGGAGGGGAGAGTGGACTGCGGCTTTTTAAGGCTTCCCACTCATGCGGAACTGGAGACAGTTTTTCTGGAGCAGGACCGCCTGATGGTGGTCCTTCCCGAGGGACACCGGCTGGCAGACTGTGAAAGATTTCCGGTGAATGCTCTTGTGGAAGATCCCTTCATGCTCCTGGAAAAAGGAGCCAGGGCGGAGGTGTCGGAGATATTCGAGCGGTGCGGCCTGACGCCGAAGGTACATTTTACCACCTGGGACGACTATGCCATCATGGCGATGGTGGAGAGCGGGCTGGGCATCAGTATCCTCCCGGAACTGATCCTGAAGCGGATCCCCTACCGGATCGTCGTCAAGGAGCTTGAGATCCCGGCCTACCGGAGCATAGGTGTGGCATTGAAAGAAAAGAAGAGTGCGTCCCTTGCCGTGAAGCGTTTTCTGGAGTATCTGGATTACAGGGAGGAAAAAAGAGGAAGGTTATCCTGAAATATACTTCTTGTCAGGATGGAAGGCAGCGGTTACACTGGGGAGGTATTTTCCCGGAGGATTGAGACATACTGAAAAAAGACGTGGTCCGAAGGAAAATGAAATAGAAGCAGAAGAGAGGATATTACATGAAGAAATTATTTACAGGCCTTCCCTTTCGCCTTCTGGTCGGTGTTGTGACCGGGATCCTGGCAGGATGGCTGGCAGGCATGGAGCCTGCCGGGGCGGCGGGAACCGCATGGATGAATGTTGTTGTGACTGTGAGGTTTATCCTGTCGGAACTGATCAATTTCTGTGTGCCTTTGATCATCATCGGATTTATCGCGCCGTCGATCACCAGACTGGGGCGAACTGCGTCAAGAATGCTGGGGATCGCGCTGCTGTGCGCCTATGTGTCCACGATCCTGGCAGCCGTCCTTTCCATGGCAGCGGGATACGGGATCATTCCGCGTCTGTCTGTCGTATCGGAGGCGGAAGGACTAAGAGAACTTCCGGAGGTCGTATTTCAGTTGGAGATCCCGGCGGTCATGTCTGTCATGAGCGCGCTTGTGCTGTCGGTTCTCCTGGGACTCGCATGCACCTGGACGAAAGCGGTTGTCATGACGGAACTGCTGGAGGAATTTCAGAAGATCGTGCTGGAGATCGTGACAAGGGTTGTGATCCCGGTTCTTCCGGCATTCATCGGCTTTACGTTCTGTGCCCTTTCCTATGAGGGTATGATCACAAAACAGCTCCCGGTCTTTCTTAAGGTCATCCTGATCGTGATCCTGGGGCATTATCTCTGGCTTGCAGTGCTTTATATCGCAGCGGGGATCTATTCCGGGACCAATCCGCTGGACGTGGTGAAGAATTACGGCCAGGCGTATCTCACGGCGATCGGAACCATGTCTTCGGCGGCAACTCTGGCAGTTGCTCTTCGCTGTGCAAAGAAGTCCGTTCCGCCGCTCCGGGATGATATGGTGGATTTCGGGATTCCTCTGTTTGCAAACATCCACCTGTGCGGGTCGGTGCTGACCGAGGTGTTTTTCGTCATGACCGTGTCACGGATCCTGTACGGGAATCTGCCCGGGCTGGGAACCATGCTTTTGTTCTGTGTCCTGCTTGGAGTGTTTGCCATCGGTGCTCCGGGGGTTCCGGGAGGAACTGTCATGGCGTCCCTGGGACTGATCACCGGTGTACTTGGATTTGACGGAACCGGGACTGCGCTGATGCTCACGATCTTTGCTCTCCAGGACAGCTTCGGGACAGCCTGCAATATCACCGGAGACGGCGCGCTGACCCTGATCCTGTCCGGGTACGCGAAGAAGCATAATATTAGCAGATAAAAGGACGTCTCCGGGGACTTGTTTTATCCATACTGGAAGAGCGCTGATTTCTGAGGACATGTTCCGGCTGGATATAAACGAGCAGGAAGAGGGGCTCCCTCCCGGACCGTAGGGCAGCGCCGGCACTTTGAGCGCGTCTTTTGCGCTCTTATGTACCGCTGCGCTGAACTCCGAATGAAAATGAGTCCGGGAGGGAACCCCTCTACCTTCGCATGTCTTATATTCATTTATCTGAACTTCGCATTGGGATAAATCTGCTTCATCTTCGCATCGTCAAAATTCGTATCTATGACCTGTTCCCAGCCGCTTATGGCAGGAGGGCCGCCCGCTCTCTGGTCATAACGGATCAGCGCCGCCGCGGAGACCATCAGGTCCGCGGTCATGAACACGATCAGGATCCAGGAGGCTATGTATCCGGTCAGTTTCGGGATCTTCTCGATCCATTTTGAAAAATGAGGATACAGCCCCTTGATCCAGACAACGGCCGCGATTCCCCAGAAGAAACAGTACAGAAGGTTGACCCTTCCGCCCAGATTAAAGGGAATCTCGCTGTAATCCCAGAAGACCTGACCGAAGACAAGCTCGCCCAGAACACTGCACATATATTCATAGGCTCCTCCCAGGAGTGTGCCGATGAGGAAAATATGCCGGTCCGGTTTGTCCCTGTCTTTATAGAGGAGGATCGTTGCAAGGACGATGGCAAAGCCCCATACGATACTGAACGGACCCCATACCAGGCTGCTCCTGCTCATCCACACGCCGGCAGTGATCCGGCAGAAGATGGTCTCCGTGATATCGCCGAGAAGGGAGCCGATCAGGAAGAGCCAGAACAGCTTGTAGAAACCGCATCCCTCCGCGAAATGCCCCTCTTTCAGGATCTCTTCGGCACGTTCCTGAATGATCGGATAGGCCTTTTCCATACGGCGTTCCACATAACCGATGAAGGTTCGGGAAGCGCGGAAGAGCAGAACGGTAAATTTCCTGTGCTGACGGCCGGAAGGTCCCCTGCCGTGCTGCAGATGAAGTACGGCAGTAAAGGAGACCAGCGTGTCAGCCGCAAGATAGATCACCAGTCCCCATACAAGAATATCCCGAAGAGGCGTCGGGATCAGGCTGTACAGGAAGAAAAAAAACGTGTTCCCGTATCGGAGGGCAACAGCGCCCAGGACAGCCCAAAGCAGGGAGTACTGAAGACAGATATATCCGTCAAAATTCCATTTCTTTTTTGAATAATCCCACCACTTGTGATGGTTCAGCCGTTCCAGGACTTTTCCGGTGATCCATTCGATGATAGTTGCCTGAAGTCCGCACCCAATGAGAAGAAAGACCGGATTGTCCATCAGTTCGGACAGGGTCAGTTCCATGATGACAACGGCGACTCCGTAGACGAGACAGAAGGGGCCGGTGGAAAATCCGCGGTTGGTAAAATGTCTGTTTTTGATCGATCCGACCATCGCCTCGATGATCCATCCGATGAAGGAATAAACGAGGAGCAGCCAGAACAGTTGTGTAAAAGTATATTGCATAGATTCTCTTTTGTAAAATTCTCCTTTCAAATATTATCAGATACACCGGAAC
The DNA here is from genome assembly GCA_944377745.1 of uncultured Mediterraneibacter sp. Lineage (GTDB taxonomy): Bacteria > Bacillota > Clostridia > Lachnospirales > Lachnospiraceae > Mediterraneibacter. The sequence goes on along the minus strand of CALWFV010000001.1, from coordinate 286,679 downwards.
ACACATGCATTTCAGTGTACAAAGAGTATGATAACATATCAGTTGGAAGATTTGTATATAACGAAAGAATGAAAGAGAAAGAAAAATGTAGAAAAATAAAATTGACTCTGACGATCCCTCTGGTGTATAATACGATTTGTGATTTTGATACTTTGTTGCATTAAAGCGCAACGCTTTGGTGCAATAAAGCAAACAGGGAGGAATGATTGAAAATGAAAAAGAAAAAGGCAGCAGCACTTTTAATGGCAGCAGCAATGACCGCTTCTCTGGCGGCCTGTGGAAGTGATTCTTCTTCCACCAGTACTTCAGAAAGCGGAAGCGCCGATGCGGCCGGAAAATATACGATCGGTATCTGCCAGCAGATGGAACACGCGGCGCTGGACGCGGCTACAGAAGGATTTCAGGATGCATGTACTGAAAAGTTCGGAGAGGAAAATGTAGAATTTGATGTGGAAAATGCACAGGGAGAACAGAACATGTGCTCTACGATCATTAATAACTTTGTCTCTGCGGATGTAGACCTAATCCTTGCAAATGCTACGCTCCCGCTTCAGACAGCCGCACAGGCGACAGCGGATATCCCGATCCTGGGCACGTCTGTTACAGATTATGCGACTGCACTCGGGATTACGGACTGGACAGGGACTACAGGAGTGAATATCTCGGGAACCTGTGACCTGGCTCCCATCGAAGAGCAGGAAGATATGATGATGGAGCTTCTTCCGGATGTGAAGACGGTAGGAATCCTGTACTGTTCAGCAGAGTCCAACTCAAAATATCAGGCAGAGCTGTTCGAGGCTGAACTTGAGGCAGACGGAGTAGAATATAAAGAGTATACGGCGGCGGACTCCAATGAGATCCAGTCTGTTGTGACAAACGCGGTGGAAGAGTGCGACGCGATCTACATTCCGACGGATAATACGATGGCGGCAAACACGCAGATCATCAACAACATCTGCCTGCCGGCAAAGGTACCGGTGATCGCGGGAGAGCAGGGAATCTGCAGCGGATGCGGAGTTGCGACCCTGTCTATCAGCTATTATGATATCGGATACCGCGCAGGAGAGATGGCTTATGAAATCCTTGCAGAGGGAGCGGACATTACGACCATGCCGATCGAGACAGCACCGGAAGTGACAAAAATGTATAATCCGACCATCTGCGAAGAACTTGGAATCTCAGTTCCGGATGACTATACAGCTATCGAGACGGAATAGTATTTCAGCAGAAAGGCAGAGAGAAAAATGGTTTTAGATTATTTTATGTCGCTGGATCCCATGGCGCTGCTCCGCGCAATGCCGGGAACAGCGGCCCAGGGACTGATCTGGGGAATTATGGCCCTTGGAGTTTATATCACATACAGGATCCTTGATTTTCCGGATCTGACGGTGGACGGCTCTCTTGCGACAGGAGCCGCCACAGCGGTCATGCTGATCCAGGGAGGAATGCATCCCGCGCTTTCTCTTGTTTTCGCACTTCTCGCGGGAATGGCGGCAGGATTTGTGACCGGGATCCTTCACACTGCACTGGGAATTCCGGGCATTCTGGCAAGTATCCTGACTCAGGTATCTCTGTACTCGGTTAACCTTGTGATCATGGGAAAATCGAATCAGGGTATCAGCCTGACACAGCAGGGACTGGTTGCTTCTTCAAGATATGTAACAGCTGACGACAGCGTTTTCTTCTTTCTCAAGCTGATTCTGGCATGTCTTGTCCTGGTTGCTGTGGTTTACTGGTTCTTCGGGACCGAGATGGGGGCGTCGATCCGGGCGACCGGGTGCAATCCTCAGATGGCGCGCGCCCAGGGAATCAACACGGATTATGCGAAGGTGCTGGCCCTGATGATCTCAAACGGACTTGTCGGACTGTGCGGAGGCGTACTGGCTCAGTATCAGGGAGCGGCGGATGTAAATATGGGCAGGGGCGCGATCGTTATCGGGCTGGCAGCAGTCATTATCAGCGAAGTGATCTTCGGAAAACTCTGCGCAGGAAGAAAGATCGCATTTGCCTATACTCTGGCGGCTGTGTTTGTGGGCGCGATCCTCTATTATGTGGCGTACGCACTTGTACTGTGGTTCAAGATGCCTTCTGATTACATGAAACTGTTTTCTGCGCTGGTGGTGGCGCTGTTCCTTGCAGTTCCCTACCTGAAAGAGCAGAGAGCACTCAAAAGGAGGTCTTGACATGGGATATATGCTTGAGATACAGAATATATACAAAACATTCAACAGAGGTACGATCAACGAGAAGAAGGCTCTGGACGGTGTAAACCTGAACCTGAATCCGGGAGACTTCGTTACGATCATCGGAGGAAACGGAGCGGGAAAATCGACTACCCTGAATGCGATCGCGGGCACATGGCTGGTAGACGAAGGAAAGATCATTGTGGACGGAACAGATATCACAAGACTGCCGGAGCACAAAAGAGCTGTGTATCTGGGAAGGGTATTTCAGGACCCGATGACCGGGACTGCGGCGACAATGTCCATCGAAGAAAATATGGCCATTGCATCCAGAAGGGGTGAGCACAGAGGTCTCGGCTGGGGAATTACCAGAAAAGAAAGAGAAGAATATAAAAGACAGCTGAAGACACTTGACCTGGGACTGGAAGACCGGCTTTCGTCCAAAGTCGGCCTGCTTTCGGGAGGTCAGCGCCAGGCCATTACACTGCTGATGGCTGCGGCGAAGAAACCAAAGCTGCTTCTTCTCGATGAGCACACGGCAGCGCTCGATCCGAAAACTGCCGCAAAGGTCCTTGCCATATCGGATAAGATCATTGAGGAGCATAATCTGACGGCGATGATGGTGACTCATAATATGAAGGACGCCATCGCTCACGGAAACCGTCTCGTGATGATGCATGAGGGGCGCATTATATATGATGTGTCCGGAGAGGAGAAGAAAAGACTTCATGTTTCGGATCTTTTGAATAAATTTGAGGAAGTCAGCGGCGGAGAGTTTGCCAATGACCGGATGATGCTGAGCTGAGAGCGGCTCTCAGGAAGAACTGAAATCAGGATCTTGCCGGAAAAGGTATTTGTGCCGGATCTGTGCTGTATTTTATGATACAGCACAGATCCGGTATCTTTTACTTATATTTAACGTTTCTCTTACCCTATCCTCCGGGTCTTTATTATAAAATAGTACTGATACAAAAATAAGAAACCTGAGAGGAATCCATATGGTTAAAATTTATGTTGTGGACACAAATGTCCTTCTACAGGCGCCATATGCGCTGGACAGCTTTGAAGATAATTCTGTTGTACTTCCCATGGTGGTCCTGGAGGAACTGGATCATTTCAAGAAAGCGGAAGGGGAGATCGGAGCGAATGCGCGCCGGGTCATCCGGTATCTGGAACAGAAGAGGCTGAAAGGAGACCTTCTCAAAGGGGTGCCGCTGGAAAACGGCGGGACGCTCCGTGTGGAAAAAAACTTTGTCAATGTGAAGCTGCCGGAGGATCTCTCCGCAGAGGTCATGGACAACCGGATCTTAAGAGTCTGCCTCGGACTTTCTGAATCAAGGGAGGAACAGGTCGTCCTTGTGACAAAGGATATCCTGCTTCGGATCAAGGCGCAGATTCTGGGAATCTGTGCAGAGGACTTTACAACGGATCAGGTGCTGGAACATGAGAACCAGTACAGCGGAAGATGCGAGGTGTATGTTCCGGAGGAACTGTTTAAGTCGTTTAAGAAGAAAGGCGTTCCCGCGGATCAGGTGTATGTGCTCAGTGAAGAAGGGGAAAGCTATGTACCGGAGCTGGAGGAAAATCAGTTCGTGATCCTGAAGGCAGATCAGTCTGCGAAGAAGACCCAGCTGGGACGGGTTGAGAACGGCGTGATTCGTAAGCTGGATTACCGCAAGAGCTCTCCCTACGGGATCAGCCCGAGGAACGCGGGACAGTATTTCCTGCAGGAGGCGCTGATGCAGCCTGCGGACAAGGCTCCGCTGGTCATCGTGAAAGGAATGGCGGGTACCAGCAAGACCTTTTATTCCCTGGCGGTGGGGCTGGAGAAACTGCTCAACCATCCCACAGAGGAATACCGAAGGATCCTGGTCTGCCGGCCCAACGCTCAGTTTGACGATGATATCGGATTTCTTCCCGGAGATGAGCAGGAGAAGATTTCGCCCCTTATGCGTCCCATCATCGATAACCTGGAACAGCTCATCGACTCCAGCGAGGAGGAACGCTACAAGGATGAGGAAGAACTGAAAGGAAAACTGGATGAGATCTTCGGAAGGGGGATCATTCAGACGGAGGCGCTGAACTATATCCGGGGCCGTTCCATCGTCAAGACCTATCTTATCATCGACGAGGCGCAGAACACCACGCCGGATCAGATCAAGGGCATTATCACCCGGGCGGGAAAGGATACGAAGATCATACTTCTGGGAGATCCTAATCAGATCGACCGGCCCTTCCTGGATGAGAGGACCAACGGCCTGAGCTACGCATCGGAACATATGAAAGGAAGCTCTCTCTGCTGGCAGATCACTATGACTACGGAAGAGTGCGAAAGATCCGCTCTTGCCATGGAGGCGGTGAGGAGACTATGAAGACAGACTACAAGCAGATCAGAACAAATGATGAGGTCAATCTTCTGATCGAACAGGGAAACGCCACGCTAAACGAACTTGGCTATACGGAACATTCCAGAAAACACGCCGCAAAGGTGGCGGAGACAGCGGGAAAGATACTGAAAGACCTGGGATACGGAAAACATAAGATAGAACTGGCAAAGATCGCCGGATACATGCATGATATAGGCAACACCATCAACCGTCATGATCATGCCCACAGCGGCGCGATCCTTGCATATCAGATCCTGAAGGATACGGAACTCCCGCTGAAGGATATTCTTGTGGTGGCGACCGCCATCGGACACCATGACGAGGCCACGGGAACGGCGGTGGACCCTGTATCGGCCGCCCTGATCCTTGCGGATAAGACTGATGTCAGGCGGAACCGGGTGCAGAACAGGAACAAGGCGACATTCGATATTCACGACAGGGTAAACTATGCGGCCCTATCTTCGAAGTTGATTATTGAGAAAGAAAAGCGTATTATACAGATGGAGCTAGAACTGGACGACTCCATCTGCACGGTGATGGATTATTTTGAGATATTTCTGAAACGTATGATCATGTGCCGGAGGGCGGCGGAATGCCTGAAATGCAAATTTAAACTTATGGCAAACGGAAACAAACTGTGCTAGTTACGAAGGAGGAGAATATGGAAAACATTTACATGAACAGGGAACTGTCCTGGCTGAAATTCAATGAGAGGGTGATCGAGGAGGCGGAGAATCCGGAGGTGCCTCTCTGTGAGAGGATGAACTTTGTGTCCATCTACCAGAGCAATCTTGACGAGTTCTTCATGGTGCGGGTGGGATCCCTTCAGGATCAGATGCTGATCAATAAGAAGATCCGCGACAACAAAACGAAAATGACTTCCGGGGAGCAGATCAAAGCGATACTTAAGGAAGTAAAAAGGCTGAATAAAAGAAAAGACGCAGCTTATAAAGAACTTATGGAAAAGGTGGAGGAGTACGGGATCAAACTGATCGACTTCACCATGGCGAAATCCGATGAGAAGAAATATCTGGAGCAGTATTTTAACAACGAGATCGTGCCCTTGAGTTCCCCGACTATCGTCGGAAAGAGACAGCCCTTCCCGTTCCTGAAAAACGAAAATATCTATGCGGTCGTTGTCCTTGAGACGAGGAGCGGAAAGGAGAGGATCGGTATCATCCCTTGCACCAACAGTATGGTGGAGCGGCTTGTTGAGCTGCCGGGAGACAAAGGAAGATACATTCTTTCAGAGAATATCATCCTTCACTATATCGGGAAAGTGTTCAAGGGATATAAGGTAAAAGGAAAGTCTCTGATCCGTGTGGTGAGAAATGCGGATATCGACGCAGACGCGCTTTACGATGAAGATTTGGATTACCGTGAGTTCATGGCTGACCTGATGAAAGAGAGAAAGAAACTTTCTCCGGTTCGTCTGGATATGTCAAGGGAGATCGACGAGTCTGTGGTGGAGGCGCTGTGCCGTTATCTGGACGTTCTTCCGGAGCGCGTATTCCGCAGTGAAGCGCCGCTGGATCTGTCTTTTGTATACAAGATCCAGGATCTGCTGCGAATGAACCCGGAGCTGTTCTATGAGAAGAGAGTTCCGCAGAAGTCCGCAGACTTCCGCGACGGGGAAAGCATCCTGAAACAAATCCAGGAGGAGGACAAACTTCTGTCCTATCCATATGAGTCTATTCGTCCGTTCCTGCGGATGCTCAACGAGGCGGCGGAGGATGACAGTGTGATCTCCATCAAGATGACACTGTACCGTCTTGCAAAACAGAGCAAGATCATCGAGGCCCTGTGCGAGGCGGCGGAGAACGGGAAGGAAGTCGTGGTCCTTGTAGAGCTGCGCGCCCGTTTTGATGAAGAGAACAACATCCGCTGGTCACGTATGCTTGAGAAGGCAGGATGCCAGATCATCTACGGGCTGGAGGGATATAAAGTACACTCCAAGCTGTGCCTGATCACAAAGAAGGGCAGGGACGGGATCGAATATATCACGCAGATCGGAACCGGAAACTACAACGAGAAGACGGCAAGGCTGTATACTGACCTGTCGCTTATGACGGCAGACGAACAGATCGGGATGGATGCGGCGAAAGTCTTCCAGGCACTGGCAAAGGGAGAGACAGTGGAGGAGTCCGGGCATCTGCTGGTGGCACCGAAGTGTCTACAGTCACGGGTCATTGACATGATCGAGGAGCAGATCCGGATCAAAAAGAACGGCGGGGAGGCATATATCGGCCTGAAGCTGAACTCTCTGACAGACAAGAAGATCATGGATAAGCTTGTGGATGCATCCTGTGCCGGAGTACACATTGACATGATCATCCGCGGGATCTGCTGTCTGATCCCGGGTGTGAAGGGAAAGACCGAAAACATCCGTATCATCAGCATCGTGGGACGGTTCCTGGAGCACTCCAGGATCTATATCTTCGGATGCGGTGAGAAACGGAAATACTATATTTCCTCTGCCGATTTTATGACAAGAAACACGGTAAAGAGAGTGGAAGTCGCGGCGCCGGTTTACTCTCCGGCACTTAAGGAGAGGATCCAGGGGATCTTTGATCTCATGCTCAGCGACAATAAAAAGGCAAGAGTGGAAAACGCGGACGGAATGTATACTCTTGTGAAATGCGAGGGAGAGCCGGTGAATTCTCAGGAGATGCTCTATCAGGAGGCATACGACAGGGCGGCTGAGCGCGCACAGGCGAAAGAGCCTAAAGAGTCGGAGGAGGAATGATCTCCGACTGACAAAAGCAGATAACAGGGTGGTAGAATGATTTTTAAATTTGGAGAGCAGCTTCTTCCGGTGAGTCTGGAGGAATGGGAGGCGGATCAGACGCCGGCTGTCTTTATCACAGATTCCCGCCATGCGGATGAGACTCTGGCAAGGGCGGGGATCATCTATGAGAATGAGATCCAGATCGCAAAGATCGGGTTCTGTCGGCTGGAGAACCAGCAGGACTGTGTGGTCGGGACGCTCTGCATCCCGAAACTGCTGGATGTGCTGGGGAGCAGATACAGGATGTATTTCTTTATCAACAGGAGCAATGTTGTTATCGTCGATGATGAAGACTTTTCGGAACGTCTGGTCCGCAGGATCCAGCAGAAGAAGACACATCAGGGTGAGACAAAGGAACGGTTTATCTATAATTATATCTCGGAATTTATCAGCCGGGATCTGGAGATGCTCGTGGCTTACGAACGGCGCCTTCTCCGTATGGAGGAGGACGTGAGCCAGGAACATATCGCCAATTTTCAGAGCAAATTGATGCCGATCCGCAGGGAGCTTCTGAACCTGCGCAGCTATTATGACGAGATCATGGATCTGACCAAGGAGCTGGAGGAGAATGAGAACGGTTTTTTTCTGAAAAAGCAGCTGAAATATTTCGGGACGCTTACTGACCGGGCTGACCGGCTCATGAGCAGGACGAGCCATCTTCTGGAATACGCGCAGCAGGTAAAGGAGGCGTACCAGGCTCAGATTGATGCAAGGCAGAACAGCAACATGCAGTTCCTGACCGTGATCTCCACGATCTTCTTTCCACTGACCCTCATCACCGGGTGGTACGGCATGAATTTTCATGATATGCCCGGACTGGATGACGGATATCCGGGGGTTGTTGCGCTGAGTATCATTGTCATTGTCGGATGTATTATTATCTTTAAACGAAAGCATATCATCTAAACACAATCTAAACGTGCGCAGACATAATATTATCACCTTCTTAATGAAAATTGTCTTATGATAGAGACAGGAAAAGAAGGTGATTTTTATGTTGAGAGATTTTTTATTACTTATTATCGTGGCAGGAGGATTCCTGTACGGACTGAAACTCATGGGTACGTTTGACAGTTTTCTGGCGCAGCAGCACTCGGAGAAAAAGCGGGAAGCAGAGAAAAAGAAAGAGTATGCTGTCATATTCGGCGGCGAGGAAGAAACGGAGCTGAAACAGTGGTTTGAGTCAGCAGGATTCGAGGTACTCTTTATCGAGGAGATCCAGATGCAGAAGGAATGGAAGGACGTCCGGTATGTAGTTGCGCTGGGCAAGTCTGATGTAGACAATCTTTCCCTTTGCAGTTTGTTCCGGAAGATCTGTCCAAAGGCGGAACTCTACTGTATCTGTAATGAAAGGGCTGTGAGGAAACTGTACAGACAGGCAGGGGCGATCTCCTTTTTCAGCAGGGAGGATCTGATGCAGCGGATGGAACTGGTCACACTGGGACATGAGGCGGGGGCGGCATGATGAAAAAGTGGATTCGCCGTCTGACACAGACGCAGATGATCGTGATCGGGTTCTGCCTGGTCATACTTACGGGAACGCTGCTCCTGATGCTTCCGGTCTCTACCAGGGAAGGCGTTGTGACACCGCCTGTGGACGCACTGTTCACGACGGTGTCCGCTTCCTGTGTAACAGGACTGATCATCGCTGATACATATCAGTACTGGTCCGCGTTCGGGCAGATCGTGATCATATGCCTGATACAGATCGGAGGACTGGGATTTATGACCATCGGCGTCTTCTTTGCCATGGTTCTGAGAAAAAAGATAGGCCTCTGGGTGAGAGGGACGCTTCAGGAGAGTGTAAACTTCATGCAGACCGGCGGAATCGTACGGCTGGCGAAGAAGATCATCATCGGGACCGCCATATTCGAGGGGACAGGCGCCCTGATCCTGTCGATCCATTTCAGCCGGACTATGGAGCCGATGCAGGCGGTCTATTACGGGATATTCCATTCCGTATCCGCGTTCTGCAACGCGGGATTCGACCTGATGGGAAAGGATGGGGAGTATATCTCCCTTACGGGATATTCCGGAGACTGGGTGGTCAATCTTGTGATCATGCTGCTGATCATCATCGGCGGTATCGGATTTTTTATCTGGAACGATCTGTCTGAACACAAACTGCATTTCTGGCGCTGGAGGCTGCATACGAAGATCACGATCCTGATGACATTGATCCTGATCTTCGGGGGCGCGGCTGTTTTATTTGTCCTTGAATATGATAATACGCTGGTGGGAAGACCGCTGGACGAGAAGATCCTCTGTTCCCTGTTCGGATCCGTGACGGCGAGAACCGCAGGGTTTAACACAGTGGACACGGCAGCGCTGACGGACAGCAGCAAGCTGTTTACTTCCCTGCTCATGTTTATCGGAGGAAGCCCCGGCTCCACGGCGGGCGGTATCAAGACGACAACGTTTGTGGTGCTCATCGCATATGTTTATTCCGGACTCTTTGAAAAAAAAGAGTGCAGCATGTTTGGGCGGAGGCTCAGCCAGGATACGCTGCACAAGGCAGGTACAGTGCTCTGTACAAACCTGGCGCTCTGCGTGGCGGCAGTGCTGGTCATCGTCACAGCTACATCGCTGGATGTGACAGACGTGATATTTGAGGTGTCATCCGCGATGGGAACGGTGGGAATGTCGGCAGGGATCACAAGGGATCTGGATACCATATCAAAACTTGTTCTGATCTTCCTCATGTTCTGCGGAAGAGTCGGAAGCATGACGTTTGCCCTCTCGCTGAAGGGGCATAAAGTGGAAACGCCAGTGAAGTTTCCAGAGGAGCAGGTAATGATCGGATAATGATCGGATATGAACAGGATGAAGACAGTAGGAGGAGAAAATGAAATCAGTTTTGATCATAGGAATGGGCCGGCTCGGGCATCATCTGTGCATCAATATGGCCGAAATGGGAAATGAGGTCATGATCGTAGACAAAAATGAAGAATCCATGCAGGATCTTCTTCCCGTGGCAGTGATGGCAAAGGTCGGGGATTGCATGAAAGAAGAGGTTTTAAGGAGTCTGGGAGTGGGAAATTTTGACATCTGTTTTGTATGCATCGGTTCTGATTTCCAGAGCAGCCTGGAGATTACCAGCCTTCTCAAGGAACTGGGGGCGAAATATGTTGTCAGCAAGGCAAACCGGGATGTACAGGCAAAGTTCCTTTTGCGCAACGGAGCGGATGAGGTGATCTACCCGGAGCGTGATGTGGCGGAGAGATTTGCCGTGAAATACGGGAGCAACAAAGTGTTTGACTATATTGAGATGGCGGAAGGATATTCGATACTTGAGATCCCGCCGATGAAAGGATGGGTCGGAAAGAGCATCGGACAGTTGGCGATACGCTCCCGGTATCATGTGAGCATCCTGGGGATCAAGGTGAACGGTCATCTCCAGTTCCTGCCTCATCCGGACCGGGTGCTGGAACAGGAGGATCATCTGATGATCGTAGGGATGAAAAAAGACATAGAGCGTATCTTGGCAAGTATAGATTAAGATGCTAAGATGGGGGGACAGGAGTGCCGGCGCAGTATGATGCTGTGCCGGTGTGTGTTCATGGACAGGAGATGAGGAGTGTTATGAAAAAAATCGGCATTCTGGTCAGAAAAACGGAGTGGAAGGAACGGTTTGCGGACATCCTGTGTACATTTTTTATTGTTGCCGCGGCAAGCCTGTTCTGTCTGTTCCTGAACCAGGCAGGAGTGATGAAAGAAAATGTGCTGATGGTATTTCTGATCGGTGTCCTTCTCATCGGTGCTTTTACATCAGGCTATGAGTACGGAATCATCGGGGCGGTGGTCAGTGTCTTGTTGTTTAATTACTTTTTTACGGTTCCTGTCCATACGTTTGCGATCATGAATCCGGATGATGTGGTCCTGATGGCGCTGTTCCTTGCTGTTTCCTGCATCTCGTCGGGGATGACCGCAAGGTTCCGGAAACAGGCGGCGATCGCGGAGGAGAATGAAAGAGCGGCGAGGCGTATGTCCGAGATGTCGGAAAAGTTTATCAATGTCACCGGAAAAGAACATATCATCGAACTGGGGATCCGGTATATACAGGAGAATACAGGATACCGCGCATCTGTGGAGATCTATGGGGATGATACCGGGCAGGAAGAGGATGAGACCGGCTATATCATCTTTCCGATCGGAGGTATCCTTCAGAAGATTGGGGAACTGAAAGTGTTTACGGATGACAACGGGCTTGGCTCTGAACAGGAGATCTTTATACGGGCAGCGGCGGGACAGATCGGGATCGCTCTGGATCGTGAACTGATCTATTCCGAACAGGAAAAGACCCGGCTTGAGGTGGAACGGGAACACTTAAAGAGCAGCATGCTGCGCAGCATCTCTCATGACTTCCGCACTCCGCTGACCGGGATCATCGGCGACTGCGACATGATCCTGGCGAGCAGGGAAGCGGGTAAAGATGAGAAGGAGAGTCTTGTAAAGGATATACGGGAACAGAGTATGTGGCTCACGAGGACAATGGAAAATATCCTGAGTATGACAAAGCTGGAGAGCGGTACTGACTTTATCGACCGCAGGCAAGAAGTCCTTGAGGATCTCGTCTATGAGGCGGAGCGGCATATCACAGGGCTTCGGGAACACCGGAGATTTCAGAATTCGGTGCCGGAGGAAGTTCTCATGGCAGAGGTGGATGGCAGGCTGATCATACAGGTGATCGTAAATCTTCTTGACAATGCCATGAAAAATACAGAGGAAGGCGGTATGATCCGTCTGAGCCTTTCTTTTCAGGATCAAAAAGCGTACTTTGTCGTGGAAGACAACGGGAAGGGAATCAAACCCGGGATGGAGCAGCAGATTTTCGGGGAGTTTGTCTCTGTGAGTGAAAAAAGCCCGGACCAGAAACGGGGGATCGGCCTTGGACTTGCGATATGCAAAGAAGTGGTGGAAGCCCACGGGGGAAAGATCTGGGCGGAAAACAGATTGGAAGGAGGCGCCCGCTTTACATTCTGGCTGAAAGCGGAAGCGGCGGGCTGACAGAATCATGGAAATTAAAAAGACGATCCTTATCGTGGAAGATGACAAATATATCATACATTTTCTGTCAATGAGTTTCAAGGAAGAAGCCTATGCTTTTCAGGTGGCAGGGACAGTGAAAGAGGCGGTGAGCCTGTTCTATGCAAACCGTCCGGATCTTGTGATACTGGATCTGGGACTCCCGGACGGCGACGGAATGGAAGTGATACGCACCATCCGGGAGATCGCGGATACTCCGGTGATCGTTGTCTCCGCGAGACAGGAGGAAGAGGAGAAGATCCGTGCCCTGGATGCCGGAGCGGACGACTATGTGACAAAGCCCTTCTATATGGGAGAACTTCTGGCGCGGATCCGGGCGGCGCTTCGAAAGGCAGAGATCTATCCACAGGAAAAAGAGTCCCGTTTTGAACAGGGAGACCTGCTGGTGGATTATGAACAACGGAGAGTAGAGGTGGAAGGAACGGAAGTCCATCTGACTCCGATCGAATATAAGATACTGACCCTGCTTATTGCAAATCGGGGCAAGGTTCTGACACATCACTATATTCTCAAAGAGATCTGGGGATATGCAGAGGGAGTGGAGGCGGGGACGCTGCGGGTTTTCATGGCGACACTCCGCAGAAAGATCGAGAAAAACCCTTCCGACCCCCAGCATATCATCACGGAGGTCGGAGTGGGGTACCGGTTTAAATAAAAGCAAAATATGTTTTTATCTGCAGAAGGAATCCAGGATATCGGGAATCCCGCGGCTCTCTGCGAAGATCTGATACTCCGGCTCATGGATGTCCTCCAGGTAGTGAGCGTCCGAGCAGCAGATTACATTGCATTTCTCAAAGTAGGGGTGTTCCCGGCGCAGCCGGTGGAGATTTTTAAAATCATGGAATTCCGCGCAGGTGAAGGGACTCTCCGGCGGGACAAAGCCCAGGTTGGAGATCACGCTGTTGGAAGATTTGTCCACATGTGCCGGGTACGCGATCCCGTCAAAGCTCTCCGCCAGGAAGAAGGCTTCGTCAAAGGAGATGGTGGTCGCATTGATCAGAAGATGTTCTTTGATCCCGACGATTTCGTCCTGTTCGTCCATGATCTGCTGCTTTCCGAAGATGTCCTCCCGGTTCGGGACAGGAAGGAGGCGTCCGTATACGAGACGGTCAAACTCCATCGCCGCGTCCAGGGCGGGGAACAGACAGATGACGTGGACCTCTTCTGCCGTAGTCAGTTCCATGCCGGGGATCACGGTGACGCCGTAGTTTTTTCCGTGATACATGGCAGCAGGGCAGTTAGCGCAGGAATTGTGGTCTGTCAGGGCGATCACGTCCAGCCCTTTTACCGCGGCCATTCCCGTCAGGTTGGCAGGAGTCATATCGTCATCCCCGCATGGGGACAGGCAGGAATGGATATGCAGGTCGTAGAAAAGGGGGATCATGGAGCACCTGCCTGGTAGATCTTTAATGCCGCGTCAAAGACCGGGAGATCTGTGGAGAGGACGGCGATCCCCTCCGACCCGGCTTTTTCAAGCGTCCCGTCATCCAGAGACATGCCTTCCGCGAGAACGATACATGCCGTGTCTGTCAGGGACGCAACGGCGAGGGTGTTCCGGTTCCCCATCACAGTCACCCAGACGCCGTCCGCGGGAGCTTTACTCATGGCGATGCTCAGAAGGTCGCAGCAGAAGATCCTGGAGATCTCACGGTCAGGATCCCCTTTTACGAGAGCCCGGAATCCGGGCAGTTTCAAAATCGTCTTTAATCTCATGACACAGGTTCCTCCTTTCCGGGAGTTTCGGGCACGCCGAAAGAGGCGAGTTCAGTGGTCAGTTCTTTAATGTATCTGTGGAGCAGTCTGTCCTCCTCTTCTGAGAGGGAGGTCCCCGGACCGGAAGAGTCCGTCAGATGTCCGATCTTCCGGGACAGGTCCGCGATGTTTGCGCGGAGCACATAGATGCAGTCGTTTTCCGTGGCGTCACCCCGCACAATATCCTCCGCCAGCGTCTGGCAGGTGGGCGCTCCGCAGGAGCCGCAGTCCAGTCCGGGGAATCTTGCCGTCAGTTCTTCTACTTTCCCCATCATCTGAAGGCTTTCCCTGAATGTATTGCCGAGGCGGAACACAGGCTCATACTCTACGTTGTCCGCCCAGCAGATGTTTGTAAGTTCCGGGTTGTCTGCCAGATGATTCTTGGAAACAGGCTGATAGCGGACCAGCCTTTTCGTTTTTGCCGCGGCGATATAAGCGTTTTCAACAGTGAGGGTCCCGCCCACACATCCTCCGCTGCAGGTGTTCAGCTCCACGAAAGTCAGACCGTGAAGCTTTTCATCCTCCAGCTCTTCCAGTACCTGGAGGATATTGACGATCCCGTCCGCTGCGAGATAGTTATCCACCAGCAGTCCGCCTGCCTCCCCGCCGGCATTGCTCCAGCCGATGCCGATCCGTCCGGAAGCGGAGAGGGGCTCGAGCTGAGACTCATCGTGCTTCATATGGGGCAGAAGGAGCGGGTAGACGTCCTTGATGGCCACCACATTGTCGATGCTGCTCTTTTCGATTCCCAGAGGAGCCTTGGCATAGGAAACCTTTGAGGGGCAGGGAGAGATAAAAATGATCCCGATCTCCTCCAGTTTCAGCCCGGTCTTCTCCAGGGCACGGGCACGCGCGATCTCCGCAGCCACTTCCACAGGCGCCTTGATGGGAAGGAGACGGGACACCAGGGAAGGAAATTTCACCCGGATCAGCCTCACGACGGAAGGACAGGCTGAACTGATAAACGGAGCCTCTTCCGCATGTGCTTTGATGTATTCTCTTGTGGCTTCCGAGACAAGCTCCGCCGCTGCGCTGACCTCATAGACGTCGTCGAATCCGAGTTTCAGAAGCGCGTTCAGCACGATGTCCGCATTTGTCAGATTGTTGTACTGGGCGTAGAGGGAAGGCGCCGGCAGAGCCACGGTATATTTGAAATTGTTGATGACAGAAAGAGGATCATAGACCGGGATCTTTGCATGATGAGGACAGTAGGAAATGCATCTGCCGCAGTCGATACAGAACCTGTCTATGATATGAGCCTTTCCATTATGTACCCGGATCGCCTGAGTGGGGCAGTGCTTGATACAGTTGATGCAACCCCGGCAGGCAGACTCCTTCAGCCTGACCGAACGTATGAATTTATTCGTGTTCATAGGATATGCCGCCGCCTCCTTTCTTTGAAAGTCAGATATATACCTTCATGGTGATCGTGGTCCCTCTCCCCACTGTGGTGTCGATCTGCATTTCATCCGTATATTTTTTCATATTCGGGAGTCCCATGCCGGCTCCGAAGCCCAGAGAGCGAACCTCTGCCCGTGCGGTGGAGTACCCCTCCTGCATGGCCTTTTCCACGTCGGGGATGCCCGGACCGGTGTCAGAAAGGACCATGGTGATCTCCGTGTCGGAGACAGTGACCGTGATCTTCCCGCCGTCCGCGTGGATGACCATATTGATCTCGCCTTCATACATTGCGATGGCGACTTTCCGGATCACATCGCTGTCAAGGCCGAGCTGCTTCAGCTTGTTTTTCATCGAACTGCTGGCCTCACCTGCCCTGGTGAAATCATCTCCGTCTATTTCATATCGGAATGTCAGAGCCTGGCTCATCTAGGCACCTCCTCTTAATCCGTGCTCATACAGAATGCCGCAGGCAGTGAACATATAGTGCTCGGTCGCGAGGATGGCGATCCCTTTGCCCACCGCAAGCGCAAGCATGTTCTCATCCGGCATTTTCCCACGTACAAAGATGATACAGACGATGTCCAGCATCTCAGCGGTGCGCACGACCTGAGGATTGCAAAGTCCGGTGATGAGTACGGAACATCTGGAACCGTATGCGAGCACGTCGCTCATCATGTCGGCGGAAAAAACAAACTCTACGTCCAGATCTGCCATCTCCTCGCCGTATAGGAACCTGGCGTCAAGGACTTCCTGCATTTCTCTGATGGTCATAATTCCTCCTGATAAAAGAAAATCCAGAATCTGTTTTTTGTTACAAAAAGTTATATTCAGTATATCAGCCATATGTGCAAAAAGCAATGAAAGAGTCTGATAAAACATGTGTTACGAGTTAAATATACATAAAAAATTAATATTATAACAGTAGAAGTTTGTAATCTTGTATGATATCATATACAAAATGACGACAGTTCAATCATGCAGCGCCAATCCGTGGCGCATGTCTGAGCGAAAGCGAACAGAAACGGAGGTTGAAGAATGGCTGATAAGAAAGCGGCTGTTCCATTCGCGGGGACGAAGGAACAGGAGGAGGCGCTGAAGAAGGCGATCGATGAGCTTAAGGGCGAGAAGGGGGCTCTTATGCCGATCCTGCAGAAGGCTCAGGATATATATGGTTACCTTCCAAGGGAAGTGCAGAAGATGATCTCGGATGAGACCGGTATCCCGATGGAAAAGATCTACGGAGTGGCAACTTTTTACTCCCAGTTCACGCTGAATCCGAAGGGAAGATACCGGATCTCTGTCTGTCTGGGTACGGCATGTTATGTGAAAGGTTCCGGAGATATCTACAATGCCCTGATGGAAAAGCTGGGGATCGTGGGAGGCGAGTGCACGCCGGATGGAAAGTTTTCTCTGGATGCGTGCCGGTGTGTCGGCGCCTGCGGACTGGCGCCGGTCATGATGATCAACGAGGAAGTCTACGGGCGCCTGACCGTGGACGACCTGGACGGCATCCTGGCAAAGTACGAGTAGGCCGATGATGCCGGAGATCGCTCTGAATATTCTGGATATTGCGGAAAACTCTGTGAGGGCGGACGCTTCCCTGATCGGGATCACGGTTTCTGTGCAGCCGGAAGAAGATACGCTCACCGTCAGTATAAAGGACGACGGATGCGGCATGACGCCGGAGGAGGCAGGAAAAGTGCTGGATCCCTTCTTTACAACGAGGACGACGAGAAAAGTGGGGCTTGGGGTCCCTTTTTTCAAGCAGGCGGCAGAGAGCGCGGGAGGCAGTTTTCAGATCGATTCAGAGATAGGGAAAGGAACTGAAGTAACGGCGGTGTTCCGGCTGTCCCATATCGACAGGATGCCGCTGGGAGATATCAGCTCTGTCATCCATACGCTGATCGTGTTCAACGAACCGGTCGATTTCAGATATACATACAGATACGGAGAAAAAAGCTTTGTGCTGGATACCGGGGAAATGAGGGAGATACTCGGAACGGAGATCTCATTCAGAGAACCTGAGGTATCGGCGTTTATCCGGGAATACCTGGAGACAGGGAAAGAAGAGACGGATGGGGGAACTGAGATATAGTAAGAATGGAGGTAATATATGAAATCACTGGAAGAACTGCGTGCCATCAGGGCAAAAATGCAGGGAAAGGTAGGCGTGCGCGCGGAGAATGAGAACCAGATCCGGGTCGTCGTGGGAATGGCGACCTGCGGGATCGCCAGCGGGGCGCGGCCAGTCCTTACTGCTCTTTCTGACGCGGTACAGGAGCAGAACCTGTCGGAGAAGATCTGTGTGACACAGACCGGCTGCATCGGACTGTGCCAGTATGAACCCATCGTGGAAGTAATGGAACCGGGGAAAGAGAAGGTGACATATGTAAAGATGACGCCCGAGAAAGCACTGGAGATGCTTCGCATGCACCTGCTGGGAGGCCAGGTGGTCACAAAATACACGCTGAGCGCTGTTCAGGACGGACTGAAATAGAAAGGAGGGAAAGCTATGTATCGTTCACATGTACTTGTCTGCGGCGGTACCGGATGTACCTCCTCGGGCAGCCAGAGGATCATAGACCGGCTGGAAAAAGAGATCGCGGCGAATGGCCTGGCTGAGGAAGTCGGCGTAGTGAAGACAGGATGTTTCGGACTGTGTGCTCTGGGTCCCATTATGATCGTCTATCCGGAGGGAACGTTTTATTCCATGGTCCAGGAGGATGACATTCCGGAGATCGTGTCCGAGCACCTGCTCAAGGGAAGGGTCGTCCGCCGTCTCCTCTATGATGAGACCACAAAGACAGAGAAGATCATCCCTCTCAATGAGACGAATTTTTACAAAAAGCAGCACAGGGTAGCGCTCCGCAACTGCGGCGTCATCAACCCGGAAGAAATCGAAGAATACATAGGCACCGGCGGGTATGAGGCTCTTGGTATCGTCCTGACGGAAAAAAAGCCGGAGGATGTGATCCAGATCCTTCTGGACAGCGGCCTGAGGGGGAGGGGCGGCGCAGGATTCCCGACAGGACTGAAATGGAAGTTCGCGGCGGCAAATGAGGCGGATCAGAAATATGTCTGCTGCAACGCAGACGAGGGAGATCCGGGGGCATTCATGGACCGTTCCATCCTGGAGGGGGATCCCCATGCAGTGCTGGAGGCTATGGCTATCGCGGGTTACGCCATCGGTGCTTCCCAGGGATATATCTATGTCCGCGCCGAATATCCCATCGCGGTAAAACGTCTCGAGATCGCGATCGCGCAGGCAAGGGAGTACGGCCTTCTCGGGGAAAATATATTTGACTCCGGATTTGATTTTGACATTGAACTGAGGCTGGGCGCAGGCGCGTTCGTCTGCGGCGAGGAGACGGCTCTTATGACTTCCATCGAGGGAAACAGGGGAGAGCCCAGGCCCCGTCCGCCCTACCCGGCGTTGAAAGGGCTGTTCCAGAAGCCGACGATCCTGAACAACGTGGAGACCTATGCAAATATCCCGCAGATCATCGTGAACGGGCCCGAGTGGTTCGCCTCCATGGGAACCGAGAAGTCAAAGGGAACCAAGGTGTTCGCCCTGGGCGGAAAGATCCACAACACCGGTCTTGTAGAGATCCCCATGGGAACAACCCTGCGGGAGATCGTGGAGGAGATCGGAGGCGGCGTGCCGGGCGGAAAGAAGTTCAAGGCGGCACAGACCGGAGGCCCCTCCGGAGGATGTATCCCTGCAGAGCATTTTGACGTTCCCATTGATTATGACAATCTGATCGCCATCGGCTCCATGATGGGGTCCGGCGGGCTGATCATCATGGATGAGGACACCTGCATGGTGGACATCGCCAAGTTTTTCCTGGAATTTACCGTGGATGAATCCTGCGGTAAATGTACGCCCTGCCGGATCGGGACCAGGCGGATGCTGGAGATCCTGGAGAAGATCACAAAAGGGCAGGCGACTATGGAAGATCTGGATAAACTGGAGGAACTCTGTTACCATCTGAAAGAAAACTCCCTGTGCGCTCTGGGTCAGACGGCGCCCAACCCGGTGCTTTCCACCCTGCGCTATTTCCGGGATGAATATATCGCGCATATTGTGGATAAGAAATGTCCGGCAGGCGTCTGCAAGGATCTTGTCCAGTACCGGATCGATCCGGATAAATGTAAGGGATGTACGCTCTGCGCAAGGACCTGTCCTGCGGATGCGATCATCGGCAAGGTGAGAGAGATCCATATGATCAATCCGGAGAAATGTCTGAAGTGCGGCGCATGTATGGAAAAATGCCGCTTCGGCGCGATCTACAAAGAATAGGAGGGCGTAAGAAGTATGGAAAATGTGAATTTAAAGATCAACGGTCTGAACGTCACCGCGCCTGCCGGCTCCACGATCCTGGAAGCGGCCCACGGAGCGGGGATCCGTATTCCTACGCTGTGCTGGCTGAAAGAGATCAATGAGATCGGCGCGTGCCGTATGTGCGTGGTAGAGGTAAAAGGGGCGAAGGGGCTTGTGGCCGCCTGTGTCTATCCGGTGGCGGAAGGCATGGAAGTAAGGACGAATACAAAGCGGCTCCTGGATGCAAGGAAAAGGACTCTTGAGCTTCTCCTGTCAACTCATGACAAGAAATGCCTGTCCTGTGTCAGGAGCGGACACTGCGAGCTCCAGGAACTGTGTCAGGAACTGGGCGTGGAGGACGAGGATCATTTCGCCGGGGAGAGAAATCACTATGAGCCGGACACCAGCGCAGTACATATGATCCGTGACAATAATAAGTGCATCCTCTGCCGCAGGTGTTCCGCAGTGTGCGAAAAGGTACAGTCCGTGGGTGTAATCGGGCCGAATAACCGCGGGTTTGCCACATTCATCGGCTCGGCATTTGAGATGGGGCTGGGAGATACCAGTTGTGTGGGATGCGGTCAGTGCATTGCAGCCTGTCCCACGGGAGCGCTCTATGAAAAAGATAATACGGACGACGTCCTTGCGGCGATCGCGGATGAGTCGAAACATGTGGTGGTACAGACGGCGCCCGCCGTCCGTGTGGCGCTGGGAGAAGAGTTCGGATATCCCATGGGCACCGATGTGGAAGGAAAGATGGCCGCGGCGCTCCGGAGGATTGGATTCGACAAGGTGTTTGATACGGATTTCAGCGCGGACCTGACCATTATGGAAGAGGCTCATGAATTTCTTGACCGGGTACAGAATGGTGGGGTCCTGCCCATGATGACGTCCTGCTCTCCGGGATGGATCAAATACTGTGAACATTATTACCCGGATCAGCTTGCCCATCTCTCAAGCTGTAAATCTCCCCAGCAGATGTTCGGGGCGATCACCAAGACCTACTATGCGGAGAAGATGGGGATCCCGCCGGAGGATATTGTCTGCGTCAGCGTCATGCCCTGCACAGCGAAGAAGTTCGAACTCCAGCGGGATGATCAGTATGCGGCAGGAGTGCCGGATGTGGATATCTCTATTACTACAAGAGAACTGGCAAGGCTGATCCGCAAGGTGGGGATTAATTTCCGCAGTCTACCCGACGAGGGATTTGACGATCCGCTGGGAGAGTCCACGGGAGCCGGCGTGATCTTCGGAGCAACCGGAGGAGTTATGGAGGCGGCTCTGCGGACCGCAGTGGAAAAACTGACGGGAAAAGAACTGGAGAAACCGGAATTTACGGAAGTGCGAGGCACGGACGGGATCAAGGAAGCAACTTATAATGTGGCGGGGATGGATGTGAAAGTTGCCGTAGCATCAGGCCTTGGCAACGCGAAGATCATCATGGATAAAGTCCGCGCCGGCGAGGCGGATTATCACTTTATCGAGATCATGTGCTGTCCGGGCGGCTGCGTCAACGGCGGAGGCCAGCCCCGGGTGCATGCGGATGTGAGGAATTTTGAAGATGTGAAGGCAATCCGGGCGAAAGCGCTGTACGATAACGATGCGGCAAAGACGATCCGGAAGTCCCATGAGAACCCGGCGATCAGAAAGGTATATGAAGAGTATCTGGGAGAGCCGGGCAGCGAGCGGGCGCATCAGATCCTGCATACCACGTATGTGAAGAGGACGATCAACTGATTTGGAATTGGCGGGAGGGAGCAGGCGGCGTCCGCCGGGGAGGTGTATTGCCTTCAGACCCGCTTCTGCTTGGAGAACGGCGCAGCGGTACATAAGAGCGCAAAAGACGCGCTCTAAGTACCGCTGCGTTGTTTTCCTAGTGCGAACGTGTCCGCAGGCAATTTGTCCCTCCGGCGGATGCTTTGCTTCACTTGCGGATTTAAATCTACTCCGTCACTTTCACCCTTGGATAGGAGTTGGTCATTCCTCCGTACATATCGAAGAAGGACAGGTATGCATTGTCGGTGCAGTCGTCATCTACCACCCATGCAAAGGTGCATTCCAGAGTCTCTCCGGCGCCAATCTCGGCAAACCGTATATGTTTCTTCTGGTTATCCGTGTACTGCTGGACGCTCTGATAGAGGGGCTCGCCGTCCACGCTCAGAGCCTGATATGCAGCGGTTGCGGACTGTATGTCGAATCTTGTATAGTTTCCATCCTCATCTTTGCGGAGATACTCAAGCATGGGGGTGATATATTCCTCGGTGGAAGAATCTCCGGTATTTGTGATCTCTACCGTCGCGACGATGAATTTTGAGTCGGCGGTCTCCAGATTATCCTTGCTGAGGTTGCCGCTGGCGGGCGAATACCGTTCATGAGACTTCAGTGTGCCGTCCTCGTTCAGGGGCGGGGCAACGGTGCCGTCATAATCCGGTACATAATTCTCCTTCGGGAACTGGTCCAGAGGAAGGGAATCGGCAAGTTTGACGTCAGTTACTTTGAATTCTGTCTTATTGTCTTTATCCTGCGGATCTGTGATCACATCACCTACATTGTAGAAGAGAGAACTGTCATAGGCCGAGTCAAAATCTGCCGTCTGCTCGTCTTTGATCTTCGCAATCTCTTCATCGGTGGCATAGGGGACCGTTTCATCTGACACCTGGATATCGAGCCCTTCTGCAACTTTCAGTGCCTCATCGTCAGCGAGATCAGTGCCGTTCAGAAAGACCTGGATCATATAGCCGTACTCTTCGTTGGTGAGAATGACATCCTGACGTATTGTATCATCATCAGTATGGATACTGTCGGAAGAGAACAGATCTACATTCATTCCTCCGATCTCTACTGTCTTGATGTAGTCGCCTTTGTCTATCGGTGAGGATGTGCCGCCGTCAGTCTGTGACATCAGATAGAGGTCGGCTGCGTTGAGGGTAATGATGCTCATGTTTCCGTCAGTATCATTGTTATGCCACTGCCCCTCATATGGTTCCTCTTCCTGGTACTTATATCCTTCCGGAACGTAAGTGGGGGTCGATGTGACTATATGAGCTTCTTTTGTCTCAGGATCTACTGAGATATTGTAGGCGAGCGTGCCGTCCTTCTCAGTCAGGTCAACTTTCAGCAACTGGTTTACCGCGAATGCGGTGATGCCAAGTCCTGCAGTCAGGGCGGCGGCCGCTGCGATAGTGACCCATACCTTTTTCTTTTTCATCCGGACCGGGCGCGTTTTCTTAGAAGTGCTGCCTTTGTCATGCTCTTCCGGGGCGGCTGCGGTCAGTCCCAGTCTGTCATAGGTTTCTTTTATCTTTTCATCCACAGATGCAGGGATGACAGCGTCGTTTTTCAGGATCTGTTCCATTTCTTCCTGTGAAAATTCTTTTTTCAAAATGATTCCTCCTTTCGGATCATGGCCTTGTATCATAACATCTGTTTCGGGCAACATACTGTATCAGGTCGCCGCGCTCTGTGCGGACCAGATCTCCCGGAATTTTTTTCGTCCCCGGGTCAGACGGGTCTTTACCGTATTTTCTTCCATGTCGAGAAGCTGTGCGATCTCGCTGATCTTGAAGCCTTCTCCATAATAGAGAAGAAGGACCGTGCGGTATTTTTCGTCGAGAGAGCGCATCAGTTCCTTGAATTCACAGTTTTTCAGTTCCATACAGATCTCTCCCTGCTCCGGGAATTCCTCGACCGGATGTTCCCGTCTGTTTTTGCGGATGATATCGATGCATTTATTGATCGTGATGCGGATCAGCCAGGTCCGGAAGTATTTCGGATTTGCCAGATGCGGTATGGACCGGTAACAAGCCTCGATCGTATCCTGAAGCGCATCCGCGATATCTTCCTCGTTCTGAAAATAACTCCGGGCCACTTTGTACATGCTCTGCTTGTTCCGTTCAATCAGTTCGATGAATGCCTAGGCATCCCCTTTCTGGGCTTTGATGACAAGGTATTTCAGAGAGATCCCCTCCTTTCTCTTTGAGAGTTCCATTATAGCATTTCCTCCTCCTTTCCGGCGGATCTGTGCTGCAACGCTTTGTACCGTTGTTTAACGGTTACATCTATTAGACAATGCCGGGAGGGCAAAAGGTTTCATCAGATAGGAATAAAATTCACAGTGACGGTCAGGGTGCCGGGGTTTTACTGGATATTCCCACAGGGCTCTGGTAAAATGGTGCTAATAGAAAAACTGAACGGGACATAAGGAGGAAGGTGCAAATGAGAGTCATAGACTTTAAGGACGCAAAATGCCGCCATTGTTACAAATGTGTCCGTCACTGTGCGGTGAAGGCGATCTCTGTGCGGGACGAGCAGGCGCGCATCATGGTGGATCACTGCATCAACTGCGGAAGATGCCTGGAGGTCTGTCCCCAGAACGCAAAGACGTTTGCCAGTGACCTGGACCGGGTGAAAGGATACCTGCGCCGGGGATGCCGAACCGTGATCTCCATCGCACCGTCCTATGCGGGAGTACTGGAGTTTGACAGGCCGGGGCAGGTGGTTGACGCGTTGCAGAGACTTGGATTTGCGGAGGTCAGGGAGACGGCGGAGGGCGCAGCTCTGGTGACGAACGAGTATAAGAAACTGGTTCGGGAGGGGAAGATGCCGAATATCATCACCACATGCTGCCCCAGCGTGAATGATCTGATCGAGAAATACTATCCCGACTGTGCAAATCTGATGGCTCCGGTGGTATCCCCCATGATCGCGCATGGACGCTATATAAAGAAGATTTACGGATCAGACGCGAAAGTGGTCTTTCTGGGCCCCTGCATTGCCAAGAAACAGGAGGCGGAAGGGGATGACCGGGTGACGGGAGCGGTGGATGCCATACTGACATTTGAAGAACTTGCGCTGTGGCTGAAAGGAGAGGGAATCGATCTTCGTTCCTGTGAGGAGAAACCTATGGGGAATCCGAACCCCAGGATCAACCGGCTCTACCCGGTCAGCGGAGGCGTGATCCAGTCTGTCATCACAGAGGAAGAAGCGGACGGATATCACAAGGTGTTCGTGGACGGCCTGGAGAACTGTATGGAGATGCTGGAATGTCTCAGGAGAGGCGAGCTGGACCACTGTTTTATCGAGGCAAATGTCTGCGAGGGCGGCTGTGCGAAAGGCCCCGCTTCCGCACACTGGAATACATCCTATGTGAAGACAAAGGTAAAAATCGAGAACGGGATCTCCTACAAAGCAGCCCGGGACCTGCCGGATATGGGTACAGAAGAGCTCGCGAAGAAATTTGGAAACCGGGGGCTGGATGACCGGATGCCCACCGAGGAACAGATCCGAAGGATCCTGATGTCCACAGGAAAATATTCAAAAGAGGATGAACTGAACTGCGGCGCCTGCGGGTACTCTACCTGCCGGGAGAAGGCCGTGGCTGTGTTCCAGGGAAAGGCGGAAGTGACCATGTGCATGCCTTATGCATTGACCCGGGCAGAGTCTATGTCCAATGTTGTCATGGACATGACGCCGAACATGATCTTTATCATTGGAAATGACATGCGGATCCTGGATTGTAATAAAAAGGGGCAGGAACTGCT
The DNA here is from genome assembly GCA_944377745.1 of uncultured Mediterraneibacter sp. Classification (GTDB taxonomy): domain Bacteria; phylum Bacillota; class Clostridia; order Lachnospirales; family Lachnospiraceae; genus Mediterraneibacter. The sequence continues at coordinate 261,261 of CALWFV010000001.1, read as the reverse complement.
TGGCGTGGGGCACGATGAAGCGGTGCAGAGATATATTTTCGAGTTCATCGAGGCAGAGGATATCGAGACCGCTCTCCTAACAAGAGAACCGGTATTCCACAAGAAGATCCGTCTGGATCAGGGAAGGATCGTTGCGGAGGAGACCATTGTCTATATCGCGGATCTGGATGCCGTACTTGTCCTGTTTCAGGATGTGACCCGGGAGGAGAAGATAAAGGAGCAGCACTACAATCTGAAAGTGGAAACCGTAGAGATGGCACAGAAGGTCATTGAAAAACAGATGATGGTTGCACAGGAGATCGCCGGGCTTCTCGGGGAGACCACGGCGGAGACAAAGGTGACGTTGACAAAGCTGCGGGATTCCATCCTGAATGAGGAAGAGTGAGGAGGGCAGGATATGAGTTTCAGTATCGATGTGTCCTGGAAAAGCCTGAACAAACAGGGAGAGGAACTCTGCGGCGATAAGGTGGAGGTGCTCAGGACCGAAGATTCGGATATTGTGATCCTTGCGGACGGTATGGGGAGCGGGGTGAAGGCGAATATCCTTGCCACTCTGACGTCCAAGATCCTGGGGACCATGCTCCGGGAAGGCGCATCCATCGAGTCCTGCGTGGAGACCGTGGCAAAGACACTTCCGATCTGCAAGGTCCGCAAGGTCGCCTACGCCGCCTTCAGTATCATTCAGATCTTTCACAGCGGCGAGGCGTATCTGGCGGAGTTTGACAATCCATCCTGTGTGTTTATCCGTGACGGAAAGATTGTGAAATATCCATATGAGGTACGGGAGATCGAGGGGAAAAAAGTCCATGAATCCAGGTTCCAGGTGAAAAAGAACGACTGTTTTACTCTGATGAGCGACGGGGTGATCTATGCAGGAGCAGGTTCCATCCTGAATCTTCAGGGCTGGACCTGGGAGGCGATGTCCGAGTATACACTGAAATGTACGAAGAAAACCTTGTCGGCATCCCGCCTTGCGGTGATGCTCTGCCAGGCGTGCGATGAGCTGTATGAGGAGAAGCCCGGGGATGATACCACCGTGGCGGTGGCGAGAGTGATCGAGCGCCGGGTGGTCAGCATCTTCACCGGACCTCCCGCAAAGAAAGCGGATGACGAGAGGATCATATATGATTTCATGCATGCTGAGGGGAAAAAAGTTATCTCCGGGGGAACCAGCGCTAATATCGCGGCAAGGGTTCTGGGAAAAAAGATCGTGACAGAGATCAGCACTGCCGGACCGGATGTGCCGCCCACGGCGGTGATCGACGGGATCGATCTGGTCACCGAGGGTGTGCTGACCCTTGGAAAATGCCTGAAACTTCTGAAAAAATATGTCCGGGGCGAATTTGACGCGGAATTTTTCGATGAACTGGATGCGGATAACGGTGCATCACGGCTTGCAAAACTTCTGATCGAAGAGTGCACGGAACTGAACCTTTTCGTGGGCATGGCAGTCAATGACGCGCACAAGGAGACAGAACTCAACTTTGATCTGAGCATGAGGCAGAATCTGGTGGAGCAGTTGGTAAGGACTGCGGAGGAGATGGAGAAGAGAGTGACGGTGAGGTATTACTGAGATCTGTGGGCGAGGGGCGTCCGCCGGGGAGGTTTGCTGCCCTCGGACACGCTCCCGCTCGGAAAACAATGCAGCAGACACGTAAGGCCGCAAAGGACGCGGCCTAAGTGCCGGCATTGTTTTAACGGTCCTCAGGCAGCATACCTTCCCGGCTGGGTGCATCCGGCCGGCAGATCTCAGTGATTCCTTACCGTCTGGGAGGGACGCGCGCTGCCTCCCGGGGGAACGGCCCGGTTGGAGAAAAATTTCAGATGGGATATTCGCTTTTGAAGATCCTGCCGGTATGGCTGTGACTGCCGTTTGGGGGGAGCGCAGAAAACGGTGGGCTGGAAAACCTTTCGCAGGAGAGGGGCGTGGGATTCCGGTGACTTTGGAGAAAGTGATAGAAAATGTTAAAACTCTGGAAACTGACGTTAATCTGCAAGGCAATATTGTTTGAGCGTAAGCGAGTTGTGTTGCCTTGCAGATTGTTTTTAGTCAGTTCCCAGAGTTTTTAGAATTTTCTTAGCTTTCGGAACGGAACCGGAGCCCATGCCCCTCTCCTGCGAATACGTCTTCCATTCCCGCTGTTTTCGGATTCCTTCAATCAGAAAGCTCCAGCCATTCTCCCGGGACATCAGAAGGAATATCCGTAGAAGTTCCCATCTCTGTACTGGATATCCAGATAATTCGTATAATTGTATCCCAGATCCAGTATCCTGCTGTAATATCCGTGAACAGTTCCCAGCATCAGGCTGATGTCTTCTTCTGAGGTGACAGTGATCTCAGAAATGTCTTCATAATCTGTCCTCTCTGCTGAGGCTGACAGGGATGAGATAAGATCGTCATATGTTCCGGCCTCAAGGGTTTCACGGGAAAGGGAGAGGGAGACGGAAGCCACATCTGCGGGATTGATTTCCGTATGAACCGGATGACCGTACTCTTCCAGGAGCTGCAGTGTGTTTTCGTATTCCGGATAAAGGTACAGCATGGGAACCGACATTGTATAACCGGCACTGCTGTAGGTTGACCTCGGATCGATCACATCGGGCTCCCCGATCCCTTCAGAGGACGGAAAGTCCACGGTGAGTTCTCCGATGGGGGTCTCATTGATCAGTGTATCAGCGCTTATTTTCATAACGTCTTTTTCGTATGCATCGAGCAGCGCATCTATCTGATCTTTATTCAGCTGCAGTTTTTCCCATTGTCCATAGACATCGCTGAGTTCAATTGCAGAGACTGTATCGCGGTCAATATGGAATACGGGGAAAAGATCCTTTCTGTATTCATTGTCTTCCATCAGCTGTGTCAGTGTTTCTGATATTTTCTCCCGCTCTACGGCATACTGCCTTAAAACGGTGCGCCCGCCGGAAAGACGATAACGGAAGATCACAGGGAGGCTGTCCTCAGGAATCTGGCTTTCCTGCCCATTATAAAAATCATCTGCGGTGATCCCGTTTTCCAGATTGGCGATGCCGGACTGTGCCAGAGTATAGACCAGATCTTTCTCTTCATCCGGCACATAATATCCCAGATTGGCTTCGGAAGGGAAATTTGTGTCAGGATAAGAAAAATAACTGGAAAAGGAGTCGGGATAAAAGCTTATGCCCTCGATCCGGTCTTCGGCAGGCAGGTAAGTGTCGTATCCGGTCAGATCGAACCGGAAGATACACAGGATGACCAGTACACCGGCAACGGAAACAAGAGTAGAACGCCAGTTTCTCAGTAGGAGCCTCAGATCTGCCGTGTAGATAAACTCGATAAAGGCGCAGACTACTACAGAGGCAAGAAGACTGATCAGACAGATCAGATTATTGTCTGTAATCCCCATCAGCGTCCTGAGCATAAGACCGGCGAATACGGAGGCGGGGATGCAGATGATGACTTTCAGCACCGGTGCAATGACCGGAAATGCGATGGCGCTCCCTGCGGCTTCTGAAGGATAGATCCTATACAGAAAAAGGGAGATCACGGTCAGCAGCGAAGCCATGACGACTGCGGATGCCAGGAGTGAAAAAGTCAGGTGTCCGGCGCTGCTCTGAGTGATCAGCTCAGAAAAAGTCCCAAGCGGAGAAAGGTAGTCTGCAAGTTTCTGGGCCAGCGGAACACCTGCCGTGTAGTAGCTCTTGAAAAAGGCGGACTGAAGAGCGGAAAATAATGTCAGCATTATGAACGGAAGCACGATGATGACAACGGAAGCAAGAAGCCCTATAACAGTCCTTCCGGTCAGCATGACGGCAAGGAGGCAGCCACTGTAAATAACGAGGTAGGCAAGGATCCCTCCAACAACTGCCTCGGCGCACCGCAGGGCGAGCTCCGGCGACATGATCCCCCTGGAAGCCCCGGCAGCAAGAGTCAGTCCGGAGCAGATCAGATAGGGAACAAGAAACAGAAGCAGCCCGGACAGATATTCGGATATAAACCAGCGTGAACGGGTTATGGGAAGAGAGTGGTAAAGATCCAGCTTCTCTCTGGAATGGATATATCCGAATCCGGTAAGTGCGAAGAGAATGGCAAGTACCGCGATCCCCACAGCGAGAATCTGTATACTCCCTCCGTTGAGCAGTCCGGGAAAGAAGTCCGTCAGATACTGATAGTTAAAGGATTCAGGTGTAATATCGGAAAATGTACTCATATAAAGGAGGGCATATACGGGCATCAGAAGAAAAAGCGCGATGCAGGAAAGCGCAGCCGCCCATCCTCTGTGCCGGATATCCTCCCGGATCAGTTTAATGCAGGAAATCTTTAATGTCATAGCCTGCCACCTCCGTTTCACTGATAAATATTTCTTCCAGGGTAAGGGGAAGGACCTCCGCAAAAAGAGGACTCTGTGCCTGAGCCAGTTTCAGAACTTCTGTGCGGTCTCCCCGCACGGTCAGGGTCAGAAGGGAGCCGGTGCGCTCCATCCGGAGGATCCGCAGGCGGCGGATCAGTTCCTGCTCCCTGTGGGAGTCGGGGATGACGCACTGGAGTTTGCAGATGCTGCACCTGATCTGATCCAGATCCTGTGTGAGCAGAAGTTTTCCCTGGTGAAGGAGCCCGATGCTGTCGCAGATGTCCTCAAGCTCCCGCAGGTTGTGGGAGGAGATCACCGGAGTGAAATCCCGGTTCATGATCTCCGAGGCAAACAGACTTTTCACTGCCTGGCGGATCACCGGGTCCAGTCCGTCAAAGGTCTCGTCGCAGAGCAGGTATCTGGTGCCGGAACAGATGCCTAGAAGGATCGACACCTGTTTTTTCATTCCTTTGGAAAAGGAACTGATCCTGCGTTTGGGCTCCAGCTTGAATTTTTCTGTCAGAGAATCAAACATTTTCCGGTTAAAAGACGGGTAGATCATTGCGTAGTAGTCCCGCATCTGCCGGATGTCCGCATTTGGAAAATAGTAAGGTGAATCCGACAAAAAACAGATCTGTGATTTTATTTCAGGATTTTCGTATACCGGTTTGCCGTCCACCAGGACCTCTCCGCTGTCAGGCCGGATAATGCCTGAGATCATGCGCAGGAGAGTGCTTTTGCCCGCACCGTTTGAACCGATCAGGCCGAACACCATGCCTTCCCGGATGGAGCCGGATATATGGTCCACGGCGTGGATGTCCCGGAATGTTTTGTCAAGGTTTTTCAGTTCGATCATCTGGATCCTCCTTCCCGTACAGCCTGTCGAGGACTGCGGTGTATTCCGAGCGCGCGATCCCCATTTCCTTTCCGCTGGAGAGGAGACGCTCTGTTTCCTTCAGAATGAGTTTTCTTTTCTGCTCTGCCAACGCGGTGACGTCTGACACATAATTCCCTTTGCCCTTGACAGAATAGATATACCCCTGATGTTCCAGAAGGGAATATGCTTTCTGAATGGTGTTGGGATTGATGGACAGCTCCACGGCAAGGGAGCGCACGGACGGCATCTGCCGGTCCGGCGGAAGGACCCCGCGCAGGATCAGGGCCTGGAACCTCCCCGCGATCTGTTCGTACAGGGGGAGCTTGCTCTGGTAATCGATGGTGATCATATCATCCCTCTTCTCTGTTATGAGTGTTTTAAGTGTACTAATATAAATAGTACACTTAAAATATCACTAAAATGATGAGCTGTCAACCGGATATTAAACATTGACATATGATAAACCCATGTATACAATCATAAAAAAGAGTCAGTCTGCTTAAAAAATGTGGAGAACTGTATGCGTAAGAGTTTAGATGAGATGAGCCTGGAAGAACTGTGGCAGTTATTTCCTGTTATTTTGACGGATCATAAAGAAGAATGGGAGACATGGTACGGGGAAGAAAAAGCGAACCTGGAACATATCCTTTCCTCCGGAACTGTGGAGCGGATCAGCCATGTGGGGAGCACCGCCATCGGGAAGATCAAGTCAAAACCGATCGTGGACATTCTGATTGAGGTGACGCCGGGAACAGATATGGGGGAGGTTCGTGACATTCTCTGTGAAAACGGATGGATCTGTATGAGTCAGAGCGAAAACCGGATGTCATTTAATAAAGGATATACGGAGCAGGGATTTGCCGAGAAAGTATTCCATCTGCATCTGAGGTATTCCGGCGACCATGACGAAATGTATTTCCGGGATTATCTGAATGATCATACGGATATTGCAGAGAAATATGAACAGTTGAAGCTGTCGTTATGGAAAAGATACGAACATGACAGAGACGGTTACACGGAGGCAAAGGGAGCGTTTGTCCGGAAGTATACAGATGAAGCAAAGAAAGAGTATGGGAGTCGCTATGACAAGAAACTGTATCTGATCGGAGGTCCTATGGGTGTGGGAAAGACAACTGTAGGACAAATTCTGAAGAGAAGTCTTTCGAAATGTGTATTCCTGGACGGTGACTGGTGCTGGGACATGGATCCCTTTCAGGTTACGGAGGAGACAAAGAGGATGGTCATGGAGAATATCTGTACGCTTCTGAATAATTTCCTTCATTGCACCGCGTATCAGAATATTGTGTTCTGCTGGGTCATGCATCAGCAGAAAATCGTGAATGAGATCATATCCCGGGTGGATACAGAAAAATGCAGAATTGTAAAGATATCTCTGGTCTGTACGGAAAAAGCCCTTCGGGAGCGGCTTGCGAAAGATATCGAAGATGAGGTGAGAAAAGTGGATGTGATCGGCCGGAGCGTGAACTATCTTCCCCTGTATCATAAACTGGATACTGTGAAGATCGACGTTTCAGAAAAAACGGCAGAGAAGACTGCAGAGGAAATTATAAAGACAGCGGATATTTTGTGACTATGACCGAAAATATAGAAAGTGCAGTATAAATAACGCGGGATGAATTATAGAAATGAAGAGGGAGGTTGAGGAAATGAAGCTGAAAAATATCCTGATCGCAGTAAATGATATTGAGAGAGCGAAAACATTCTATAAAGAAATGTTCGGACTGAATCCGGTCCTGGAGCAGGAGGGAAACGTTATCCTGACAGAAGGACTTGTACTTCAGGATGCGGACGTCTGGCAGAAATCGCTGGGTCGCGGGATAATTTCGCAGAATAACGCATCCGAACTGTATTTTGAAGAATCGAATATGGAAGCATTCGCGAAGAGGCTGGAAGGATATGAGGACGAAATCCAATATGTGGATCGTCTGACAGAATTGTCCTGGGGACAGAAAATGGTCCGGTTTTATGATCCGGACGGAAACCTGATCGAAGTGAGGTCGCCGGCAGCAGGCGGGAAATAGAAGGAGGAGATATAGGATGAGTACAGTGTTCAACAGGACCAGGGTATCAGAGTCTGCTCTCTTCACCCCCTGTGATACCACGGAAAAGGTGAAAGACTTTCCGGCAGTCTGTGTCTCTACATTTTCTGAGAATATTATTCAGAAATTTGCGTCCTTGAGAGAAACCGAGAAGATCGCGGAACTTTATACTGCCAATGGCAGCACTCCTGTTTATAAAATCCGGTATGGAGGTCATGATATTGCATTTTATCAGTCCAGAGTCGGTGCACCAGCCTGCGTATCGGGATTTGAAGAGATCATTGCAATGGGTGCAGAACAGTTTGTGCTGTTTGGCTCCTGTGGCGTGCTGGATGATGAAAAAGTAAGAAAGCGTATTATCGTTCCTGTAGCTGCTGTGCGTGATGAGGGGACAAGTTACCACTATGCCGTACCTTCTGAAGAAATTGAGACAGATCCTGAACAGGTCAGAATCTTAAAAAATGTTCTGGAAAGATGTGGCTATCCATATGTTGAAGGAAAAACATGGACTTCAGACGGAATCTACAGAGAAACCCTTACGGCAATCAAAGAGCGAAGAGAAGCAGGCTGCCTGGCGGTAGAGATGGAATGCGCTTCTATGATTGCTGTGGCAAGATATCGGAAAATTCCTTTTATTCAGTTCCTGTACGGTGCGGATAACTTAAGCTCCGATACTTGGGAGATTCGCGATCTTGCACAGTACGGATTAAATGAAGCGGAGAAATATATGGCGCTCGCATTTGAATGTGGACTTGAGATGATGAAACATGCGCAGATAAAAAGCCAAGATAGAGGAGGCATGTAAATGGCAGCATTTGACTACAAGAAAGAGTATAAAGAATTTTACCTTCCGCCAAAGAAGCCGCAGATCATAGAGATCCCTGCGATGAATTTCCTGGCAGTCCGGGGACAGGGAAATCCGAATGAAGAAGGCGGAGATTATAAGAACGCGATCGGCCTGCTTTACGGCATGGCATATACGATCAAAATGAGTAAGATGGGGGATCATAGAATAGAGGGGTATTTTGAATATGTGGTACCGCCGCTGGAAGGATTCTGGTGGCAGGAAGGAACGCAGGGAGTGGATTACTCCCGTAAAGAGGACTTTCAGTGGATCTCCTTGATCCGTCTGCCGGAATTTGTGACAGAAGATGAATTTGAGTGGGCCCGCAGGGAAGCAACAGCGAAAAAGGAAATGGATTTTTCCAAGGTTGAATTCCTTACTTATGAAGAGGGACTGTGTGTGCAGTGTATGCATATCGGTCCGTATGATGCAGAACCGGATACTGTGCGCAGGATGGAGGAATATATCGAAGAACAGGGATATGAGACAGACTTTTCGGACTGCAGATTTCATCATGAAATTTATCTGAGTGATGTGCGAAGGTGTAAGCCCGAAAACCTGAAGACTGTGATCCGCCATCCTGTCAGGAAAAAATAGCAGAGGGAGACTGCTCATAAGCGGGCAGTCTCCCTATCCAATTTAGCGGAAAACTTTAAGTCTTTCCCTGACCTCATCTTCCGAGAGATTAAATTTTTCCATGATCTCATCAATGATCTCTTTTTCCGGAATGTTATATTTCTTTTGGACATCTATAAGAGTTGAGATAAGTTGGCGGAGACCTTCTTCAAAACCGTTGTTATAGCCGGCTTCGTATCCCTCCTGCTTCATTGCCTTTTCATATTTTTCCTGATCAAATGTTTCCAGAACCACTTGAATCACCTCTGCTTTCTGAGCAGTCAGAATATCGGTAAGAACGTTATTGGAGATACACTCATCCACAGCCTGTGAAACAGCATGTTCCAAAATATCTCCTGAGTCAAGTTTCCTCCGGACGGTATCCACAAAGACAGCATAATCTTTCAGGCGTTTGCATTTTTCCATTAGTTCGCGGTTATGTCCGTAATTGATGTTTAACATAGTCGATGTACATTCCAGACATGGTTCCATTTCAGAGGGAGGCTTTTCGAACAGGTCGGATAATTTCAGAAGCGTTCGATCCGGCTCATCCTTCGTGCCGTTATAGAACACGATATGCTGGGGAAAAGGAAACTTTTTGGGACTGCTGCTATAAATATTAATCTCATGTTCTGCAATGTATTTTTCATACATTTTTGGAAAATACAGTAATGCCCTCATTGGCATGTTAGGATTATACGTACTTTGATGTTCATAAAGATTGAGTACCACACTGACAAGAAAACCGAGATCATTTTTCATGGAAAGATATAATGCGTTTTCTAAAGTGGTCACTTCCAGATCAGAGGGATCGGTATAGCTGGTTCCGTTAACAGCGTTATACAAGGAAAGAAGATCTTCCTTTTTACTGAACACCAGACGGAAAAGCCGATCCTTATATTTTCGGTTTACTGTCGGATATTTCTGACTGCTATTTAATTTTTCATTCAATAAATCACACCTCCATTATAAGTAAAAAAATGAACAACTGCAACCTTCCGTGAGCTCATACAAAAGGAAAGTTTTGGCGGAGACCGCCGGAATAAATTTGAAAATAAGAAGCTGTTGCAAGAACAGCGAATGGGAAAGAAAATCCCATCTGTTATCTGTTAATTTTACATGAAAGGCGCGAAAAAGACAATATGTCAGGTTGCACAAAATCTGAAGGCAGGATATAATCAATTCAGAGTTCTTAAAGGAGGCAGCAGGCCGTGAGCGAGACGGGGATCAGAGATGAGGTTATTCAGGAAATCTGTGAAATAGCTGAGAAATATAAGGTTGAAAAGGTGATCCTGTTTGGATCGCGTGCCAGAGGGGATTTTCACAGGACAAGTGATATTGATCTGGCTGTAAAGGGAGGAGATTTTATCAATTTTTCTCTGGATGTGGATGAGGAGACTTCGACTCTTCTCATGTTTGATTTCGTAGATCTGAACCGCAGTATACAGCGGGAACTGAGAGAGAATATTGAAAAGGAAGGGAGAATAATCTATGAAAAAATTTGATAATTTCAACTCAAATCTTGAAATCCTGAAAAGAGCCGGAGAAGAGGATATTGATAATGAATTTATCATAAGCGGAATCATTGATAAGTTTTTTATTCAATTTGAACTTAGCTGGAAAGTTCTGAAAGAATTGCTCCGCTATGAAGGGAGTCGTGAAGCAAGATCGGGATCGCCCAGAGAGATACTGAAGGCAGCGTACTCTGTGTACGATTTTATTAATGAAGATGTCTGGATTGAGATGCTGAAGTCCAGAAACGATATGACTCATATCTATGACGGAGAGGCGGCAAAGAGGCTTGTAAATATCATTCTGCAGAAATATATCCCTGAATTTCTGAGAATGCAGAAAGGGATTCTGGAGCGATATGGAGATATCCTCCAACAACTTTGAAAATTATAAAAAGTACAACTATGATCTTGTGATCAACTGAAAAAGGAGGAAAACAGATGTTAGAAGTTGGGACAAAAGCTCCGGCATTTGAACTGCCGGATCAGAACGGAGAGATGCATACACTGGAAGAATACAGAGGAAAAAAAGTGATCCTTTATTTTTACCCCAGGGATAACACACCGGGGTGCACAAAACAGGCATGCGGGTTTGGAGAACTGTATCCTCAGTTTACGGAGAAAGGGGCGGTGGTCCTCGGAGTGAGCAAGGACAGCGTTGCTTCTCATAAAAAATTCGAGGAGAAGTACAACCTTCCTTTCACGCTGCTTTCCGATACGGAACTGACCTGTATCCAGGCGTATGACGTCTGGAAAGAAAAGAACATGTACGGAAAGAAGACAATGGGAGTAGTGCGGACGACTTATCTTATTGATGAGGAAGGTGTGATCGTGAAAGCCTTCGGAAAAGTGAAGGCAGCGGAGAATCCGGCTCAGATGCTGGAGGAACTTTCAGAATGAAACCCGATATCGGACGGACCCGGTCCGGTCTGAGGCTGGGATATACGACCGGGAGCTGTGCGGCGGCAGCAGCGAAAGCTGCCGCGCAGATGCTGCTCTCCGGGGAGCAGACCGATCATGTCCGTCTGATGACCCCGAAGGGAATCGAACTTTATCTGGATGTGGAATGCATTACAAGAACAGCAGAATACGCAGAGTGCGCAGTGCGCAAATTCAGCGGGGATGACCCGGATGTGACAGACGGGCTCCTCGTTTTTGCGCGGGTGGAGATTGCGGCGGAGCCTGATAAGCGGGAGAGTAATGATACAGAATCCTGTTTTGATGAGGAAGGTATTCTTATCGATGGCGGTGAAGGAGTCGGCAGAGTGACAAAACCCGGCCTGGAGCAGCATGTCGGTCAGGAGGCGATCAACAGAGTGCCCCGCAGGATGATCGGGGAAGCGGTGAATGAAATCCGCAGGAAATACGGCTGCGGTGATCTGCTCCGGGTGACAATTTCTATTCCCCAGGGAGAAGAGACGGCGAAAAAAACTTTCAACCCCAGACTGGGGATTGAGGGCGGACTGTCTGTCCTTGGGACCAGCGGGATCGTGGAGCCCATGAGTGAGAAAGCGCTGACGGATACGATCTGGCTTGAGATGAAGATGCTGCGGGAGAACGGTCATCGATACTGCTATGTTGTCCCGGGCAATTATGGAACAGACTTTTTAAGGGAGACGCTGAAGGCGGATCCTTTTCTTGCGGTCAAATGCAGCAACTATGTGGGAGAGACCATTGATGATGCCAGGCTCCTGGGGATGAAAGGGATCCTTCTGATCGGCCACGTGGGGAAATTTATCAAACTGGCGGCGGGAGTCATGAATACCCATTCCCGGCAGGCGGACTGCAGGATGGAAGTATTTGCTTCCCATGCGGCTATGGCAGGAGCGGACCGGGAGACGGTGCGAAGGCTGATGCAGTGCATCAATACCGAAGAAGCAGTCGGGATCTTAAAGGAAAAGGGAGTCCTGAAGCAGGTGATAGAGACTGTGATGGACCGGATCGAGTTTTATCTTCGTCATAGAGCCGGAGAGGAACTCGTGATCGGAGCAATCCTGTTTTCTCTGGAGGAAGGGATCCTTGGGAGGACGAAGGAAGCAGAAGAACTTCTGCAGCGGATCTCCAGGGAAAAAGAGGAATCTGCAGAGAAACAGGAAAGAGTGAAGCGCGCAGATGACTAGGAAAAAGCAGCCTGCGCAGACGGCCAGGGAGATCAGGAGAAAAAGACAGGAGGAACAGACCAGAAATGAGTGGAACATTTACAGGAGTGGGAGTGGGACCGGGCGACCCGGAACTGATGACATTAAAGGCGGTCCGTGTGATCCGGGAGTGCAGCGTGATCGCCGTTCCGGTATCGGACAACAGTCTGGAGGCGCCTGTCTATGAGAATGCTGAAACTGAGAGTCAGTATGCAGAATATCTTGAGCGGTGCGTGGCGTTTGGCATTGCCCGGGGCGCTGTGCCGGAGGTGGAAAAGAAGGACAGGATCTTTCTGCCCATGCCGATGATCAAGGAGAAGGACAAACTAAAGAACATTCATGACAGGGATGCGGAAGCAGTTGGCGAGATACTGGAACAGGGGCGGGATGTCGTCTTTCTCACGCTGGGTGATCCAACCGTCTATTCAACCTGTATGTATGTGCATAAAAGGCTGAAGAGGAAGGGGTATCCTACGGAACTTGTGCCCGGAATCCCTTCTTTCTGTGCGGCTGCAGCACGGATGGACATATCCCTTGCGGAGAACCGGCAGGAACTTCATATCCTTCCGGCGTCCTATCAGATTGAAAAAGGACTGGAACTTCCGGGGACGAAGGTGCTGATGAAAGCAGGCCGGAAGATGTCGGATGTGAAGCAGATCCTGATGGAAAAAGGAATGGATGCGGAGATGGTGGAAAACTGCGGTATGGAAAATGAGAAAGTTTATCTTTCCGCGGAAGAGATACCGGAGCGGGCGGGATATTACTCCCTGCTCATTGTAAAAGAAAGAAGATCGGGAGGAGAGAAGATATGATTACATTTGTGGGAGCCGGACCGGGCGCCGAGGATCTGATCACTGTGAGAGGACAGCGGCTGTTACAGTCCGCGGATATCGTGATCTATGCGGGATCTCTTGTAAATCCCGGTCTTTTGTCGCTGTGCAGGGATGAATGCGAGATCTATAACAGTGCAAAGATGACTCTGGAAGAGGTAATGGAAGTGATGGAGCGGGGGGAGAAAGAGAAAAAAGAGATTGTCCGTCTCCACACGGGGGATCCGTGTCTTTACGGAGCGATCCGGGAGCAGATGGATGAACTGGACCGGTGCGGCATTTCCTATGAGGTGTGCCCGGGCGTAAGCTCTTTCTGCGGCGCCGCCGCTGCGCTGGAGGCAGAGTACACCCTTCCGGGAATCTCCCAGTCTGTGGTGATCACAAGGATGGCAGGCAGGACGCCTGTGCCGGAGAAGGAGTCGATCCGGAGTTTTGCCGCCCATCAGTCTACCATGGTCATCTTCCTGAGTACCGGGATGCTCCGGCAGCTTTCTGAGGAGCTGATCCGTGGAGGATACCCTGCAGATACGCCTGCGGCCATTGTATACAAGGCAACCTGGCCGGAGGAGAAGGTGCTGCGGTGCACTGTGGCTGATCTGGCGGAGACTGCGGAGGCGGAGAATGTGACAAAGACCGCACTGATCGTGGTGGGAAGAGTATTGGATGGCGAGTATGAGAGATCAAAGCTGTATGACCCGTTATTTACCACAGAGTTCCGTAAAGCGTCCGCAGACCCGGGAAAGAGAGAACTTTCTGCGCACGCAGAGGAGAGAAAACTTTCAGATAGAAGAAACCTTCAATCGAGATGAGGCGGAAACGCCGTGGCAGAAGAAAAGAAAAAAGGAGCAGATAAAATGAGCACGATCTATGTGACGGGGCTGGGGCCGGGCGCCGCAGACCAGATGACGATAAAAGCCAGAAAGGTGCTGGAACACTGTCCGGTTATCATTGGATATACGGTGTATATCGACCTTATCCGGGATCAGTTTCCGGATAAGGTGTTCCTGAGCACGCCCATGCGCAAAGAGGCGGACCGGTGCCGTATGGCTTTTGAGGAGGCAGAGAAAGGTCAGGATGTGGCAATGGTGTGCAGCGGGGATGCCGGGATCTACGGCATGGCGGGCCTGATCTGTGAGATCGGGAAGGACTTTCCTGAGATCGGGATCGAAGTGGTGCCGGGAATCACAGCCGCGTCCGGCGGAGCTGCTGTTTTGGGGGCGCCGCTGATGCATGATTTCGCAGTCATCAGTCTGAGCGATCTGCTGACCCCCTGGGAACTGATCGAGAAGCGTCTGAACGCTGCGGCGGAAGCTGATTTTGTCATCTGTCTTTATAATCCTTCCAGCAGAAAGCGTGCGGACTATCTGGAGAAAGCATGTGGGATCATTTTGAGGCACCGTGCGCCGGAGACGGTCTGTGGTATCGTAAAAAATATCGGGCGGGAGGGTGAGGCATATGAGATCCTCACTCTCGAGCGGCTGAAGACGACACAGACCGACATGTTTACAACGGTCTTTATCGGCAATTCGAAGACGATGGAATTAAACGGCAGGATGGTGACGCCGAGAGGATATAAAGATGTGTGAGAAAGAGCGTGTGATCTTCCTTGTGGGGATCGGAATGGGAACAGAAGATGGAATGACCGTGCAGGCAGAGAGATGTATCCGCTCCTGCGACTGTCTGATCGGGGCACAGCGCATGCTGGAATCTGTTGGAAGCGAAGAGAGAAAGAGTAAGCCGATGCTGGCGGAATATCGTCCGAAAGAGATCGTTTCCTATGTGGAGACACACCCGGAGTACGGACGGATCGGAGTGCTCCTTTCCGGCGATACCGGTTTTTACAGCGGGGCAAAGAAGCTTGCTTCAGAAATCCGGGAACGGATGAAGGGATGTAAAGTGAAGATGATTCCCGGTATTTCTTCTGTAGTGTACCTTGCCGCCAGACTGGAGACTTCCTGGGAGGACGCTGCTCTTGTGAGTCTTCACGGCAAAGATGAGGACTTTATACAAACAGTGGACCGTAACAGGAAAACGTTCCTCCTGCTGGGAAGCGCAGGGAGTGGAAAGAAGGTGCTGGAGAGGCTGCTGGAATACGGGATGGATCATGTGACGATCCATGCCGGCAGCAGGCTCTCTTACGAGGATGAAAAGATCATTTCCGGGAAACCTTCTGAGCTTACAGGAGACGACCTGGAGGGACTCTGTACGGTGCTGATCGAGAATTCCCATCCGTCGGAACAGACAGGTCCCCATGTGAGCGACAAAGAGTTCATCCGGGGAAAGGTCCCAATGACCAAGGAAGAGGTCCGGGCGGTCAGCATCGCCCGGCTCAGGCTGACAGAAGACGCGGTAGTGTGGGATGTTGGCGCGGGAACCGGATCTGTATCCGTAGAGGCGGCGCGATGCGGGAGCCGGATCCGGGTCTATGCAGTGGAGAAAAATCCGGAAGCGCTGGAACTGATTCGGGCGAACCGGAGACGATTCCGGACGGACGGGATACGGATCATTCCAGGAGTGGCTCCGGAAGCATTGAAGACTTTGGAACCCCCAACCCATCTGTTCGTCGGGGGAAGTTCCGGCAATCTGAAGGAAATCCTTTCCTGTGCCATTGAGAAAAATGATCAGGTCCGCATTGTCATCAACGCCATTTCCCTTGAGACAGTAAAGGAAGTGATGGAGGCGGTTGAAGGAGGACTGCTGAGGCATCCGGAGATCACTCAGCTTTCCGTGTCCAGATCCCGGGAACTGGGGAGATATCATATGATGACGGGACAGAATCCGGTCTATATCATTTCCGCAGGAGGGATTTCTGCAGAGAGAGGTGATGCCTGATGGAGAAGACAGGAGGGATCCTGCTCACTGCCCCTGCCAGCGGCGGCGGGAAGACTGCGGCGGCATGTGCGCTGATGGCGGCGCTGCGGGACCGGGGATTGAAGGTGCGGGCGTGCAAGTGCGGTCCGGATTACATTGACCCCATGTTCCACAGAGAAGTGCTTGGGATTGATTCGAAGAACCTGGATCTGTTCTTTTCCGGAAAAGAGGAACTGATCCGGGAATATGAAAGACATACAGAGGGCGCAGATATCACTGTCACAGAGGGCGTGATGGGATATTACGACGGTATGGCGCTGGATTCGGAGAGAGCCAGCTCCTACGATGTGGCAAGGACGCTCGGGCTTCCCGTCCTTCTGGTGCTTCCCTGCCGGGGCGCGTCCCTTTCTCTGGCGGCAGTGGTGAAGGGAATCGCGGAGTTCCGGGAGGACAGCAATGTCTGCGGGATCCTTCTGAACCGGGTATCGGATATGCTGTATCCCCGGCTGAAGAAGATGCTGGAGGAGGAACTCCGGAAAATGGGACTCGGTATCCCGGTGGTGGGCTATCTGCCGGAGGATCCCTGTTTCCGGATGGAGAGCCGTCATCTGGGACTTGTGACGCCCCAGGAGATGGAGGGGCTGAAAGCACGGATGCAGGAGGCAGGAAATCTCTTTTCCCGGACGGTGGACCTGGATCTGGTGAGAGAGATCGCAGGGAGAGCGGCACGGGACTCCGGGATCGGAGCAGGATCGGGGTCAGGATCGGAGCAGGTCAGAGAACAGGATGGAGATCACGTTCCGGTCAGGAGAAAAATCCGCCTTGGCATTGCCAGAGATGAGGCGTTCTGCTTTTATTACAAGGACAATCTGACTCTTCTGGAAGATCTTGGATGCACTCTCGTTCCCTTCAGTCCGCTTCGTGACAGTGCCCTGCCGGAGGACCTGGACGGATTGATCCTGGGCGGAGGATATCCGGAACTTCACGGGAAAGAACTTGCGGAGAATGAAGGAATGCTGTCTTCTGTGAGGTCTGCGCTGGAAGCGGGGATGCCCTGCCTTGCCGAGTGCGGGGGATTCATGTATCTTCATGAAGAGATGGAGAACCGGGATGGGAATGTTTATTCCCTCGTGGGAAGGATACATGGGAGGACATATCCCACAGGAAAACTGGTCCGGTTCGGATATGTGCAGATCAGGAGCCGGGAGGAAGGGGACTCTTGTCCGGAGGGAAATCGTCTTTCGGAAGGATATCTTCTCTCGGGGGAGACGGTCCGGGGACATGAGTTCCATTACTGGGACAGTACGGACAGTGGAGAGGACTGTGTTGCCGTGAAGCCGGACGGATGCAGAAAATGGAACTGCATCCATATGGAGGGAAATCTGTTCGCGGGATATCCTCATCTGTATCTGCCGTCCATGAGAGGATTTGCAGAGCGTTTTGTGAGAAGATGCGGGAACTGGAGAGAAAAGACTGAGACAGGAATGGATTCCGATCAGGAGAAAAGGCAGGACAGAAATCGAAAAGAATGTGAGGATAAGATGGGTGAATGAGATGACAGCAGAAGAAAAACTGAGAGAAGAGTTAAAACAGATCGTGCCGGCAGACGCGGAGAGCATGGAAAAGGCAAAGCAGAGGTGGAAAACGGTCGGAAAGCCTCTGTTCAGCCTGGGAAAACTGGAAGATGCGGTGATACGGATCGCGGGGATAAAGGGAAAGCCTGTTTACAGTCTTGACCGGAAAGGACTTGTAATCATGTGTGCCGACAACGGCGTAGTGGCGGAAGGAGTTACCCAGACCGGGCAGGAAGTCACAGCCATTGTAGCGGAAAACTTCACGAAGAAGGAAACCAGCGTCTGCCTTATGGCGGAGATCGCCGGCGTGGATCTGTTTCCGGTGGATATCGGGATGGTCACAGATGTGCCGGCGGTCACCAGAGAGAAATACAAGGTGGCATACGGGACAAAGGATATGATGAAAGGTCCGGCCATGACAAGGGAGCAGGCCGCGCAGGCAGTCTTAAACGGAATCCGGATCGTCAGAGAACTGGCGGAAAAGGGATACGATATCCTGGCTACAGGAGAGATGGGGATCGGCAATACCACGACCAGCAGCGCTGTGGTCTCTGTTCTCCTGGAAAAGGACGTGGAGGCGGTCACCGGGCGCGGGGCAGGTTTAAGCTCAGAAGGGCTCAGGCGAAAGGTGCAGGTGATCCGGGAAGCCATTCGTCTCAATGAGCCTGACCGAAAGGACGCGCTGGATGTCCTGGCGAAAGTGGGAGGTCTTGATATTGCCGGACTTGCCGGAGTATTTCTGGGCGGGGCTTTCTGCCACATCCCGGTCATGATCGACGGGTTCATCTCATCAGCCGCGGCTCTGTGTGCGGTAAAGATGGTACCGGAGTGCAGGGATTATATGCTGGCGTCTCACAGGTCAGGGGAGACGGCAGGAGGAATGGTACTGGATGCACTGGGGCTGTCTGAATTTATCGACTGTAATATGTCTCTCGGGGAAGGGAGCGGAGCAGTAGCCGCCATGCCTCTTCTGGACATGGGACTGGCGGTCTATCTGAAGATGAGTACCTTTGAGGAGATCAAAGTGGAACAGTATGAAGAGTATGAGTAGGAGTGTGGGATAAATGTACCTGTTACGATCACTGGCAATCGCCATATCCATGTATTCCAAGATCCCGGTCCCCATGGTGGAATGGAACGAGAAAAATATGAAGTATGCGATGTGTTTTTTTCCTGTGGTGGGAGCGGTCACAGGAGGGCTGCAGCTTCTTATCGGATATCTTCTTATGGAACATACTTCCTGTGGAAACCTGTTTTTTGCAATCGCCATGGCACTGATCCCGGTGCTTGTATCCGGCGGGATCCATCTGGACGGGTTTGCAGATACGGTGGACGCCCTCAGTTCCTACGGGGACAGGGAGAAGAAGCTGGAGATCCTGAAGGACCCGAATACAGGAGCTTTCGCTGTGATCGGGCTGTGTGTTTATTTCCTGGCAGATGTGGCGTTCTGGAGTGAAGTTACGATGAAACTTCTGCCTGTGATCGCGTGTACATATATGCTTTCCCGGTCTCTGAGCGGTATTTCTGTGGTGCGTTTCCGGGCGGCAAAGAACAGCGGACTTCTGCGCACCTTTCAGGACGGAGCCCAGAGAAAGCGCGTCAGAGTAGTGCTGATCCTGTGGGCATGTGCCTGCAGCGGAATCATGCTGTATCTTTCCTGGAAGACGGCAGTGATCGTGATCCTGGCGGCGCTTCTTGTGTTTTTCTATTATTACAGGATGAGCCGGAAGCAGTTCGGCGGGACTACAGGGGATCTGGCGGGATATTTTCTGCAGGTCTGTGAACTGGCGATGCTGGCAGGGGCAGTGTTGAGCAGGGGGATAAGTTAAGATAGCATAACCTATGAATGGAGCCGAATCTTTGACTGATACAGAAAAACCGTCGTACAGGTTTCCCCATACGACGGTAAATGAATTATTTGCCGAACAAGTCGCTGTGCGATCCGGTGCGTGCCAAGGTCAGTACCAGCACATCATCCTCGATCCGGTAGATGAGCAGCCAGTCCGGCTGAATGTGACATTCCCGATGCCCTACCCAATCGCCGGTAAGTTCATGGTCTTTGTTTTTGGCTGGCAATTTTTCGCCCCGGGACAAAGCCCGTATAATATCATCTAACAGGTTAATGTCCAGGTGCCGCTTTATTGCCATTTTGTAATCTTTTTTGAACTTTGTTGTCCAAACAATATCGCGTTTCATCGTTTCAGCTCCCGGAGGGCCTCTTCTACATCGGAGTAGTGCTTTACATTGGGATCATGTGCAATCCGTTCTGCCTCTAACATGGCGGCAATGGTTTCCTTGTTAGGTTGTTCCAGCCTGACTTCAAAGGGAAAGCCACCGACGCGGAGCGACTGGCGAAGAAATACATTGATCGCTGTAGTGAGATTTATGCCTAATTCATTGTAAAGCTTTTCGCACTGCTTTTTGATGTCACTGTCCATGCGGACGCTGAAATTTGTCGTGTTAGCCATTGTATCAGCCCCTTTCAAGTTTATTACACATACAGTATATGCCATTTGCAATGCAGAATCAACTCAATAGATATGAAATTCGCAAAATTAAGGAACAATTTATATCATTGACTTTGGAGAAAAATTATGAAGACAGTATTTATTCGTCACCTGCCCACGCCTGGCAATGAAAAAAGACGGTATATCGGATGTACAGATGAGCATCTGTCAGACGCAGCAGTGGAAGCGTTTCGCAACAGAAGATATACATATCCGGATGTACAGTATATCATTGCGAGTCCAATGAAGCGGTGTATCGAGACAGCACGCCTGATCTATCCGGGTGTGGAGATCCGTACAGAGCCTATGCTCAGGGAGTGTAATTTCGGCCTCTTTGAGGGAAAGACTTATGAGGAACTGAAAGAGCATCCGGCTTATGTTGAATGGCTGGAATCAGAGGGAACGACGGCGTTCCCGGATGGGGAGGCGCAGGAGGCCTTCCGGGAGAGATGCGCAGAAGGAGTTCGAAAATGGATCAGCCTGATGACAGAAGAAAGAGCGGCGAGCGCGGCGTTTGTAGTACACGGAGGGACGATCATGGCGGCATTGTCACAGTTGGCGGAGGAACCCTATGATTTTTATCACTGGCAGGTGGAAAACGGCGGTGGATTTACGGCGGAAGTGTCAGAAGAGGACTGGAATAAAGGAGAAGGTGTCTTAAAGAATGTTAAGAAACTGAAAAGCTGTTGAGGGATGGAAGAGATTGAGGTATCATGGGACTATGGACACGATCCAATCATTGAGATGAGCAAAGGAGGCACATATGAAGGCATATCAGGTAAAAATAACGGTCAAGGGCTCCCATCCCCCGATCTGGCGCAGATGCATCATCCCAGCGGGGATCACATTTTCACAACTCGGCGTACTGTTCAATGAGATCATGGGATGGAAGGGGTATCATCTGTTTATGTTCCGGTTCCATGATCTGGGGATCTGTGTGGAAGAGATAGATGAAGATTATGGAGATCCATACTATGAGCTGGAAGAAGCCACAGAGACTCAGATCGATCCATATATGGAGCGTGTAAAGTGGTTTACTTACTGCTATGACTTTGGGGACGACTGGGAACACAGGGTCGATGTCGAATCAGTGATACCGGACAGCGAATATACTCACCCGGTCGTCCTGAAAGCGAAAGGAGCCTGTCCCTTTGAGGACTGCGGAGGGATCGGCGGATATTATGATTTTCTGGAGGCGATCCGGGATCCGGAGAATGAGGAACATGAGGATATCTGCGGGTGGGCAGAGGCAACGGGATACATGGAAGACGGGGAGTATGATCCGTCATATTACGATATCGAAGGGACCAATAAACTTCTGGAATCCTGTTTCCAGGTACGGTTTGTAAAGAAACCGGATGAATCTGACGCCAATACGCTGTATGAAAAACTTCTGATGGGAGAACGCGGGACTTTCGATGCAGTGCAGAAAGGCGGAAAAGCAGTGACTGAAGGCGGAGCAGAGGAGACGGACGGATACGACGGGGAACGCCGTGAGGCTGACCTGGAGGAATGGCGCGCTCTATATGAGGCGGCGATGCGTTTAAAAGAGATCAAACCCTGGGAAACGTTCTGGGATATGGATCTGATCACGCTGGAAGGCGAATGGGAGGACGAAGTTTTTGTCAGCATTCTCGGAAAGGGAGGAGACTGCTATGGGATCTCCGTGTATGAAGGTCTTGACGGACTGAATGATTTTATGCTGCTGACACTGTCGGAGAAAATGAACCTCTCTTCCGAATACGCCATGTTCAGTCAGAACAATCTGACCTGCTACTGGGGAAACAGGGAAGAACTGACCAGGGAACAGTGGCAGACTGTAAAGGATCTGGGATATAAATTCCGCGGGAAGAACCAGTGGCTGTATTTTCTGTCTTACCAGCGGGGATATTTCCCATACAATATGGACAAGAGTGAAGTCCTTCGCATGACCGGATATCTGAAGATGCTTGCCGATGCAGTGGAGTATTACCGGAAGAATGAGATAAAGGTGGATTTTGAACACAAAAACACCTACTTTTACTCCACAGACGGGGATGAGATAACTGCGGGAGAACTTCCGCTTCCGTTTACCGGATGTAACTTCCCTGTTCTGACCCTGACAGATGAAAATCTCCTTGAAGATCTGAGAAAATCTGAGAAATGCAATGCTGTGCTGGAGGCTGATATCGCTTACACCGGAGCCGCTGTCATGGACGAGCGGTACCAGCGTCCTGCAAATCCCTGTCTTTGCCTTGTAGCAGATGCACATTCCGGGCTCATGCTGAAGGCAGAAATGGCAGGCCCGGAAAAAGATGCAGGCGTGACTCTGGCGGAGGCGTTGATCGGTTTTATCTTTCATTTTGGGGCGCCAAAGGAGATCCGTGTAGGCAATGTCATCATCGAAGCGACCCTGGAACAGATCTGCAGGGAATCAGGGATCAGACTGAGGAGAGTAAAAAAGCTGAAAGCGATCGAAGAATTCAGACAGGAGATGCAGCGGTTTGGATATTAAAGTGAAGGAAAGATCATGCAATATAAAATAAAACGATGCCTGGTAGCACTTGCAGCAGGCATGCTAATCACAGGATGCACTTTCGCCGTGAATCCCGGGGAAAGATTTTATGATAACGAGAAGGGAATCGCGGGGGAAACCAACAGTTATAATCTGACAAATTATTCGGGAAGCCAGGATGATAATACAGTGTCCGGCTCAGCGGAAAAGATGGAAGGGATGGATACAATATGGAACTATACGGCTCCCGACGATACGGAAGTCACCCTTTCCTGGAAACTGAGTGTCTCATCCGGAAAAGCGAAACTTGTCCTGATCGATCCGGATGGAAATCTGTCCACGCTTGTGGAATGTGAAGCGTCAACCGGTGGAGAACAGGAAGGTTCAGGAACTTTTGAGATAAAACAGGGAGAGAACCGGGTTAAACTGGTCGGAGCAGAGGTAACAGCCCTGGAGTTTGAATTTGCCGCGGACAAGGGCGACGTACATACTCCGGGTTAAGACGGAAAAGATTTGAGAGGAGGAGAACGCTATGGGGAAAGGTCTGATCATCTACCAGTCCAAATACGGGGCAACAAAGAAATATGCCCAGTGGCTGGCGGATGCTGCGGGATTTGATATCGTCGAGACGCCGAAGGCGAAAAGCCGGATACTCAGGGACTATGACAGGATCGTACTATGCGGAGGAATCTATGCATCGGGGATAGCCGGACTCTCGTTTCTGAGGAAAAACAGGCAGATCCTGGAGGGGAAAAAGACAGCAGTTTTCTGCGTGGGGGCTTCCCCGTACGATGAAAAGGCACTGAAAGAGGTAAAAGAACATAATCTGAAAGACGATCTGAAAGAAATTCCTCTGTTTTATGGAAGAGGAATGTGGGACGAGTCTGCCATGTCTTTTACGGACAGGACAATGTGCAGGATCCTTCAGAAAGCGGTTGCCAAAAAAGATCCATCGACCTATGAGCCATGGATGACCGCCCTGATGTGTGCAGTGGGACAGAAGTGCGACTGGACAGATAAGAAATATCTGGAACCGCTCTTACAGTACATCATGTGATCCCGGAGGAGAACTTTATGATACTCAGAAGATACAGGACTTCGGACTGTAAGGAGATGGCGGAACTTTTTTACGATACCGTCCACTCCGTTAATGCGGCGGACTATACGAAAGAACAGCTTGACGCCTGGGCGACCGGGAAAGTGGATCTGGAAGCATGGGATAAATCTTTTCGAGAACACGTCACAGTCGTGGCGGTGGAGAAAGAGAATGGGACGGAAAAGATCATCGGATTCGGTGATATGGACAGCAGCGGCTATCTTGACAGGCTGTATGTACATAAGGATCATCAGAGACAGGGCGTTGCTGCTGCCATCTGTGACGAGCTGGAGCATTCTGTAAAAGAAGGAGTGTATACAGTTCACGCGTCGATAACTGCAAAGCCCTTTTTTAAGAAGAGAGGCTATCGGGTTATAAGAGAACAGCGTGTCGGGCGATGCGGAATCCAGCTTACAAATTTCGTGATGGAGAAAAAGATGAGATGAGCAACGAAAAAGTATATAAGATGGAGTTTGCAAAAGTCTATCCGCTTCTTGTAAACAAGGCGGTCAGAAAGGGCAGGACAAAAGAAGAGGTGGATGAAATCATCCGCTGGCTCACCGGTTACAGTCAGAATGACCTGGAAGAAATGTCAGGAACCTCGATCGGATATGGAGATTTTTTCCAGAATGCTCCGGCACTCAACGAGAATCGAAAGCTGATCAAAGGTGTGGTATGCGGCGTGAGGGTAGAGGAGATCCAGGAGCCTCTCATGCAGGAGATACGTTATCTGGATAAGCTGATCGATGAACTGTCAAAAGGAAAAAGTATGGATAAGATCCTGAGAAAGTGAGCTGACTAAGAAGGATGAAAGAAAAACTTGGGAAGGACAGGTGAGGGAAATGGATGCAAGGCTCATAATCACGCTGGTCATGGGAATGCTGCTGATGATATGGGTCATTTTCTGCGCTGTCCGGTTCTTTCAAAGCGCTGCAAAGATGACTGTAAAGTCCGGGCTGACAGGTCATGTAAAATGTGAGAAATGCGGCACAGAGTATGACGTCAGCGCCGAAGAGTTTACAAAAAGCCATATGTCAAAGTCAAAAAGCATGACCAGGACCCAGGTCAGCGGAGCTGCGTTTGTAAACCGCAGGACGTATTCATATTACGCAAAAAAATTTTTCTGTCCGTGCTGCGGCAGGAGACAATACGCGCAGGTACTTAATATCAATGAACTTACTTCCCGGATGGAAAAACCGGCGGTCAAAAACGGGATACGCTGGCTGATCTTTATGGTTATCGGCGGGGTGCTCATTATGGCGGTGATGAGCATACCGATGCGTTTCGCAGACCGGGCGGCGGAACAGAGGATTGAGAAACTAAGAGAAGAGCGGGTGGAAGAACTCAAAGAAAGGTACGGGTTTTAAGGGAAATGCAGATCACGGATTTATGGATCCGAAATTTTAAGTCTATCAAGGATATGCACATCGCCGATATTGAAAATGCGCTCATCCTGGTGGGAAAGAACGATACCGGAAAGACTGCGGTGTTGGACGCTGTCCGTGCGGTGGGAGGCGACTATGAGGTACGGGAGGAGGACTTTCAGGAGAATTTTCCCAATATAGAGATCATGGTCACGCAGCAGGTCACCGAGACGGATCTGCAGCGGTTCCACAGATACGGGATGGTCAGCTCCTACCGGAGGTATGAAGCCTGGTACAGGGATTTCTGCAAAAAGCTCCCTTCTTTCCAGAATGGGGAGCTTACCTTTGAATATTCTGTAAACCGGGAAGGAAGGGTGCGCTACAGCGACGGACATGGGAAGAACAACAGCTATATTCCCCAGGTTTTCCCCCATATCTATTATATGGATACGGAGCGGGATCTGGAACGGTTCCAGGATGACCTCCTCATGCTGCAGGAGGACGATCTGCTCAAACAGATGCGGGCAGGCTGCTGTATGTTTGACATGGCAAAGGAATGCAATCACTGTTTTTCCTGTATCGGACTGGTCAGCAGGAAGACGCCGGGGGAACTGAATGCCTTTGAGGCTGCAAAGCTGCTGGAATATAAGCTGTATAATCTGAACCTGGATACATTTTCAAGAAGGGTGAACGAGAATTTTCGGAAAAACGGGGGAAGAGACGAGATCCTGTATTCCATGAACCTGGATGTGGAGAAGACGCTCGCCGTCACAACGGAGATACAGAAGGCGGGGCAGAAGGAGAAACATCCGGTGGGGAGCATGGGAAAGGGGATGCGCAGCATCTATATGCTGTCACTTCTTGAGACATACGAAGAGGAGGGCAGGAAGAACGCGGATCTGATCCTGGTGGAGGACCCGGAAATCTTCCTGCATCCAAAACTCCAGAAAGTTTCCGGGGATATCCTCTACCGCCTGTCGAAAAAGAACCAGGTGATCTTTTCAACCCATTCACCGAACCTGCTGTCCAATTTCAACAGCAGGCAGATCCGCCAGGTGTTTTTGGATCAGGACGGCTTCCCGGCGGTCAGGGAGAAGACAGATATCAGCGCCGTGCTGGATGATCTCGGATATTCGGCGAATGACCTGATGAATGTGAATTTTGTTTTTATCGTAGAAGGGAAACAGGACAAGAGCAGGCTGCCCCTGCTGATCCGAAAATATTATTCGGAGACATATGACAGCGACGGGAATCTTTCACGGATTGCGATCATCACGACGAACAGCTGCACCAACATCAAGACCTATGCCAACCTGAAATATATGAACCAGGTATATATCAGGGACAATTTCCTCATGATCCGGGACGGAGACGGGAAAGACAGGGAAGAACTGAAAAGACAGCTCTGCAGCTACTATGCCCGAAGGAATGAGGAGGATGTGGACCGGCTCCCAAGGGTGACGGAGAAGAATGTGCTCGTCCTGAAATATTATTCATTTGAGAATTATTTCCTGGATCCGAAGGTCATGGCGAAGATCGGGATACTGGAATCGGAGGAACAGTTTTACAGGATCTTCCTGGAAAAGTGGAAGGAGTACCTGTACCGCTTAAAGAGCGGACAGAAGCTGCGGGAAGTGATCGGGAAGGATTTCGGGTCGGAAGAGGATGTAAAAGAGCATATGGAGGAGATAAAGATCCATATGCGGGGGCACAACCTTTACGATATATATTATGGCAGGTACAAGCAGGAGGAACAGGAGATCCTGACCAGGTATATCAACGCGGCTCCGAGGGAGGATTTCGCGGATATCCTGGACTCCATAGACCGCTTTATCTATTTTGAGAGCCGGAAAAAGTGAGGAACGGACCAGCTTCCGGGAAGGGAGGAAGGAGATGCTGGGAAAAAGGAAAAGATGGGGAAGATCAGTTTTGAAAGAGGCTGCGGGGTGCAGCTTAGGTGTGGCGTCTGATCCGTGCATGGCATACGGACTGTGCATGGCATTCAGCCTGTGCCTGGCGTTTCCGGTCAGTGCCCTGGCAAATTCGGCGCAGAGCGACTGGGACGGGACTTATGCAAACGGGACTATCTCAAAAGACGAAGAGTGCCCGGTGATCGTGGAGCGGGAGATTCTGACCTTTGACGTATCCGAATTTCCGGAACCGCATTATGAGAGCCGGGATGAGTTTCTCTCCTACAGTGGAAATGTGTCCGCAGAGTATACCTTTTATAACCCCGAAGATTATACGGTGACGGCAACGCTTCTGTTTCCCTTTGGAAAGGCTCCGGATTACGCGTTCCAGTACGATACGGCGACATTGGAGGAATGCTTTGGCGCTGACACAGGGAAGTATGGCGTTACGGTCAACGGGGAGGAGATTGAAAAGACGCTCCGGCATACTTATGCGCCGGATGATTTTGAACTGGAGCGGGACCTGGCAAAACTGCATGACGGATATGCAGAGGATCCGTTTTATGACCCGGATCTGCCCGTGACAAAATATACCTATACTGCAAACGGGATCGACCCGGAGTTGAACGGCGCTGCCAGCGCGGGCTTCCGGCTTTCCGGGGGTGACGGGAAAAGAAAAGTTTACATAGAGAACAGTTCGGGATATAATCGACTGGGGAAGGAACTGGAGATTTCCGCGTGGGTGAACAACGGGGTGCAGGTGAACGTGTACATGATCGGGGAACAGCCGGAAGAGCTTCCCGAATGGTATATCTGTGAGGACGGAGCCATGGAGGAGCGGATAGAAGGAGAGATGGACCTGACGGATGTGGAAGAGATGACCTTCCGGGAATTCACCATGATGT
The DNA here is from genome assembly GCA_944377745.1 of uncultured Mediterraneibacter sp. Taxonomy (GTDB): domain Bacteria; phylum Bacillota; class Clostridia; order Lachnospirales; family Lachnospiraceae; genus Mediterraneibacter. The sequence goes on along the minus strand of CALWFV010000001.1, from coordinate 233,397 downwards.
CCTATGACCCGGACTCCAACATCAGCGAGACAGACTGGTACAATGCGGTCATCTGTGAGATGAACCTGTATGAAAGAGATTTTGGGTTTATTGACAGCTTTTTTGATAAACTGGACGTATCCGACACGCTCATGCGGTGGTATGAGTATGAGATCACCATCGGACCCGGAGAGCGGATCACCAATGAGGTCACGGCGCCTCTCTACCCGGAGATACACGGTCGGGAACATCCTTCCTATGATTATACTTACCTTCTCTCTCCGGCACAGACGTGGAAAGAATTCCACGGCCTTGAGGTAGTGGTCAATACTCCTTTTTTTATGCGGGAGAGCAGCCTGGAAGGGTTTGAAAAGACAGACGGCGGATATACTCTTGCAGCAGATTCGCTTCCGGCGGGAGAACTGGAGTTTACGCTTGCGCAGACAAAAGGATCACCGCTGGCAGATCGGGACAGCGGCGGCGCAGGCATAGGATATCCGGCGGGATATCTTCTGGCTGCGGCAGGTATTGTCCTGGCAGCAGGCATTGTGTCAGGGATCATTATAGTGAAACGTAAAACCGGGAACCGGAAGACAGAATAGAGAAAAGCTGCCCCGGATTCCGCGCCAGGACTCGCAGGCGAGTCTTGAAGGAGGAAGAAAAAGAGATGGGTGAAAAGAGTATAACGGAGAAAAAAGTCGCGGTCGTCGGGATCGGCGGCGTAGGCGGTTATCTGGCGGGAATGCTCGGAAGAGCCTGCCCTCATCTTACACTTGCCGCAAGGGGAGGAAGAAGGGAATCTGTCCTGGAGAAAGGGCTGATCCTCCACAGCGACTATAAAGGGGAGATCGCGGTCCGCCCGGAGAAAGTTGTCCCGGCGGGAGAGATGGGGCGGCAGGATTATATTTTTGTCTGTGTAAAGAACTACTCTCTGGAGGAAGTGTGCAGGGAACTTCGGGACGCTGTCACAGACGAGACGGTCCTGATCCCGGTCATGAACGGGGCGGATCCGGGAGAGCGGATGAGAAAACTGCTGGGAAAAGGCACAGTAGTGGATTCTCTGATCTATATCGTCGCGTTTGCGAATGCGGACTACTCCATTACCCAGCAGGGGGATTTCGCAAACTTAAGGATCGGGATCCAGGACGCCGATGAGAGGGAGCAGAAAAAGATCGAGGAGGTTTCGGAACTTCTCTCCGCCGCGGATATCGATCATCAGGTTGCTGAGGATATCCAGTCAGCGGTCTGGAAGAAATATATCCTGAACTGCGCATATAATGTGGCAAGTGCTTATTATGACAACAATATCGGTCAGCTCCGCAGTGATCCGGCGAAAGCAAAAGAATACGAAGCACTGGTCCGGGAGGCATATTCGGTCGCCAGGGCAAAGGGCGTGAACGTGGGGCAGGAGGACGTCGATGCGATCCTCCACAGGTTCTATCATGAACTGGCGGATAATGCGACCAGTTCCCTGCAGAGAGACGTCCGGGACGGGAAACAGGCGGAGGTCGATACATTCAGCGGATATATTGTCCGGGAAGGAAAAAAACTGGGGCTGGACATGCCGGTATCAGAAAAGATGTATGAAGGACTGTTGAAATATGAGCAAAAAAGATGAAAAGACAAATGTAATGAGGATACTGGATCAGAAGAAGATTCCGTATAAGAGCTACAACTATCTCAAGACCGGCGCGGTGAACGGGATAGAAGTCGCCCAGGCTCTTGGCGAAGATCCGGGGATGGTGTTCAAAACCCTTGTAACGGTCGGAAAGTCGAAGGCAAACTATGTGTTTGTGGTTCCTGTGAATAAGGAACTGAACCTGAAAAAAGCGGCTCACAGCGTAGGGGAGAAGAGCATTGAAATGATAAAACAAAAGGAGCTTCTCCCTCTGACAGGGTATATCCACGGCGGCTGTTCCCCCATCGGGATGAAAAAACAATTCACCACTACCATAGACCGGAGCGCGGAAGAATACGGAAGGGTCATCTTCAGCGCCGGAAAGATAGGATTCCAGGTGGAAGTAAGCCTGGAAGATCTGAAAAAAGTAATCCGGTATGAATTGGATGACATTGCGGAATAGGAGTAACCTGTAAATGATGATCTCACTTGCAGCCTGTTTGACAGGCTTTTTCCTGGATTTTATATTCGGCGATCCGGTCTGGCTTTATCATCCGGTCCGGGTGATCGGAAATTTTATCTCCTTCGGAGAACGAAAACTCCGCGGGATATTCGGAAAGACGGAGAGAGGAGAACTGGCGGCAGGAACGGTACTTTGGTTCCTGACGGCAGGATTTTCTTTTGTTATCCCTTTTCTTATCCTTGCGGGGGTGCAGAGGCTCCATCCGGCGCTTAGGTTCCTGGTCGAGAGCTTCTGGTGTTACCAGATCCTGGCAGCGAGATGCCTGGTCAGGGAGAGCGGAAAAGTCTATGACAGGCTGAAAGAGAAGGATCTGCCCGGCGCAAGGAGGGCTGTTTCCATGATCGTCGGCCGCGATACGGAGAACCTGACAGAGGAAGGCGTGACGAAAGCAGCGGTGGAGACGGTGGCGGAGAACACATCCGACGGAGTGACCGCGCCGCTTCTGTTCCTGCTCCTGGGAGGGGCTCCTCTTGGATTCCTGTACAAGGCAGTGAACACCATGGACTCCATGCTGGGGTATAAGAATGAAAAATATCTGTATTTCGGAAGGTTTCCGGCAAAGATGGACGATGTATTCAACTTTATCCCTTCCCGTATCACGGCGCTTTTTATGGTCGCGGCTGCGTTCCTCACCGGAATGGACGGGAAGAATGCCTGGAAGATCTGGAGAAGAGACCGTAGAAAACATGCCAGCCCCAATTCCGCCCAGACGGAATCAGCCTGCGCGGGGGCGCTCCGGGTGCGGCTGGCGGGAGACGCGGTCTATTTTGGAAAGGTGCATAAGAAAGAGTATCTGGGGGATCCGATACGCTCCATAGAACCGGAGGATATCCGGCGGGCGGGAAGGCTGATGTATGTGACGGCGTTTCTTGTGCTGGTTGTATTCGGGGCGGTAAAGCTGGCGGTGATGATGTAACTGAAAAAATTTTTTAAACCCCTCGAATTCGAGGCGGTTAGAAAACAGAAGGTTGTTTTTGAACCGGAGATGCAGTCTTGTCTGGAAAGACAACAAAACGGTAGGAAGGGGAAGTGAATATGGCGGATATATCAGCGGATTTTGAGCAGAATATGTTCATGAAAAATTTTTCCAAGACAGACGATATTGTAAATGACATGCGGAAAATTATTGAAACTTCAAGAAATACTGCATATAAAGCCGTAAATACCATATTATTACAAAGAAATTGGCTGATTGGGTATCGGATAGCAGAGGAAGGTTTTCTGGGAGCAGATCGGGCAGAATATGGGGCAAATGTTATTGTCAAACTGTCAAAAACGCTTACCTCTGAATATGGCAAGGGATTTACAAAAACCAATTTATATAACTTCTATTCGTTTTACAAGGAGTATCCTGAGATTTTCCACTCACTGGGTGGAAAATCTCAACATCTTCTTTCATGGACGCACTACCGTATTCTGTTACAGTTCAGTGATAAACAAGCGCGTGACTGGTACGAAAAAGAGGCCATCAGCCAGGCGTGGAGTGTACGGACATTGCAGAGAAATGTATCCTCTCAATACTATTACCGTATGTTGAAAACCCAAAATAAAGATATTGTTGAAAAGGAAATGAGGAAGCAGACAGCTGGATATCAGCAGGACAGGTTGGAATTTATAAAAAATCCGGTCATCGCTGAATTTTTAGGCTTTTCTTTAGATACAGATTATACAGAAAGTGATCTTGAAAAGAGTATTCTTTCTAATTTGCAGAAATTTTTGATGGAGTTAGGAAAAGGTTACGCTTTTGTGGCCAGACAGCAGCATATTCATACGGAAAAGCAGGATTACTATATTGATCTTGTGTTTTATAATTATATTCTCAAATGCTTTGTGCTGATTGACTTGAAGACTGAAAAGATTACTCATCAGGATGTAGGACAGATGGATATGTATATCCGAATGTATGATGAATTAAAAAGAGGGGAAGGAGATAATCCTACGATAGGAATTGTATTATGTTCAGATACTGATGAAGATATTGCCCGGTATTCTGTTATGCATGGAAATGAACAGCTGTTTACGTCTAAATACAAACTTTATCTTCCGACAGAGGAAGAATTGCGGGCTGAAATTGAAACACAGAAAATGATGTTCTATTTACAGCAGAACAAGCAAGCATAATATATGCCAGGAAGGAGAAACAGATGGAATACGGACACGGAGGAGATATCTATACATACAGGGACATGCTTGATTTTTCCGTGAATGTGAATCCGCTGGGACCGTCCAGGAAAGTTATAGAGGCGGCAAAAAAAGGTGTGGAGCGGGCGGCTCAGTATCCGGACAGCCGGTGCAGAGAACTGCGGGCAGCACTTTCAGAGAAGAAGGGAATCCCGAAAGACCGTTTTCTTGTTGGAAACGGCGCGGCGGATCTGTTTTTTTCTCTTGTTCTGGCGGAGAAACCGAAAAAGGCGGTGATCCCGGTTCCGACGTTTTCAGAATATGAACAGGCTCTGAAGACAGTGGACTGCCGGATCGAGGAGTATGCCCTGCACAGGGAGGAGCAGTTCATCCTGACAGAGGATTTTCTGGAATGCCTGACGCCGGAGGCGGATATCGCCTTTCTGTGCAGTCCCTCTAACCCGGCGGGGCAGGTGATCGAAAGAGAACTTCTCTGCCGGATTGCGGACCGGTGTGAAAAGGCACGGATTCGCCTTGTGGTGGACGAGTGCTTCATCGATTTCCTCCCGGAACCGTCAGAATTTACTATGGAGAGGATGACAGAGCAGTATTCCTGCCTGTTTGTAGTCCAGGCTTTTACAAAAACACATGCCATCCCCGGGCTTCGGCTGGGATACGGGATGACCTCGGATCAGGAAATTCTGGAGCGGATGCAGCAGGTACGTCAGCCCTGGAGCGTGTCCACGCCTGCCCAGGCAGCAGGGCTCGCGGCGCTGCAGGATAGTGACAGGGTACAGAAAGCGCGGAAACTGGTCTGCAGCGAGAGACGCCGGATGGAAAAAGAACTGAGAGACGCCGGGGTGGACGTGATCCCTTCAAAGGCGAATTTTATTCTGATGTACAGTCCATATGACCTTTTCTCTCTTCTGAAGGACAGAGGGATCCTGATCCGGGACTGTTCAAATTACAGTGGCCTTGGAAAGGGATGGTATCGCACTGCCGTGAGGAGAAGAGAGGAAAATGACCGGCTGCTGGAGGCAATCCGGCAGATCTGCGGTTAATAGAAATGAAATGATGTTGTGGGAAAGACCGTGACTAATTATAGGAGTGCAAGGAGGAAACAGATACAGTGGCAAGATCGATCATGATACAGGGAACCATGTCCAATGCGGGAAAGAGCGTCCTTGCGGGTGGACTGTGCAGGGTACTGAAACAGGACGGCTTCCGTGTGGCGCCTTTTAAGTCCCAGAATATGGCGCTCAATTCGTTTATTACCAGGGATGGTCTCGAGATGGGGCGGGCACAGGTGATGCAGGCAGAGGCGGCAGGTGTGGAGCCTGACGTGTGCATGAACCCGATCCTGCTCAAACCCACCAATGATACAGGTTCCCAGGTGATCGTAAACGGGCAGCCTGTGGGGACCATGTCTGCGGTAGAATATTACAGGCACAAGAAAGACTACATCCCGGCAATCCTGGAAGCATATCATAAGCTGGAAGAGTCTTATGATGTGATCGTCATAGAGGGGGCGGGAAGCCCGGCGGAGATCAACCTGAAACAGGACGATATCGTCAACATGGGTCTGGCGGAACTGGTGGACGCACCTGTGCTCCTTGCGGGAGATATCGACAGAGGCGGCGTGTTCGCTCAGCTTGTGGGAACGGTCATGCTCCTGGAGGAAAAAGAGAGAAGAAGGATCAAGGGGACTATCATCAACAAGTTCCGGGGAGATGTGTCGATCCTGAAACCGGGACTTTCCATGCTGGAAGAGAAGATAGGGATCCCGGTGCTAGGAGTGGTGCCTTATTTCTATCTTGATATTGACGATGAGGACAGTCTTACGGAGCGGTTCTGGAAAAAAGACAGCGCAGGACTGATCGATCTTGCAGTGATCCGCCTTCCCCGGATCTCGAATTTTACAGATTTCGCACCCCTTGAGGCAATGGAGGAAGTAAGCGTCAGATACGTCTCTTCTCCGGCAGAGTTCGGCAACCCGGATGCGGTACTCCTTCCGGGAAGCAAAAACACCATACAGGATCTTCTGTGGATGAGGCAGAACGGACTGGAGGCGAAGATCCTGCAGCATGCCGGGCGGGACGGGCTGGTGTTCGGAATCTGCGGCGGATATCAGATGCTGGGAGAAGAGATCTCCGATCCCGACGGCGCGGAACAGAGAGGAACAGTGCCCGGACTGGGGCTTCTCCCCGTGCGCACAGTATTTCGGCAGGAAAAGAGAAGGACGAGAGTGCAGGGGCATTTCCTCCGGCTTGAAGGGATGCTTGAAGAGATGAGCGGAGCCCGGATGGAAGGATACGAGATCCATATGGGAGAGAGTTTTTACACGGACGGGGATGATTCTGCAAAAGGTGTGTCCGGAACACATAGCGAGGCACTTGTGGAGTTCACGGATGAGACGGCGGCAGGCGGGAAAGACACGCTCTCGCCACTCCGTACAGATTCGTTTCGTGCCGACGGCGCCCAGTGCGGGAATGTCTACGGCTGCTATATCCATGGGATCTTTGACGCGCCGGAGGCGGCGAAAGGGTTCCTGACGGCGATCCTGAAGAAGAAAGGATACGATCCGGATCAGATCCAGGTCGCTGACTGGAAAGCGCACAAGGAAGAACAGTACGACAGGCTTGCCGATATTATCAGGAGCAGTCTGGACATGGAGGCAATTTATAAGATCATTCAAGGTTGAGTAATTATGTCAGAGTGGGAAAGAGAACGCTGATATGCTGGAAGTGAAATTTTATGATGCAGTGGATGATGCATTGCTGAAGTTCGCGGTTATTATTTCACAGAGCAATGGGAAATGGGTGTTTTGCAAGCATAAGGAACGAGATACATATGAAGTGCCGGGAGGTCATCGTGAACCAGGTGAGGATATTATAGAAACTGCACGGCGTGAACTTCAGGAAGAAACCAGTGCTGTCCGGTTTGATATTAAGCCGATATGCGTTTATTCAGTCACCGGAAGAAACCGGGTGAATGAGAGCGGTGAAGAAACATTCGGGTTATTGTGCTTTGCGGAAATAATGGAATTTTCAGGTAAACTGGACAGTGAGATGGAGAAGGTCGTGCTTATGGATGAGCTGCCTGAAAACTGGACATATCCATTGATACAACCCAAATTGATAGAAAAGTATCTTCAGATTTCGAAAGCAATATAAAATGAAATCTTCTATATAGAACGGTATTGAATCAGAATTAGTTTTTCGAGAAAGGAAATGATGCACCATGCATTCTGTAATAAGGATCGGGAGCCGGGAGAGCGCGCTGGCGGTCCGCCAGGCGGAGATCATCCGGGATCTGATACAAAGGCATGCCCCGGAAACGGAAGTACGTATCATCACAATGAAAACCACAGGAGACAAGATCCTGGATAAAAGTCTGGAGAAGATCGGTGGAAAAGGACTGTTTGTAAAGGAACTGGACCGGGCTCTTCTGGAAGGGCGGATCGATCTGTCTGTACATAGCCTGAAAGATATGCCTATGGAAGTGAACGGGGAACTTCCCATCCTTGCTTTTGGAAAGCGGGAAGACCCGAGGGACGTCCTTATCTATCGGAACGGGCTGGAAGAACTGCCGGAATGTCCTGTGATCGGCACGTCCAGCAGGAGAAGAGCACTGCAGATGAAACGGCTTTATCCGGGCTGTACCTTCTGTGGTATCAGGGGAAATGTGCAGACCCGGTTGAGAAAACTGGAGGAAGAGGGATATGACGGAACTCTCCTTGCGGCAGCAGGACTGAAACGGCTCGGAATGGAGCATGTGGCAGGCCGGTATTTGTCTGTAGATGAGATGATCCCTGCGGCGGGGCAGGGAATTCTCGCGGTGCAGGGGAGAAAGGGCGAAAATTACGACTGGATCGGCCAGGTGGATAGTCCGGCAAGCCGGGCGGCGGCTCTTGCAGAGCGCCAGTTTATCCGCGTGCTGGGAGGCGGATGCACTTCTCCGTCAGCGGCCCATGCACAGGTCAGTGGAAATGAACTGAAGTTGACAGGGCTTTGCTGGAGCGAGAAGACCGGAAAGTATTCCCGGGGAGTGTTGTGCACGGATGTCAGCCGGGCTGAGCAGGCGGGGGAGGAACTTGCGAAGCGTCTGCTGCGGGAAGCGGAGTGAGGAAGGAGAAGAAAGATGGAGATCAGACTGGAACCGGTAAAAACGGAAGAAAAGGAAATCCTGTACCGTCTTCTGCAGTACTCTCTGTATGAGGAGAGCGGGACAGACCTAAATGAGATGGGCGAGGACGGCCTGTTTGAATATCAGTGGTTTGACTGCTATTTTGACCAGCGGGACGCTATGGAGAGGGATGCTTACTTTATCCGGGAGGAAGAGACGGGTAAACTGCTCGGATTCGTCATGGTGAATGAATATATGCAGAAGTTCAGCGAGGGACACAGCATCGCAGAATTTATGGTCATTCCAAAGTACCGGAGACAGGGAGTAGGAAAGAAGGCGGCAGTCCTGTGCTTTGAGCAGTACCGGGGAAACTGGGAAGTCCGTCCGTCTTACGGGAGTGAAAAGGCGTATCTTTTTTGGAAGAACGTGATTGAGAAGTATACGGATGGGAAATGCAGGTTTGAGGATGGGATTTTTTTATTTCAGAATTAATTGAATAAAAGTGGAGAATGTGTCAAGAATTTTCAATATCAAGTTGCGAATCTTTGCTTTGCAGAGTATAATATTTAAAAAAGTGACACATGTGTCAAAAAAATCAATGAAAAGAGGCGCTATATGGAAATTAAGAGGGAACAATATCTGCAGGCGCTGATCAATCGGATGCATAATCATCTGATTAAAGTAGTGACTGGCATCAGAAGGGCAGGGAAATCTTATCTGATATTTCATATCTTTCAAAATTACCTTCTGGAACAGGGAATCCCGGAGTCTCATATTATCAGTGTTGAACTGGATCAGAGAAAACACAGGCAATACAGGGATCCTGATGTGATTCTTGACTATATCGAGTCCCGCATCCAGGACAGAGAGATGTATTATATACTTCTGGATGAAGTACAACTCTTAAATGAATTTGAAGAAGTGCTGAACTCTTTGCTGCATATCGACAATGTAGATGTATATGTGACAGGAAGTAATTCAAGGTTCCTTTCCAAGGATGTGATAACGGAACTTAGGGGGAGAGGAGATGAGATCCATATATTTCCCCTGACGTTCCGGGAATTCATGCAGGTATATGAAGGAGATATATACCATGGATGGGCGGATTATATGACGTACGGCGGATTGCCTCTGGTTTCGACAATGAACACAGAGGAACAGAAAGTTTCATATCTGACCCGGCTGTTTGAGGAGACTTATCTGAAGGACATTATTGAGCGTTACCATATTGAAAAGACACAGGAACTTGAGGACCTGGTTAATATTCTTGCATCAGCCATTGGCTCACTGACCAATGTGTCGAAGATAGAAGCGACATTTAAAAGTGTGATCAGCTCTGCCATCAGCGGAAATACAATCCGCCAGTATATCGAATATCTGGAAGAGGCTTTCATCGTCCACAAGGCAAATCGCTATAATGTGAAAGGCAGAAAATATATCGGCACACCTGTGAAATATTATTTTGAAGACGTAGGGCTTAGGAATGCCAGACTGGGATTCCGGCAGGTGGAAGAAACACATCTGATGGAAAATATTATCTATAACGAACTTCGCAGCCGGGGATATTCTGTAGATGTAGGGCTGGTGGAGGATCGCAGCCGGAACGCTGAGGGAAAAGCAGAAAGAAAACAGTTGGAAATCGATTTTGTAGCAAATATGGGAAGCCGGAGATATTATATCCAGTCTGCATTTGCTATGCCGACCGAGGAAAAGCGTCAGCAGGAGAAAGCATCCCTGCTACAGGTGAGAGATTCTTTCAAGAAGATTATTGTGGTGAAAGATGTGGTGAATGTGACCAGGGATGAAAATGGAATCACGACTATGAGCGTATATGATTTTCTCCTGAAGGAGAATAGCCTGGAACTGTAGATAGAGCCAAAAGAATTTTGAAAGTATTTTATGAGATATTTCCCGGGAGAAAACCATTTCTCTCCGGGAAATACGCTATGATCAGACTTTGATATATCTCTGGTTTCTGCTGTTGGGCTTATCAGGAATCGTCATACGAACGAGATTCATATCTATCGCCGGGCGGAGATAATTTCTGCGGAATCCTTCCCTGGATTTCAGCCTAAGCTTGTCCATAAGCGCCCTGCTCGTGTAAGGAAAATCATATTCCATGACATCGAGCAACCGACTGACATATTCAGAAAGCAGTTCACTGTCCTCACTGATCTGAACAGAAATCTCATCCAGAATCTTATCAATCTGAGTCAGCATAAATTCAATAAAAATTGTAGATGAACCTTCTAAATGGCATTTTGCGATCGCATCGTAATATTCATCCTGAAATTTTTCAATCTGGCTTTCCAGCGGGACATATTCAAATACAGGTTTCCATTTTGAAAGGATAGCGGTATGCCACAAACGTGCCATTCTGCCATTGCCATCAGAAAAGGGATGGATAAAAACAAACTCATAATGGAATACACTGCTCAGGATCAGGGGATGAACACTGCTTTGTGCTTCTTTCATCCAGATAAAAAGATCATCCATTAACTGTGGAACAAACCGCGCGGGGGGCGCCATAAAAATACACTGATCACCATTGAACACGCCCTCTTCCCCATGGCGGAAGTCACCGGATTCTTCCACAACATATTTTGTCATAATGTTGTGGAACTTTTTCAGGTCTTTGATGCTGTAAGGATCCATTTCGGAAATTTTTTCATAAGCAGCATAGGCATTTTTCACTTCCTGGATTTCCATTTGCTCGCCTAATACAGTCCTGCCGTTGATGACATCCCTGACCTGACCCAATGAAAGTGAATTTGCTTCAATCTTCAGGGAGGAATGGATGGATTTAATACGATTATTCTTTCTCAGGCGTGGTCTGGTTTCCAGAGTACTGAGGGCGGTAATCTTACCGATCTTTTCTGAGATGGATGCTACCTGTGACAAAATCTCGTTGGTGATCGTAAAAGGTGGGTTATACTTTTCCATGAAAACACCTCCATATACTTGCGTATTATCTTGCGTATTTTCTCCCTCTATTATACAGTATAAAGTCCAGAATGAGTATGACTTTCTTTCACAGGCAGTCAATTAATGCTATAATGGATGCACCATGCCATAAGTATCATATAGAAAATGGAGAAAAACACATGTTGAATCAAAATTCGGAATATAAAACAGGAAAGGTCTGGCTTGCCGGAGCAGGTCCAGGAGACGAGGGGCTTCTCACTCTCAAGACAGCAGAACTGATGGAAACGGCGGACGTGATCGTCTATGACGCGCTGATCAGCCCGGAGATCTTAAGCCGGATCCCTCCGACAGCGGAGACGATCTACGTGGGAAAGCATTCCGGCAGTCATCCCGTACCTCAGGATGAGATCAACCGGATCCTCGTACGGGAGGCGAAGAAAGGGAAACGCGTGCTCCGGCTGAAAGGCGGAGACCCCTTTGTATTCGGAAGGGGCGGGGAGGAACTGGAACTCCTGCTCCGGGAAGGAATCCCCTTTGAAGAGGTTCCGGGGATCACTTCCTCTGTGGCAGTTCCAGCTTATGCGGGGATCCCGGTCACTCACCGGGATTACACATCGTCCTTTCATGTCATCACCGGACATGCCAGAAAGGACGGGACACTTTCCATTGACTTTGATTCTCTTGTAAAGCTGCAGGGAACGCTGGTGTTCCTCATGAGTGTGTCCTCTATGGAAAAAATCCTGAAGGGGCTTATGGATGCAGGAATGGATCCGGATATGCCTGCCGCTGTGTTGGAGCGGGGAACTACCGCGAAGCAGAGAAGAGTGACTGCAACCGTGAGCACACTCAAAGAAGCGTCGGACCGGGCTGGGATCAGTACGCCTGCGCTCATTGTGGTGGGAAAGGTGTGTTCTCTCGCAGAAGAACTTCACTGGGCGGAGGACCGTATCCTTGGCGGAAGACGGTTCCTTCTCACCCGCCCGAGACAGAATATATCTTCCCTTGCGGGAAGGCTTCGGGATCTGGGGGCGCAGGTGATTGAGATGCCTGCCATCCGCACGGAACCTATTTCTCCCAATCCGGCGCTAAGTGACGCGCTGGAGCGTTTTTCGAACAGAAAAGGGGAGAAGTGGCTCGTATTTACCAGTCCCATCGGGGTCTCTGTCTTCTTTGAGCAGCTTGTGGAGATGAAGATGGATCTGCGGTCTCTGTTCTGTGGTGCAGGATCGACGAAAGTGGCGGCGATCGGCTCCGCTACGGCAAAAGCACTTTCCAAACATGGAATCTTCCCGGATCTCGTCCCTTCGGTCTACAGTGCGCAAGAACTGGGAAGAGCGCTGGCGGAAAAAGCGGAGGAGGGAAGCCATGTCCTGATCGTCAGGGCGGAGATGGGATCTGAGGGTCTGATCCCTCCGCTTAATCATGCGGGGATCAGCGCAGAGGATATTCCGTTGTATCGGACAGTTTATGAGGTGGAACCGATGCTGAAAGACCGGATCAGGGAGATGCTCGAAAACGGTGAGATCGATGCTGTGACATTTACCAGCGGTTCCACGGTGAGAGGATTTACACAGGCGTTGGGGGAGAGGGAGTTCACTGTTGTACATTCGGTGTGTATCGGAGAGCAGACTGCCCGGGAAGCGGAAAAGTTTGGGATGCAGGTAGAGATTGCCCGGGAGGCTTCTATGGACGCGATGGTGGAGAAGATCATGGAACTGTTTGGAACAGATCAGGAGAGTGGTTATGCGGATCGGCATCATTGAAGACGACAGACTTTTATGTCATGCACTGGAGATTGCCCTGCAGGAGGCAGGCTATGAGACAGTGAGCGCGAATACGAAGAAGGAGGCTCTCAGCCTGTTTGACGGGAAGGAGGACCTCCTTCTCATCGATATCGGGCTTCCCGACGGGGACGGCATCCGGCTGTATCAACAGCTTTGCAGGGAGGGAAAAGAACTTCGCGGGAACTCTCAGGAGGAAAGGCTCCCGGCAATTTTCCTTACGGCGAGGGATGAGGAGCGGGATATGCTCGCCGCCTATGACGTGGGAGCGGAGGACTATGTGGTCAAGCCTTTCTCTATGAAGGTGCTGCTGAAGCGGATCGAAGTCGTTCTGAGGAGGAACAGCAAGGGCAGCATCCTTGTCTGCAGGGATCTGGAGCTGTATCCGGAGCGGAAACAGGTGTTCCAGCGCGGGGAGGAAATCAGCCTGACGGCGAAGGAATACCGGCTTCTGGAACATTTTATGAGAAACCAGGGACAGGTGCTGACTATGGACAACCTTCTGCAGGCGGTCTGGGGACTGGACGGAGAGTTCGTATCGGAGAATACAGTCAGTGTGACGATCCGCCGACTGAGGAAGAAGATCGAGCCGGATATGAGCCGTCCGGTCTATATCCGGAACGTGTTCGGTCTGGGATATCGGATGGGAGAGTGAGAGAAAGGATGATCTGGACAGCAGCAGTTTTTGTGATCGGTCTGTTCATCGGCGGCGTCGCAGTGTATTGGATACAGCGTAGACGGAGAAAGCTGGAACTGAGAGAGATCGGGAGGATCGCAGAGGATATCATGAACGGGAAGCCCCTGCAGGCGGCGGCTCCCGGGGAAGAGACGCTGTACGGGAGGATCGAGCATCAGCTGGTACGGATGCAGGAGATGCTCCGGGGACGGACAGAAGAGGCGGAGAAAAGCCGGGACGAGATCCAGAAGCTTATCTCGGAGATCGCCCATCAGATGCGCACTCCCCTTGCCAACATGGAGACATATACCGGGCTTCTGAGGGAGAGACTGGAATCCGGGGAGGAGACGAAGACGCAGCCCCTTCTGGTATATACTTCCGCTCTGGAGGAGAGCGGAAGGAAACTGCATTTCCTGACGGAGAGTTTTATCAAGATGTCCAGGCTGGAGCAGGGGATCATCCAGATCCGGAAGGAGGAAACAGACCTTTTACAGACCGTGAAGAATGTATTAGGGCAGATCCAGAACCAGGCGGAGGAAAAACAGATCTGTTTTGACATTACATTTCCGGAAAAAGTGATCTGTCCCCATGACGCCAACTGGCTGGGAGAAGCGATCGGAAATCTTCTGGATAATGCGCTGAAGTACAGTGCTCCCGGAGGCAGGATCGAGCTGTCTGTCTGTGAAAATGAGATGTTCGCAAAGATCCGGGTGCGGGACTTTGGACTGGGAATCGATCCGGGGGAGGAGAATCAGATCTTCCGCAGGTTCTACAGGGGAAACCGGGTCACTACCCAGGAAGGCTTCGGGCTCGGGCTTTATCTGGCGCGGGAGATCGTGAGCCTGCACGGAGGATTCCTTCTGGCAAAACGGATGGAGCCGGGGCTTTTGATGGAGATCAGTCTTCCTGTGGAGTTGTAATAATATGGCGATGTGAAAAAAGATACAGGATTGTCAGAAGATTGTCAGAACTGTCCTGTATACTGAACGCATAGCAGCAAAGCGGATCATAAGCATCCGCTTTTTCCTTTGCAGGACAGCAGTTGTGTCAGCTGCAGCTCAGAACAGGAGGCAGTCATTATGCAAATGATAAATGCAGTAAACCTGAAGAAATATTATGTTACGCATACCTATGAGGTACACGCCCTGGACGGGGTATCCCTGTCCGCAGAGGATGGGGAGTTCCTGGCGATCATAGGGACCTCGGGAAGCGGGAAGACCACCCTCCTCAATCTTCTGGGAGGGCTGGATGTCCCAACTTCCGGCGGAGTCTGGATCAGGGGAAACAGCCTGAAAGACATGGTCAAAGAGGAGCGGACGATCTTCCGTCGGAGGAATATCGGTTTCGTATTTCAGCAGTATAACCTTGTCCCGGTGCTCAGTGTGTATGAGAATATCGTGCTGCCCCTCCGCCTGGACGGAGCGGAGATCGACGGGGAATTTCTGGAGGAGGTCGTTTCACTCCTTGGTCTGGATGACAAGCTGGATCGTCTGCCGGAGACTCTGTCAGGAGGACAGCAGCAGAGAGTGGCGATCGCCCGGGCTCTTCTGGCAAAGCCTGCCATCCTCTTGTGCGACGAGCCTACAGGGAATCTCGATTCAGCCACCAGTATGGAGGTGACAGGGCTTCTCAAGTCCTGTGCACAGAGATTTCACCAGACGGTGCTGGTGGTGACCCATCAGGAGGAAGTGGCACAGATGACGGATCGGATTATCCGTCTGGAGGACGGCCGGATCAGCGGAAAGGAGCAGACTTTATGAGAGACAGAAAGTTTACTCCGAATGACAATGGTTCTGTGATCCGGATGCTGTCGGGAAAGTATGCCCAATGCAACCGGGGCAGGAACCGGATCCTTCTGGGAGCGGTGATTCTGAGCATTGTGACGCTGACCATGGTGTTCGGAATCTCTTACGGCAGGATCCGTGCGGAAGAACTGCGGGCTGTCCGACAGGCAGGGACTGCGGCGTCGGGAGTGATCCAGGGCGCTGACAGTTCTCAGTATGCGGCAGTGCGGTCCCTGGGATATATCAGTGAAGCGGGAAGAAGTGTGACGGTGGGAGAAGCCCGGGAGGCAGATGCGCAGACAGCGGGAGAACAGTCAGAAACGGCGAAGGCAGAGACCGAAAATCCAGAGACAGAAAAGTCAGGAGCGGCGGAAGCGGCAGATGAGCCCGGGACTCTGTGCGTTGTCAAGTGGATGGACCGGGACGCATGGGAGGAGATGGCGTCCCCGGCCTATACGGAGATCCGGGGGGCTTATCCGGAACAGGAGCAGGAGATCATGCTTTCGCTCCGGGCTTTGAATGCGCTGGGGATTGAGAGACCCGAACAGGGAATGCAGATCAGTCTGAAAGTTTTCATCGGACTGTTTCGAACCGAGACAGAGACTTTCCGGCTCAGCGGCTGGTTTACGGATCATTCGGAAGACACAGAAGAAGCTTCTCCGGGTTATATCTCTCAGGAAAAGCTGGAGAACTGGGGATATGATCCGGATATAGAATCGAATATCCTCTTCCGGCAGTCTGACGGGATGGACTGGCGTGAGGCGGAAGAGAAGCTGTATGAGGACGTACCCATGAAAGATTCCGCCCAGAAGATCACCGTATCTGACACCTATGCCTACGAGGCGGTCAATGAGATGACAGGAGGCTACGGGATGGCGGCGTTCGGAGCACTTGTGATTCTGAGCGGGATGTTCTTCCTGATCCATAACGTGATGCAGATCTCCATGATGGGGGATGTCCGTCAGATGGGGCTTCTCAATGTGATCGGGACAACAGAGAAACAGATACGCAGGATCTATTACGGACAGCTTTTCCGTGTGCTACTCCCGGGAGTGATCGGCGGAGCAGTCCTGTCCGCAGGGGCTCTGATGTTCCTTCTCCCGAGGATCCTGGGGGATCAGTACCTGAACCGGTACGGCGGATCAGAAGGACTTCAGATCTTCCGCCCGGGGACCCTGGCAATGTCTGTTCTTTTCGCGGTGATTCTGCTTTTTATATCCTCCTCGGGCGTGATCCGAAAGGCGGCGCGGGAGTCCTGTGCGGAGACGATACACTATACCGGGCTGGAGAAAAAGCAGCGGAGAGGAAGGAGCAGCAAGAAAAAGGGAAGAGAGAAAAGGACCCGAAGCAGGAAATACAGTCGCCGGAGTCCCGGCGGGGAGATCCTGTTCATGGCATGGCAGAACCTGACGCGATACAGAGGAAGATTTGTTCTCACGGTACTTTCCCTGTTCCTGGGAGCGGAAGCGTTTCTCGGGGCGGTGGTGATCACGGACGGCAGCGATTATGCTCATGTGATCGAACAGCACCCTGATTTTCTGATTGCCGGTCAGTTCGGGAACCCGGGGCAGGAATCGGGATACGGAAAGGAGTATCAGTCCCGTGACGTGGGGGAGGATCCAATGCTTACGGAAGGAGATAACATTTTCCTACTGTATGACAATGATTACGATGAATTTTCCCCTATTTCCCGTGAGGTGAGAGAACAGCTCCTCGGACTTGACGGGGTGGAAAGAGACAGATCTTATATCATGGAGGGAGCTTATATGACTGCCACCCTTTCCAGAAAAGGGATACGCCCTGTGGTGACAGATCCCGATATCCTGATAACAGAGGAAGAGCCGGAGAAAGGGAGCGTCGGATATTCCTATTCCGATAATACGGAGTGGGTGGAAAACTCGGACGTGGATGTGATCCAGATCCTGTCGGATCAGGAGATCCGGGAGCTGAAAAGCTATGTGGAGAAAAACAGCCTTCCGGTGGATATGGATTCGCTGGAAAACGGGACCGGGGTGCTGATCCTGCATGACCACAGGCTCTCACGGGAACAGGAAAAGATGGCGGAAGAAAGTGTAGGAGAACCGGTATATTTTACTGCCCTGTGTTCAAGAGAAGAAGCACTGGAGCGGAACCGGACGATCCGGGAGGAGGGCGGTTATGAGAAGGACTATAAGGGAGAAAGTTCAGAGATATTCCAGCTCAGCGGCTATCTGGACAACCGGGGAGAAGGCTTCCCGAAGATACGGCAGACATGGCATGGTTCGGAGGCGAACCTGTATTTTCTGATCAGTGAAAAAGGATTTGAGAAATTTCCCACAGAGAAGAAGACACTCTATATGGAACTGAATGTGGAGCAGGAGAAAGAACCACGGATTAAAAGCCAGATCGCGGAGATCGTTTCCAGAGAGAACGAAAGACGTGCCGGCATGACAGGGACCGGATTTGACGTGGATACCGGCGAGGCAGGGATCTTCTGTATCAGCAGGTCGGATCTGATGGCGGAGGCTGCGGCTCAGATAAGAGGAAACCGGCTGATCCTGGGGAGCATCAGTGTGATGCTTCTTGTCGCCGGATTTACCAATTATCTCAATGTCATGATCACGGGGATCCTGTCCCGCAGGAGGGAACTGAAGATAATGGAGAGCATCGGGATGACCGGGAAGCAGAAACGGGCGATGTTCCTGGCGGAGGGCGGATGCTGCTGCCTGATCACAGCGGTGCTCATGCTGACGGCAGGAAGCGGGATCCTGCACCTGATCCGGAGGTACATGGAAGAGCGGCTCTCTTATTTTCAGTATCAGTATCCCTATGTCTGGACGCTGCTCCTGCTGGCAGGGCTGACGGGGATCTGCCTGATGGTTCCGGAGATCATACGGAGAGTTCCTTCTCAAGGAAAAGATCCAGAAGGCGGATGCTCTCATTGTTCTCCTGTTCCTTAAGCCATGTCCCGTAGATCTCCCAGTTGTAATCTCCGACCAGAGGGATTGCCCTGATATTCGGCAGATTCTGATCTGGAAAACGGGGGCTGACCGCGACCCCGAGCCCGGCGGTACAGAGCCGGTAGAGGGTGGCGCCGTCCATAGTCTTGGCGATGACCCGAGGCTCAAATCCGTGGAGACGGCATGCGCGCAGGAAATCGTGGTAGATCTGAAACATTTCGTTCATAAGGATCAGGTTTTCCTCCTTCAGCATGTCAAGGGAGATGATCTCTTCGTTATACAGAGGATGTCCTTTGTACACAAGGAGGACGACAGGACAGACACAGCGCAGATGCTGGATCAGTCTGTCCCGGGGCGCCTTCCCGACGATGAATCCGTAATCTACCTCAGACGAGAGGATCTTTTTGAGCAGCTCCGGATTGTGGTATTCACACCAGTTCACCTGGATCTTCGGATTTTCTTCTGTGAAACGGAACAGGACCTCCAGAGGGAAGAGCTGCAGGGTGCCGGTGGCGAAGCCGATCCGGATAGAATGGCCCTTTTCTTCCATCTGCCGGATCCGGGAGCGGAGAATGTCAAGCTCCTGTGATGTCCGGACACACTGCTCATAGAAAAGGGTGCCTTCCTCGGTGGGAAAAACGCCGTTTTTGGTCCGGGTGAAAAAGGAAGTGCCAAATTCGTTTTCCATGTTCTGGATGATGCGCCCCAGACCCTGGGGAGAAATAAAGAGTTTCCTTGCGGCGGCATGTATGCTTTTCTCTTCGCAGACGATGCGGAAGTATTCAAGATGCTTTATATCCATTTCATTTTCTCCCTTCCATTTTGATCAGTCTTATCTTAACACTGTTTCCACGAGAAAAAAACAGTGATCTTATGAAAAGGCAGGAATATCAGGATTCTGGCTTGCCTCAAATGAAGAAACCGTTTCCGGGAATGACCCGTGAAGCGGTTTCGTTTATTCTCCTGTTTCGGTTCAGATATGGTTTGCGACTTCGAATGCATCCCAGATGGCATACATGATATTTGACACTTTTTTGGCGTCGCCAAGGAGATAGATCTCAGGAACTTCAAACTCAAGCTCCTGATACAGTGAGTTTTCCTCTTTATATCCCACAGACAGGATCACGCTGTCGCAGGGAATCTGTTTCTCGCCGTCCTCTGTGGAAACGGTAAGGTTTCCGTCGGCATATCCGGTCACTTTCGCACTGGTGAGGATATCGATGCCGTTGAACGGCAGCAGCGCTTCCAGCATGTCCTTGTTGGCGTGGCAGAGAGGACCGTTGACTGCCATGATCTTGTCAAGAGCCTCCACGATGGTCACTTTCTTTCCGTGCTGTGCCAGCCACAGGGCGGTCTCACAGCCTACCAGTCCGCCTCCCACGACAACGGTCGTGCTGCCGCAGTCTTTCTCTTTCAGAAGGACCTGAGAAGCGGTATATACATGCTCATCGTCTCCAAGAGAGAATACCTTCGGCGTGGAACCGGTGGCGATGATCAGCGTATCGAATTCGGACTTCAGGACGTCCTCCTTCGTGAGTGCGGTGTTCAGGTGGACAGGCACGTTCAGCCGTTCCAGTTCTCTTGTATACCAGTCCGCCAGTGCGATATCGTCCTCCTTGAATTCCGGAGCGCCTCCCGGGATCAGATTTCCTCCAAGGCGGCTTCCTTTCTCAAAGACTTCCGGCTTATGGCCTCTCGTCGCCAGCACACGGGCGGCTTCGCATCCGGCAACTCCGCCGCCGACGATCAGGACTTTTTTCGGACGGAGGATTGGTTCATACGCTGTAAAGCGCTCTCTCGCAGCCTGAGGATTGACGGCACAGTTGATCAGAGAATATTCCGCCACACGTCCCATGCAGCCTTCCTGACAGGAAATGCAGGGACGGATCTCGCCCTGACGTCCGGAGCGCAGCTTGTTGCAGTAGTCCGGATCGGCAAGGAGCGGACGTCCCAGGTCGATCACATCACAGATACCGTTCTCGATCGCGTCCAGTGCCATGTCCGGGTCATCCATGCGGCCTGCGCAGAAGACAGGGATGTTTACCACTTCTTTTACCATCTTGCAGTATTTCCGGTACAGGCCTTTTTCCTGATACATCGGCGGATGATTCCACCACCATGCGTCATAGGTTCCTACATCGGTATCCAGAGCGTCGTAGCCGTAGGATTCCAGAAGTTTTGCAGCTTCCAGCCCTTCCTCGGTGTCACGTCCTTTTTCTTCGAACTCTTCTCCCGGAAGAGCGCCGACTCTCCAGTCCTTGATCATGCTCTTCACGCTGAAACGCAGTGTGACCGGGAAATCCTGACCACAGCGTTTCTTGATCTCCTCCACCACTTCTCTTGCAAAACGGAGACGGTTTTCCAGAGATCCGCCGTACTCGTCTGTCCTCTGGTTGAACATGGAGATGGCGAACTGATCCATCAGGTATCCTTCATGTACGGCATGGATCTGAACCCCGTCAAATCCTGCTCTCTTTGCGTGGAAGGCAGCCTCGCCGAACTGACGCACGATAGCATGGATCTCGTCCACGCTGATCTCACGGCAGATCTTGTCCAGCCAGCGGTGCGGGATGGGAGAGGGGGCGATGGGCGGAATGTCTCCTACGTTGGTCGGGATCGTGACACGTCCGAAACCGCCGCTCAGCTGAAGGAAGATCTTGCTTCCGTAAGCGTGTACACGCTCCGTCATCTCACGGCTTGTCTTGACGAAATTGACCGGCTTGTACAGCGGATTCGGCACGGTGGAAGGATCCTGCTTCTCCACCACCTGGTCGAAGAAGGTAACGCCGGTGATGATCAGTCCGGTCCCTCCTTTGGCACGTTCCACGTAGTAGTCGATCCCGCGCTGGTTCCAGCCGCCGTTGGCATCGGCAAGACCGAGAGGTCCCATCGGGGCCATCGCAAAGCGGTTTTTCAGAGTGATGCTTCCCACTTTGACAGGGGAAAATAGTTTCTTGTACTTCATAGTGTCTCCTTTCTGCGTTTCATTGGGGCCTGACCCTTTTGCAAAGGGGACAGTCCCCTTTTTATAAATATGATACCTTACGGTGTAGAAAAGGAGGTATCAGTGAAATCATTCCTGGTGGAAACAAATCGGTTGTATCGGACGAGATTTCAGTTGAACCAGTATCAGGATTGAGGTAAGATAGGAGGAGAATTTCAAATTTAAAGAGGATATAAAAATGCTGAAAGTTGCGTTTATCTGTGTACATAATTCCTGCCGCAGCCAGATGGCGGAAGCACTCGGCAGAAAATATGCCGCCGAAGTATTTGAAAGTTACTCGGCGGGAACGATGACAAAGCCGCAGATCAATCAGGATGCAGTCCGTATTATAAAGGAGTTGTATGGCATTGATATGGAGAAAGATCAGTATCCCAAGCTTATCGATGAGCTGCCGGAGATTGACGTTGTGATCACCATGGGCTGCAATGTGCAGTGCCCATCCCTGCCGTGCAGATACAGAGAGGACTGGGGACTGGATGACCCGTCGGGGAAATCGGATCAGGAGTTTGTCTCTGTGGCGGAGGAAATCGAAGAGAAAGTCAGAAATCTTGCTGAACGGATTAAAAATCTTGAGGGAGAATCACAGGAAACATTTATAAACGGGAATATCCCGTATAAGGAGGAAAAGACTATAAGCACAATGAAAGAAAAACTTCACACAGGAGAACTCTATCTCCCGGGCGACGATGAGATCGTAGAGGTTCAGACAAAGCGTCTCGACAGACTTTATGACTATAACATGACCCGTCCCACAGAAGGGGAAAAGAGAACAGAAATGCTAAAGGAAATGTTCGCTGAGATTGGGGAGGGCTGTTATATTGAGCCCCCGCTCCATGCGAATATGGGCGGAGCATATGTACATTTCGGGAAAAATGTCTATGCAAACTTTAATCTGACGCTGGTGGACGATACCCATATTTATGTCGGGGATTATACTATGTTCGGACCAAATGTCACGGTGGCGACGGCAGGGCATCCGATCCTGCCGGAACTCAGAGAAAAGCTGTACCAGTATAACATGTCTGTCCATATCGGAAGAAACTGCTGGATTGGCGCCGGAGCTTTGATCATGCCGGGTGTGACCATCGGGGACAATACGGTCATCGGCGCAGGAAGCGTTGTGACCAAGGATATTCCGGCAAATGTGGTGGCGGTGGGAAATCCCTGCCGGGTGCTCCGGGAGATCGGAGAGCATGACAGAGAATACTATTTTAAGGACAGGAAAATCGACCATGATATCATTTGAAAATGACTACATACAGGGCGCGCATCCCGAAATCCTGCGGCGTCTGGCGGAGACCAACATGGAGCCTCTGTCCGGATACGGCAGCGATCCATACTGTGAAAGCGCAAGGGAGAAGATACGGAAAGCCTGCGGCTGTGAGAATGCGGAGATTCATTTCCTTGTAGGAGGAACCCAGACCAATGCCACGGTGATCGACGCCATGCTGAATGGGTATGAGGGCGTCGTCGCCGCGGACAGCGGGCATATCGCTATCCATGAAGCGGGGGCGGTGGAGTTCACCGGTCATAAGGTGCTTACCGTACCCGGTCATACCGGGAAGATCAATGGGGATGAACTGAGGCAGTATATTCAGGGATTCTGGCAAGATGAGAATCATGAGCACATGGTTTTCCCCGGTATGGTGTATATTTCCCATCCCACTGAGTTCGGGACAATGTATACAAAAGAGGAGCTGAGACAGATTTCAGAGATTTGCCGGGAATATGAGATCCCTCTGTATCTGGACGGTGCCCGTCTGGGATACGGACTGATGAGCAGAGGAACGGATGTGTCTCTCTGCGACGTGGCTGAGTTCTGCGACGCGTTCTATATCGGAGGGACAAAAGTGGGTGCACTCTGCGGAGAGGCAGTGGTATTTCCGCGAAAGGCTCCGAAGCACTTTCTGACCGCTGTAAAGCAGCACGGGGCGCTTCTGGCAAAGGGAAGGCTGCTGGGAATCCAGTTCGATACCCTCTTTACAGATGACCTTTACTTCAGGATCAGCAGCCATGCCATTGAGATGGCGGAAAAACTGAAAGAAGTGTTCAGAGAAAAAGGACTTTCCTTTGCATGGGAGTCGCCGACAAACCAGCAGTTCGTGATCATGGATGACAGGAAGATGGGACAGTTAAGGGAAAAAGTAGTGTTCAGCTTCTGGGAGAAGGCGGATCAGGATCATACGGTCGTGAGATTTGCCACAAGCTGGGGAACGAAAGAGGAAGAAATTGAGGAACTAAGCAGACTGTTGTAAAAATAATCTGAAACAGATAGGGAAAAGGATAGAAGTATGGCAAAATATGAGAAAGTCGTATATGGGAATTTTGACAGGATATTAGATCAGCTGCATAGAGCGGTGATGAGTGGGAGTACCTCTGCGTCCTACGAGGATGGAAGCGATTTTTCACAGGGAGAGTTCCGGTGTGCAGTGCGTGTCTATGAGAGATACAGCTGGACCGGAGGCAACCGGGTGAGTATGTCCCTGACGCTGGCAGGCAGAGGCGGGGTATTTTTCCTCTCGGCGATCACATCAGGTGGCAGTCAGGGGATGTTTTTTAAGATGAATACGATTGGAGAAGAGTCATTTCTGGAGACCATCGCTGAGGTGGTGGCATCCCTCTGAACTATATGATTTGCGGGGGAGCTATTTTAGGGTTTTGTTATCTTTCGGGCATTCGGTCAGATATTTGTGATTATACTGGTACTGATATAAAATGCCCCATAAAGCAGAGGAAACACCTGCAACAATAATCAGTGTTATGCCAATACCGTTCCCATAACCTGTTTCTATTCCGATGATTTTGCAGCAAAAAGCTATGAACGCTATTATCGTCATTTGTAGCATTACCGGTAATAAATATTTAGTCAATATCTTATATTTGTGCATTTCTGCTTACCTCAAAACTCGATTTTTGTTAATCTGTATCATCACTCAATTATAAAGAATAATTCCCCTTATAACTTCCGGTTTTTCGCTCTGTTTCCCATTCTACCATAATTCCAGGAGTGTGAAAATAAAAAGTTCTCTTGGGACTTCCTGCCTTTTAGAACAATGTCTTTTAGCCCTATTATTATGTGTCAATGAAACAGGAAGCTATCTTGATGTGGAGGAAGTCATCGATTATAATATAAGCATTGCGGCCGGTGTGACGGACTGATCAAAGTCCGGCAGTATGGGGATCAGGAAAGGAGCGGTCTATGCAGAAGGTGATCATTATCGGAAGTCCCGGGGCGGGGAAAAGCACGTTTGCTCGGAAGTTAAGAGAGAAGACAGGACTTCCCCTCTATTATCTGGATCTGATCTGGCATAGACCGGATCAGACGAATATATCCCGAGAAGAGTTTGATACGCGGCTAAAGGAAATTCTTGCAGAGGACCGCTGGATCATAGACGGAAACTATCTCAGGACTCTTGAAATGCGGCTTAAGGCATGTGACACGATATTTCTGCTGGACTATCCTATGGATGTCTGCCTTCAGGGAGCGGAAGAAAGAATCGGTACGAAGCGTGAGGATCTGCCCTGGGTGGAACACGAGTTTGACGGGGAGTTCAGACAGGAAATCCTGGATTTCCCGAAAGATCAGCGTCCACGTATCTGTGAACTTCTGGAACAGTACCACAAAGGACGGAAAGTACACGTTTTCCGGTGCCGGGAGGAGGCAGATACATACTTTTCCGGAAAACCGGAAGACACCTGAGTCTTGTCAATTCTCCCTGTTTATACTAAACTTATGGAATGGACATTTTCAGAAGCAGATCATCATAAAGGCACGGGAAGGACGGTGA
Organism: uncultured Mediterraneibacter sp.; assembly: GCA_944377745.1. Taxonomy (GTDB): domain Bacteria; phylum Bacillota; class Clostridia; order Lachnospirales; family Lachnospiraceae; genus Mediterraneibacter. Next base: position 208,134 of record CALWFV010000001.1, on the reverse strand, counting down.
GGGAAATATGCTGCGTTATACCCTTAAAAGGATACTGACAGGGATACTGGCTCTTTTTGTGCTGGCGTGCGTGACCTTTTTCCTCGTCCGTCTCATGCCGGGCAGCCCGTTTCAGACTGGAAGCGTGTCTGAGCAGGTAGTGGAGGCTGTGGAGCGGGAATACGGTCTGGACCGTCCTCTGGACGAGCAGTTTCTCACTTATATGGGAAATCTTCTCCGCGGAGACTTAGGCGTATCCTATGAGGATCCTGGTGTAAAAGTGACGGAGATCATAGGAAGGACCTGGGGGATCACAGCCTCTCTGGGAGTGCCGGCGCTGATCGTCGCTATCCTGGCAGGGACAGCTTTCGGGATCGTCCGGGCGGTTTCAAAGAATCAGGGCGTCCGGGAAGTTATTTCCGCAGTGGGGATGATCCTTGCGGGGATTCCCGGATTCGCGGCGGCGATCCTGCTCCTTCTGATCTTCAGCGTTCAGTTGAAATGGTTTCCTGCGTCGGGACTTTTGTCTCCCGCTCACTATGTGCTTCCGGTGATCTCTCTTGCCATCTATCCGGCGGCGGTGATCATGCGTCTGACAGGAAATGCGCTGGAAACGGAGATGGAGAAGGATTATGTTCTCTTTGACCGGGCGAAGGGACTTGGCAGGAAGCGGATCATATTTACCCATGCTCTGAAAAATGCATGGAGACCGGTGCTGAACTATATCGGGCCCGCTTCTGCCTATCTTCTCACGGGAAGCTTCGTGGTGGAGAGCATTTTTACGATCCCGGGCATCGGGAGAGAGTTTGTAAATTCGATCACAAACAGGGATTACACGCTGATCATGGGGCTGACCATATTTATGGGAGCCGTGGTCATCGCAGTGAACCTGATCACGGATCTTCTGGGAGCATGGCTGGATCCGGCGGTGAGACGGTCATATCAGGAGGAGACAGGATAAGATGGCAGTACAGAAGCGAAGGAGAAGGACAGATTTCCGGGAATATTTCCGAAAAGACCGCCGGGCAGCAGCGGGATGTATCCTGCTTGGAATCTGGATCCTTCTGGCAGTTCTTGTTCCGCTCCTTTCCCCCTGGTCCTATTCGGAACAGAACGCGGCGATCCAGAACAGTCTGCCGTCCTCTGAGCACTGGTTCGGGACGGATAAATTCGGACGGGATCTGTTCGCCCGGGTGTGGTACGGAGCGGGCTTAAGCCTTCTGGTGGGGCTGGTCAGCGCGGCGCTCAACGGCTGCATCGGCGTCCTGTATGGTGCGGTGTCAGGGTATGCGGGAAAAAAAGCGGATCTGATCCTGATGCGGATCGCGGATGTGGTGTCGGCGATCCCATCCATGCTCTATGTGATCCTGATCACACTGGTCCTTGGAGCAGGGGCGCCAAGTATCATCCTGGGACTCTGTGTTGCCGGATGGATCAATATGGCACGGATCGTCCGGGGAGAGATCCTTCGTCTGAAAGGGACGGATTTTGCCCGTGCGGCAAAGATAGAGGGGATCCCTTCTATCAGGATCCTGACAAGGCATCTTCTCCCCAACGCAGCGGGACCGATCACTGTAAATTTCATTTTTCTTATCCCCCAGGCAATCTTTACTGAGGCTTTCTTAAGTTTTCTTGGAATCGGGATCGCGGCACCGGCGGCAAGTTTGGGGACGATCATACAGGAAGCAAGGAGCCAGATGATGGTGTATCCGTATCAGATGGTATTCCCGCTGCTCGTGCTCTGTGTGATGATGCTGGCGCTGAACCTGATCGGAACGTCACTGGAGCAGAGAAACAGGAGATAAGGACAGACCCATGAGAGTTCTTGATATACGAAAACTGCGTGTACAATATCATACGGAACAGGGAGAGTGCAGGGCACTTGAAGAGATGGATCTCCATGTGGAAGAAGGGGAGATCACAGGCCTTGTCGGTGAGTCCGGGTCCGGGAAGAGCACAGCCATGCTGGCTGTCATGGGGCTGTTAAAGGAAAACGCTTCCGTACAGTCGGAGCGGATCACAGTGTGTGGAGAGCCGGCTGTCCCGGGCGTGAATATCGCCATGGTATTTCAGAACCCGCAGAGCTGCCTGAACCCTTCGGTAAAGATCGGGAGGCAGATCACAGAGACAGTCAGAGCGAGAAGACACTGCGGAAGGCGGGAGGCCCGGGAGAGGGCTTTGGAACTTCTGGACATGACCGGGATCGGAAACGCAAAGATGCGTATGAGACAGTATCCTTTTGAACTTTCCGGGGGAATGCTCCAGAGAGTAGTCATCGCCATAGCTCTTGCCTGTGAGCCCAGAGTGATCATCGCAGACGAGCCTACCACGGCGCTGGACGCGGCTGTTCAGGCGCAGATCCTGCGGCTCTTAAGGGGGATCGTGGAAGAGACCGGGACAGCTCTCCTTCTGGTAAGCCATGATCTGGGAGTCACCGCATCTCTCTGCAGGAGAGTCTATGTGATGCGGCGGGGAAGGATCGTGGAATCCGGGAGCGTGGAGGACATTTTTTACGATCCCGGAGAGGAATATACGAAACAGCTTCTGGACAGCGTAAAAAAGAAGAGGAAACTGTCCGAAGGAACAAAAGAAGAGAGCCTTCTCCTGGTGGAGAACCTGACGAAAGAGTTTGACACCAGAGACGGAGTAAAGGGAGTCACCCTGGAACTGCATGAGGGCGAGCTTTTCGCTCTTGCAGGCGAGAGCGGCAGCGGAAAGACGACTCTGGCGAGGATCCTGACAGGTATCCTGAAGGAGGACAGCGGGTCGATCCTCTACAGGGGTGAGCCTCTGAGCAGAAAGGGAAGAGCCGGGGGAAGGATCCAGATGGTCTTTCAGGATCCGTATGGTTCTCTCAACCCCTGCCTCACTGCGGGCCAGGCTCTGGATGAAGCGCTCCGGGCCGCAGGTTCCCCCGAGGAAAGAACTGACCGGGAGAAAAGGCGGGAACGGATCCGCAACATGATGGAGCGGGTCGGGTTGACGGAAGAGGACATGGACAAATATCCATCTGAATTTTCCGGCGGACAGCGGCAGAGGATCGGGATTGCTCGCGCATTGATCGTACGTCCGGAGATCCTGATCTGTGATGAGGCGCTCTCCTCCCTTGATGCGGTAACGCAGCAGCAGATCCTCGACCTTCTTCTGGACATCCAGAAAGAACAGCAGATTGCCTGCCTGTTTATCTCCCATGATATGCATGTGATCCGCAGGATCAGCAGCCGGATGGGCGTCATGTACGGAGGAAGGCTGGTGGAGACCGGGCGGACCAGGGAAGTCTGTTCCGACCCGTGGCATCCCTATACGAAGCTGCTGCTGGAGTCGTCTCTTGAGGCGGATCCGCTGAGAGCGCGCAGGATCCGCAGTCTTCCGGCAGGAAAGCAGGATAACGGCGGCCGGGGAATGCGGGACAAAGGATGTCCTTTTGCCGGAGAGTGCGGCTATGCGATGAAGTGCTGCACAGAGGAGGAACCGGAAACATACAGATTCGGGGAACGGGCTGTGTCCTGTTTCCTCTATTCTGAGGAACACAGCGGAAGGCGCAGCAGAGACTATATAATGACTTCACAGATCTGAAGGACAGGAAAGGATACTATGAAAAGAAAACTGACAGACTGGATCATCAACAGCAGGGGTGACAATGAGAAGAACAGACAGAACAGGAGAGGAGGAAGCGGGTATCCGGCCGGAAAGCGGGCGGCAGCCCTTCTTCTTTCGGGAATCTTTCTCTGCGCGGCAGTTCTGACCGGGTGTGCCGGACCGGAGAGCGGAGGAAGCGCGGGAACGGACACCGGAGAGAAAGCGATCACGGTGGCGATCAACAGCGAGACCGGGACCATGGATCCGGCAGGCTCCATTGCCCTTACCTATCTCGCCTACTCGGTGAGCGCTCTGGACGAACTTCTGACTTTTGATGAGAACGGAGAGATCGAGTACAGAGCTGCAGAGTCATATGAGGTCAATGAGGATTCCACGGAGTGGACATTTCATCTCAGAGAGGACGCCCTCTGGTCAGACGGAACGCCGGTGACCTCCGGAGACTTCCTCAACACCATCACCCGGGCGCTGGATCCTGCGTCAGGCAGCGGGTACGCAAATTATCTGTTCCCCATCGAGAACGCGGAGGCAATTTATAACGGCGAAGCGGAGATGGATACGCTGGGTGTTGAGACCCCGGATGATCATACACTGGTCTTTCATCTGGAGGAGCCCTGTGTGTATTTCCTGGATCTTCTCAGGCTTCCGGTGTACACACCCTCCTGTGAGAAATACGCGGATTCCCCGGACAGCAGATGGGACACAGATCCGGAGACCAGTCTTGCCAACGGTCCTTTTTATCTGACGGAATATGTGCCGGACCAGTATTTTGTCCTGGAGAAAAATGAAAATTACTGGGATAAGGATCGAATCAGCCTGGATCGCATCACTTATCGCTTTTTTGATGATACTCAGTCCATGGCAAATGCCTATGAGACCGGTGAGGTGGATGTGGCGACTTCCCTTCCGTCCACAGTCATGGAACTCTACGAGGGACAGGATGATCTTCTGGTCACGGATCTGATCGCCACGCGTTACATTTATTTTAACCTGAACGTGGAGCCGCTGGACGACGTCCGAGTCCGGGAAGCGATCAACCTTGCCATCGACCGGGAGGAACTCTGCCAGATTGTGGGATTGGACACAGAACCCACCTACAATCTGATCGCAAAGTATATGAAAGACAAAGAGACGGGAGAGTACTTTGTGGACGGAGCAGAGCAGCCTTTTGAGGAAAATGTGGAGCGGGCACGGGAGCTTCTCGCTGAGGCGGGATACCCGGACGGGGAAGGATTTCCCAGGCTGACCTACAGCTACCCTACGCTGGAGATGGATTCGGATACGGCTCAGGTGATCCAGTCCCAGTTAAAGGAAAACCTGAATATCAATATTGAACTGAACGCCCAGGAACTTCAGTCCAACTACAGCAGCCGTTACGCAGGCGATTTCGAGCTGATCCGGATGAACTGGACCGCAGATTTCGCGGATCCCTACACCTATCTGTCCATGCTTCTGTCCAACAGCACGTACAACTGCAGCGGGATCAATGATCCGGAGTATGACGCCCTGGTGGAGCAGTCCAACTCGGAAGCGGACCCTGCAAAGAGGGCGGACCTGATGCATCAGGCGGAGCAGCTTGCCGTCGGGGAACGGTTCTATATCATTCCTCTCTATGCAATGAAGAGTGTGAATCTGGTGAATCCGGAGATCACCGGGATCCGGCAGATCCCGGCAAGCGGGGCGCTGGAATACCGGTATGCGGATATCTGAAAAGAGGTTTGGAGCAATGGATGACAAATCAATCGCAAATATGGCGGTCCTTGCGGGAGAGATCATGCTCAGAAGCGGTGCGGAGACCTACCGGGTGGAGGATACGATCAAACATATCCTGGATACGGCGGGCACTGCGGAGACGGAATCGCTTGTGATGCTGACCGGGATCATCGTCACCATTGACCGCCCCGGGCAGGAGGCGGTCACGGTGATGCGCAGGGTCCATGAGAGAGGCACCAACATGCACCGGATCGTAGAGGTAAATGAAATCTCCAGAAAATACTGCGCCAGGGAACTGTCGGCGGAGGAGACCTGGGAAAAGCTGAAAAGGATAAAAGGAAAACAGTATACGGTATGGATGTATAACCTGGCGACAATCCTGGTCCCGGCGGGATTCGCGCCGCTGTTCGGCGGAGGACTGCGTGAGATCCTTGCCGCGGGAGGGGCAGGCATTGTTCTTGCAGTTCTCATGACCATCGGAAAGAGAGTGAAGACCAGTGCTTTTATACTGAATATCCTCTGCGCGGTGGGCGTTGCTGTTGCGGCGGTGCTCCTGAAGCTGTGGAATCCTCTTCTGAACATGGACACGGTCATCATCAGCGGGATCATGCCCCTGGTTCCCGGCGTGGCGATCACGAATGCGATACGGGATACTCTCCGGGGAGATTATATCTCGGGAGGGGCGAGAGCACTGGAGGCTTTTGTGACGGCTGCGGCCATTGCTATCGGAGTCGGTGTGGGAATGGCGCTGACGACGGTTTTCTGGCAGGGAGGTGGTCTTTGATGATGGAACTGTTTCTGGTGACAGTGGGATGCTTTCTTGCTGTTGTTGGATTTGCTGTCCTGGTAGAGACTCCGGGAAAATACCTTTTGCAGGCAGGATTTGCCGGAGCGTGCGGAGGAGGGGTATACTTTTTCGGGATGCAGAAGGGGTTGGACACAGTGCCCGCCTGTTTCCTTTCCGCCCTTGTGATCTCACTGCTGGCACATATTTTTGCCAGGATCTTCAAGGCGCCTGTCACGGTTTTCCTGATCGCAGGCATCCTTCCCACTGTACCCGGAGCCGGGATGTACAGGGCGGTTTATTATATTATCACTGACGACCGGGCGCGGTCTTCCTATTATCTGATACAGACGCTTGAGATCGCAGGAGTGATCGCTCTGGCAGTCTTTATCGTGGATGCGGTGTTCCGCATAAAGATCCCGCGCAGACAGGAGAAAGACAGATCATGATGGAACTTGTCACAGGAGGCAGCGGCAGCGGAAAATCTGCATATGCAGAGAATGCGGTCTGCCGGTGCCGGAAGATTATGGATGGAAAAGAGATAGAAAATACGCCGCTTTACCATAATCCTTCCCTTTACTACATCGCGGATATGTTTCCCTATGGAAAAGAGACGGAGGAGAAGATCGCTAACCACAGGAGGATGCGGGCTGGAAAGGGCTTCCAAACGCTGGAGTGGTATCAGGATCTTGAGGGAAAACTGACCGGGGATCAGTCGCCTGACCTGTCGGGAGCCTGCGTCCTTCTGGAGTGCGTGTCCAACCTAACAGCCAACGAGATGTATATGCAAGGCGGAGCCGGGGAGAACACAGTGGACGCTGTGATAAACGGGATCCGTCTCCTTAAAGAGAAGAGCAGGCATCTTGTCGTGGTGACGAACGAAGTCTTCTCCGAATCTGAGCCGGATTCTCCGGAAATGGCGGTATATAAGGAAAATCTTGCGCGGATCAACCGGTCTCTGGCTGAGATGGCGGACCGGGTGACGGAAGTGATATACGGGATTCCATATTTTATAAAGGGAGAACGGATGCCGGAGGAAAAAACGCCAGAGGATAAAATGCCAGAGGATAAAACGCCGGGAGAAAAAAAAGCAGTGGAAAGAACGTCAGTGGAAAGAACATTAGCGGGAAGATCATCAGAGGAAAGAATATCAGAGGGACAGGAGAACACAAGGATGAGGCTGATCGTCGGAGGAGCCTTTCAGGGAAAGCTCGATTACGCGAAAAAAATATGCCCCGATACAGAATGGACAGACGGATCAGAGTGCGAGCTGGAAGAAATCGCGGCATGCAGCGGCATGAACCGTTTCCATCTCTTTGTGAGAAGATGGATGAAGGCCGGCAGGACGAAAGAGGAACTGACCGATGCGATCTTAAAGGACGGTCGGGAGCTGACCCTTATCTGTGACGATGTGGGATGCGGGCTCGTCCCGGTGGACGCTTTTGAACGGGAATACAGGGAAGCAGTGGGGCGGATCTGCACAGAGTTTGTCCGGAGGGCGGACCGGGTGGACCGGGTCATATGCGGGATAGGAATACAGATAAAATGATGCAGTCAGACAGTCGTTGGCGGTCATGCGCGGAAAGGGGAGATTCAGATGCTGACAGAACTTGAGCAGGTACTTCCTGCGGATATTGAAAAGAGAAGTTTTGAGATCATAACAGAAGAATTGGGAGACAAGGTGCTTGCTCCGGGGACGGAGCCGATCGTCAAGCGGTGCATCCATACCAGCGCCGACTTTGATTATGCGGACAACCTCGTTTTCTCGGAAAATGCGGTACAGCGCGCACTCGATGCGATCCGCAGCGGCGCCTCCATCGTGACGGATACCCAGATGGGACGCGCCGGTATCAATAAAAAGAGATTAGCCCGGTATGGCGGAGAAGTGTACTGCTTCATGTCGGATGAAGATGTGGCGGAAGCGGCGAAGAAAAACGGTACAACGAGAGCGGCGGCGAGCATGGATAAAGCGGCGGAAATGTACAGAGCCGCGCAGGAAAAAAACGTGGAATCATCATCCGGTGGGAAAAATATGGCTGGGATCGGAACCTGTAATGACCGTTTGATCTTCGCGGTGGGAAACGCGCCTACAGCCCTTGTGCGGCTTTATGAACTGATAAAGGAAGGCAGACTCAGACCGGAACTGATCATCGGAGTCCCCGTTGGTTTTGTCAATGTGGTCCAGTCAAAGGAACTGATCCTGAACCTGGAGGATACGCCTTACATCGTTGCGAGAGGGCGCAAAGGCGGGAGCAATATCGCGGCGTGTATCTGCAACGCGCTTCTGTATATGCTGGATGAATAAGATCAGCACGATTATTCAATATGTTCAACAAAAACGTCAGAGGCAAGGAGAGGAAAGACATATGGAGAGACCATATTTCCCCATGTTTGTGGACCTGACAGGGAAGAAAGTCCTGATGGCAGGCGGCGGGAAGATCGCCCTCCGACGGGTGCAGACACTCCGTCAATTCGGGGCGGTCATCCATGTGACTGCGCCGGAACTGTGCGGGGAACTTCTGGAACTGGAGCGGCAGGGTAAGATCACGGCGGAGCGCCGGGAATACAAGCCGGGCGATACGTCGGGGTATGACATGGTACTGGCGGCTACGGACAGCAGGGAGACAAACCGGATGATCTGGGAAGAATGCAGGAAGAGCGGCGTCACGGTGAATGTGGCGGATGATAAGAGCCTCTGTGATTTTTATTTTCCGTCTGTAGTAATGACGGAAAATGCGGTGGTCGGGATCAGTTCCGGCGGAGAGGATCCTTCCCGTGTCAAGGAGCTGCGCAAAAAAATTGAGAAAATCGAAGGAAATCTGCATAAATATAAATAAATATTGCAAAAATTTAACAATTTGTTTATAATTAGTCCCATATTGCGTCATGAACAGACGGTTTTCCGGGAAAAAGATGGCAAAGAGTCATTCCCGGGAGAAGATGCTGCCACAGACGCAGAATAAAGCACCAGTTCATATCGGTGCGGTAAAGAAAGGACTAATGGAATGGGAGACACATTACAGATACTGATCGCCATGGTCATCTACATGGCTGCGGTGATCATTTTGGGTGTTACTTTTGCGAGGAGGGCAAATGCAAGTTCTGATGCATATTTCCTCGGCGGCAGGAGCCTTGGACCCTGGGTGACGGCGATGAGCGCGGAGGCGTCAGACATGTCTGGATGGCTGCTCATGGGGCTGCCCGGCGTGGCTTACTGGTGCGGTATCGCGGACGCGGCATGGACTGCAATCGGACTGGCAGTGGGTACATACGTCAACTGGCTGATCGTATCAAAAAGGCTCAGGCGCTACAGTGAGAAGGCAGGAAACGCTATCACGCTGCCGGAGTATTTTTCAAATCGTTTCCACGAGAAGCGGAAGGTGATCATGACGATCGCGGCTGTATTTATCCTGATCTTCTTCACGGTCTATGCGGCAAGCTGCCTGGTGACCTGCGGCAAGCTTTTTTCTACACTGTTTGATATGCCTTATATTCCGATGATGATCGTGGGCGCTGTGTTTGTGCTTATCTATACGATCATCGGAGGATTCCTGGCAGAGAGCGCGTCGGATTTCATGCAGGCGGTGGTCATGATCGTGGCGCTGGGCGTGATCGTTGTCGTGGGAACCGTCTCAGCGGGAGGATTTGGCGCTGTCATCGAGAATGCACAGTCTATCCCGGGATTCCTTGATTTCTTCGGGATCGCGACGCCCCAGACGGTGGACGGCGTACAGCAGGCGGCAGACGGAGTCCCTCTGTTCGGTGAGGCAGCCTCGTATGGTATCCTTCCCGTTGCATCCGCGCTTGCGTGGGGACTGGGATATTTCGGAGTTCCCCAGGTACTCCTTCGCTTTATGGCAATCCGCCATGAGGATGAACTGAAACGCTCCCGCCGCATCGCTACGGTATGGTGCGTTATCTCCCTGACGATCGCTGTGTTCATCGGACTTGTTGGGAGAACACTTTATCCGACGGCTCTGACAACGTCGTCAGACGCGGAGAACGTGTTCATCCTTCTCTCAACAAACCTGCTGCCTCCGCTGATCGCAGGATTTGTGATGGCGGGGATCCTTGCGGCGACGATCAGCTCATCGGATTCCTACCTGCTGATCGCGGCGTCCGCATTTGCAAAAAATATCTATCAGGGATTGTTCCGCAAGAAAGCTTCTGACAGGGAAGTTCTGAACATTTCCAGACTGACGCTGCTTCTGATCGCTGTGGTGGCGATCATCATCGCACTGGATGAGAACAGTGTCATCTTTACCATCGTAAGCTTTGCCTGGGCAGGATTCGGCGCTACGTTCGGACCGCTGATGCTCTTCAGCCTGTTCTGGAAGAGAACGACGAGGGCAGGCGCGATCGCAGGCATGGTCAGCGGAGCCGGGATGGTATTTGTCTGGAATCTGCTTGTCCGCCCGCTGGGAGGTCTGTGGGATATCTATGAACTCCTTCCGGCGTTTATCTTCTCCTGTATCTGCATCGTTGTTGTATCACTCCTGACGCCGGAGCCGTCGGCACAGATCCAGAGAGAGTTTGATGAAGTGGCAGGCAGGTAAGAAATGTATAGCAGCAAAGTAATGGTATCGAAGAGATAAAATCTTAAAATAATATGGATCAGATAAAACAGCAGTTATTTTGACTGCTGTTTTATGTTATACTGAATTACAGCAAAGACCGGAAAGGAGATCTGATCCATGAAGAGGACCGTTGCCATAGGCATTCAGGATTTTACGAAAATAAAAGAGCGGAATGCCTTTTATGTGGATAAAACTTTATTCATTAAAGAATGGTGGGAGTCAGGGGATGACGTGACGATGATCACACGTCCAAGGAGATTTGGAAAGACGCTGACCATGAGTATGGTGGAGCAGTTCTTTTCAGTGTCCTGCAGCGAGCGCACGGATCTTTTTGAGAATATGCAGATATGGCAGGATGAGAGATTCCGCCAGCTCCATGGCACATATCCGGTCATTTCACTGACCTTTTCTGATATAAAAGAAACGAATTATACATCGGCATGGAAAAAGATCAGAGCAGTGATAGCGGATCAGTACAATAAGAATTATTTCCTGACAGAGGGCAGTCTGCTGAATGAAAATGAAAAAAGATATTTTGACCTCATCGCTTCTTCTGCGGAGGAGTACGAGGTGACACTCAGTCTGAGAAGGCTGTCAGAGTTTCTGTTTCGCTACTATGGAAAGAAAGTGATCATTCTTCTGGATGAATATGATACTCCGATGCAGGAAGCTTATCTGGAAGATTACTGGGATGAACTGACTGCATTTGTAAGAAGTCTTTTTAACGCGTCGTTTAAGAGTAATCCGTATCTTGAGAAGGCGATTATGACGGGAATTGACGCACCATCGCCACTAGGCTCGAAAATACCTCGCCAAGTGGACGAGGTGGGCTTTCCTGCTAAGCTCGAAAACACCTCGCTAAGCACTCAATGCCAATCTATCTTTTCGGATCTCAATAACCTGAAAGTGATCACTACCACTTCGGATGAGTATGCGTCCAGTTTTGGATTTACAGAGAAAGAGGTTTTCTCGGCACTGGATGAATATGGACTTTCTGATCAGAGAGAAAACGTAAAAAAGTGGTACGACGGTTTTACTTTTGGACAGATTAAAGATATTTATAATCCGTGGTCGATCCTTAATTTCCTTGATACGGGAAAGCTTGGGGCGTATTGGGCGAATACAAGCTCAAACAGTCTTGCGGGAAAACTGATCCGGGAAAGTGGAAGGAAGATTAAAGAAGATTTTGAACTTCTTATGAAGGGAGGGCAGATCCGGACAGAGATTGACGAACAGATCGTCTATAATCAGCTTGATACAAGCGAGAGTGCGATCTGGAGCCTTCTGCTTGCGGGCGGATATCTGAAAGCGGCTGACACAGAATTTAATGGACGGACAGGGAGGACCTGCTGCTGCCTGGAACTGACGAATAAAGAAGTGCATGTGATGTTTAACGGGATCATACATGAGTGGTTTGCCGATTATGACTGTGGTTACAATGATTTTATCAAGGCGTTGTTTGCAGACGACCTGAAAGCCATGAATATTTATATGAACCGGGTTGCCATGGCAACGATCAGTTTCTTTGACAGTGGAAACCAATCCTCAGCCGAGAGCGAACCGGAACGGTTTTACCATGGCTTTGTACTTGGGCTGCTTGTTGAATTGGGAGACAGGTATATCATTACGTCAAACAGGGAAAGCGGGTTTGGAAGATACGATGTGGTGATGGAGCCCCGGGAGCACAGCAACCCGGCATTTATCTTTGAATTCAAGGTAAGAGATGGAGAAGAAGAGGCGGATCTGTCAGAGACAGTAAAGTCGGCGCTGCGGCAGATTGAAGATAAGAAGTATGCGTCAGATTTGATAGTGCGGGGGATTCCGGAGGAAAGGATAAGAAAATACGGGTTTGCTTTTCAGGGGAAGAGAGTTCTGATCGGGAAAATTTAAAAATTTCTTGACTAATTTTAATCTGCTTCATATAATAAATGAGTATATGACAAAGACGAAGAAGAGAAGTAGTAGGAGCGTACCGCTTTCAGAGAACTGCCGGAAGGTGCGAGGCAGCAGCGTAAACTCTGAACTGATCTCGGAGTCCTTCTGCTGAAACGGATGACCGCCTGAGCGCGGCGCGGAGAGTAGGCAGGAGCGGGAGTTCCCGTTACAGAATGAATGAGTGCATCTGCGAAGAAAAGCAGATGAATAAGAGTGGTACCACGGAATCAAAGCCTTTTCGTCTCTTGAGTTTTCAGAGTGAAAAGGCTTTTTCTATTATGAAAGAGAGGAATTATCAAATGGGTACAAAGATCGTGTACAATCACAGAGCCATTGAAAAGAAGTGGCGCGAGAAATGGGAGAAGGATCCGGTCAATCCGAAGGTGGATGAAAACGGGAAGGAAAAACCGAAATATTACTGTCTTGACATGTTCCCGTATCCGTCAGGAAACGGACTTCATGTAGGTCACTGGAGAGGGTATGTCATCTCCGATGTATGGAGCCGTTACAAACTTCAGCAGGGATACTACATCATCCACCCTATGGGATGGGATGCATTCGGTCTCCCGGCTGAGAACTATGCCATCAAAATGGGCGTTCATCCGGCGAAATCAACCGCTGAGAATGTGGCGAACATCAAGAAACAGATCAACGATATCGCAGCTCTCTATGACTGGGATATGGAAGTAAATACGACAGATCCGAACTTCTACAAATGGACACAGTGGATCTTCGTAAAGATGTTCAAGGCTGGTCTTGCATATGAGAAGGAATTCCCGATCAACTGGTGTCCGTCCTGTAAGACCGGTCTGGCAAACGAGGAAGTCGTAAACGGAAAATGTGAGCGCTGCGGCGCTGAGGTGACGAAGAAGAACCTGCGCCAGTGGATGCTCCGCATTACGAAATACGCTGACCGTCTGTTAAATGACCTGGACAAGCTGGACTGGCCGGAGAAGGTCAAAAAGATGCAGACAGACTGGATCGGAAAATCCTACGGAGCAGAAGTTGATTTCCCGGTAGAGGGACGTGACGAGAAGATCACAGTCTACACGACAAGACCGGATACCTTGTACGGAGCAACTTTCATGGTGCTGGCTCCGGAGCATGAACTGGCAAAATCTCTTGCAACTCCGGAGACGAAGGACGCAGTTGAGAAATACATCTACGAGGCTTCCATGAAGTCCAACGTTGACCGTATGCAGGATAAGGAAAAGACCGGTGTGTTTACAGGAAGCTATGCGATCAATCCTCTGAACGGGGCGAAGACACCGATCTGGCTGTCCGACTACGTACTGGCTGACTATGGTACCGGAGCGATCATGTGTGTTCCCGCTCATGACGACCGTGACTTTGAGTTCGCTACAAAATTCAACATTCCGATCATCCAGGTTATCGCGAAAGACGGCAAAGAGATTGAAAACATGACAGAGGCTTATACAGAAGCTTCCGGAACCATGATCAATTCCGGAGAGTGGAACGGAATGGAGTCCGCTGTCCTCAAGAAAGAGGCTCCGCATATCATCGAGAAGATGGGAATCGGACGGGCGACAGTAAACTACAAGCTCCGTGACTGGGTATTCTCCCGTCAGCGCTACTGGGGAGAGCCGATCCCGATCGTACACTGCCCGGACTGCGGATGCGTGCCGGTGCCGGAGGAAGAACTTCCGCTGCGCCTGCCGGATGTAGAGTCCTACGAGCCGACGGGTACAGGCGAGTCACCGCTTGCCGCTATCGACGAGTGGGTGAACTGTAAGTGTCCGGTCTGCGGAAAACCGGCGAAGAGAGAGACGAACACCATGCCTCAGTGGGCTGGTTCCTCCTGGTATTTCCTGCGCTATGTGGACAACCACAACGACAAGGAACTGGTATCCAGGGAGAAAGCAGACAAATACCTGCCGGTAGATATGTATATCGGAGGAGTGGAGCATGCGGTCCTCCATCTGCTGTACTCCAGATTCTATACGAAGTTCCTGTGCGATATCGGCGTGATCGACTTTGACGAGCCGTTCCACAAGCTGTTCAACCAGGGCATGATCACCGGAAAGAACGGGATCAAGATGAGCAAGTCCAAAGGAAATGTGGTATCGCCGGATGATCTTGTAAGAGATTACGGATGCGATTCGCTGAGAATGTACGAACTCTTCGTGGGTCCGCCGGAGCTGGATGCAGAGTGGGACGACAGAGGAATCGACGGCGTAAACCGTTACCTGAAACGTCTCTGGAACCTGCTCATGGACAGCAAGGATAAGGACATCAAGGCGACGAAAGAGATGATCAAACTCCGTCACAGGATGGTATACGATATTACCAGCCGCCTGGAGAGCTTCAGCCTGAACACGGTTATCTCCGGCTTCATGGAGTACAACAACAAGTTCATCGAGGTCGCCAAGAAAGAAGGCGGAATTGACAAAGAGACTCTCGAGACCATTGCCGTCCTGATCTCGCCGTTCGCACCTCACTTCGCAGAGGAAATGTGGGAGCAGTTAGGACATACGGAGACTGTCTTCAAGGCAGGATGGCCGACCTATGATGAGAACGAGATGAAGGATGATGAGATCGAGATCCCGGTTCAGATCAACGGGAAGACGAAAGCTGTCATCAGCATCTCCGCGGATATCTCGAAGGAGGACGCTATTGCTGCAGGAAAAGAAGCGATCGCGGATAAACTGACAGGAAATGTGGTCAAAGAGATTTATGTTCCGAAGAAGATCATCAATATCGTAATGAAATAATCAGGGGGAAACCTCGCAACAGCATACAGGCTTATGGAACATTAACGGTTCCATAAGAAAGTGCCTGGAGATTTGTTCAGGGAAACGGCGCAGATAGTGGAGACATTATCTGCGCTATTTTTACAAAGCAGGATTCCGGTGATAATAAAATAATATTGTACACATTGCGTGCTTATGGTAATATATGGACAGGAAAAACTGTGTTGCAGGGTGGCTGACCTCTATTCTTACATAGAATGGGGGTGGTGCTGATGGACAAGAAACCGTTTGACTTTAAAGATCTGATGGCTTTTGGGATGTTCATTCTGGCATTGCTGACATTCGTTTTCGCGAACTTGAAGTAATGTTTTAAGGCATAGAAAAACCACCCCGAAACTTTGACGAGCGAAGGAGTGGCGATTCTATAAAGTTATTCTTTCGAGGTCAACCCCCTTGTGGGCGGTTGTTCCTTTTCTATTCCCACTATAGCATATTGCTCCTGATGATTCAAGTTTTTGAAAATGAAAATGTAACAATTCAACCGCGTCATTCGGAAAACCGCACTGATGGATGAACTGTTACCTGAAAATCCATGTGAATTTATGTGCCGAGAGGAGACAGAAAATGACATTTGAGTTTTATCCTTGGGAGACAGACATAAATGTGGAGGCGACAAGGCAACTGTACCTGTCAAATGACTACGCAGAAGATAAACGGATAAATGAAAAAATTTGTGACGGCATGTCAGAGAAGCAGAAAGCGTTTTTCCGTTCATTAGGTGTGGATATCATGAAGATACGCGCGGAGGAAACGGTGCATCCTGTCCCGGAAGAAGGCACGGGAGGAACGGTCGTGCGGAGGATTGATTTTTTATTTTGCGGACGCTTTCTCAGAATCCCTGAATATCAGGGAAGGATTTACCGTGATGAGGAAGCCTTCGGGGAGAGATTTCCCGGGACGCTTGAGATCGTGCCGATGACGGAAGGGGAGAGGATCCCTGTGTTTGATATTGATGGTCTGCCCTGCGTATTTAAGCATCCTTGTTTCCTGTTCGATGAGCCGAAGTTTCAGGCTTGGGACTGCGGTTATATCTTAGGAAGCATATTGAATATAGAGACATGCCCTGACGTATAAGGTAGGATGGATCCGCCGTGACCATTATGCTTTGAGAAGTTATTAAAAAAGAATAAAAGATAGACAGAATATTGAAAAACTGTCCGGTAACCGACAAAACGAAGTGAAATCAACGGTTGCATTTTTCCAGGAGTCTTCTATAATTTATCATGTTTAAATAAACAACATAATATCTGTTATCAGATGTTATGTCTATCATAAAGCATGAAAGGAGACTGGATAAAATGTTAAAGAGAGAGTGGAAAGGGCTCTTACATAACAGGATACTCCTGATCGTTACTGCAGCGGTCATAGTGATCCCGACGATCTATACAACCCTTTTTCTGGGATCTATGTGGGATCCGTATGGAAATCTGGACAGGCTTCCGGTAGCGGTGGTCAATAAGGACGTCCCGGTCAGCTATGAGGGAAAAGAACTGGCAGTGGGACGGGAACTGATGGAGGAACTTAAGACAAACGACGCGCTGGATTTTTGCTTTCCTGAAGGAGACAGGGCGGAGCAGGGATTGAAAGACGGTACTTATTATATGGTCATAACGATCCCGGAGGATTTTTCTGCCTGTGCCGCCACAGTGACAGAGAAGGAACCGGAAAAGATGCAGCTTGACTATCAGACGAATCCGGGGACAAATTATATCGCTTCCAAAATGAGTGAGAGCGCGATGAAAGAGCTGGAAAACTCAGTCCGGGAGGAAGTGACTAAAACCTATGCCCGTGTCATGTTTGAGAAGATCGAAGAGGCAGGGGAAGGAATGGCGGAAGCGGCAGAGGGATCCGGGAAGATCAAAGACGGGGCGGAACAGTTGATGGACGGCAGCCGGACGATCACGGAAAACCTGCAGGTCCTGGCAGACAGCACCCTGACTTTTGCTGATGGAAGCAGAGAGATGGAAGAGGGTCTGGGTCAGTACATAGCCGGAGTTGGCGCGGTGGCGGATGGCGTCGGAGCACTTGACCAGGGAGCGGGACAATTAAAGGACGGGTTAGGTCAGTTCGCGGATAAGATGCCGGAATTGACAGAAGGGGTAAAGACCCTGGACCAGGGAGCTTCCGCACTGCGGGAAGGGGCAAGCGCGGCGTCCGCGGGAAGCGCCCAGCTTGCAGGCGGTGCAGCGGACGTAGACGCAAATATGGGAGATCTGCGGGACGGACTTTCACAGTTGGATGAAGCGGCGTCCGTGCTGCCGGATTCCGCTGCCACTCTGAATGACGGCGCAGCGTCCCTGTCCGCAGGGGCAGGAGAACTTGAGGATGGAGCCCGTTCGCTGTCAGAGGGGGTCAAAGCTTTGCAGGGCGGGGCAGATGAACTGAGCGCCGGGCTCAGCGCCCTGAGCGGACAGTCACAGTCCCTGCGTGACGGAACGGCAGGGATATCATCAGCCCTTTCCTCTCTGGCGGATCTGTCGGGGCAGCTTGCCGCACAGACAGGAGGGCTGCAGGCATACAGCTCTGTGGGAGAAGATGGGGAAGTGATCCAGGGCGGGAGCACGATCGAGGGGCAGGCGGAACTGCAAAGCCGTCTTTCAGAACTCCAGACGCAGCTTCAGGCGCTTCAGGGGCAGGCGGATGCAGTTGCGGACGGAGTGTCCGCGTACACTGTCGGTGTGGATGGAGCAGCGGCAGGGAGCAGCGAACTTTCCGGACAGATCCTGGGGATACAGGAGGGGGCAGACGCCCTGTCGGGAGGGCTGGACTCTCTGAGCGGCGGGATCGATGAACTGAGGAACGGGACAGAAAGCCTCAGGGAAAAAGCGCCTGAACTGGCAGCGGGCATCTCAAGCGCTGCTTCCGGGGCGGATGAGCTGAAAGAGCAGGGAACCTCTGTTTTAAGCGAGGGAGCAGCGTCCCTTAACAGCGGCGTGGCTGAACTGGCAAAGGGAAATAAAACGCTGGCTGAAGGGACTCAGAGCATGGCAGGGCAGATGCCGCAGCTCGCCGGAGGGATCAGCCGGCTTCAGGAAGGGGCGGATAACCTGAAAAAGGGGACTGCCGCCCTTGTATCCGGTAGCGGAGAGCTTACAGGAAAAAGCGGCGCCCTGCTCAATGGCGCGGGACTGCTCAGCGCAGGGGCAGGACAGATACGCGATGGGGCTGGACAGATGGCGGATGGAAGCGGAAAACTTGGAGACGGACTTGAGAAGGTCACGGAGGGGGCAGGGACACTTGCGGAGGAACTGGACGGAGGCGCAGTTGAGATCCGGGAGACGAATACCTCCGAAAGCGCTGTGGATATGTTCTCCGCGCCGGTTGAGACAGAAGAAACTCAGATCACGGATGTCCCAAATAACGGGCATGCCATGGCGCCGTATATGATGTCCGTGGGACTGTGGGTCGGATGTATCGCATTCAGCCTGATGTACCCCCTTACCCAGTATTCCGGAAAGCTGAGGTCAGGCGCCGCATGGTGGATGAGCAAGGCGTCCGTCCTCTACCCGACGGCACTGCTTCAGGCGGTGGTGATGATCGGCGCCCTGCATATTTTTGACGGGTTTGATCCGGTGAGGATGGGGACGACTGTGCTGACGGCGTGTATTGCTTCCCTGGCGTTTATGTCGGTCATGTATTTCTTTACCAGCCTTCTGGGACGTGTGGGCAGCTTCCTGATGCTCATTTTTATGGTGGTCCAGCTTGCCGGGTCCGTGGGGACATACCCGCTGGAGATTTCCGGAAACTTTGTCCCGTATCTCCATGGCTGGGTGCCGTTTACCTACACGGTGACAGCTTTCCGCAGTACCATCAGCGGAGGGGAGAACATTGACGGCTGCCTTGCATTCCTTGTGATGCTGTTCCTGGTCTTTTCTGTGCTCACGATCCTGGAATTCCAGGTACGGGCGAAAAAGATAGAGAACGGGAAGACCACATGGATGGAGTGGCTGGAAGAACATGGGCTGGCTTAAGAGGCAGTGGGGAAATATCATTACGGCACATATTACTCGGAAGATCTGGAAAACTGGACTCCCATCACACTGCCTGATTATTTTTGCACGAATCTGACCTGCTCCTTCTGGACAAGGGACGGAAAAGGATATTACGCAAAGGGCGGGGAAATGATGGTCACTCTGGACGGCGGGGAGACATTTCAGGACATCACGCTTCCGGAGGCGGAAGAAATCACAGGAGAACTTGGATTTGATCCCTTTGATACAGTGGAAAAGATGTATGAAGAAGATGGGATCCTGTATGCGGTAATGGGGCAGGGAGATGACGGCGACTATATAAAGGATGGAAAGCTGGCGGAAGCGCTGTACCGGTCAGAGGACGGGGTGAACTTTTCCTTTGTGGAAGAGATTGAGGACGACACGCCGGAGCAGGCGGGATGAGAGAGACAGAGGTCATTTTGCCCTGATCAATATCACGACGCGGAATTCATCTTCCGTGTAAGTGATATCCAGCGTCCCGTCATACCTGCGGACCACATCCCGGACTGAGGCAATCCCCAGACCGTGAGAGCGGGCGTCTTCCTTGTCGGTGAGGAAGGCGTCCTTTTTCTTTCTGATCTCATTTCTCTTTGAATTTATTATCTCATAGCTGAAGTATCCGTTCTCTGTATATCGGGCTTTCAGAGAGATGCGCCGTTTTTCTGTTTCCGGGATCTTCAGGCATGCTTCAATAGCGTTATCCAGCGTGTTGGAGAAGATGGTGCAGAGGGATACCGCGTCAATGCCCAGGATTTCGTCGATATCCACATGAAAAAAGCAATCGGCGCCGGACTCTTCTGCTGCGTTGTATTTCGCGTTGAGCACGGCGTTTACAATGCTGTCTTTACAGAAACGGCGGGTCCCTGTCCGGACATGTTTTTCCAGATCCTTGAAATATTCCATCGCGTCCTGTATATCCCCTTTTTCCAGAAGTCCCTCCAGAACAGAGAGATGGTTATTCATATCGTGCCGGAGCTTCCGGATCTGCTGCTGGTTTCGGTCCAGTTCTTCATAGTAGCTTTTCTGAAGCAGAAGATTCCTGCGATCCATATCCGCCAGGACGGTGTCGGCAAGCCGGGCGGCAAGACCGATGCTGCCAAAATTAGTGACGATGCAGGCTATCATGCAGGGATAGACTGCGGGTACAACAGCGGAGGAGAAATTAAAGCAGATCAGACTGATGACCGCAGTCAGCGAAGCCAGGCAGATGACAGTGAGGAGTATCCAGGACCGCCGGTCCAGCACCCCGCATGTCCTCGAAAGGCGTTCGCCCATAAACCTGTGGAAGAGATACCAGAACAGGATCAGAAAGACCTGTGCCAGGACGGAAAAGATATAGTTTTTTAACCCCATATCATCTGAAAAGGAAAAAAAGATATTTGCGCCCAGGCTGTTGTGCAGAAAATTGAACGCCGCGATGATCGGATAGAAGATCATGACAATCCCCAGCTTGACGAACCACTGCCCCCGGAAAAGGAGAAAGACCGCCGCGAGAAAAAGACCGAGCGTTCCGATGATATTGACCGGATCCCCGGCAAAGAACCTGACGCTTCCTGTCATGCTCAACAGGAACCACGCCAGCAGTTTCCCCGGGAGGGAATTCAGCGGGCGGATGGCGCAGCAGACAGACTTATAGAAAAAGCAGCCCTGTATAAGATAAAGAATGATACTGAGAAAATGGATCAATGTCTCCATATGAGTTCCCCCTCCTTTTATCAGACCGGAATCAGCCGCCCAGCATATTTCTGGCAAACGCGGCTGCAAGAGAATGACGGTTCGGACGGCTTACCGGGAGTTCCTCTCCTCCGCAGATGCAGGAGGAAGCGTCAAGGTCTGTAACGTGGCGCAGATTCACAAGATAACGGTTGTGGATGCGGATAAAATATTCCGGCAGCTCCGATTCGATGTCCGCCAGTTTCCCGTAGAATTCATAAGTGCGGCCATTTGTCACGGCAGAAACCTTTTTGCGGTCGCTCCTGAAATAGACGATATCCTTTAGCGGGATCTTCAGGCTCCGGCTTTTCTGCTCGATAAGGAAATATCGGTCTTCCAGACGCTCTGTCTCTTCCAGGGCGAGACGCAGCACTTCACGGATCTTTTCTTCCCGGTAAGGCTTCAGGATATAGTGGAAGGCATGGACTTCATACCCCTGGAACACATAATCCGGATAGGCGGTGACAAAGATGATCACGGTCCTGCGGCATCGTTCTCTCAGCCTGTGAGCAGTCTCCATTCCGTTCAGACCTTTCATTTCAATATCCAGGAAGAGGATATCCGGTTCCGAAGTCTCGAGAGAACAAAGCAGTGCCTCCCCGGATGAAAATTCCTTTAAAGCGCAGGAGACGCCGTTTAGCTGCAGTTCTGTCTCCACTGCATTTCGCAGGGCATTTCTCATTTTTTTCTCGTCATCGCAGATACAGATCTCCATATATGTGCTCCTTCTTTGTTTTTGCAGATTGCCGTTCTCCATTATATCTGATTTTAGAGGAAAGCGCCATACCCTGGTACAGTGAATAATGAATAACCAGCCAAACTTTCCGAAATCCCTTCAAAACTTACCTTTTTGCAAAATGGTTTTCAGATGACGCTGTTTTTATAATAAATGAAGTATCAGACATATGGAGTGTCAGACGCAAAGAAGGGATCAGGAGGAAATATTATGCTGAGAGTTGAAGAGCTGAATAAAACATACCGCACAGGGGAGCATGTCTACCCGGTGCTGAAGCATCTGTCGTTTCAGGTGGAGAAAGGAGAGTTTGTGGCGGTGATGGGACCGAGCGGGTCGGGAAAGACCACGCTTTTGGACTGTATCTCCTGTTTTATCCCGCATGATTCGGGCAGGATCTTTCTGAACGGACAGGACATTTCCGGACTGGATGAAGCGGAGCTTGCGAAAGTGAGAAACCAGAATCTGGGATTTGTCTTCCAGGATTTCATGCTCCTGGACGGACTGACGGTATTCGAGAATATCTGTCTGCCCCAGGTGATCGCGGACAGACCGGTTCCGCAGATGGAAGCAAAGGCGGAGAGGTTCTGTGAGGTTTTCGGGATCGGAAGGATCCGGGACAAATACCCGGCGGAGATCTCCGGTGGAGAGAAGCAGAGGACCGCGGTGGCGCGGGCACTCATGAACTCGCCTTATATCCTGCTCGCCGACGAGCCTACCGGCAATCTCGACAGCCGCTCCTGCCGCGCTGTGATCGATGCGTTCCTGCAGGCAAAAAATGAGATGGGGGCAACCATATTCATGGTGACGCATGACAGCTTTGCAGCGTCATTCTGCGACAAGGTCATCGTGTTAAGAGATGGGGCGATCTTTACAGAACTGACAAGGAAGGGGACGAGGCGGGAGTTTATGGATGAACTTCTGGAAGTGCTCAGAGAACTGGGAGGTGAGGATGATGACGAGGAGTGAGCTGTTCGCAAAACTGAGAGAAAAGAACAGAGGGCAGTACAGGATGCTGGCATTTTGCATCTTCCTGTCCGTGCTCCTGATCGGTGCCTTTGCGCTGATGTATTTCGGACCTACAGTGCAGGATTTCCTGCCGGAGGGCGGGGATACCAGGAAGATGGCGGGGCTTCTTATGGGGGCGACGGCGGTGGGGTGCGCTATCTTTACCCTGTATGCGTCCCTGTTGTTTTTCCGTTACAAAAGCCGGGAGTACGGGATCTTCCTGGCGTTGGGAGAGAAGAAACGGAACCTGGACCGGATGCTCTTCCGGGAACTTTTTTCGCTTGCGGCATCGGCTTCCCTCGCAGGTCTTGCAGCGGCGGTCCCGGCGTCATGGCTGATCTGGAAATTGTTTGAACTGTTCCTGGTTTCCACGGATGATATGGCCTACCGGCTGGGAATCCGGGGATTTCTCGTGGGCGCGGGATTCGCGCTTGTCCTGACACTTCTTCTGGGCGCTGCGGGATACCGGTTTGTACGGCGCACGGATATCATGAAGATCCTGCGTACCCGGCATCAGCCGGAGATGGTGAAAAAGATACCTTCCTGGACGCTCCCGGCAGGGATCGTGATGATACCTCTTGGAATCTTTCTGTCTCTGGGGATCCCCCAGATGAGCGTCTATCTGCTGGGGAAAAGCGCCCCTCCCGCTGTCAACCTGTTCTATATCCCCGCGGTGGCGGGAATTTATCTGGTGCTGTTGAATATCGTGGGAGGAAGCAGAGAGAAGCGGAGCAGAAAGCGGTTCTACAAAAATATGGTGTCAGTCAGCCTGATGCGCTTTACGGCAAGATCCACAACAAGGAATATGTGCGTGATCGTCCTGCTCCTGTTTGCCTGCCTGTTTGCTTTTTCCTTCGGACTGACTTATTTTGATTCGGGCAGCCTGGGCACCATGGAGAATACGAGGGGATTTGCCATGCATTATCCGGCAGGAGAGAACAAGCTCACGAAGAAACAGATATTTGATACGGCGGAGGAGTATGGTGTACAGATCCGGGATTATGCGGAGGAGAGCGCCGCGGGACTGGTCATTTCCTACAATACTACGGACTACACAGATGACGGAAGCTATGTATCGGTGGATCGGGATAATGCGAAAACGGCACTGTTCCTCTCAGAGGAGACATGGCAGAAGCTGACCGGCAGAGAGGCTGAGGTGGAGTCCGGTACCTACCGGACTGTGATCACGCCGGGATATAAAGAAAATATCTGGGAACATGTGGACGGTCTGTACCGTGCGGCAAATCCGGACACGGGGACAGGGAAGGAACTTGCCTTTGCCGGGACACTGGAAGATGGAAATCTGCCCCTTATGTCAGATCCTTATGTCTATGTGATCGACAACGGGGACTATTGGGAGCTGACAGAAGGGATCAGCAGGACATGGACCGAGCATCTTGTCATGTTTGACGTGGAGGATCTGGAGGGTTCATATCCATTTGCAAAAACATTGTATGCAATGTATATTGAAGGCGCTTCCGGGGAGACTTTCGTGATGAGCCTCTATGACAGATGGGAGGAGAAAAGAGCACAGGAAGCAGGAGAGGAGTATGCATATTCCGGACTGCTGGATGTGACTCCGGATAATACCCGGTTCTTTGACGAGTGGAAATATGTGCCGGATTTCAGGATCGTGTACAGCCAGGATATCCTGCAGAGCATCAGCGTGTACGTCATGCTCTGCCTGTACATCTTTATCATCACCCTTGCCACGGCAGCGGTCATGACCTATGTAAGGGGAATCTCTGTCGCGGCGGATAACCGGGATGTGTTCTTCAGCCTGAAAAAGCTGGGCGCGGATGCGTCTTATCGAAAATGGATCCTGAAAAGCCAGCTTGCAAAGATATTCACTTATCCGGGAGTGCTGGGCTGCGCTGTGGGAATGATCTTTGTCCTGGTACAGAACTGGACGAATGACGGACGCTACACTGCTTCGGAGATAAAGAATTTCGGAATCCTTGGTGTGGTCTGCGTTCTGGTGCTCCTGTTCTTCTATGTGATCTACCGGAATGTAAAGAAAAAGGCGGAAGAGATCGTGCTGTAAGAGCGGGGATGCGGCGGTCCTTCAAAAGTCCTCACGGAAAGGAGCGGAAAAAAGCTGACAAATATGTACAGTTCCTGTATACTGGGACATAACGGAACAGAAAACATTATTTCATGAAAGCGGGGTACAGGATGTTTAAGATCAGCAATTTTACCGACAACGATGATGTGAAGGTATTGGATTCTCTGGGAGCGTTTACAGTGGTCGAGTACCAGAGGGATCTGAGCGTGATGCCGTCTAATGCGGCAGTGGCTTACTATTCTGCAAAGATGAATGTGAGAAAACGACAGGTGATATGCGATGTCTCGAAATCCGATGTCACCATTCAGGCGGGCGCTATGCAGTGGATGGCGGGAAATGTGAACGCCACCACAGGGATCAAAGGCGTGGGGGACCTTTTCGGAAAAGCGGTGAGGGGATCTGTCACAAAGGAATCCGCGATCAAGCCGGAATATAAAGGGAACGGACTGCTTGTGCTGGAACCGACGTATAAACACATCATCCTTGTGAACCTGCGCGACTGGAACGGATCCATCGTACTTGACGACGGGCTCTTCCTCGCATGCGAGGCGTCGCTGAAACATAAAGCGGTCATGAGATCGAACCTGTCTTCGGCAGCAGCGGGAAACGAGGGACTGTTTAATCTTGGGATCCAGGGAGAAGGCGTTGTCTGCCTGGAATCATTCTGTCCGAAGGAAGAACTGGTGGAAGTTACTCTGGACAATGATGTGCTCAAAGTGGACGGAAACTTTGCCATCGCCTGGAGCGGAAGCCTGGAATTTACAGTAGAGCGGTCCGGAAAGAGTCTGATCGGCTCTGCTGCATCAGGGGAAGGTCTTGTGAATGTATACAGAGGAACCGGAAAAGTATTGCTGGCACCGGTAATGTGACATCGGAAAAGAGACGGCATCGGAAAATATGATCATACAGGCTGTATCCTCACGGGGATACAGCCAAAGTCATTTTACAGGAGGTGTTTATCAAGTGGAAAAGACGCAGAGGCTGGAAGCATTTGAGAAGATGCTGCAGAACATTCAGAAGGAACATGACAGTATCCAGAGACAGATGGATGATCTGAAGGAGAAAGGAAAGACAAAGTCTGCCACCTACCGGCAGCTCATGGGGCGTAAGATGACTTACCAGAGTATGCTCAGCATGTATGAGGTTTACGGACTGCTTTGATAAAGCTATAACGAGGAACATCAGGGAGGAACAGCAGATGATAAAGCTTCTCGCGGTGGATATGGACGGGACCTGTCTGGACAGAAGGAGCCGGATCACAGACGGAACGATCCGGGCGCTGAGAGACGCAGCGGCAGCGGGGATCACAGTGGTTCCCGCCACCGGGCGGAGTATGGCGTGCATACCCCACAGACTGGCGGCAGGAACCGTAAGAAAAAATACAGCAGGCTATGGAAAGACAGCAGATGATGCCCAAAAGAATCGGGGATTGTTCCGCTATGTGATCGCATCCAACGGAGCCCAGGTGACTGATATTGTGGAGAAGAAGGAAATCTTTCAGGAGATGATACCGGGAAAGTCTGCCCTGGAACTGTTGGAACGGTGCAGGAAGATCCGACTGGGAGTCACCTCCCATATAAATCATGAATACCTACTTCAGGGAAGGCTCCTTGTTCTGCTGGGACATCTTATATATGGAAGGGATGCCGGAGCAGTGAGATGGGTGCGTGACATGTCCGGGACCGTGAGAACGAGCAGTCATGAGGTAGAGGAACTGCAGTTTTATTTCATGTCCCCGTCGGCAAAGGACGAAATCCGCGCAGTACTTTCCGGTTTTCCGGAGCTCTCCGCTGCGTATACCCGGTTGTATGTGGAGGTGTTCGCCTCGGGCGCATCCAAGGGGAATGCGCTTCAGGCATTGGCGGCTCACCTGGGGATCCGGAAGGAGGAGACTGCCTGTATCGGAGACGGAGAAAATGACCTGTCCATGTTTCAGGCGTCAGGTCTTAAGATCGCCATGGGAAATGCAGTGTCGGAACTGAAAAAGGCGGCGGATGTGATTACCGGAACCAATGACCGGGATGGTGTGGCGGAGGCGGTAAAAAAATATATTTTGTAGAGATTGTCCTGATTATATTGTGCTTAAGCGCCTTATTCTGTATAATATAGACAACGTTTTGCAGTGATAAAAATACAGAAGCACCAGGAGGTAAGTCGATGAGGTATTTGGTTGGAATTGACAATGGAGGTACTTTTTCAAAGGCGGCGGTCTTTGATGAAGACGGGAGACAGATTTCGGTGGCAAGCGTGCCTACGGTGACGCTCACTCCCAAGTCCGGCTACACGGAACGGGATATGAATGAACTGTGGGAAGTGAACGCGCAGGCGGTCCGGGAGGCAATCCAAAAAAGCGGGATCGATCCGAAAGATATCGCGGGAGTATCTTTTTCCGGTCACGGGAAGGGGCTGTACATGGTGGGATATGACGGGAAGCCTTCCTATAACGGGATCATTTCCACGGACGCGCGTGCGTGGGAATATGTAGAAAAATGGGCGCAGGACGGGACGAAGGAAAAGGTGTATGAGAAGACCTTCCAGGATATCCTTGCCTGCCAGCCGGTGAGCATCCTGGCGTGGATTAGGGACAATGACCCGGAAGTGCTGAAGAGGACGCAGTATATTTTCGCGGTGAAGGATTATATCCGGTTTATGCTCACGGGAGAAGCATACGCGGAGTATACGGATTTTTCCGGGGCAAATTTTGTGAACCTGACTACAAAGGCATATGACAGGGAACTGATGGAACTGTTCGGGTTGGGAGAAGTATACGACAAGCTCCCGCCGCTGAAATACTCGTCCGATATCTGCGGATATGTCACGAAGGAAGCGTCGGAGAAGACTCTGCTTCCGGAAGGGATCCCGGCTGCGGCGGGAATGTTCGATGTGAACGCCTGCGGGATCGCGTCCGGTCTGTCCGATGAAAATGAGATGTGTATGATCGCGGGAACCTGGAGCATCAATGAGTTTATCCGGAAGACGCCGGTGACCAACGGGACTGTGGCGCTCAACTCCATGTTCTGTATCCCGGGGTACTTCCTGGTAGAGGAGTCCAGCCCCACATCCGCAGGAAATATGGAATGGTTCATCCGAAACCTTATGTCCTATGAAAAGGCAGAGGCGAAGGCGGCAGGCGGATCTGTGTACGACATCACAAATAAGTGGGTGGAGGAGATAGAGCCGCAGGACAGCGATATCATATTCCTTCCGTTCCTGAACGGTTCCAATGAGGACGCCCTGGCAAAAGGAACTTTTGTAGGGTTGACCGCGTTCCACAACAAACATCATATGCTCCGCGCAGTGTATGAGGGGATTGTCTTCTCGCATTACACTCATGTGAGAAAGCTGCTGAAGAACAGAGAAATCCCTTCGTCTGTAAGGCTTTCAGGCGGAGCGGCTAATTCGGATGTATGGGTGCAGATCTTTGCGGATGTGCTCCAGATCCCCATCGATGTGATCGAGGATAAAGAACTGGGCGCCCAGGGCGCAGCCATGGCGGCAGGGATCGCGGCAGGCATCTATCCTGATTATCCGACTGCGATCAGCAGGACAGTGACCATCACAAAGACGGTCCAGCCGAGGAAAGAATACGCGCAGATCTATCAGGAAAAATACCAGAGATACAGGGCTGTGATCGACGGTCTGTCGTCTGCGTGGAAGTATTTTAAGAATTAGAGACGGCTGCTCAGGTACAGTGAGCTTTGAAATAGCCCCGGGATGCGGCTGAACCCTGCCGCATCCCGGGGCTTATCATGCAAATAAACCCTGCAGGCGATGACATGTCTGCATGAGCATTATATGCAGGGGCAAAGTCCGGGCGTGCCCGGAAACAGTTAAAGAATTGATCTTACATGACTGATCTCTTCCTGTGTCGCCTTTGCCGCCGGAATATAATAACTTCTCTCTCTTGCGGCGTCATACAGCTTCTCCTGGGACATCTCGCACTGGTTGCGGATCTGTTTTAAACACTGTTTGAGTTCTTTGTCTTCTGTCTGGGGGATCATATCCCCGAACATTTTCAGTTCACCGTTTACGCCGACCAGAGCGTCGGCTACCATTGCTTTTTCTTCCATGTTATCGTTACCTCCTACAGAAATTTCATGAGTTCCTGTTTGTTTTTTATTGCGGAATCCGCCGCGTCCTGGAACAGTTTTTTGATCTCCGGGTCCTGTGCCTGGGATGCGTACTCTGTCATTTTACAGTGGGTGGTGTTGTAGCCGCCGATCAGATGGCGCAGGTTCTGCAGGTCAAGAATGGATATTTCTGACATGTCTGATTTCCTCCTTTAAAAGAAATAATAATTGAAACAAGGTTCAGTCGTTATTATGTCCCGCATCTCTGTCCTTTATGAGCGAATGCGAGATGAATTCATGAAAAAGAGCCCGCATTTCCGGGGAGGTCCGGTACATGCACTCCGGATGCCACTGAACGCCTATGGCAAAGGGATGTCCCGCAAGTTCGATGCCTTCGATGGCGCCGTCCTGTGCCCGGGCGCTGACCAGCATGTCTTTTCCCGGAGCGTTGACGGACTGGTGGTGGAAGCTGTTTACATAGAGGACGGAACCGATGTACTGCCGGAGCCGGCTGTCACGTTCTGTCCGGATCCGGTGGCTGATGTCGCTGCGGGACGCGGACTGCTGCATGTGATCCAGCACATTCCCGCCGGGGATCAGTTTCATGTCCTGCCAGATGCTCCCTCCGCAGGCGACGCTTAAGATCTGCATCCCGCGGCAGATGGCAAAGACAGGTTTTCCTGTTTCGAGGATCTTTTTCATCAGACGGATCTGAAACAGATCCACCGTGATGCTCGTCTTTCCGTTTCCGCTTTTGGGCTCTTCCCCGAACAGAAGCGGAGTGATGTCCCCGCCTCCGCAGAAGAGAAAACCGTCGCAGAGCCCGGCGTACTGCTCCAGGAGGCGGTCGCTCCGAACCAGTGGCAGGATGACGGGCAGCCCCTTTGAGTAGCGGACTGCCTGGATGTAAGGGTTGGTGACAAACTGGCGGTTTCCTGTAAAACCGCAGACGACGATTCCGATGGTTGGCTCCATAAAATACTCCTTTGCTTCTCATGAAATATCAGATCAGAAAATTCTAAAAGCTGTCCCTCTGACGTATCATAGACTATGTAAGAAAATGGAAATTTATGCATGGGGGTTTTATTGTGATCTGAACGGGAGTAAGCTATAATGAACTCAGATGTTGAACGGAAAACGCGGGAAGACAGAGAGGCGCCCGCGGACGAGGAGAAAGGAGGAAATCAGATGGCAAGATACAGATGCAGCGTATGCGGCTACATTTTTGACGAGGAGGCAGAGGGGAAAAAGTTTTCGGAACTGAAGGAATGTCCGGTCTGCCATCAGCCGGCGGATAAGTTTTATCTCTATGAAGAGGAAAAGCCGGCTGCGGTACGGGAGAAGAAGGAATTGAAACTGGATTATCCGAAAGAATTCGTCCGTCAGGATGATTCCTGCAGATATATGAAAGAGATCCATGAGATGGCGGTGACGGGAAAGAGCATTTCCGCAGCTATGGGAACGGAGATCCCCATGCCGGACTGGGATGATATCCTGATCCTGGGGGCGCAGCTCGATCCCATGCCTCTTGATGAGGACGCGGACGTGGACACCAGGACCGTGATCGGAAAACATGCGGTGAAACCGCTGATCCTGGATAATCCGGTATATATTTCACATATGTCTTTCGGGGCTCTTTCACGGGAGGCAAAGATTTCTCTGGCAAAAGGTTCCGCGATGGCGCATACCGCCATGTGCTCCGGGGAGGGAGGAATCCTTCCGGAGGAGATGGAGGCGGCGGAGAAGTACATATTTGAGTATGTGGGGAACCTCTACAGCGTTACGCCGGAGAATTTAAGAAATGCGGACGCAATAGAGATCAAGATCGGTCAGGGGACAAAACCCGGGATGGGAGGTCACCTGCCCGGTGAGAAAGTGACGGAGGAGATCAGCCGGATACGCAATAAACCTATGGGAAAAGATGTGATTGCACCGTCCAGATTCCCGGGGATCGAGACAAAGGAGGATCTGAAGAACCTGATCACTCAGCTTCAATATGCATCGGAAGGAAGACCTGTGGGAGTGAAGATCGCGGCGGGACGGATCGAGAGGGATCTTGCTTTCTGTGTTTACGCGGAGCCGGATTTCATCACCATCGACGGAAGGGGCGGGGCTACCGGATCATCGCCGAAACTTTTGAGAGATTCCGCCAGTGTGCCCACCATTTATGCATTGTACCGGGCTAGAAAATATCTTGACAGTGTCGGATCGGATATCAGCCTGGTCATCACAGGCGGACTCCGGGTGTCCTCAGATTTCGCAAAGGCGATCGCAATGGGGGCGGACGCGGTGGCAGTGGCTTCCTCCGCTCTGATCGCAATGGCATGCCAGCAGTATAAGATCTGCGGGACCGGGATGTGCCCGATGGGGATCGCGACTCAGGATGAGGACTTGAGAGAGCGGCTCCACGAGGACGCTGCGGCGGCAAGAGTGGCGAATTTCCTGAATGTATCCCTTGAGGAACTGAAGATGTTCGCGCGGATTACAGGACACGAAAGGCTGCATGACCTGTCTGTGGAGGATCTGTGCACGGTCAGCAGGGAGATCAGTGAATTTACCAATATTCCTCATGCATAATGCATAATTCAAAAGGATAGTTTAGAAGGAGGGCAGGCGTATAAGATGCGGTGGATCGATATGCATTGTGATACGTTAAGCGAGATATGGACAGGAAACGCGCAGTCCCTGGAGCACAACGGACTGTGCGTTGACCTGGAACGACTGAAGAAAGCAGGGGCGAAGACACAGTTCTTCGCCTGTTTTGTAAACGCATCGGACTCGGGCGGTGATGTATGGGAGAAGTCCTGGAGGGATGTCCTTGAGATGACCGAGCTGGCTCGCTCGGAGGAAGGAGAGGGATTTCATCTCATCAGAGACGCCGGGGAGGTGGAAGAGGCGGATGTGACGGGCAGAAGCATAATATGCCCGCCGGATCTGAAAACGGGATCTTCCGGAATACAGGGCGTTCTGACTGTGGAGGAAGGCGGCGTCCTGAACGGAAAGATCGAGCGGCTGGAGGAATTGTACCGGAGGGGAATCCGGCTGATCACGCTGACCTGGAACTATGAGAACTGTATCGGAAGTCCAAACAGCCGGGATCCGCTGGTGATGGAGCGCGGGCTGAAGCCGTTCGGGATCCAGGTGGCGGAGCGCATGAATGAACTGGGGATGATCATCGATGTCTCACATCTCTCGGACGGTGGATTCTGGGACTGTATCCGCTGCAGCAGGGATCCGGTCGTGGCGTCTCACTCCAACGCAAGGAGCCTGTGCCCCCATCCGAGGAACCTTTCGGATGAGATGCTCCGCGCCCTGGGAAACAAAGGCGGCGTGGCAGGCGTCAATTTTTATTCAGCCTTTCTGAGAGAAAAAGACGGAACAGGCGAATCTGTGAGAGCAGGGCTGGAGGATATCGTCCGTCATATGCGTTGGATGATGGATCAGGCGGGAGAGGACGCAGTGGCCCTGGGGACAGATTTTGACGGATTTGAAAAGGAGGCTCTTCCGGAGAAAATCCGGGGAGTTCAGGATATGGACCTCCTCTGGGAGGCGATGAGACGGTCCGGCATCACGCCCCGGCAGGTTGATAAGATTGCATACGGGAATGTCAGGCGGGTCATGAAGGAGGTGTTTTCTTTTCGAGCGTAAGATGATAAAATGAAGAGCGAGAGCAGTATGCCGGATACCTGTGACGGATCGTACATGAGCCGTAATATCAAGATATCAAGGCGTCCGGCATACCGCAGAAAAGGAAGAGACTGACAAAGAGGAGGACAAGAATGGAAAACAAAAGAATCATACAGGTAGAGGAGAAAGTCCCTTTTAAACTGCTCGTGCCGCTGAGTATCCAGCACATGTTCGCCATGTTCGGCGCATCTGTGCTGGTTCCCTTTGTGTTCGGGATCAATCCGGCGGTGGTGCTGTTCATGAACGGAGTCGGCACCCTGCTGTTTATCCTGATCACTAAGGGAAGGGCGCCCGCGTATCTTGGCTCAAGCTTCGCATTCCTGGCGCCTGCCGGGATCGTGATCTCGAAGTGGGGATACAGTTACGCGCTGGGCGGTTTCGTGGCAGTCGGATTTATGGGCTGTATTCTGGCGCTGATCATCTATAAATTCGGATCGGACTGGATCGACGTAGTGCTCCCGCCCGCGGCGATGGGCCCGGTGGTGGCGCTGATCGGACTGGAACTGGCAGGAAGCGCGGCGTCCAATGCAGGGCTGCTGGATGAGACCATCGATACAAAAAATGTGATCGTATTTCTCGTCACGCTCCTGTTCGCGGTGATCGGTTCGGTGGTCTTCCGGGGCTTTTTATCCGTCATCCCGATCCTGATCTCGATCATCGCGGGATATGTGGCGGCGCTCGCATGCGGGATCGTGGACTTTTCCGCAGTTGCCGCGGCACCGCTGTTTTCGCTCCCCAATTTCTCGACACCGAAATTTAAATGGGAGGCGATCGTGATCATCCTTCCCGTGCTGCTTGTGATCGCGTCCGAGCATATTGGGCATCAGATCGTGACGGGGAAGATCGTCGGAAGGAATCTGCTGAAAGATCCGGGACTTCACCGCTCCCTGTTCGCAGATAACTTTTCCACGATGATCTCCGGTCTGATCGGTTCCGTGCCGACGACCACATACGGAGAGAACATCGGCGTCATGGCGATGACAAAAGTCTACAGTGTATATGTGATCGGCGGGGCTGCGGTGCTGTCCATTATCTGCTCCTTTATCGGAAAGATGACGACGCTGATCAACACGATACCGGGCCCGGTCATCGGAGGGATCTCCTTCCTGCTCTACGGGATGATCGGAACATCGGGAATCCGTATCCTCGTGGAATCTCAGGTGGATTACGGAAAATCGAGGAATATGGCGATGACTTCCGTGATCTTCGTGACCGGACTCTCCGGGATCACTGTCCAGTTCGGGAGCATCCAGCTCACCGGTATGGTCCTGGCGTGCGTTGTGGGGATGCTGATGGGACTGATGTTCTTTGTGTTTGATAAGCTGAAGCTGACGAATGACCGGGAAGATGCGTGAAAAATTTAACGGGTGCCGTGTACTTTGTACAAAGTACACGGCATCCGTTATTTTTTTAACTATCGAAATTCTTAAGAAATTGTTCCAAATTTCCGTCGATACTTCTTTTTATAATAATTCCATGACAAGGAGGCGTTATAACACATGCCAGGAGACATAAGAAGAAGCCGGAACGGGAAGAGAAGACTGAATAAAAGAGGCAGAAGAAAAAGGCGGATCCGCAGGATCCTGTCGGCAGCTGTAGTGTTTGTTCCACTTTTTGCCGCAGCCGTCTTCCTGAAAAATTTTATAGGGGATCACTTCGTGATGACGGATTCCGGCATCACGAGAGATACCGGTTCTTATCAGGTGCAGAATACAACGGCGGTGCAGAGTATTACCGACGGCGAGGTCAGGAGCAGACTCACAGAGATGGCGCAGACGGATGAGAAGGTCAGGCAGGTGCTTGAGCAGGCAGATCAGTATCCGGAAGATCTGCTGGAACTTCTTGCAAATAACGAGGAGACGGCTGATTTCGTACTGGGATATACAGAGAAAAAGGATGATGTTCCGGCAGAGGATATCGGAGATATCACTTCCGGTGAAATACCACTTCTCATTCAGTGGGATGAGCGCTGGGGATATGCGCAGTACGGGGACAATATGATCGCCATCAACGGCTGCGGTCCCACAGTGGTGGCAATGGTGGCGGCCGGGCTGACCGGAGACAATACCATTACTCCGTATAAAGTGGCGCAGTATGCCGAGGAACAGGGATACTATACGGGAGAGTCGGGCACGAGCTGGGAACTGATGACCGCGGGAGCAGAACATTTCGGCGTTCAGGGACAGGAACTGGGGTTAAGTGAAAACGGAATCCTCTCGGAACTGGAGAACGGACATCCGGTCGTATGCAGCATGCGTCCCGGCGATTTCACCACCACCGGACATTTTATTGTGCTGACCGGCGTGGAGGACGGAAAGATCCGGGTCAATGATCCAAACAGCAGACAGAGGAGCGAGACACTCTGGGACTATGATACTCTGGAATATCAGATCAATAATTTATGGGCGTTTTCGACGATATGAGTTTCAGAAAATTTTTGAAGAGAAAGCGATATGAACTTTGGGAGGGACAACAAGGATGGAAAATCAGGGAACTGTGATACAGCTCAGTCTATGGGAGTCCATTGCAGGACTGCTCTGTTTAAGCTCGGTATTCATTGTGGGGCTGGCTGTGACAGGCATCGTATTATATTTGATGATGCGAAGAAAGAATGGGGTAGCAGACATACGCACGATGGTATTCTCAGCACTGCTTTATTATTATTTCTGTATTATCTTCTGCAATATTGTGGGAACGCCCTCGCTGAGTCAGCTCCTTAGAACCGCGTCCTACGGGGAGCCACTGTTCGCTCCCAATATCAACCTGGTCCCATTCGTGGACGGAATCAGCATGGGATATATATTGAATGTGATCTGCTTCATGCCTCTGGGATTCCTGGCCCCTCTGATCAGCACGACTTATGAAAAGGCGGAAAAATGTTTCCTGCTTGGCTTTGGTGTATCTCTCGGGATTGAGATCAGCCAGATGTTCACTCCTTACCGGGCGACGGATATCGACGACCTGACTGCAAATGTGCTGGGCGTGATGGCAGGATGGCTGATCCTGAGACTGCTTATGAAGAGCAGAATGATACGAAGGCTGGCGGGAAAAGATACTGCAGTGGGAAGAGAAGGAGCCTGTGCCGGATGCTGGTATCTGCCTGTGATCACAGCAGGGATTGCCTTCCTGGTGACATTTATCAGCTAGTATAGCGAAAAGATGTACCGGTTATCTGCTCAGAAGCCATGCGATGCCGTCAGCGCTTCGCTCCACCGCATTTTTAAAATGGTTTCCCGGGTTCAGCCGGAACACCGTATCGATTCCCTGTCTTTTATAAAAATCGGCGATCTCTTCGGTATTCTGGCGGACGCATTTTAAAATTCTGTTCCGGGTATGGTGTTCCCTGTCACCGAGCGAGAAATAGATATGATCTGTTTTACCCTTTAACTCATGAGAAAACAGATACTCCTTTATGCCGGGGAACCAGAGAGAACCGGATATGCTGGCGGCACGGGAAAACAGATCGGTCTGGCAGACTGTGTATATGGCGAACAGTCCGGCAAGAGAATAACCTGTGATCCCGCGCCATGCCGGGGTGCCTTTTACTGATCTTTCGGCTTCCGGCATAATCTCCCCGGTCAGAAGTTTCAGATAATCGTCTGCCCCGCCGGTGAAAGGCGTATCCTTTTCTGAAAGGGGAGGAATATTCCACGGAGACATATCATGATTCCATTCCAGATCACTGACGGTTACCAGGGTAAAATCGTGGCATTCCAGGGTTTGCAGATTCTGAAGTACATGTTCCCCTTCCTGCCCGAAAGTATTCAGGTATATCACAGGTCTGTCCGGCCCGGCAGCCGGGAACACAGTGACAGTCCTGTTTTCTATCGTAAATGAATTCATCGATTACACTTCCTCAATATTTTATTACCCGCTTATGAGCAGGCTCATGTGGGTTCAGACTTTTTGAATCTGTCATCAGGAAAATTATACTACATACAAAGTCAGAATCAAGTGCGCGGAATGAGCGGCGGTTAATTTCCGCCCCTTCCTCTTGAGGAAAGCTCAGTTGTGGAGGAGATTCCTTTTCTGCTATAATTTTATCCAGAAGGAATCAAGGAAGAACGCAGAAGGAACGGTCTGAGAATTTCAGACAGACTCTTCCGGATAAAAGAAAGGAGATCAGACTATGCCGATCAGTACGGTGATACGTGAAAAAAGGAGAGCACTGGGAATGACCCAGGAACAGGTGGCGGAACGGCTGGGAGTCTCCGCTCCGGCAGTCAACAAATGGGAGAGAGGAAACACCTGTTCGGATATCATGATCCTCCCTGCCCTTGCGAGGCTGCTGGAGACAGATGTGAATACTCTGCTGTGCTTTAAAGAAGAACTGACTGATCAGGAGATCGCTGCTGCCTGTGAGGAAGTAGTGAAAGAGGCGAATGAAAATGGCATCGATGCAGGAGCAGATCTTGCGGAGAAAAAGATCCGAGAATATCCCAACTGTATGAAACTGATGTACAGCCTGAATACAACCCTGGAAGGACTCCTTATCCTGGGGCGGGCAGAGATAACAGAGGAAGAGTGCCGAAGATACGAGGGAAAAATCTTCGCACGCTATGAATTTATCCTTGATCATGCTGCTGAGGAGCGGACGAGAAACAGTGCTGCATACATGCTTGTCGGAAGGTATATGCGGCAGGGGGACTGCGGACGCGCGGAAGAACTGCTGGATCTTCTTCCCCAGAGGGAGGCGGATAAAAGAATACTGCAGGCGAACGTGCTCTCAGAACAGGGGAAACATTCAGAGGCGGCAAGGATCCTGGAGGGGAAGATCCTTGGAGATATCAATGAAGTGCATATAGCGCTTTTTAAGCTGATGACCCTGGCAATGGATGAAGGACGGGAGGAAGACGCTCAGGAAATCGCAAAGATCGGGCAGAGGACAGCAGAAGCCTATGGATTATGGGGATACAACTCTATTCTGATCCCAATGGAACTGGCCGTGAGAAAACAGGATGTAAGGGAGAGTGTGCGGTATATCAGGGAGATGATCCAGGCAACAAAGAAGCCCTGGACGATGCCGGACAGCCCGCTCTACCGCCATATCAGCCAGCAGGAAAAGGCTGATCAGAGTGAAGAAGCCGGGGATAAGACGGAGAAGAATACTATGGACAGAATCCTTCCGGTCCTGCTGCAGGAACTGAAAACGGATCCCAGATATGATTTCCTGAGAGGGGATGAAGAATTCCAGCAACTGATCGGAGAGTGAGAAGAAATAAGTTAATAATATGATCCCGGAATCCGATAGGTGCAGGGCAGACCGACAACACATTTCCCGCAGACATCCCTGCCCAAACGACTTTCAAATTCCATCAGATGCTCATTGCACCGATACTGATCAAAAGCCCCTCCCGGCACCAGAGCATGGGTGGGACAGCGCTTTGCGCAGAGGCCGCATCCGCCGGATCTTTTGTACAGGCATCGCTCTTCCTTAAGGGGCAGGTCCGGCATGACAGGCAGATCCGTGATAAGAGAGTAGAACCTTCCGCAGATTCCTTTCTCTGTGATCAGCATATTGTTCACTCCGAAGGTCCCGAGTCCCGCGGCGTATGCGATATGGCGCTGGGACCAGTTGCTGAAAAGGTGCTCGTCGTCGATCATCCCGATGGAGGAAGGCGTGACTGCATGGAATCCGTTCTCTTCAAGAAATGCCGTCAGGTACCGGTTCAGTTCCGGAAACATCTGGTTTGTCTCCGCATAGGCGGTGCTCCATCCTTCCGACGATTCCTTCCCTTCTTCATTTCCCCGGCCGATCTCTTCGGAAAAGGGCAGGAAGTAGGAGAGGACGACGGTTGCGCCGGGAAGAAAATCCCGGGGCAGATAATGAGTGGGCGAAATAAGCTTTTTCAGGGAGTGGATATATTCGCCGTCCGCGTCCGCAAATCCCAGGAGGGGCTCTTTCCAGGAGGTTGAGATCCTGTTCTGATTTCTGTATTCTCCGATAAACCGGATCATGTTTTCTGTGAGTTCCTTTTTTATTCTGATGGAATCCATATACATGATTTTCCCTTTCTTATAGTGAGAGTTTTTTGCCATCCACTGCCGAAACAGGTCACAGCAGCATTCCCATAGAAAACACCGGAATATGGTTTTTTATTTTCCACATCCCGGTGTTTTCGGACTCTTTATATCTTTATTTCTGATTCTCTTTTGCCAGTTCCTGCATTTTCATCGCACGGACTTTCAGCGGAAGTCCGAACAGGTTGATGAAGCCGTCTGCGTCGTGGTGATCGTACAGATCGCCAGTTGTGAAGCTTGCGAGAGACTCGTTGTACAGGGAGTACGGAGAAGTCTCTCCGGCTTTGATGATATTGCCCTTGTACAGTTTGAACTTCACTTCGCCGGTCACATATTCCTGAGTCACATCGACGAAAGCCTTGAGGGCGTCGCAGAGCGGTGTGAACCATTTTCCCTCGTATACGACCTGTGCCAGTTTGTTTCCGATCTCTTTCTTCACTTCGTATGTAGCGCGGTCAAGGCAGAGCTCCTCGAGCTGCTCGTGAGCCGCCATGAGGATGGTTCCGCCCGGCGTCTCGTATACGCCGCGGGATTTCATGCCAACGACACGGTTCTCTACGATATCGATGATGCCGATGCCGTGCTTTCCTCCGAGCTTGTTCAGTTCTGTGATGATCTCGGAGACCTTCATCTCTTTCCCGTTCAGGGACTTCGGGATACCTGCCTCAAATGTCATGGTCACATACTCCGGTTTGTCCGGCGCCTTCTCCGGCGGAACAGTGAGTACGAGCAGGTCGTCGTAGTTGGGTTCTACAGACGGATCTTCCAGCTCCAGACCCTCATGGCTGATGTGCCATAAGTTACGGTCACGGCTGTAGCTGTGCTTTGTATCAAAAGGAAGATCGATACCGTGCTTGCGGCAGTATTCGATCTCGTCCTCACGGGACTGCATGGTCCAGAGGTCTGTCATACGCCAGGGAGCGATGATCTTGATATCCGGTGCCAGGGCGCGGATGCTCAGCTCGAAACGGATCTGGTCGTTTCCTTTTCCTGTTGCGCCGTGGCAGATGGCAACAGCTCCTTCTTTCCGCGCGATCTCCACCAGCTTTTTCGAGATGGCGGGACGCGCCATGGATGTACCGAGAAGGTATTTGTTCTCATATACAGCGCCGGCCTTTACACAGGGCATGATGAAATCGTCGCAGAACTCATCGACGATATTTTCGATATATAATTTTGAAGCGCCGGAAAGTTTTGCTCTTTCCTCCAGACCGTCCAGCTCCTCGCCCTGCCCGCAGTCAACGCAGCAGCAGATGACGTCATAGCCGAATGTTTCTTTGAGCCACGGGATAACAGCCGTGGTATCAAGACCGCCTGAATATGCTAAAACAACTTTTTCTTTACTCATGGTAATGCCTCCTGAAATGTACTTTTATTTATGGTTCCGGATAAAGATCAGAGCCGGAATCTTTGCTCTCCTGATGCCGCCGGTGAGACTAACGGGCGTGTCAGACCACCTGTCTCCGGCGAACTACAACATACTATACACTACATTTTATAATTATGCAAGAGAAATTTTATAAAATTTGAAAATATGCATATTTTGTGCATAAAATGCATAAAAAGTGAATAATCATGCAGGGGTACATGGGAAGAGAAACGTGCGCAGGGAACTTTGCCTTTCAAATGGAAAAAAGAGGGTATATAATGGGAAAAGGTGAGGATAATGTGCGGAAGATATTATATAAACAGTAGTATACTGAAGAAGATAGAACAGGAGGACGCTTTCTATGGTGCTTCCGGCGTCCCGGTCAGAGGAACGCCGCAGGGAGACAGGAGAGATATCCGTCCTTCTGAGACGGCGCCGGTGCTGGTCAGGAGCGGAAACGATTCAGGAAGGGGCCGGCAGGTACATATAGAATGGATGCGCTGGGGATTCCCGGCGACGACAGGGAAGAATCTGATCATCAACGCCCGGGCGGAGAGCGCTATGGAGAAGAGCATGTTCCGGGAGAGGATATGGGCAAACCGTTGTGTGATCCCGGCGGCAGGGTTCTATGAGTGGAACAGTCGGAAGGAGAAGTGTGAATTCAGCAGAGCGG
This sequence comes from uncultured Mediterraneibacter sp., assembly GCA_944377745.1. Classification (GTDB taxonomy): domain Bacteria; phylum Bacillota; class Clostridia; order Lachnospirales; family Lachnospiraceae; genus Mediterraneibacter. Next base: position 167,447 of record CALWFV010000001.1, on the reverse strand, counting down.
AACAGGACGAGATGTTTCTTGCCGGATTTTACGGAGAATTTGCTGGGGAGAAGCGATTCGTGATCCTTACCACAGAGGCAAATCCCTCTGTCGCACCGGTACATGGCAGGATGCCGCTGATCCTGGAACGGGATGAGGCGGTGAACTGGATCGTTGACGACAGCCGCATCGGAGAATTCCTGCAGAAGGTTCCGGCCGGGCTTTCGAGAAAACAGGAGTACGAGCAGCTGACCCTGTTTTGAACACATTTTTTCTTGTAAATGTTTACATAGTGGTTAATGAGTTAATAAGATATAGCATTATATGCACGAAAACTGTTAAAACAAAAGGTGGTTTGTAATGATTTATACGGTGACATTGAATCCGGCGCTTGACAAAACAGTTGAGATCCCTTCTCTTACAGTCGATGCGGTCAATCGTATCACCTCTGTGAGGACGGATCCTGGAGGAAAAGGGATCAATGTTTCTAAGGTGATCAGCAAGCTTGGGGGAAAAAGCATTGCGGCGGGGATCCTGGGCGGAGATACCGGGCGCGCGATCCTCTCGGCCCTGGAGGAGATGGGGCTTACGACGTGTTTCCACTTTGTGGAAGGAGAGACCCGTACGAACATGAAGATCATCGACCCGGAAGCACACACGAATACCGATATCAATGAACCGGGCGTGACGGTATCGGAAGAGATCCTGGGAGAACTTCTCACAGAGCTGCTGAGGAAGGTTACAGAGAAAGATATCGTTGTCATTTCCGGCAGCATGCCAAAGGGTTCGCCACAGGATACGTATTATACCTGGACGAAAGCATTCCGGGAAAAAGGTGCAAAAGTGATCCTGGATGCGGACGGCGAACTGCTGAAGGCAGGTCTGAAAGCATCGCCTTACCTGATCAAGCCCAACAATCACGAACTCTCCGCACTTACGGGGAAAACTCTGGAAACTCCAAAGGAACTGGAAGAGACTGCAAGGAGCCTGATGAAAGAGTACGGGATCCAGAAGACGGTAGTTTCCATGGGCAGCGCCGGAGCGCTGTATGTGACGGCAGATGAGACGATCTATGCAGAGGGGATCAAGGTTCCGGTAGGAAGCACAGTGGGAGCAGGTGACAGTGTGGTCGCAGCGCTTGCGGTGGCGGAGGAATCCGGAATGAGTCTGGAAGAAACAGTCTGTCTTTCCACAGCGACTGGCGCGGCAAATGTAATGTGCAGCGGGACGCAGGCTGCAGAGTATGAAGTGATCGAGAAGCTGATCCCGAAAGTAGTGTACCACAGGATCTGAAAGTATTTATGATTGCAGAACGAAAAAATGATTTCTGAAGTATACTCAGAGGAGCATTCCGGATTGAGAAGGAGATGAAAAAATGTTTCGCGAGATGAGGAGAAAACGTCAGCAGCTTTCACAGGAAGAATGTGCGGAGATCCTTGAGAGAGGAACCTCCGGGGTCCTGGCGCTGTGCGGGGATGAGGGATATCCGTATGCGGTTCCCATAAGCTATTTCTATGAGGACGGTAAAATTTATTTTCACAGTGCAAAGAGCGGTCATAAGATCGATGCTGTGAAAAGGGAGGAGAAGGCCTCCTTCTGCGTTATCGACCAGGATGAGATCGTACCGGAGGAATATACGACATATTTTCGAAGCGCTGTCGCTTTTGGAAAGATCCGGATCCTGGAAGAGAATGAGGAGAAGCGTAGAGCGATCGAGAAGCTGGCGGTAAAATACGCTCCGGAAGAAAGTGAAGAGAGCCGAAGCCGTGCCATTGAGCGGGAATGGAAACCATTGTGCATGCTGGAAATGACAGTGGAGCACATGACCGGGAAAGAGGCTATTGAACTTGTAAAGACCGGAGGCCGGGAAAGACTTTGAAGAGGACAGGCTGCTATCTGATGACAGAAAGAAAAAGACGGACAAAATGGAGGAATTACATATGAAATACGATTTTACTTCGCTCATGGACCGGAGAGGCAAAGATGCTCTGGCTATTGACAGCGTGGGGCAGAAGATGTGGGGCAGTGAGCCGGACGAACCGAAAGAGGGATTCGATTTTATTCCCATGTGGGTGGCAGACATGAACTTTCCTACCTGCCCGTCGGTCACGGAAGCGGTCATAAAGAGGGTGCAGCATCCGGCGTTCGGATATTTTCGTCCGACGGAAGAATACTATGATTCGATCATACGGTGGCAGAAGGAGCATTTCGGAGTGACGGGTCTGAAGAAGGAATACATCGGTTACGAGAACGGAGTCCACGGATGTGTGACCAGCGCAGTTCAGGTCCTCTCTCAGCCGGGGGACAGGATCCTGATCCACAGTCCTTTTTACCTTGGGTTCTCCGATGACATCGAAGGGCTGGGACGCAGGTCGGTATACAGTCCGTTGAAAAAGGACGAGAACGGGATCTGGCGGATGGACTATGAAGACATGGACCGGAAGCTGAAGGAGAACAACATCCACCTTGCGATCTTCTGCTCACCCCACAACCCCTGTGGCCGGGTCTGGGAACGCTGGGAGCTGGGGCGGGCAATGGAAGTCTATGAGGCCAATGACTGTTATGTCATCAGCGATGAGATCTGGGCTGACCTGACCTATCCCGGATATCAGCATACTCCGACCCAGGCGGTCAGTGACTGGGCGAGGGAACATGTGGTGGCAGTCTACGCGCCCAGCAAGACGTTCAACCTTGCCGGGATGATAGGAAGCTTTCATGTGATCTACAGTAAATATCTGCGGGATCGGATCTGCAGTTATTCACATGCCACCCATTACAATGAGATGAACGTCCTCTCCATGCATGCCCTGATCGGGGCTTATCAGCCGGAAGGATATGAGTGGCTGGAGGAACTGCGGACCGTACTGGAGGGAAATGCCCGGTACGCGGTGGATTTTATCCGGGATCATTTCCCGGGAGTGGACGTATCCATGCCTCAGGGTACCTATATGATCTTCCTGGACTGTACAGAATACTGCCGGAAAGCAGGGATGACTATTGACGAACTGATCCGGGCAGGATGGAGCGTCGGCGTGGGCTGGCAGGACGGAAGAGCCTTCGGGGGACCCTGTCATATCCGGATGAATCTGGCTTCGCCGCTGTCCAGGATCCGGGAAGCTTTCGAACGATTGGAGAAATATGTGTTCACGGCATAAAATTTTTCAGTTCTCTGATAAACTGTTCTGCGATAGGAGTAAAAACCTGGTCTTTTTTCCAGATCAGGTACATATTCGTCTTAAGAGAAGGGGAGAGCGGACGGAAGACCAGCCCGCTCTCCCTGCTCGTATCTACCAGATGTTCGAATGTCAGTAGATATCCAAGTCCCTCACGGACAAAAACAGATCCGTTGTAGGAGAGTCGGAAGGAGGCTTCCAGGTTCAGCTCTTCCAGCCGGTCTCCACACCATCTGGGCAGATCAGCCAGCCATCCCTGGGGGGAACAGAACAGGGGGAGGCCGCGCAGGTCTTCAAAAGTCATAGCCTGTTTCTGTGCCAGATCACAGGAGGAGGGTATCACAAGACCCCACAGATCTGAATCTGGAAAGAGGAGCGCATGATATTTTTTCCGGTCCGGTTCTTCTACCACCACAGCGAAATCAAGGACACCTTTTTCCAGCTTCTCAGTCACCTGTTCTGTATCTCCGCTGGTGATATGGTAATGAAAGGCAGGATACTGTTCTTTGAATTTCCGTATGACCCGGGCGAGATATCGGATCTGGAAGGATTCCGCGCACCCGAAATAAATCTCGCCTCCGATCACGTCATCCATGGCAGAAAATTCTGCCGTGATCTTGTCCGCCATGGACAGCAGATCTTCCGCCCGTTTCCGGAGAAGCCTTCCCTCCTCTGTCAACTCGATAGAAAAACTGTGGCGCAGGAACAGTTTCTTCCCGAGTTCTTCCTCCAGTTTGCGGAGCTGCTTTGACAAAGTCGACTGAGAGACGTGGAGTCGTTCAGCCGCTTTCGACATGTTCTCTTCCCGGGCGACTTCAAGAAAGTAGCGTAAAGTACGGATTTCCATATTCTCCCTCATTTCTTTTTTGCTTATATCATAACACGAAATGAAAAAAAGTCATATCATGACATGAAAATATCCCATTAGCGAATAACTGAAAAAAGAAGATATAATAGTATCCGTAAAAAAAGCTGAAAATAGAATGAAAGGATGGAATGATAAATGATGGATGATCTGAAACTGACAAAGGAATGGGACAAAACATTTCCGAAAAGTGAAAAAGTAGAACACAGCAAGGTATGTTTCCACAATCGTTACGGGATCACACTAGCGGCGGATATGTACATCCCGGTCAGCGCAAAAGGAAAACTGCCGGCGATCGCAGTGTGCGGTCCTTTCGGCGCTGTGAAGGAGCAGGCGTCCGGTCTGTATGCACAGACGATGGCGAAACGGGGATTTCTGATCATCGCGTTTGACCCGTCTTTTACTGGGGAGAGCGGCGGGGAACCCCGGTATATGGCGTCCCCGGATATCAATACAGAAGACTTCCAGGCAGCGGTCGATTTCCTCTCCCTCCACGACCGGGTGGATCCGGAACGGATCGGGATCATCGGGATCTGCGGATGGGGCGGGATGGCGCTGAACGCCGCTGCGCTGGATACAAGGATCAAGGCCACTGTCACATCCACCATGTACGACATGTCTCGTGTGAACGCAAAAGGATATTTTGACTCTGAGGATTCTGCCGATGCATGCTATGAAAAGCGCCAGGCGATGAATGCCCAGAGGATCGAGGACTACAAGAACGGAACTTACAAGCTGGGCGGAGGAGTGGTAGATCCACTGCCGGAGGATGCGCCCTTCTTTGTCAGAGATTATCATGATTACTATAAGACAAAGAGAGGCTACCATGTGCGTTCCTTAAACTCCAACGGAGGATGGAATGTAACAGGATGCATGTCGTTCTTAAACCAGCCGATCCTGCAGTACAGCAATGAGATCCGCAGCGCGGTGCTGATCATGCACGGAGAAAAGGCGCATTCCTGCTATTTCAGCAGAGACGCCTATGCAGATATGGTCAGGGACAATCCGTATACAGACAATAAGGAACTTCTGATCATACCCGGTGCAGTGCACACAGATCTCTACGACGGAGGCGGAAAGGACGCCATCCCGTTCGACAGGATGGAGGAATTTTTCAGGACATACTTGAAATAAAATTTACGGGTTACGCTATAACACAACAGACCAGAAAAGGAATGGATAAGAACAGAAAAGAGCGAGAGACAGGCGCCGGCAGAAATGCCGGCGTTTTTTCTTGGAGAATACCGGTTCTGACAGGCATTCTTTTCATGGACGAAAAATTTCTGTGATCTTATCACTGTCAGACAGGGGAAAACATGATATACTTTGATGGAGTCTTAAAAAGACTTTTGTCAATGTAGAAAAATACAGGAGAATTGAAAATTATGGGTTTTACAGTAGAAACAGGAATTTCAGCAGCAACCGTGTTCCTGCAGGGACTTCTGAGCTTTTTCTCTCCCTGCGTCCTCCCGTTGGTGCCATTATATCTGGGATATCTCTCGGGAGGCGTCGGCGCGGCGGAGTCAGAGGGAAAGAAGGCGGAGGGACTTCGGTTATTTATCCGTGTTCTGTTCTTTGTGCTGGGGATCAGCGCCGCGTTTTTTATCCTGGGGCTGGGCGCTTCGGCGGCAGGGACGTTTTTTAAAGACCAGAGAATGTTATTCGCCCGGATCGGAGGAATCCTGGTGATCCTTTTCGGTCTGTATCAGCTTGGAATCTTCGGAACGTCAAAAGTCCTGGGGGAAGAGCACCGGCTCCCTTTCCGACTCGAGAAGATGACCATGTCTCCGGTGACGGCGCTGATTATGGGCTTTACCTTCAGCTTTGCCTGGACGCCATGTGTGGGTCCTGCACTGGCAAGTGTTCTACTCATGGCAGGCAGCGCGCAGACCAGTGTGAAAGGGTTTCTGCTGATCGGAGTGTATACGATCGGATTTATCCTGCCGTTCCTGGCAGCAGGGATTTTCACGGCGAGACTGCTGGGCTTCTTCCGGCGGCATATGAATGTTGTAAAATATACGGTAAAAGCCGGGGGTATCCTTATGATCCTCATGGGAGTCCTGATGTTCACGGGAAAGATGAATGATATCACAGGTTATCTGTCTGCAACGCAGGAGAGCGTTTCTCAGGACAGCGGTTCGGAGGAGAAAAATGAAGAAGAAAATGTCGGAGAGGATAGTGGCGCTCAAGAGAAAGACGGGACGGACAGCGGGACAGAAAGTGGCAGGTCAGAAAGCAGTGGATCAGAAAGCCAGGGAAATTCAAACGATCAGGAGTCTGCTGACCGAGATTCCGGAGACCAGAATAAAACGGCGGCATATGACTTTGAACTGACCGATCAATATGGGGAGACTCATCGGCTGTCGGATTATAAGGGAAAGGTCATCTTTCTGAATTTTTGGGGGACCTGGTGCCCGCCGTGCCGGGCGGAGATGCCGGATATCCAGAAGCTGTATGAAGAGTATGCGGCACAGGGCGAAGACGCCGAGGTTGTGATACTGGGAGCGGCAGCGCCGGGCATGGGTCAGGAAGGAACCGAGGAGGAGATCACCCGGTTCATGCGGGAGAACGGATACACCTATCCTGTGCTCATGGACACGGAATGGGAGATGTTCAACTGGTATGGGATCACCTCTTTTCCGACAACATTTATGATCGACCGGGACGGAAATATTTTCGGATATGTACCGGGACAGATGACGGAAGAGATCATGAGAAGCATTATCGATCAGACACTGGAGGGATAGAACATGTACAGCAGACCGGAAATCATGGACAGGATGGAACTGACCCGGGGATCCTGCCGGGCGGAACTTGAGTTCAGAGCGAATCTCATCTTTCTGATGGAACGCGCCGGAAGCGCGAAGTCTCTTATTTTTGATATGATCAGGGAAGCGGCGCGGAAAGATCGGAGGCTTTTCTGCATCTGCGCAGAGGATAAGAGGAATGGAATGGATATACGGCAGAGGATACGGAGCACAGAGCGGAAACTGATTGTGATCGACGATGCTGACCTTCTTCTTACCGATGAGATAAGACGGTTTATCGCTTTTGATAAGAAAAATCAGTATCTGATCGCAGGAAAAAATACGGATAACCTGCTGTTGTCAAGAGCAAATCTATATGAGCTGGATGTGGTCACGGACGGGGTGAAGACGGAGATCCGCCTGAGAAACTGTGCGGGTTGAGTAGAGCGGAGCAGCCGCTTTACAACCGCAACAGACCGTGATAACATGAGAAAGCTCCTTCCGGATACGGATCTGAAACGATCCCCCGGAAGGAGCTTTTGTTATATTTTGTTGAGAAGAGTATTCCTGCCTCCTTCCTGCCTTAATCCACCGCTCTCAGCCGTTCCACGATGCTCTGCTTCTCCAGGTTCTTAAAGCAGATATAGGGGATCAGCACCGCAAATGCGATCAGGACCGGAGTGCAGATCAGAAGCGGCGTCAGGGTAAAGTGGAAGGTGGACGTCCAGTCGCCTGCCACCATCATGCGGACACCCACGCCGACAGCGATGGCGCCGATCACATAGGACGCGACCAGGGTGGCTCCAGCATAGTACAGACCTTCGTCGATGAGCATGGTGCGGAGCTGCCGTTTTGTCATGCCCACGCTCTGGATCATGGCGAACTCTTTCTGCCGGGATACGATGGCGGTCATCATGGAATTAATGAAGTTCAGGATCCCCACCAGGGCGATGATGATACTGATCGAAAATGCAGTCACTGTATTTGCACGGGTCTGTTCCTCATAGTGCTCGATGAGCGTGTTCTTTGAAGTATAGGTCAGTGTTCTGTCCACATTCTGCTGATAATCCTTCAGCATATTCTCCGCTGCTGCCTGATCCTCCTCAGTTACGTTGAAAAACAGTTTGCGCAGCGTGTTGTCCGGATACATCTCACGGAAGGTGTCGGCCGGGAGATAGAAAGAGGCGAAGGAAGCGGTGGAACTGCTGACGCCCTCTGTGATGGAGCGGATGTTTTTCACGATGCCCATAACCTCGTATTCCTTCCCGCCCAGTTCTACCCGGTCGCCCACAGCGTAGGTGGGCTGCGTCTCAGTGTCGCCGTATTCCGCACCGGATGAGGCTTCTGCGAGCACATAATCGCCGGAGAGAAAACGTTCCTTGTCAAAGGTTCCGTCGATCATGTACCCCTGGGAGGCGAAGGTATCCAGTACCAGACCGTCCGTTCCGTAGAGGATGGCAGTACATTCCCCGCTGTCCATGGCCGCATGGTAAGCCTCTGCAAGGCCGGGATCCATCTGTTCGATATAGGGAAGACGGTCGTCTGCATTGTAGTAAGCCCGGATGTTCTCCAGGGCGGACTCTCCCAGCCTGTGAGTGAACATCTGAGAATAGAGCCGTCCGGTATCCTCCAGACCGTCCAGCCCCCGGATCTGGCTGACAAGCTGATCGGAGATGGTGGTTCCACGGGGATCGTAGGTGCTGAAGTTGGAGGCAATGGAGCTGTCTTTTACCTCAAAATCGCTGATCACCGTGTCACTCATATATTTGTCAATGTCAAAGCTTGCGTTTTTCGCGTTGATGCAGGTCAGAAGGACCAGCCCCAGGGTGAGGGAACAGATCACGGTAAAGGTGCGCTTCTTGTTCCTGCCCAGGTTTGAGAGCGCCATTTTCGGAATGATGGCGCCGCCGGTGCTCTTTTTGATCTTACGTCTGCTCTGCGTTCCGGTATCCGTGTAACGCAGCGCTTCGATGGGAGAGACTTTCCCCGCGATCCGCGCCGGCTTTAAGCAGGAGATGAGTACAGTCAGGAAGGCGAACAGAGCGGAGCCTATGAAGATCAGCGGATTGACTGACGCCTTCGCGTCTGCTCCCGTTCCGGTGATCAGGAAGGGAACAAGTACCACGCCTGCAAGGTATCCCGCCAGAAGCCCGATGGGAATCCCGATCAGGCAGAGGCGGCGTGCCTGTCCGTAGACGATCTTTTTGATCTGACGCCGGGATGTTCCGAGAGTCTTGAGCCTTCCGTAGAAGCGGATGTCTCCTGCCACGGAGATCTGGAAAATGTTATAGATGATCAGGTATCCGCTGAGGAACACCAGGATCATGCAGATCATCATGGGAAGCACCTCACGGATGATATTCTGGTTTGACGAGGAGTCATAGGCCATGTTTGTGCCGTAGGATGCGACGCCGGAGAGTCCGGTATCGGAAAGAATCTGTTCCGCCGATCCCGCCAGGTCCCGGTCGGACCTCAGGTTTACATGGAGCATGCCGGTGCCGAAGACCTGTCCGTTGTCCCGCTGGGCGGCCTGATCAATGCCGGCACACTCTGCCTGGACAAAGGCGTCCGAGACCCATGCCATGCTCGCCATAGCGGCAGAGTTCCCCTCCCAGTAACCGCACAGGGTGAAATGAGAAGTGGTATACTCGTCGCTGTTTAAGTCCTTCCGCCACTGCAGCGTGATCTCCTGCCCCAGCTCATGGGGCAGTCCCATCTTATCCAGCGTGATGGTATCCAGCGCGATCTCATCTTCTGTCTGGGGAAGAGTTCCGGTGGTGGGAAGAGAGAAGCAGGATCTGGCAAAATTTTCATCGCCATAGCGGATCTCAACCTGCCGTCCGGTCAGTTCTTCATTTTCCGCGACACCGATGACAATGCTCCTGCCCCAGTCCCGGACGGCATCCTGAGAGACAATGGCGTCCATGTCCTCATCGGTCAGGGAACTGAAGGTGAGATGGCTGTCATAGCCGGCTGTCTGAAAATTCATATCCTGCAGGTTCTTCACCATGCTCTGGGACAGGACGAAGAGGGAGGTAAACATCATGGTAGTCAGCGCGATCGCGAAAATGGCGATCAGGTTGCGCAGTTTATTAGAGAGAAAACTTCGGTTTATCAGTGTCCGTATCATGACGCCACCCCCTTACTCTGCGATCCGTCCGTCTTCGATGCGGATGGTGCGGTCTGCCTGCTCTGCGATCTCGGGGTTGTGGGTGATCATGACGATGGTCTGGCTGTATTTCCGGCTGGTCTTTTTCAGCAGGTCGATGACCTCGTCGCTGGTCTTGCTGTCCAGGTTCCCAGTGGGCTCATCCGCCAGGATGATGGCCGGTTTGCTGGCAAGGGTGCGGGCGATGGCGACACGCTGCTGCTGTCCTCCGGAAAGGGTGTTGGGCATATTGTAGAGTTTCTTTTCCAGCCCGAGAAGGGACACGATCTCTTTGATGAATTTCCGGTCCGGTTTCTTCCCGTCAAGCTGGATCGGCATGACGATATTTTCATATACGTTGAGGATGGGGATCAGGTTGTAGTTCTGAAAGATGAATCCGATCTTCTGGCGGCGGAACACGGTCAGGTCTTCGTCCTTTAACTTGCCCAGTTCATACTTGTCTACTTTGACACTGCCGGATGTGGGGCGGTCCAGGCCGCCCAGCATGTTGAGCAGAGTGGATTTGCCGCTTCCGGATGTGCCGATGATCGCGACAAACTCGCCCTGTTCTATGGAAATGTTTACGTTGTCCAGAGCCCGGACAATGTTCGGCTCGCTGCCGTACTGTTTTGTGAGATGTGATGTTCTTAAGATACTCATATTCTCAGTCCTCTCTTTACAAGTTATTGAATATGAGCTCATTGTAGCGGAGAGGAGAAAAGTTACAATAAAGGATGCGTAAACTAACATCCAGGATGAAAAAACTAAAAAACAGACGGGACTTTAAACTGATCAGACCGGGATCAGCACTTTCAGCCGGAACACGCCGCCGCCCGCGCTGACACTGCACTGCCCGTCATATTTTTCCGCCGCCTTCCTGATGTTCGGGATGCCGAAACCGTGCAGGAAACGGTCTTCCTTCGTTGTCCCTTTCGGAATCCCATGATCTTCCTGCATGTTGTTCTCTGCGGTGATCATCAGCATGTCCCGGATCTTCGCCGCTTTCACCGTGATCAGACGGCGGTCTTCCGGCAGCTTCTCACTGGCCTCGATGGCGTTGTCAATGGCGTTTCCGAAGATCGTGCTGATATCCAGCGGCTCCATGAAATCTCCGTTTTCAAAATGGATCACGGCGGTGAAGTCAATATGTTTTTCTCTGGCTTTCGCTGATTTGTCACGGATGATGATGTCCAAAAATTCGTTTCCGGTATGCACATAGTTTTCGTAATCCGAGATCTGTTCCTGAAGTTCCTGCGCAGCCCTCTTTGTTTCATCCGTTCCCGGCTGGCTCTCCAGGATCAGAAGATGGTTCTTCATATCATGATAGATCCGTCGCACCCGCTCTTCGTCACGAATGCGGTCTCTGTAATAATCCTTCTGCATCTGAAGCTCCTGCGCCCGGTACGCAGTCTGCATGGAATCGCAGATGTAGGCGGCAAGGTACATGCAGCCGAAGCTGGAGAAGATGGACGCGCCGCAGATCGGGTATGCGATCAGCGTGTCCTCCAGCATGAAGTAGAGGATCGTGAAGATGGCGACAAAGGACGCCAGGATCAGCATGTCCACGATCAGCCACATCCGGAGCGTCAGGTGGGAGGAAATTTTTGAGAGAAATCTCTTCAGGATCAGCCACGCCCCGGTCCAGAAGAGCAGGCGCAGGAATACGGAGAAGGTGTGGATCGCGGTGCTGACCAGCATCAGTTCCGGCGAGTTCAGCATTTCTTCAAATGTGGAACCTGTCGCAACTTTAAAAAGCCTGCCCCCGACGTCAAGCATCAGATAGTTGACGGCGATGAGCGCCGGATAGAAGACCAGAAGGACGGACAGCTTTTCCATAAACGTTCCCCGGTAAAAGATCAGGACATAGATGAAAAAGCCTGCCATCGTGCCGAAAAGACTGCCGGCGTCGTTAGCGTAGATGATGGAGTCCGCAAGATAGCCGCACACAAGGAAGGCGGCGATCTTAAGGAACAGATTTTTGCGCAGAGGGATAAAGGTTCGGATGATCCAGAAAAAAACAAAGGTGTATCCCCATGCAAACAGAAAGCTCAGAAAGATGAAAAACGGTATCATAACAAATCCCCCCAGTAGTCTGTAAGTTTTTCCATAAATTCTTTCCGCCTGGGCTGGCTGACAGGGATATGTTCCCCGGTGATCAGTTCGATATCCAGCTTTTTGACACCCTTAATATAGAACAGGTTTACAAGATAACTTGTATGGCAGCGGACGAATCCTTTGTCCGACAGTTCACGTTCGGTCTCTTTCATGCTCTTGTAGCTGATGATATTTTCCTGCTCGGTGTGGAACATCAGGTTCCGGTTAAAAGTCTCGACAAAGCGGATCGACTTCAGCGGGACTTTGTATTTTCCCGTATCATTGGCGATCACTACAGAAGGAGCGTCATCCCGTCTCCTCCGTGCGAGAAAACGGTTCAGTTCTGCCTTCAGCCGGGCATATTTCAGCGGTTTTATGATATAATCTGCAGCCTGGTATTTATAGCCCTCCAGTCCGTACTGGGTGAGGGTGGTCAGGAAGATGAGCCCTACGTTTTCATCCATCTGCCGGAGACGCTCCGCGGTGTGAAGCCCGTCCAGCAGCCTCATCTGGATATCGAGGAAGATCAGGTCGATGGACGGGTCGTATTTTTCGACCAGGTCCATGCCGTCATAGAAAGGTGTGATCTTTATCTGTGTCCCGGTCTCTTCCGAATAATGTTCGATGAGACCGGTCAGATGGTGTACAAAGTCTTTTTCGTCGTCGCAGATCGCTATATGTATCATAGTGCTGTACCTCAGTTGTTTTTTTCAATGGACTATTATACCACGAGCGCAGAAAAGGAAGTGCCGCGAAGCGGAGCGGACCGAAGGTGTCGGTCCGGATTGCGCTTTGCGCAATCATTATACCAGAAATTCAGCAGAGGGGTAGAGCGAACCGGAAAAAATTATTGCGTGATCTTCCGGGCGACCAGCACGTCCATGCAGTGCCGGTGTGGGACCCCGCTGCTCGTGCAGTCGAAGATCTGCTCCTCCATCTTTTCAATCTTCCAGTCATGATAGTACCGGAAAAGCTCACCTGTTTCCCAGAAATATTCCCGGTCTGTTTCCCAGTCCGGCGGCGTCTCAAGGAAAGGCTTTTCTACAAATACATTCAGGATATGGATCCCGTTTACCTGTGTCGCAGCCTTGGCTTCAGCAATAAATTCCGCTCTTATGTCTGCCGGAAGATACTGGAGCGCGCCGCTGCAGTAGATCACATCGAAAAGCTCCCCGGCGGATCTGCCGGGATGGTATTTCAGAAGATCCGCTCTGAAAAAGTCTACGGCGACCTGATTGATCCGTGCCAGGTTCTTCCCTTTTCTGAGCCCGTTCTCTGAGATGTCGAATGCGGAGACCCGGTAACCGTTCCGGGCAAAGAAGACGGCAGCCTGGCCTTCGCCGCACCCCATGTCAAGAAGCCGTAAAGGTTTTACCGGAGGGAGAAAACGGAAAACGTCATAGGCTCCTTCCCAGAACTGATTTCCCCAGTAGTATTCTCTGGAACTGAATTTTTCATCGTACCATGTGATGTCCCTGCGGTCCGGCTGATAGCCCAGAAGGGTATCGATGTCCGCATGGAGAGCGGACGCGATCAGAGGGAGCAGTTCAATGTCGGGATAGGACTGGCTGTTCTCCCATTTGGACACGGCCTGGAAGCTGACGCCGGCTTTCTCGGCAAGCTGCTCCTGGGTCAGCCCGGCTGATTTTCTGAATTCATGTAACTGTCTGCTGAAATCTGTTTTCATAGATGATCTCCTTTATATGATAGAAACTGTGATATTGATATTTTGTTTTTTGGATGAAAGCTTTCCGAAGATTCATATTACATGATTCTGCGGTAAAATGAAATAATCCCGTTGTTGAAGCTGAAAGAAAAATTCAACCACAGGTTGAAAACTGCGGTTCTGAAAAAATTTACAGAAAGACGGATCGATGGTATAATAGGAACACTTGGCGAGGTATTTTACGAGCTTAGAAAAGAGGACTCATTTCATCATGACGGCATGTGGGTCCGCAGGAGTACGAAGATGATAACAGTTGACAACAAATATTTTTCCGTTCCGCAGATCTGCGGATCAGGACAGTGTTTCCGGCTGGACCAGACAGAGGACGGAAACTATGAAGTGATCGCTTCGGATCGCTATCTGAAACTGGAAGTGACGCCGGATAAGACGATTCTGTACTGTTCAGCGGAAGAGTACGAGGGTTTCTGGAAAACATATTTTGATCTGGATACAGATTACGGCGTGTATCTGTCCCGGATCGATCAGGGAGACGATTATCTCCGCAGAGCTGCGGAGTTTGGCAGCGGCATCCGCATCCTGCGGCAGGATGTGTGGGAGATGATCATTACCTTCATCCTCTCTCAGCAGAACAACATTCCCCGGATCAAAGGCCTGATCCGTACTCTGGGTGAACGGTACGGAGAGAAGCGGGAGACGCCGGCCGGAAAGGTCTATTATACTTTCCCCGGTGCGGAAAGTCTTGCCCGCGCCACAGAGGAGGAACTGAGGGCACTGAAGCTGGGATACCGCAGCAGATATATCTGCGGGACGGCACAGATGGCGGCGGCCGGAGTGGTGGATCTTGCGGGACTGTCCCGGATGGAATACCCCGAAGCGAGGGAGAAACTGATGAAACTTTCGGGAGTGGGAGGCAAGGTGGCGGACTGCATCTGCCTGTTTGCCCTGCACCAGCTTGACGCGTTTCCGGTAGACACTCACATAAAGAAAGTGGTAGACTCACAGTATGGAGGCAGTTTCCCGTTCGACCGTTACAAAGGCTGTGCGGGGATCATGCAGCAGTACATCTTTTATTATGACCTGAAAGGAGGAGCAGATCAATGAAAGTGTTAGTGGTAGTAGACATGCAGAATGATTTCGTGGACGGAGCGCTGGGGACGAAGGAAGCCTGCGCCATCGTTCCGGATGTGGTGAAGACGATAGAGGGATTTGACGGAAAGATCGTGGCGACACGGGACACCCACGCGGAGAACTATATGGATACTCAGGAGGGAAAGCATCTTCCGGTCATCCATTGTGTGAAAGGAACAGACGGGTGGAAGATCAAGAGTGAGATCCAGAAAGCGCTGGATGAAAGACAGGCGGTGGTGATCGATAAGCCAACATTCGGCAGCGTAGAACTGGGGGAGTATGTGCGAAAGCTGGACCGGGAGGAACCTGTTGAGGAGATCCTGCTCATCGGCGTCTGCACTGATATCTGTGTGATCTCCAACGCCCTTCTTCTGAAGGCATATCTTCCGGAGGTGCCGGTCAAGGTCTCGGCGTCCTGCTGTGCAGGGGTGAATCCGGAGCAGCACGCACAGGCGCTGGAGGCGATGAAGCCCTGTCAGATCGAGGTCGTGTGATCTTTTTCGGTTTTGCGGGTGAAACCGGTTTCCCGGAGAAATCCCGGTTTTCAGATATTTGGCTATAAAGACAGAAGGAGGAAGATGGAAATGGAGAATTTCAATTACTATACTCCGACGAAAGTTGTGTTCGGCCGTGGAACGGAAGAACAGGTCGGAGAACTTGTAAAAGAGCAGGAGTGTAAAAAGGTACTGGTGCACTATGGGAGCGGAAGTGTGAAGAGGAGCGGATTGCTCGACCGTATTTACGGCTCTCTTGACGCTGCGGGGATCGACTATATTTCTCTGGGCGGCGTGGTGCCAAACCCCAGGCTGTCCCTGGTGTATGAAGGAATCAGGCTTTGTGAGGAGGAAGACGTGGACTTTATCCTTGCGGTAGGCGGAGGAAGCGTGATCGACTCTGCCAAAGCGATCGGGTACGGCGTTGCAAATGAAGGAGATGTGTGGGACTTTTATGAAAAGAAACGACAGGCGAAAGCATGTCTCCCCATCGGTGTTGTCCTGACGATTTCTGCGGCAGGGTCTGAGATGAGCGATTCTTCCGTCATAACCAACGAAGACGGATGGCTCAAGAGAGGGTACAGCAGTGACCTGGGAAGGGCAAGATTCGCGGTCATGGATCCGGAACTTACCATGACGCTTTCAAAATACCAGACGGCCAGCGGATGTACGGATATCATGATGCACACTATGGAACGCTACTTTAATCAGGTCGAAAATATGGAACTGACGGACGGGATCAGCGAGCATCTGATCCGAACGGTGATGAAGAATGCTCAGATCCTAATGGACCACCCGGATGATTATAATGCCCGGGCGGAAGTGATGTGGGCGGGGAGCCTGTCCCACAACGGACTGACCGGCTGCGGTACAGACGGAGGAGACTGGGCCAGCCATCAGCTGGAGCATGAACTGGGAGGAATGTTCGACGTGGCTCACGGCGCCGGACTTGCCGCTGTGTGGGGAAGCTGGGCACGGTATGTGGTTGACGCCAGACCGGAGCGCTTCGCGCAGTTTGCCGTAAATGTCATGGGTGTGGAAAAGGGAACGGATGAGATGGAGATCGCGCTGAGAGGAATCGAGGCCATGGAGGACTTTTACAGGTCTGTTGAAATGCCGGTCAATATCCGGGAACTGGGAGTGGATCCCACAGATGAGCAGCTTCATGAGCTGGCGGAGAAATGCAGCCATTTCAGGAAGCGTACCATCGGCTGCGTGAAGAAACTGGATGTGGATGACATGTACCGCATCTATAAAAATGCACTCGGATGATCTGAATGGGGCTGAACATCCCGGATCACCGGTATACGGATACAGGACTGGAGGAGAGAATGATGAAAAATACGGTTGAAATGCTGGATGAGCTCCAGAACAGGGCGCTCCACGATGAGAAACTGAAGAAACGATTTCTGGAAACAAGAGACAGTGAGGACTATCTGGGCGAGTTCTGCAGAGTGTGCAGAGATCTTGGCTATGAGATCTATCCCATGGATATCGTTCAGGCCGGGGATGAGTTCTACGCCACAATGAAGAGGAGCACCAACGGCGGCGGAGAAAATTCTCCGGTGCTGGAAGGGGAGGATGATCTCTACGAGATGTTTTTTGCCAGCCTGGAGCAGAGCGGAGTATAAGAGAGAATGCCCCGGTCCCGGCGGCTGCATCATAGAGGAAGAGGGCGTTCTGTGACAGAGTATATTTTAGGGCAAAGAAGATTTAAGGAGGAAGATATCGATGGAATCAACATTAAATGACCTGAAGAACAGAAGGAGCATCCGGTCCTATAAACCGGAGCAGATCAAAGAGGAGGAACTTCAGAAGATCCTGGAGGCGGGTATGTACGCTCCCACAGGGATGGGGAGGCAGTCACCGAAGATCGTAGTGGTTCAGGATAAGGAGACGAGAGACCTCCTGTCCCGGCTGAACGCGAAGTATTTTCCGGGAGCATCGGAAGGAATGGATCCGTTCTACGGGGCGCCGACGGTCCTTGTGGTCCTTGCGTCAAAGGAAAGGCCGACCTGTGTGGAGGATGGTTCCCTTGTCATAGGAAATCTGATGAACGCGGCATATGCCGTCGGCGTGGGTTCCTGCTGGATCCACAGAGCGAGAGAGGTGTTTGATTCTCCAGAAGGAAAGGAACTTCTCAGAAAATGGGGGATTGAAGGAGACTACATCGGAGTGGGACACTGCATCCTGGGATATCCGGAAGGGGATGCTCCGGCGGCAAAGCCGAGAAAAGACGACTATGTAGTCTATGTGAGGTAAAAGAGGATGACGGGTTTTCTCTGCGTGGGAGCGGGAGGCGCTCTGGGAGCCATGCTACGGTACGGGATCAGTCTGATCCCGTATAAGGGAAGTTTTCCCGTGCTCACACTGATCACGAATGTGCTTGGAGCGCTTGCCATCGGCTATATCGCCGGGACGGCGGCGAGGAGAAATGTGCCGGGAAACCTCGTGCTGTTTTTGAAGACCGGAGTGTGCGGAGGCTTCACCACATTTTCCACTTTTTCTCTGGAGGCATACGGACTTCTTGGAAAGGCAGAGTATGCCGCGGCGTTCCTCTATATTGCGCTCAGCGTGGTCCTGTGCCTTGCAGGAGTGATGCTGGGGATGTTTGCTGCGGAGAATCTGTGATCATGGCAGGAAAAGCAAAGAGCAGGACAATGGACAGTGGGATGACAGGAAAGCGGAGCAACAGAAAAATACAGATCCGTCGTGCCTCCGGCCAGCAGTTGCGGGAGGCGGCAGAGATCGTGGAGACGGTAGACCGTCTGATGGATCACAGAGACTGGTTTGTGGCGGAAAGTCTGGAAGAGTTTGATCGATGGATGAAACAGGGAAAGGGAATACTCTATCTTGCTGTTGATGCGGACTTGGGAGAAGCCGGCGGGATGTTCTTTGCCGTGATCCCGGGTATGGATCCGGAGAATCTTGGGTACGATATCGGTATGGAGGAAACCGAACTGGATCAGGTCGCTCTGATGGATACGGCAGCGGTGCTGCCCGGATTCCGGGGATACAATCTTCAATACCGGATGATGCAGGCCGCGGAACAGGATCTTCAGAAAATGGGATACCGGTATCTGATGTGCACGGTCCATCCCGAAAACCGGTTCAGCAGAGAGAATGTGAAGCGTCAGGGATACCGGAAAGTGATGACAAAGGAGAAATACGGAGGATATCTCAGAGATATCTGGCTGAAAGAACTGAAGTAGAGTCTTACTTGCTACGATGCCCACTCGCACTCAGGAATGTGAACTGTAATACTTACTTTCGTCATTTCCGGGTAACAAAGATTGCGATTGACTAACCCCGCATGAGTTTCCTACAATGGAAAAAAGGAGGGATACTATGCAGGCGTTATCTGAAGCAAGGCCGGGAGAGACCTACACGATCAAGTGGATGTTCGGTGTGCCGGAAGTTCTTGAATTCCTGCACAGCCACCACGTCGAGGAAGGCGGTACGATCCGCCTGATCCATCGCTGTTATGACAGTGTGATCATCGGAATCCAGGACAAACGTTTTGTGATCGGAGACGAGATCGCGGAGCGGATCAAGATATAAGCGGGAAAGACAAAGCGCCGGAGCGGATGCAAGATCGGCAGAGAGGCATCTGTTCCGGCACTTTTTGCAAGAATGTTTGTACCCGGCGCTTTGCGTTTGGAGTAGACTTTAGTCAGGTCCCAATTTAGACACCTGATTTTTATTAAAACAAAGAAATACTTTAATTTAGAGCCGCAAAATAAGAAGCAAAAAAGGAAAAAGGACAGAAACAATGGAAGAATCCGGAAAATAATGGTATAATATGAACACTTGGCGAGAATTTTCGAGCCTAGTGAGAGTTATACCTGGACACTTGACGAGGTTTTTCACGAGTTTAGTGTCCACGGTACAATAGGGAGCAGTGGAGTAAAGTGCCGCCTGAGGGGAACCGAAACAGCGGTATCACACAAGTCTTTGAGAGAGGAGATAAGAACGATGGAAAGTTATATGGAGATGCTCGCCAGACTTGCAAAAGAAGCTTCGCGTACTGCGGTAAAGTTAGGTACGGATGATAAAAACAGGGGATTGCTCGCCGTAGCGGACGAGCTTATAGATCAGAAAGAGATGATCCTGGAAGAAAATGCGAAAGATGTGGAGGCAGCGAAAGCCAAAGGAACGAAACAGTCCCTGATCGACAGGCTGGCTCTCTCAGAGAAAAGGATCGAGGATATGGCAGTGGGCTTAAGGCAGATTGCTGCACTGGATGATCCCATCGGGGAAGTCCTCTACATGAAGACCCGTCCCAACGGGCTGCGCATCGGACAGAAGAGAGTGCCTCTCGGCGTGGTGGGGATCATTTACGAATCCCGCCCGAACGTGACGGCGGATGCTTTCGGACTGTGCTTTAAGACAGGAAATGCTGCGATCCTCCGGGGCGGAAGCGATGCGATCCATTCCAATCAGGCAGTGGTGCGCGCCATAAAGGCGGGACTCAGGAAAGCGAAGCTGTCCCAGGATCTTGTTCTCCTTGTGGAAGATACCAGCAGAGATGTTGTAAATGAGATGATGAAGCTTCATGGTCTGATCGATGTGCTGATCCCCCGGGGCGGCGCAGGTCTGATCGCGAATGTGGTAGAGAACAGTACGGTCCCTGTCATCGAGACCGGCACAGGGAACTGCCATGTCTATGTGGACGCTTCCGCGGACATTGAAATGGCGGCGAATATCATCGAGAACGCGAAGACCCAGCGTATGGGCGTGTGCAATGCCTGCGAGTCGCTGGTCATCCACAGCGGCATCGCACAGGAAGCGCTTCCCCGCATTGTGACAAAGCTGAAGAATCACGGCGTGGAGATCCGGGGAGATGAACGGGCGCAGGCAATCAGTCAGGAGATCGTGCCCGCGACAGAGGAAGACTGGGGAACCGAGTATCTGGACGCCATTATTTCCGTGAAGATCGTGGACTCCATCGACGAGGCAATCGCTCATATCAATAAGTACAACACCGGACACTCCGAGTCGATCGTGACGAAAGATTATGAGAATGCGCTGAAGTTCCAGGATGAGATTGACGCGGCAGCGGTTTATGTGAACGCATCCACCCGTTTTACAGACGGATTTGAGTTCGGGTTCGGTGCTGAGATCGGTATCAGCACACAGAAGCTCCACGCAAGAGGCCCAATGGGACTGAAAGCTCTGACAACCACAAAATACATCATCTTTGGGAACGGTCAGATCAGGAAATAAGAACAAACTTGTGAGTAAAAATCCCTCCATCCGGGACGTGCGCTGAAAGACAGCGGAGCACCGGATGGAGGGATTTTTGATGGATGAGTCCGGCAGGCGCCTGACGCGTCTGCACGCCTGGCTTATCTTCCGCCTGCCTGCCACCGGGAATAAATCCGGTATCCGGCAGCCAGCAGCAGGATGCAGAGCAGAAGATAGAGTATGGGACCGGACTGCCATGAGGTCAGGTGAGTTCCGAAGAAGGGGACCAGCCGGTCATTGTGGATGGTTCCTCCCGGGGAAACCAGATTCAGAGGCATAAATTCCCATATCTGGGAGGCGATGCGGTAAGAGTCCGGGATATTGAGGAAACCGGTCAACAGCAGGACGCCGAGCAGGATACCCATGGCAGGGATGCCGCTTTTGAACCGCTCTGAGAAAAACAGCGCCGCGCAGCACTGGAGGACAGAGGCGGTCAGACAGAGCCCGGAGAGGATCAGGACTGCTTCGCCCATGGTCATGTCCCAGGATGCCAGCGGCACAAGTACCTGGATCGGGACGTCAGATCCTTCCGTTCCGTACATGAGAAAGGAAGGGACAACGACGGAGAGGAGCATGATCAGGGACGTGGCAAGTGAAAAGGTGATTCCGGTAAAGAGCTTTGCAAAATAGACCGGCGCTTTCCCGAAACGGCTGCACAGGATCAGCTGATCTGTTTTCCCTGTGTGTTCTGAACTGAATACGGAAGAGAGGCATACCGCGATGAGGAAGCTGAGCATGGCGCTGACGGTGATCATGGAACTGGCGATCATGTCATAGCTGCCGCTGTATCCATATGAAAAAGGAATCTCCAGAGAGTCCTCTTTCTCAGAGAGAAACTGCTGCTCGCCTTTCGTAAGTCCGTCTTCCGCCCAGTTCTCCTTTATGGCTTCTACCCGGAGAGTATACAGTTCATCTGCGCTGCCGGTGAACTGGGATACATCTTCGATCTTCAGAAAATCTCCCACGGAGGAGAGGATAAAACTTCTGATCCCGTCATACCGGATCGAGGCGGGAAGGCCGTTTTCAAGAATTTTATCTGAATCCAGTGCGGTGCGCATCTCTTGCAGAAGACTGTCGTCGATGAGGCGCCCTTTAATAGCTGAGGATTCCCTGCGCTGTGTCTGCTGCATCTCATACATTGTGCAGGTCTGTCCGGTCTCCGAGTTTGAGATGGATGCGGAGAAGGACGGGACAACGACGGAGAGTACGCTGAACGTCATCAGAAGGGGCAGAAGGAGCCAGACGGCTTTCTTTTTAAACAATTTTTTGTATTCGAATCGTACAAGTGTCCAGAAATTATACATGGTGCATCTCATCCTCTCCATTGCGTTTTTCTTCTATGTCATCGCGTCTTTCATCAAACTGCTCAAGATAAAATTCTTCCAGGTTTCCGCGGACTTCATCGGCTGAACCGTCGAAGATCAGCCGTCCGTCCCGGATCATAAGGATCCGGTCTGCAATCTGTTCCACATCAGAGACGATGTGGGTGGATAAGAGCACCACATTTTCCCTGCCGATCCGGTCGATCAGGTCCCGGAAGCGTACCCGTTCCTTGGGATCCAGTCCGGCGGTGGGTTCATCCAGCACAAGGAGCTTCGGACGGTTCAGGAGAGCCTGGGCAATGCCGAGCCTCTGTTTCATTCCGCCGGAGTAGGTCTTGATCCTGTTCTTTTCCCGCCCTTCCAGACCCACAAGAGAGAGCAGTTCACGGCTTCGATATCGTGCGTCCTTTTTGCGGAGTCCTTTCAGGGACGCCATGTACATGAGAAAGTCCATCCCGGTAAAATCGGGATAATAACCGAAATCCTGTGGCAGGTAGCCAAGGATGGCACGGTAGTCCTCCTGAGAGACGTCCATGCCGTCAAAAGAGACGGTTCCGCTGTCAGGTCTTAAGATCCCGCAGATCATCCGCATAAGTGTGGTCTTCCCTGCGCCGTTGGCACCCAGAAGACCGTGGACGCCGCTCCCCAGTCTGAGGGAGACGCGGTCAACGGCGATCTTGTTTTTATACTGTTTGGTCAAACGGTCGATGTATAGTTCCATATTGATTCCTCCGATTGTCTGAGATATTTTCTGAGTTCCAGCGCTGCCGCCGCACCGAGCAGGAACACCGCCGGCAGGGCAGCATGGGATAAGACGCCATATACTGCAGGTCCTGCGGCGGAAAGGACAAGGCAGCCGGCGCTGACACCGGTGCCCGCCGCGGCGCACAGCGTGATGCTGTTCCGGTTCCGTGACCGGCGCAGGATCATAAGATCCAGGGTGCAGGTGAGCAGATATGGAGCGAGAAGAATGCCGGAAGTGACTGCCGGACCGGTCCCCCATGCAGTACACAGGAACGGGATGAGCGCTGTCAGCACGATCAGGTTTAAAGCTCCTGCGAGAAACAGTCTTGCGCAGATAACGGAGTGAATAGAGAACCTCGTGTGCATTTCCAGCTCATCCATTCCGAAGCGGGCGGAGCGGCTCCCTTCTGCTATTGTCGTGAGCGCCAGATAGGGGATGCATGCTGAGAGCGCCCCTAAAAACTGTCTGCTGTCTATTCCCGCCGCCCGGATATTCTCCGCGGAAAAGAGCAGAACAGCAAGAAACAGACCAAGGGAGAAAAACCAGTTCCGCAGCCGGATATATCCTGCCTGAATCCGGAGAAATTCGGGAAAAGAGATCCCGGGGGCTGCTTCCGGTGATAAGAACGCCTTTTCGTATGCACTGCGCCAGCGACGGCTCCGGAAGAATGCTGTTTTTTCACGGGAGGGCGGGATCCTGTAGATCCTGAGAAGCTCTTCCTGCAGATGCAGATCATTTTTCTTCATGATTAAAAATCCTCCTTTTTTATATAGCCGGAAAGTAATTTCAGAGAGCGGTTCAGCCTCCGCCGGACGGCAAAACGGGAAAGGTTCATGATCTTTCCGATGTCTGAGACCGGAACTTCGTTGATATATCTCAGACAGACGATCTCCCGGTCTGCGTCGTCAAGCTGCCTTAAAGCCTGCGCCAGCGCCAGGGAGTCGGTGAGGGCACCCTCGCAGGATGGCGCAGGGAAGATTTCGGGATCTTCCGCATATGATACCCGGTCCGGCCTGTTTGAATATCTGCGCATATAGTCGATACACAGATTTCGCGCGATGGTATAGAGAAAAGCGAGAGGCTTTCCCATGTCTCTGTATTCTGAAGCTTCAAGAAAACGAAGGAAGGTCTCCTGTGCCATGTCCTCTGCGGCATGCCTGTCGTTCAAACGCAGATAACAGTAGCGATAGATATCGTCATAATACTGTTCCAGATCCATATCAGGTGACCTCCTTTCACAATGTATAACGGATGAGAAAGACAGAATGTGCGCACGACTTAAAAATTCTGCATCCGGATAGATTGATTATATCATGCTGAAGCTGTCAGAAGGTTATGTTTGTACGGCACTCATAAATGCATTAAAATACTAAAAATATGCATATTTATAAATAATACTTGCAAAATATACAATATAGATGTATTATTATGCAAGTAACCACTTGCGGGAAGAGAAGAAACGCTTTACTTCCTATTAAATGTGGTATATGATGGTGAAGGCGCCAAAAGCTTTTTGACGCCTGTGATACACAGAGAGTTACAGTGCGAACAGTAACATGTGAGATATAACTGACCAGGAAAGGACGTTTGAGAGATGATAAAAGTCGGAATTATCGGCGCCACCGGTTATGCGGGCGGCGAGCTTGTGAGGATACTGACAGGACATAAAGATGCTGAGATCAAGTGGTATGGCTCGAGAAGCTATATCGGGAAAAAATATGCGGACGTTTACAGGAACATGTTCCAGATCGTGGATGCGGAATGCATGGATGACAATATGGAGGAACTCGCGTCCCAGGTCGATGTGATCTTTACGGCGACGCCCCAGGGACTGTGCGCTTCCCTTGTAAATGAGGAGATCCTCTCGAAAGTGAAGATCATCGATCTGAGTGCGGACTTCAGGCTGAAGGACGTGAAAGTGTACGAGGAGTGGTATAAGATCGAGCACAAGGCGCCCCAGTTTCTGGAGGAAGCGGTGTACGGACTCTGTGAGATCAACAGGGAGGACGTGAAGAAAGCGCGTCTGGTGGCAAATCCGGGATGTTATACGACCTGCTCCATCCTGACGGCATATCCGCTGGCAAAGGAAGGGCTGATCGATATGAGCACCCTGATCATCGACGCCAAGTCCGGAACGTCCGGGGCAGGACGCGGAGCAAAGCTTCCGAATCTGTTCTGCGAAGTCAATGAAAACATGAAAGCATACGGCGTGGCAAATCACAGACATACTCCCGAGATCGAGGAGCAGCTGGGATATGCGGCGGGAGAGAAGGTTGTTCTTAACTTTACGCCCCACCTTGTTCCCATGAACAGAGGGATTCTTGCGACGGAATACGCGAAGCTTACAAAAGAGGTGAGCTGGGAAGATGTGAAGGCCGTCTATGACAGATATTATGGAAATGAGAAATTCGTGCGTGTACTGGGGCAGGATGAATATCCGGAGACAAAATGGGTGGAAGGAAGCAACTATGTGGATATCGGCTTCAAGATCGATCCCAGGACGAACCGGATCATCATGATGGGAGCCATTGACAATCTGGTGAAGGGCGCTGCGGGACAGGCAGTCCAGAACATGAACCTGATGTTCGGCCTGGAGGAGAGCGAAGGGCTAGACCTGGTTCCCATGTTCCCGTGATCCCGGATCCGGGAACCGTGGGTTTCATTGCATCCTGAATTAGACAAGAGGTGGATTTATGATACGTGTTATGACGATCGATGATTACGACGAGGTATATGCGCTCTGGAAAAAGATCAAAGGATTCGGCATCCGGAGCATCGATGATTCCAGGGAGGGCGTGGAGCGCTTTTTGAAGAGAAATCCGACGACCAGCGTGGTGGCGGTCAAAGACGGAAAGATCGTGGGGAGTATCCTCTGCGGACATGACGGGAGACGGGGATGCCTCTATCATGTCTGTGTGGACGAGAAATACCGACGGCATGGGATCGGGAAAGATATGGTGGTCCATGCCATGAAGGCGTTGAAAGAGGAGCATATCAACAAGGTCTCCCTGATCGCGTTTACAAAAAATGATATTGGAAATGCATTCTGGAACACCATCGGATGGACCGAGAGGCTGGATCTGAATTATTATGATTTTACATTAAATGAAGAGAACATCACAGCATTCAACGAGCAGTGAACTGCCTGAAAACTGAGATGTACAGGAACAGACAGAGAAGATAACTTCGGAAAGGAAATGGTCATATGAAGATAATCGAAGGCGGAGTGACCGCGGCAAAAGGATTTGAGGCGGCTGCAGCGGCAGCGGAGATCAAATACAAAGGGCGCACGGATATGGCGCTGATCTACAGTGAGAAACCTTGCAAGACGGCAGGCACGTTTACCACAAATGTGGTAAAGGCCGCCCCGGTAAAATGGGACAGGGCCGTGGTAGAGAGCAAGGTGAAATCCCAGGCGGTGATCGTCAATTCCGGCATTGCAAATGCGTGCACCGGAGAGGAAGGAATAGGGTACTGCCGTGAGACCGCTCAGGAGGCGGCGAAGATCCTGGGCGTGGATGCGGAGGGAGTGCTGGTCGGCTCCACCGGTGTGATCGGAATGCAGCTTCCCATGGAGCGGATCAAAGCCGGCATCGCGAAACTGGCAGAGACAAAGGGCGCTGGTACTCCAGATGGAACGGAAGCGGCGAAGGCCATCATGACTACAGATACAGAGAAGAAAGAAGTGGCGGTGACTATTGAGATCGGAGGAAAGACCGTGACCATCGGCGGGATGGCAAAGGGATCCGGGATGATCCATCCCAATATGTGCACCATGCTCTCCTTTATCACGACGGATGCGAAGATCTCGAAGAAAGCACTCCAGAAGGCACTCAGTACGGATATCCAGGATACCTATAATATGATCTCAGTGGACGGGGATACGTCTACCAACGATACGGTCCTCCTTCTGGCAAACGGCATGGCGGGAAATGAGAAGATCAAGGTGGACACTCCGGAATATGACATGTTCCTTGAAGCTCTCCACTATGTCAACGAGACCCTGGCGAAAAAGATAGCGGGAGACGGAGAAGGGGCGACCGCGCTGTTCGAGGCGAAGATCATCGGCGCCTCCACAAAAGAGCAGGCAAAGACTCTCGCGAAATCCATTGTCTGCTCCAATCTGACCAAGGCGGCGATCGCGGGACATGACGCCAACTGGGGAAGGATCCTCTGCGCCATGGGATACTCCGGCGCGGAGTTTGACCCGGAGAAAGTGGATCTGTACTTTGAGAGCAAAGCAGGAAAGCTGAAGATCATCGAGAATGGAGTAGCTCTGGACTACAGTGAGGAGAAAGCCACAGAGATCTTGTCTCAGCCGGAGATCACTGCCACGGCGGATATCAAAGAGGGCAGTGCAGAGGCCGCGGCATGGGGCTGTGACCTGACTCACGGATATATTGATATCAATGCAGATTACCGCAGCTGAGTCCTGCGGACAGGAGGATGTTATGAATAAGAATATGCAGCAATATCTGGACAAGGCGCAGGTGCTGATCGAGGCACTGCCTTATATCCAGCGTTTCAATCGAAAGATCATTGTCGTGAAATACGGCGGCAGCGCCATGGTGGACGAAAGCCTGAAAAAGCGAGTGATAGAGGACGTGACTCTGCTCAAGCTGGTCGGGTTCAAACCTATCATCGTACACGGCGGAGGCAAGGAGATCAGCAAATGGGTCGGCAAGGTCGGGATGGAACCGAAGTTTATCAACGGTCTCCGCGTGACCGACGAAGATACCATGGAGATCGCTGAGATGGTCCTGGGCAAGGTGAACAAGAGCCTGGTGCAGCTGGTGGAGGAACTGGGCGTCCGCGCCATCGGGATCAGCGGAAAGGACGGCGCGCTCCTGAAAGTAGATAAAAAGTATTCTGACGGACAGGATATCGGATATGTGGGGGATATCAAGGAGGTTAATGCGCAGATACTCTACGATCTTCTGGAGAAAGATTTTCTCCCTATCGTATGCCCTGTCGGACTGGATGATGATTATAATACATATAATATCAATGCGGACGACGCTGCCTGCGCTATCGCCCGCGCAGTGAAGGCGGAGAAGCTGGCGTTCCTCACAGATATCGAAGGCGTATACAAGGATCCGGATGATCCGGATACGCTGATCTCGGAACTGCGGGTGGACGAGGCGAAGAAACTGATGGAGGAAGGATATATCGGCGGAGGAATGCTGCCGAAACTTCAGAACTGCATCGACGCCATTGAGAACGGCGTTTCCCGCGTACATATCCTGGACGGAAGGATCCCTCACTGTCTCCTTCTTGAGATCTTTACGAACAGAGGAATCGGAACCGCAATATTAAACAGTGAAGAAAGCAGGTATTATCATGGTGAATAATAAAATACAGGCAGCAGAGGAAAATCTGATCCACGTATACAACCGTTTCCCGATCGTGCTCGATCACGGAAAAGGCATGTATCTGTATGATACGGACGGAAAAGAGTACCTTGATTTCGCGGCAGGGATCGCCGTGTGCGGGCTGGGCTATGGCAACGAAGAACTGAACGAGGCTCTGAAGGCGCAGATAGACAAATTGTGTCATACCTCCAATCTCTATTATCATGAAAGCTGTGGAGAAGCGGCAAAAGAACTGAACCGTGTCTCCGGGATGGACAGAGTATTTTTTACCAACAGCGGTACCGAGGCAAACGAAGGCGCACTGAAGGCGGCAAGGAGATATGCCTTCACAAAGAAAACCGGCAGATATGAGTTCATCGCTATGGAGGATTCTTTCCACGGAAGGAGTTTCGGCGCGGTATCCGTCACGGGGCATGACTCATACCGGGAGCCTTTTGCACCGGTGCTCCCCGGGGTAAAGTTTGCGAAATTCAATGATCTGGACAGCGTGAAGGCGCTGGTCAGCGACAAGACCTGCGCCATCATCCTGGAACCCCTTCAGGGAGAAGGCGGAATCCATCGGGCAACTCAGGAATTCATGGAAGGAATACGGAAGATCTGCGACGACAATGATATCCTGATGATCTGTGACGAGGTCCAGTGCGGTATGGCGCGGACAGGTACCATGTTTGCATGGCAGGGATTCGGAGTGAAGCCGGACATTATCACTATGGCGAAAGCCATCGGAAACGGAATCCCCGTGGGTGCCTTTGCCATGACGGAAAAAGTGGCAGAGTATTCCCTGCAGCCGGGGGATCACGGCGCAACCTACGGAGGAAATCCGCTGGCGTGCACAGCCGTTAAGAAAGTGATCGAGATCTTTGAACGGGAGGATATTGTCGGACATGTGAATCAGGTGGCTCCCTTTCTGACGAAACGTCTGGATGAACTCGTCGATGAGATGGACTGCGTCACGGAGAGGAGAGGGAAAGGTCTCATGCAGGGACTGGTGCTCTCAAAGCCCGCCGGAGAAGTGATCAGCCGTGCAATCGCGGAAGGGCTGCTGGTGATTCAGGCGGAAGGAAATATGCTGCGTTTTGTACCGCCGCTGATCGTGGAGGAGAAACATATTGATGAAATGATCGGGAAGCTGAAAAAAGCGCTCGCATGAAAAAAGCAGAATTTTCTGAAAAAATGTGCATCGGGACCTGACCCTTTTGCAAAGGGGGCAGGCCCCGATGAATAAGAAACCAGTCATCGGACATACTATCTGAAAAGCGGGCATAAACTGCATGGAGGGATAGAAAAAAAGATGACTGGTTTTATTATCGCACTTTTATCAGGCGCTCTGATGAGCGTACAGGGGGTATTCAATACCCAGGTGACAAAGACGACAGGAGTATGGGTCAGCAATGGCTGGGTGCAGTTCTCGGCTCTTATGGTCTGCCTTGCCGTCTGGTTCTTTACCGGCAGAGACAGTATCGCAGCGATCGGGAAGGTGGAGCCGAAGTATATGCTTCTGGGCGGCGTGATCGGCGCCGGGATCACCTGGACGGTGATCAAAAGCGTTGAAGCGCTGGGCCCGGCAAAGTCGGCGCTGCTGATCGTGATCGCTCAGCTTGCTGTTTCGTATATTATTGAGCTTTTCGGCATGTTCGGAATGGAGAAAGAGCCTTTTGACTGGAGAAAGCTGGGGGGTCTGGTGCTGGCGGTGATCGGGATCACGATCTTTCAGTGGGAGTAAACAGGAATATAAACCGTAATAATCCTGTAACATAATTTCAGAATTGTAACAAACCTGTAAATGTCTATTGTAATTCTGAGAGAAATTCGTTACAATGATACTGTCCGGCATAAAGGGGGATTCTTACAGCCTGCAGACTGTGAGGAAAATATGCAAGACAAGATACGGATAATAAAGAGAATATGTGTCCTGGCGTTGATGGCGCTCGTTCTCATCCTGCCGGGCTGTGGCAGCAGGGAAGGCGACGAGCTGGACGAGATCCGGATTTCGGATGAGACAGCGGAAGAGGAACCGGCGGCAGAAGGGCTGGAAGAAGGAACAGCGGACACAGTGGATGATGGAGAAGAGATCTCAGGAGAGATTTCACCCGATACAGAAGAGGACGACCGGGAGACCGGGACTGTTTTTGTCTATGTGTGCGGGGCGGTCCATTCTCCGGGAGTATATGAACTGAAAAGCGGTGCGCGAATCTACGAGGCGATCGAGCTGGCCGGAGGGGTGACAGCGGATGCTGCCCAGGAACTGATCAATCAGGCCGAAGTGATCACTGACGGAGCGCGCATCTATGTACCGGATCAGGAGGAAGCGGAAGAATTCCAAAGCGGTACAGAGGGGCTGAGTACAGGAGTAACCAGTGGATCGGAAAAGGGAAAGATAAATATTAATACAGCCGGAAAAGATGAACTCATGACGCTGACAGGGATCGGCGAGGCAAAGGCGGAGAGCATTCTCAAATACCGGGAGGAAAACGGGAAGTTTGGGAGTATCGAAGAGCTGATGCAGGTTGGGGGCATCAAAGAGGGAGTATTTAATAAAATAAAAGATGACATAACAATATAGAGCGGGAAAAGTGAAATATGAGTAAGAAGATATTAGTAGTAGATGATGAAAAACTGATCGTGAAAGGGATCCGTTTCAGCCTGGAGCAGGAGGGAATGGAAGTTGACTGTGCCTATGACGGGGAGGAAGCGCTTGAATACGCAAAGAACTGTGAGTACGATCTGGTCCTCCTGGATGTGATGCTTCCGAAGATCGACGGATTTCAGGTATGCCAGCAGATCAGAGAATTTTCTGACATGCCGATCGTCATGCTCACGGCGAAGAGCGAGGATATGGACAAGATACTGGGGCTGGAGTACGGCGCTGACGACTATATCACGAAGCCGTTTAATATTCTTGAGGTAAAGGCCAGGATCAAGGCGATCATGCGGCGCACGTCCAAACGGAAGGAACCGGCGGGCAGCCCGGTGCTTGTGAAAGGAAATATGAAGATCGACTGTGAGAGCCGCAGGGTATTTATCGGCGAAAGGGAGATCAATCTCACGGCGAAAGAGTTTGACGTGCTGGAACTGCTTGCGATGAATCCGAATAAAGTGTATAGCAGGGAGAATCTCCTGAACCTGGTATGGGGATACGATTATCCGGGAGATGCAAGAACAGTAGACGTACATATCAGAAGGCTCAGGGAAAAGATTGAGGTAAACCCAAGCGAGCCGAAATATGTACATACAAAGTGGGGAGTGGGTTATTATTTCCAGGGTTAAGTCACGTTTCAAATTTAAAGATAAGATCTTCCGGAACCTCAGGTTCCGTATTATCCTGATCGTGATGCTTGCAGGGCTTGTGCCCTGCATTGCAGCACTTTTCGGAATCGTAAATTTCTATGAGTCGCGGACAGTTTCACTTCGGACGGCGGAAATCCAGAATCAGTGTACAATCTTAGGCAACCAGCTGAATAACTACGGGTATTTTGAGGAACCTTCCTCTGAGGTTGTAAACGCCAATCTGTACCAGATGGCGACGATCTACAGCGGACGTATCATGGTGATCGATCAGGATCTGAAAGTCATAAGAGATACATACGGCCTTGATGAGGGGAAAACAGACGTATCAGAGAATGTTGTGCGCTGTATGCGCGGAGAGAGTACCAATTATTATGACACAAAGAATCATTATATTGAAGTGACTTCTCCCATTACAGAAACCGGCGGAGATCAGGTGATCGGGGTGATCCAGGCCAGTATCCCGACGGACAGCATCGAGGTGTCAGTGGCGGTCCTGTACAGTCAGGGAGGCGCGCTGGTCGGGATCATCCTGATCCTTCTTGCGGCGGTGGGCGTGTTTGCGGCGGGCCGGGTAGTGAGGCCCCTGCACAGGATCTCAACCGCGATCGAGAGCGTGACGGAAGGTTACACAGACGATGTGCTGCATGAGGATACTTTCACAGAGACCAGACAGATCAGCGAATCGTTTAATAAGATGCTCGGCAGGCTCAAACAGCTTGACGAGTCCAGGGAGGAATTTGTGTCAAATGTATCCCATGAGCTGAAGACACCTATGACTTCCATGAAAGTCCTGGCGGATTCTCTCCTGGAGCAGGATAACGTCCCGGTGGAGATGTATCAGGAATTCATGGGCGATATCGCAAAGGAGATCGACCGGGAGAATCAGATCATCACGGATCTTCTCTCTCTCGTGAAGATGGACAAGACCGGGCAGAATATCAATATCCAGTCCGTCAACATCAATGATCTGCTTGAGCAGATACTGAAACGTCTTAAACCTATTGCCGATAAAAAGAATGTAGAGATAGTAATGGAGAGTTTCCGGCCTGTTTCTGCGGAGATCGATGAGACAAAGTTTTCCCTGGCTATCTCAAATCTGGTGGAAAATGCGGTCAAGTATAACCATGACAACGGCTGGGTCCATGTCTCTCTGAACGCGGACCATAAATATTTCTATATCAAGGTGGAAGACTCGGGAATCGGGATCCCGGAGGCGGATCAGGCGCATATTTTTGAGAGATTTTACCGTGTGGACAAGTCTCACTCGAGAGAGATCGGCGGTACCGGACTTGGACTCGCCATCGCGCGAAATGCAGTGCTCATGCACCGGGGATCTATCAGAGTCTACAGCACAGAGGGAGAGGGGAGCACGTTTACAGTCAGGATCCCGCTCACCTATGTGGCGTCATAGGAAGGAATGGGTGAAATGAAGAGAATCCGAAGAATATGTCCGCTTGTCTGCATCTGTATCATGCTTGTGTTTACGGCATGTTCCGGTCGGACTGATGTGGGGGACGGTGAGTCATATATTTACTGTCTGAATACAGACAGGACCGGACTGGTCAAGATCTCCTATGAGATTGACCAGGACGATACGCTGGAAGCTGCGGAAAGTGTCCTGGAAGAGCTGAAAAAGCCGGCGGAAGAGATCGAATATACCGCGGCGATCCCGGATAATGTGGAAGTGAACGGATGCAGCCTGAAAGGGAGCATCCTTTCCGTGGATTTTGACAGTGCATATCTGCAGATCGGGAAGCTGGAGGAAAAGCTTGTGAGAGCGGCGGTGGTCCAGTCCCTTCTCAGGATTGAGGGAATAGACGGGATCATGTTCACAGTAGATTCTGAGCCGCTCAGGGACAGTGATGGGAATATCATCGGTCTGATGAACAAGGATGACTTCGTGGAGAATACAGGATCCTCACCCAGTTCATATCAGACGGATACACTCCACCTTTATTTTGCAAACAAGGCCGGGGACGGACTTGTGGAGCAGGAGATGGACGTCAGATACAGCAGTAATGTTTCCAAAGAGAAGCTGATCGTGGAGAAGCTGATCCAGGGTCCCTCGGGAACAGAGGCGTATCCGACGATCAATCCGAATACGAATCTTCTGAGCGTGACGACAAAAGACGGGATATGCTATGTCAATTTTGACAGTACATTTCTGACGGCGGCGTATGATGTGTATCCGGAGATCACAGTCTACTCGATCGTCAATTCACTCGTTGAGGGCACGGATGCAGTGAGGGTGCAGATCACCATCAACGGGGAGACAAACGCAAGCTATATGGAGACTGTGGATCTGTCCCAGCCTCTGCAGGAAGACATGGATTGGGTCGAAGCAGCAGAAGATGAAGAATGATAAAACGACCTTTATGCACGGCATGTATCCTGTTCCTGGCAGTGCAGGCGGCAAGAGTGTGTATATTTCAGAGTGTGGGGGATCTGAAGCCCTCCGCTCTGGAATCTGTGGTGTCTGAAGGGACGCCGGTCACTCTTACCGGAACAGTCAGCAGGATCGAAGAAAAAGCAAAAGTCACGGCAGTCAGTCTTGACGATAATGCCGTATCTGCCCTTGGGCAGCAGATCAGTGAACCGAAACTTCTGGTTTATATCAATCCTGATGAGATCGAGACAAAAGTGAATAGGGGAAATGTGATACAGGTGGAGGGAGAAGTCTCTCTTTTTGACCAGGCGCGCAACCCCGGGAATTTTGATCAGAAAGCCTATTACCAGAGGCAGGGCGTGCATGTGCTCGTCTGGGCGGAAAAGGTCACGGTAAAATCAGCCGATGCAGATGAGTTAAAAGAGTTCCTGACATGGCTTCGCAGCCAATGGAAAGAGATGCTCACGGAATACCTGGGAGAATATTACGGAAACACCATGAGCGCGATCCTGCTGGGAGAGAAGAGCGGGCTGGATGAGGAGATGAAGAAACTGTATCAGAAAAACGGGATCGGTCATCTTCTGGCCATTTCGGGTCTTCATATGTCCTTTATCGGAATGGGCCTTTACGGGACACTCAGAAGGATCGGGGTTCCATTTGTGCCGGCAGGGATACTGGGCGGGGCGGTCCTCCTTCTCTATACCATGATGATCGGAGCCGGAGTGTCCAGTATCCGTGCCCTGATCATGTTCCTGGTCCGGATCGGTGCGGATATGACCGGGAGAGATTATGACCTGCTGACGAGTCTCGGACTGGCAGCAGCGGTGATCTGTGCCTGGCAGCCGCTTTACATTACTGATGCAGGGTTTCAACTCTCCTTCGGTGCGATCCTGGGAATCTGGCTTCTTGGTCCGGCGATAGGAGAACTCCTGAGATTTGATGGAAAATCGTTGATAAATAAGTTCCTGAATAAACTTTTGGGGAGCATGAGTACCAGCATCGCAGTCAGTCTGCTCCTGATGGGACCTCTGCTCTGTTTCTATTTTGAAGTCCCGCCGTATTCCCTATTTCTGAATGTGCTCGTAATTCCGGCTATGCCGCTGGTCATGGGAGCCGGGCTTGCCGGTCTGACAACAGGACTTGTGTTTCCTTCGGCGGGCGGGCTTCTTCTCCAGGCATGCCGGGGCGTCCTCTGGATGTATGATGTCGTATGCACTGCGGCGGGCAGGATTCCGGGAAGCCGGATCATCACAGGGAAACCGGGACTGTTGTGGCTGATCGCATATTATGCTGTCATTGCCGCCCTCTGTTTTATTTTCTATAGAACGAAGGAGAAACACAGAAGAGAGAAAAAGGACGAACAGCAGAAAGTTCCGGGATGCAGGAAAAAACAGGGAGGAGCCGTCCTTCGGCTCCCCGGTGCGGTGATGATCCTGTCTGCAATGGTCATGACAGCCATATGCAGGGCGGGATATACCTGCGAATCAGGGATCCGGGTCACAGTTCTGGATGTGGGGCAGGGGGAAGGGATTTATATCAGAGGACCTTCCGGAGGAAATTACTTTGTGGACGGAGGAAGCAGCGATGTATCCGCGGTCGGGACATACCGGATCGAGCCCTGCCTGCTGAGCTGCGCCGTGGATACGCTGGACTATGTTTTCCTGACTCACGGAGACGAAGACCATGTCAATGGGATTGCGGAACTGCTGGAAGGGCAGGAACTGGGAATACGGATCCGGAACCTTGTCCTGCCCATGGAGGAATATCTGGATGAAAAACTCATGGAAATAGGCAGGACTGCCCTGCAAAACGGTACAAGGGTGGTGACCATGAAGGCAGGACAGTCTCTGGAGAATGAAAAAGATGATTTCTCGATCACCTGCCTTGCCCCGGAGAGCGGATCCGGGCTTGAACCGGGCAATGCAGCGTCTCTTGTGCTGGGCGTCCACTATAAGGCTTTCGGGATGCTCCTTACCGGAGACTGTGAACTGGAAGGGGAGCAGATGCTCACGGACAGCGGGCGGCTGGGGGAGTATCCGGTCCTGAAGACAGGACACCACGGGTCGAAGAACTCCAGCTCAGAGGAGTTCCTGCAGATCGTAAAACCTGCTGTCGCCCTGATCTCGGCGGGAACAGACAACTGGTACGGGCATCCCCACGAGGAGACACTGGAAAGGCTTTCAGATATCGGATGCAGAGTTTACACGACACAGAAATGCGGTGCGGTCTCGCTGAGGAGCGACGGGGACAGCATCTGGATTGAAAGGTGTGAACTGTAATAAAAGCGAAAGTGAAAATAAACGCGGGCTCTTGTCAAAACACAGGGATTTCCTATATAATAGAGAAGTTATGAAAAACTTGAATGAAGATCTTAAGACAGGACAATTTAAGCAGATCTATCTCATCTATGGTGAGGAGGGATATCTGAAGCGTCAGTACCGGGACCGGTTTGTTAAGGCGATGCTTCCGGACGGCGATACGATGAACTATGCCCATTATGAAGGGAAGAACATCAACGTTCGGGAAGTGATCGACCTGGCGGAGACGCTGCCCTTCTTTGCGGAGCGCCGTCTCATCGTATTCGAGGATACCGGATTTTTCAAGAGTGCCGGGGCTGAGCTGGCAGATTATATCAAGGATATGCCGGACACCACGTATTTCATCTTCGTGGAAAATGAGGTGGATAAGCGCAGCAAGCTCTATAAGGCAGTGAAAGCGAAAGGGTATATTGTAGAACTCTCGACTCAGGATGAGGGCACGCTGAAACGCTGGGTCCAGGGGATCGTCCGC
This sequence comes from uncultured Mediterraneibacter sp., assembly GCA_944377745.1. Lineage (GTDB taxonomy): Bacteria > Bacillota > Clostridia > Lachnospirales > Lachnospiraceae > Mediterraneibacter. The sequence continues at coordinate 130,982 of CALWFV010000001.1, read as the reverse complement.
CGTGAAAAGAAGCAGATCTCGGATTCGGTGATCCTGTATTTCCTGAACAAGGTGGGGACAGATATGGAAAATATCCAGCGTGAGCTGGAAAAGGTCTTCTGTTATGCCCTGGACCGGCAGGAGATCACCAGGGAGGATATCGACGCGGTCTGCGTGACCCAGATCACCAATCACATTTTCGATATGGTGAACGCGGTGGCGGACAAGAACCAGCGAAAAGCCCTGGACCTGTACTATGATCTTCTTGCGCTGAAGGAGCCGCCCATGCGTATCCTTTTCCTGATGATCCGTCAGTACCGGATCCTGTTCCAGGTGAAAGGGCTTCTGGGTCAGGGATACGGGAGGAAGGAGATTGCCTCGAAAGCAGGACTCCATCCCTTTGCTGCGGGCAAATATATGGAACAGGCAAAGAGGTTCCGGATATCTGAGCTTCGGGCCGTTATGGAGGACGGAGCCGATATCGAGCAGAGAGTAAAGACCGGGCTTTTAACGGATAATCTTGCCGTGGAGCTTTTTATCGTAAAGTATTCCGGAAAAGTGTGAAGAAAACCATAGATTTGGAGGAAGAAAAGTGTCAGTAATAGATCAGAAGAAAATAAGAAATTTTTGCATCATCGCGCATATTGACCATGGGAAGTCTACTCTGGCGGACCGGATCATTGAGATGACCGGACTTCTGACCAGCCGGGAGATGCAGGCCCAGGTGCTGGACAACATGGATCTGGAACGTGAGAGAGGGATCACGATCAAGGCGCAGGCTGTCAGGACGATCTATAAGGCGGATGACGGTGAGGAGTATATGTTCAACCTGATCGATACCCCGGGACATGTGGACTTTAATTATGAGGTGTCCCGAAGCCTTGCCGCCTGCGACGGAGCGATCCTGGTAGTGGACGCGGCACAGGGGGTGGAGGCACAGACTCTCGCCAATGTGTATCTGGCTCTGGACCATGATCTGGACGTTATGCCCGTGATCAACAAGATCGATCTGCCCAGCGCGGATCCGGAACGGGTCAAGGAGGAAATCGAGGATGTGATCGGAATCGATGCGGAGGACGCACCGTTGATCTCTGCCAAGACGGGGCAGAATGTCCATGAGGTGCTGGAGCAGATCGTGAAGAAGATCCCGGCTCCCGAGGGGGATCCGGAAGCTCCTCTGAAAGCGCTGATCTTTGATTCTGTGTATGATTCCTACAAAGGTGTCATTGTGTTCTGCAGGATCAAGGAGGGAACTGTGAAGAAAGGAACGCCCATGCTCATGATGGCCACGGGAGCACAGGCAGATGTGGTGGAGGTAGGAACCTTCGGAGCGGGGCAGTTCATCCCCTGTGATGAGCTGAGCGCGGGAATGGTTGGCTACATCACCGCGAGCCTGAAAAATGTGAAGGATACTCATGTGGGAGATACCATCACCAACGCGGAGAGACCCTGCGCGGAACCTCTTCCGGGATATAAGAAGGTCAATCCCATGGTGTACTGCGGACTTTATCCGGCGGACGGGGCAAAGTATCCGGATCTCCGAGACGCTCTGGAGAAACTGCAGCTCAACGATGCGGCGCTCCAGTTTGAGCCGGAGACGTCGGTGGCGCTGGGATTCGGTTTCCGGTGCGGCTTCCTTGGACTGCTTCATCTGGAGATCATCCAGGAGAGGCTGGAGAGAGAGTATAATCTGGACCTTGTGACTACGGCGCCCAGTGTTATCTATAAGATCCACAAGACTAACGGGGAGGTCATCGATCTGACCAATCCGACAAACATGCCGGATCCCTCTGAGATTGACTACATGGAGGAGCCTATGGTGAAGGCGGAGATCATGGTGACGTCGGAGTATATCGGAGCGATCATGGATCTGTGCCAGGAGCGGCGAGGCATTTACCAGAGCATGGAGTATATCGAGGAGAAGAGGGCAGTGCTTCACTATCATCTGCCTCTGAACGAGATCATCTATGACTTCTTCGACGCACTGAAATCCAGGTCCAGAGGGTACGCGTCCTTTGACTATGAGATGATGGGATACCAGCGCTCCGAGCTTGTGAAGCTGGATATCCTTATTAATAAAGAAGAAGTGGACGCGCTGTCGTTTATCGTATTTGCGGGAAGCGCCTATGAGAGAGGAAGGAAGATGTGCGAAAAGCTTAAAACAGAGATCCCGAGACAGCTCTTCGAGATTCCGATCCAGGCGGCCATCGGAAGCAAGATCATTGCCCGTGAGACAGTGAAGGCCATGAGAAAAGACGTGCTGGCGAAATGTTACGGAGGAGATATCTCCCGTAAGAAGAAACTGCTGGAGAAGCAGAAGGAAGGAAAGAAGCGCATGCGCCAGGTGGGAAATGTAGAAATCCCGCAGAAGGCGTTTATGAGTGTGCTCAAACTGGATGATGACTGACAGAGAACTGGAACTTTATGTTCATATCCCGTTCTGTGTGAGAAAATGCGCATACTGCGATTTCCTCTCGTTCCCGTCGGGAGCGCGGGAGCGAAAAGCATATGTGGACGCGCTCATACGGGAGATTGAAAGCAGAAAAGAAAATTTCACAGACTGCCGTGTATCCACGGTGTTTCTGGGCGGGGGAACCCCATCCGTGCTGGATGGGGAGGACACCGCCCGTCTTTTTGACGTTCTGTATAGAAATTTTACATTTACGGAAAATCCGGAGATCACCATAGAGGCAAACCCCGGGACGGTGACAGCAGAGAAAGTGGCATCCTGGAGAAGATCCGGGATCAACCGGATCAGCATTGGACTTCAGTCTGTCAATGACGATGAACTGCGGATGCTGGGAAGGATCCATACGTACAGAGAATTTCTTGATACTTATTCCCTCGTCCGGGACGCAGGATTTGACAATGTCAATATTGATCTGATCTCGGCAATCCCGGGTCAGACGGTGAAGAGCTGGGAGAAGACTCTCCGCACTGTGGCGGAGCTTGCGCCGGAACATCTTTCGGCTTACAGTCTGATCATAGAGGAAGGTACTCCTTTTTTTGATATGTACGGAGAGAATCAGGATCGGCACGAGGGGGATCATTCGGACTGGGAAAACAGCAGGAAATCCACAGATGCTCTTCCAACCCTTCCGGATGAAGAGGAAGACAGGAAGATCTATGAGCAGACCGCAGTTATCCTGAACGAGTACGGATATCACAGGTATGAGATCTCCAACTATGCGAAGCAGGGATATGAGTGCAGACACAACCTGGGATACTGGGAGAGAAAAGAGTATCTTGGCCTGGGACTGGGAGCCTCATCTCTGATCCGAGAAACCCGGTTCCACAACACGGCGGATATGAAAAAATATATGGATGCATTCTCGGAGGGAACACCGGCCGAAAACGGATGTGGAGAGGAAGTCGAAAGCCTGAGCCGGGATGAACAGATGGCAGAGTTCATGATCCTGGGGCTGAGAAAGACGGCCGGAATCTCTGCGGAAGAATTCCGGAGACTTTACGGATTCGGAATAGAAGAGGTGTATGGTGAGCAGATCCGGAGATTTGAAAAGGATGGTCTGATGACAGAGCGGGATGGAATGATCCGGCTTACCCCGAGAGGGATTGATGTGAGCAATTATGTATTCTGTGAGTTCCTATAAGAGGGGTTCAGCCACGCAGCTCGAATCCGCTGCTGTGCAGCTCCTTCTCGCTGAGGGCGTCCGCCCTATGCCAGGATAAAAGAGGTCATGCCCTTGTAAGCTAACTTCCGTGCAAGCCCTCTTTTATCCTGGCGCATGGCTGAACTATTACCAGTTTCTCTAAAAAAATCATAAACAGAGTTGACAAAAAGAAATCCGGGTGCTATTTTAATATACGGAAGGTGTTAGCACTCGAAATAAATGAGTGCTAATAATCAAAACAGGATATTCAGTTACTGTTTCGGAAAGGAGGAAGTACTGTGGCAGTTGACGCTTCATTAAGTGAGAGAAAACTTATTATATTGAAGGCGATCATACAGAACTACCTCGAGACGGGTGAGCCGGTAGGTTCCAGAACTCTTACGAAATATACAGATCTGAACCTCAGTTCCGCAACGATCAGAAATGAGATGGCGGATCTGGAAGACCTGGGCTACATCTTCCAGCCTCATACCTCCGCAGGAAGGATACCTTCTGACAAGGGATACCGGCTGTATGTCGATATGCTGATGGAGGATAAGGAACAGGAGATCACGGAACGCGAAAACGGTCTTCTGGAGAAGACGGACAAAGTGGAAAAGGTCCTTCGTCAGGCAGCGAAAGTGCTGGCGGCGAACACGAATTATGCCACGATGGTCTCTTCCCCGGTGAATAACCGTAATACGCTGAAGTTCATCCAGCTCTCACAGGTGGATGCAGAACAGATCGTGGCGGTTATCGTTCTCGGCGGCAATGTGATCAAGAATAAAATCATTGAAGTTGGTGAAACACTAAGCAATGAAAACCTGCTGAAGCTGAACATGCTTCTCAATACAACGCTGAACGGGATGTCGATCGACCAGATCACGCTGGGGCTGATTGCAAGGCTGAAAGAACAGGCGGGTATCCACAGCAAGGTGGTCGGTCATGTTCTGGATGCTGTGGCGGAGATCATACATGTGGAAGATGACATGGAGATTTACACAAGCGGCGCCACGAACATCTTCAAATACCCCGAGCTGAGCGACAAGCAGAGCGCTCAGGAGATCATCAGTGCGTTTGAGGAGAAACAGCAGCTGGCAGATCTGGTCACAGAGACACTTGCAAGTGAGAATAATCATGGGATCCAGGTCTACATCGGAGATGAGACGCCGGTGAAGACTATGAGGGACTGCAGTGTCGTGACAGCTACTTACGAACTGGGTGAGGGCATGAAAGGCACGATCGGTATTATCGGGCCGAAGAGGATGGATTATGAACATGTCATGAAGACGCTGAAGACTCTGCAGAACGAGTTGGACGCGATTTATAATAAAGATCCCAAAGAATAGGAAGGTGGAAAGCTGGTGACAGAGATGAGCAAAGAAGATATGGTAAAGGGAGCCGTGGAAGAAGCAAAGGCCAAAGCCGCTCAGGAGGAAGCTTCTGATCAGGAAGAGACTGCACAGGCGGAGGAAAATGCTGAGGCAGCAGCGGAAGAAGCGGACGATCCGAAGGAAACTCCGGGAACGGAAGAAATCGGATCTGAGGATGCAGGAAACGGTGAGGCCGGAGAAGAAAAAAAGAAACTCTTCGGCAAGAAAAACAAGAAGGATAAAAAAGATGAGAAGATTGAGGAACTTACTGACCGGCTGACACGCCAGATGGCAGAGTTCGATAACTTCCGCAAGCGTACGGAGAAGGAGAAATCCCAGATGTATGAGATTGGAGCGAAAGATATCATAGAGAAGATACTTCCCATCGTCGATAACTTCGAACGCGGGTTGGTGTCCATGCCGGAAGAGGAAAAAACCACTCCGTTTGCCGAGGGCATGGAGAAGGTTTACAAACAACTTATGACTACGCTGGAATCGATCGATGTGAAACCGATCGAGGCAGTGGGAAAGGAATTCAATCCGGATTTCCACAATGCAGTGATGCATGTGGAGGATGAGGAACTCGGCGAGAACATCATCGCAGAGGAATTCCAGAAAGGCTACACATACCGCGACAGTGTCGTGAGACACAGCATGGTAAAGGTAGCAAATTGACATTGAGCACTTGGCGAGGTTTTTTCGAGCTTAGTGCGAAAGTCGTTCGGTGAGCTTGGCGAACCGAACTTCCTTAAAGATTTTTTCAAATATTAGAATATAAAAATGAATCATTAAAAGGAGGAGCTTTACTATGGGAAAAATAATTGGTATTGACCTTGGTACAACAAACAGCTGCGTGGCTGTTATGGAAGGCGGACAGCCGACAGTCATCGCAAACACAGAAGGCGCAAGAACAACACCGTCTGTTGTGGCATTCACAAAGACAGGCGAGCGTCTGGTAGGAGAGCCTGCAAAGCGTCAGGCAGTTACAAACGCAAGCAGAACGATCTCTTCGATCAAAAGAGAGATGGGTACAGATTACAAGGTAGACATTGACGGAAAGAAATATTCTCCGCAGGAGATTTCCGCAATGATCCTTCAGAAACTGAAAGCGGATGCAGAAGGATACCTTGGAGAGAAAGTAACAGAGGCTGTTATCACAGTTCCTGCATATTTCAACGACGCTCAGCGTCAGGCTACAAAGGATGCAGGTAAGATTGCAGGACTTGATGTAAAACGTATCATCAACGAGCCTACAGCTGCTGCACTTGCTTATGGACTTGACAATGAGAAAGAGCAGAAGATCATGGTTTACGACCTTGGCGGTGGTACATTTGATGTATCTATCATCGAGATCGGCGACGGCGTCATCGAAGTTCTTTCCACAGCCGGAAACAACAGACTCGGTGGTGATGACTTTGACCAGAAGATCACAGACTACATGCTGGCAGACTTCAAGGCAAAAGAGGGCGTGGATCTGTCCACAGACAAGATGGCTCTCCAGAGACTGAAAGAAGCTGCAGAGAAAGCGAAGAAAGAGCTTTCCAGCGCAACAACGACAAACATCAACCTTCCGTTCATCACAGCAACATCTGAGGGACCGAAGCACTTTGATATGAACCTGACAAGAGCTAAATTCGACGAGCTGACAAGAGATCTTGTCGACAAGACAGCTGAACCGGTAAGACGTGCTCTTTCCGATGCAGGAATCACAGCGGCAGATCTGGGCCAGGTACTTCTGGTAGGCGGATCTACACGTATCCCGGCTGTACAGGAAGAGGTTAAGAGACTGACAGGCAAAGAGCCCAGCAAATCTCTGAACCCGGATGAGTGTGTTGCACTTGGTGCATCTGTACAGGGTGGTAAGCTTGCAGGCGATGCAGGCGCAGGCGACATCCTTCTTCTGGATGTTACTCCGCTGTCACTTTCTATCGAGACAATGGGCGGTGTCGCTACAAGACTGATCGAGAGAAATACAACGATCCCGACGAAGAAGAGCCAGATCTTCTCAACAGCGGCAGATAACCAGACAGCTGTAGATATCAACGTTGTACAGGGCGAGAGACAGTTTGCCAAAGATAATAAATCACTTGGACAGTTCAGACTGGATGGAATCCCGCCGGCTCCGCGTGGAGTACCGCAGATCGAAGTTACATTCGATATCGATGCAAACGGTATCGTAAATGTTTCCGCTAAGGATCTTGGTACAGGCAAAGAGCAGCACATCACGATCACAGCAGGATCCAACATGTCTGATGCAGATATCGATAAGGCTGTCAAAGAAGCAGCTGAGTTCGAGGCTCAGGATAAGAAGCGCAAAGAGGCGATCGATGCAAGAAACGAAGCTGACGCAATGGTATTCCAGACAGAGAAAGCTCTCAAAGATGTGGGAGATAAGCTGGATGCAAACGATAAGGCTGCAGTTGAGGCAGATGTTCAGGCACTGAAAGATGTTCTGGCTAAATCTACTCCTGAGACAGCAGCAGACGCTGATGTGGCTGAGATCAAGGCTGCGAAAGAAAAACTGATGGAGAGCGCTCAGAAGCTGTTCACTAAGATGTATGAGCAGGCTGGTGCAGGCGCAGCAGGCGGCCCGAACCCGGGAGCAGACGCAGGCCCGGCTCCGGAAGGATATCAGGGAGACGACGTTGTAGACGGAGATTACAAAGAGGTCTAAACGAATCGATAAGATAAACTGTTACAGAAGTAATGTTGCGGATATGTTCTCTGCCGGAGAAGATTCTCCGGCAGAGAAAACCGTGGCTGAAGATTCTACGGAACCGCATAGCAGGGCGGCTGCGTAGAATTTTTAGGTTACAGTGCAGCTTGTACGGCGGACAGCCGGACGGTAAAAGAACGGCTGTGTAACAGGTTTAGTGAAAAAAGAAAGGTAGAGTATTAGTGTTATGGCAGAGTCAAAGAGAGATTACTATGAAGTGCTCGGTGTAAGCAAGAATGCCAGTGATGCAGAGATCAAAAAGGCTTACCGTGCGCTCGCTAAAAAGTATCATCCTGATATGAATCCGGGAGACAAAGAGGCGGAAAAGAAATTCAAGGAAGCTTCCGAGGCATATGCTGTATTGAGCGATGCCGATAAACGGCGTCAGTACGACCAGTTCGGTCATGCGGCGTTTGAAGGCGGAGCCGGCGGCGCAGGAGGATTCGGCGGTTTTGACTTTAACGGCGCGGATTTCAGTGATATTTTTGGAGATATCTTTGGTGATCTGTTCGGTGGCAGTGCGCGCAGAGGGCGTAGTAACGGCCCGATGAAAGGAGCAAATATAAGGAAGAGTATCCGCATCACCTTTGAGGAAGCGGTCTTTGGCTGTGAAAAGGAACTTGATCTTGTGCTGAAAGATCCGTGCGAGTCCTGTCATGGAACCGGAGCGAAGCCGGGAACATCACCGGAGACATGTCCGAAGTGCGGAGGAAAAGGCCAGGTCGTATACACTTCACAGTCATTCTTCGGCACTGTACAGAACGTTCAGACATGTCCGAACTGTAATGGTTCCGGAAAGATCATAAAAGAGAAATGCCCGGACTGCTCGGGAACAGGATATACGTCAAGCAGAAAGAAGATCAAGGTGACGATCCCGGCGGGTATTGACAACGGACAGAGCGTACGTATCCGCGATAAAGGAGAGCCGGGAGTGAACGGCGGTCCGAGAGGGGACCTTCTCGTGGAGATCAACGTATCGCGCCATCCGATCTTCCAGAGACAGGATGTGCACATCTTTTCAACTGTGCCGATCTCCTTTGCAGTCGCAGCGCTTGGCGGAGATATCAGGATCCCGACTGTGGACGGAGATGTGATCTATACAGTGAAACCGGGGACAAAAACAGATACGAAAGTACGCCTGAAAGGAAAGGGAGTGCCGTCTCTGAGAAATGCCCAGGTAAGAGGAGATCACTACGTTACACTGGTCATTCAGACACCGGAGCGTCTGAGTTCGGAAGCGAAAGAGGCGCTGAAACGGTTTGATGAACTGACCGGAAATACGCTGCATCAGAATGATGATGTGGATGGAAAAGGTGAGAAGGGAGAAAAGAAGAAAAAGAAGGGCTTTATGGAGAAGATGAAGGAAGCCTTTGAGGAATGATGAAACTGGCGGGGGGGGGGACGTCCGCCGGTGGGGGATGTGTTATGTTGTCTGCGGACCCGCTTTCGCTCGGAAAACGAGCGCAGCGGACACGTAGGAGCGCAAAGGACGCGCTCCAAGTGCCGGCGTCGTTTTACGGTCCTTAGCCAACACAACGCATCCCCTCCGGCTGGGTTGTCCCTCCGGCAGTTTTGGGAGAATGGGACGGGAGGGGCGCGCGCCCTGATGGGCTTGCTGCTCCCTGGGAGTCCCGAGTCGGGAGTGAAAAATTGTGATGGAAGGGCGCGTCCCGCATGGCGGGGCGCTGCTCCCTGGGAGTTCCAGGTCAGGAGTGAAAAATTGTGATGGAGGGGTGCGCCCTGATGGGCGCGCCCCTTTTCTGCGTTTACTTTTTCTTTTGGGTATAGTAAAATTACGACATAGAGATTGGAGGCGGTGACGGCGGGATGAAAGCGGTGTATGAGATTATGCACGGGGAGAAAAGGGTCGCACGGATTGATATGCAGGGGCGGTGTGAGGTTTATGAACTTCAGTTTATGCCGTTCAATCTGTACCTGGAAGAAACAAAAGAGAATGAAGCGGATGTCGATACCCTGGTAAATAATGTGACGAACTTTTATTACTGGTGTGCTTCAAGGGTCCTGACGCTGGACCGGAGATATGCGAAGGAGATACTGAACAGCATCGGAGCGGCGCAGGCTGTGACCGACAGGGAGAGGGCGCAGATCGCGCTGAGCTATCATTGCCTGTCTCTGACGGATCTGTTCTGGGTGAGGAGAGAGGGAGAAGACACAGCGTTTGACGAGATCAATCTGTACGATAATCATCTGGATAATGCTTTTGTGGACGTCTCACTGCGGGGAAAACAGATCACGGTACAGAACGACAGCCTGATCCGGGATCTGTCCACAAACGGATGCTTTCCAAAGGCATGGGTCGGAACGGAAACAGGATTTCGGCTTTTGAAAGACGGGGACAGGGAATATGTGGAGAATGAGATCCTGGCAAGCAAAGTCTGTCAGTGCTTTCGGTGTGATCAGGTCAAATATGAAGCGGCAGAGTATGACGGGGAACACGGACAGGCATTGGGGAAACTGGGGATTCTTGGTGGATAACAGCACGAACAGACCGGTTTCGCTCCATCCTCTGATGGATTTCAATCAGGCATTTCACTCTTATGAGGATCTGGATGGGGCTAACTGTCAGACTGTGTTCCCGGAGAGGATGACGCAGAGGGAAGCAGCGGTACGCGCAGCAGAACAGGTGGGACTGAACCAGTTGGCGGAGATCAGACGGGACTGGTTTTCCGGAAGAGAAAAGGAATATGAGATGCTGATGAGAAGACTGGATATCCTGAAAAAAGCGGAGAGATGATGGTTTAGACTGGACGATCGCATAAAGCGGGAGTGTCCTGGCTGACAGCCTATACGCTGACAACCAGGACACTCTCTTTTTGATCATACTCCTTTGTTTTGAGCATATCTTATTGCTACATCCCCACAAACACGATCACTGACCGCTCGCCCAGCAGCAGGTTCTTCTCTGCCAGCGGCATATCTTTTTCCGCAAATGTCTGCTGCTTCGTATCCCCTGTGTTGACAGCAATCTTCCAGCAGTATCCTTCGGGAAGATCCGGCAGAGTCATTTCCGCTGCGGTCCAGTGGGCGTTGACTGCCACATAGACCAGATCCTCCCGGCTGTTCTCCTCGTCGTATCCGGAGAAGAGGATGCAGGAGACGTAAGCGCTCTCCGGTTCGTCCGGTTTCCAGGGCGTCAGCCCGTGGATGCTCATGGATGGAAAACCGATATAGCTTGGTTCCAGGTCCCGGCGGATGGCGGGGTGATCCATGCGGAATGCGATCATATAGCGGAAGAACTCAAACATATCCCGGTTCTTTTCATAGAGGCTCCAGTCCAGCCAGGAGATGGCGTTGTCCTGACAGTAGGGATTGTTGTTTCCGTATCGGGTGTCGCAGAATTCGTCGCCGGAGAGGAACATGGGAGTTCCCCGGCTGCACATGAGCACCGCACAGGCATTCATCATCATTTTCCTGCGGAGAGCCAGGATATCCGGATCATCCGTGTCGCCTTCCACGCCGCAGTTCCAGCTGTTGTTGTCGTCATAACCATCTGTATTGTTCCAGCCGTTGGCCTCGTTGTGTTTCTGGTTATAGCTGTACAGGTCGTTCAGGGTGAAGCCGTCGTGGCAGGTCAGAAAGTTGACGGATGCGTTGCCGCCCCGGTAGACCGGGTCATAGAGGTCCGGGGAACCGATCATGCGCTGTGCCGCGATACCTGCCATCCCGGAATCCCCTTTCAGGAAGCAGCGCATATCGTCGCGATAGCGGCCGTTCCACTCCGCCCATCGTTTCCAGGAGGGGAAGGAGCCGACCTGATAAAGCCCTCCTGCGTCCCAGGCTTCCGCGATCAGCTTGACATTTCCCAGGATGGGGTCAAAGGCAAGGCTTCTCAGAAGAGGAGGCTGGTTCAGCGGTGTTCCGTTCTCACTCCGTCCCAGGATGGAGGCGAGATCAAATCGGAATCCGTCCACCCGGTAATCCGTCACCCAGTAGCGCAGGCAGTCCAGGATCAGCTCCTGCACCACCGGATGATTGCAGTTCAGTGTGTTGCCGCAGCCGCTGAAGTTGTAGTAGTTTCCGTCCGGGGTGAGCATATAATAGATATTATTGTCAAATCCCTTGAAACAGAAAGAAGGTCCCATCTCGTTCCCCTCGGCCGTATGGTTGAACACCACGTCCAGGATCACATCGATCCCGTTGTCATGGAGCGCTTTTATCATCCGTTTCAGTTCCATGCCTTCCCGGTTATATTCTTTGCTTGAGGAGTAGCTTGTGTTGGGGGCAAAGAAACAGACCGGATTGTATCCCCAGTAGTCAAGAAGCTCATTTTCATCGATCAGTCGGACATCCCGCATTTCATCAAACTCAAATATTGGCATCAGTTCCACTGCGTTGACTCCCAGCCGCTTCAGATAGGGGATCTTTTCAGCCAGACCGCGGAAGGTCCCGGGACAGGCGACATTTGAAGTGGGGGATTTGGTAAAACCGCGTACATGGAGCTCGTAGATCACAAGATCCTCCATGGGAATGGGTTCGACCCGCTCAAGTCCCCAGTCAAAATTGTTGTGTACAACCCGGGCGCGGTAGCTGTGCTGGGGATTGTTCTTGCATCCCCACTGGCTCTGACCGGTGACAGCTCTGGCGTAAGGGTCGAGCAGGATCTTTGTCTTGTCGAAACGAAGCCCTTTCTTCTCATCATAAGGGCCGTCCAGGCGGTAGGCATACTCAAATTCCTCCACGTCCAGGCCGAATACGATCATGGAATAGACGAAGCCGATCTTATAGTTGTCCGGGAATTTCAGGGCGGCAAAGGGTTCCTCCGCCTGCCGGTGGAAGAGGAGCAGTTCACAGGATGTGGCCCCGTGGGACTGAATCGTGAAATTCACCCCGCCCGGGATGATGGTGGCTCCGAAGAAACGGAAGAATCCGGGCCGTACCTGGAAGCCGGCTATGTTGTCTAATGGTTTTAACTGGTGGCCGGGAACGAGCACCAGGTCAGATGTATGCAGTGACATAAAGGTCATCTCCTTTTTCGTTCCGGGTATGCGAAAGCGCACCCGGCATTCAATTCGAGTCGGTTCTGTAAAAGCCTGATATGCGGACGGCATCGATCCTGCCGCCTTTATTTGCAACGGCAACGAGCCAAAGTCCGGGCGTGCCCGAGACCTTGGCGACCGCTAACAATCCCGGAATGTGCCTTTGGGCACTTCCGGTGATTTTCTTTGAAGATAAAATACTGCAACCTGGGTGCGGTCCCGCAGATCAAGTTTGTCAAGAATCATGCTTAAATAGTTTCTCACAGTTCCCTCGCTTAAATACAGCCGGGCTGCGATCTCTTTGTTGCTCAGGCCTTCTGCGATGAGCCGGATCACATCCAGCTCCCGTTCGCTGATGCCGTGGGCGGCGTAGTCGTAAGAAGGCTTTACTCGGCTCATCAGTCCGGGAAGCCGTGAGACAATCTCGTCTCCGAATACGGACTGGCCGGAAGCGGCGGCGCGGATGGCGGGAACGATGTTCTGATAGTCCTGCTTCAGAAGATAGCCCGCAGCTCCGAGTTTCAGTGCTTTTATAATATATTCATCGTCGGAGAAAGTGGTGAGGAGCAGGATACGTGCTTCAGGAAATTCTCCGAGGACAGTTTCCGCCGCCTTCAGTCCGTCCATGCCCTGCATCCGGATATCCATGAGAAGCACGTCAGGGCGGTGCTCACGGTAGAGGGACAGAGCCTCCGCTCCATCTGAGGCTGTGGCCGCCACCTCAAAGTCAGGCTGTGCCTCCAGGATCATTTTCAGCGCGCTCACAACGAGGCAGTCGTCATCGATCAGTATCAGTTTCATCGTCTTGTCTCCTTTTCGGTATAGTGGCCAGGATCCGGAATCCCTTCTCGGAAGAAAAATGGATGTTTCCTCCCAGCTTTTCCACCCGGTCCCGCATGTTGGAAAGGCCCATGCCGTTTTCGTTTTTCCGGATCATGGTTCCGTTATCCTCGATGCAGAGCTGGTACAGGGCGGGGTGCTCACGGATCGTAAGGACAGCTTCCGTCGCATTGCTGTGCCGCATGATGTTGGAAAGGGCTTCCTTGGAAATGCTGATAAATGCGTATTTCACATCCCGGGGTACAGCTCTTCCGGCGTCATACTGAAAACGGACCGGGCAGAATGTAAAGTCGCTGACCAGGGAACGGACCGCTTCCTCCAGGTTCACTGCCTCGTCTCTCAGGTCGTGGACGCTGGTACGGATGCTGTTCATGGCGGAATTCAGCGAGGTGTCCAGGGAATCCAGTGTAGGTGCAAGGACGGAATCCCTGCTGACCGCTTTTGCCGCGCCGACCAAAAGGATGGAGCGGGAGAGAAGATGCCCTACATTGTCATGGATTTCCCGGGCAATCCGGTTCCTCTCCCGAAGAGTGGCGGCATAGATCTCGTAGTCCTGTTTTTCCTGTATGGACCGGTTTTTCTCCGTGAGAAGAAGATCCCGCTCCGTGCTGTCGTCCTGGGTGCGGCGTAGCGCGGTCTCAAGAGCCTCCCGGGTGCGTGTTTCTTCCGCCAGAAGAAATGCGGTCAGGAAGCCGAACAGTTCCAGGCAGATCAGGAGCAGAGGAAATGCTGTCCCGGCGGAAACGGACACATCTGTCATATTCCGTACGATCCCTGCCCGGAACGAGACGATGCAGAACAGAAGGCCGCCTGTGCCTGCCGCAGGATAAAGCCTCCGCCGGAACAGTCCGTATTCTGCCACAGGAAAGAAGAGGACGGAATCCGGATCTATCAATCCTGTGAGAAAGAAGACCAGGCAGGTCAGACCGAATACCCGGTTATTTTCGGCGAAAGAGTCTGCACAGCAGACGATCACAGCGAACAGAAATGCTGTTACATACAGAAGATCCGGCTGTACAAAAAACAGGGAAAACATGCACAAGAGCATGACTGCCGCGGAATTCAGAGCGTTTTTCATATTGTGTACGGACGAAGTGTCCGCTCCTTTCCAATGCTGTATGTTTTTATTATAGACCATAAAAAGAAGAAAGCAAAGAAAAACAGAGAGGTTGTGACATTTGTCATACCGCTTTGTGACACCATGCACTACAGGAAAAGTGCAGGCCGCGTTATGATAAGGTCACAAGATGACAGGAGGGATAACATATGATCAGGATAGAAAATCTCGTGAAACGATATGGAGATACTGTGGCGCTGGATCACTTTAACCTGGATGTGAGAGAAGGGGAGATCTTTGGACTTCTCGGTCCGAATGGCAGCGGAAAGACCACGGCAATCAACTGCATGCTGGCGCTTCTTAAATTTGACAGGGGCAGCATTAAGATCATGGGAGAGGAGATGGCGCCGGATAATTACAGGGTGAAAGAACAGATCGGGATCGTCATGCAGGACGTGGCGGTATTTGAGGAACTGAACGTACAGGAAAATGTTGACTATTTCTGCAGTCTGTACGTGAAGGACCGCAAGAAGCGCAGAGACCTTGTGGAGGACGCCATCCGGTTCGTCGGACTGGAAGAGTACCGGAAGTCTTATCCGAAGAAACTCTCCGGAGGACTCTTAAGGAGGCTGAACATTGCCTGCGGGATCGCCCACCGGCCGAAGCTGATCATACTGGATGAGCCCACGGTGGCTGTGGATCCCCAGAGCAGAAACAGGATCCTTGAGGGAATCTGTGAACTGAACCGGCAGGGCTCCACTATCATATATACTTCCCACTATATGGAAGAGGTGGAGCAGATCTGCACCCGGATCGCCATCATGGACCACGGCAGGAGCATTGCCGTCGGAACGAAGGAGGAACTGAAAGGGATGATCAAGACCGGGGAGACCGTGACCATTGAGGCAGTGATCCTGGGGAAGGAGGAGCTTTCAGAGATACGGAACCTGCCCCATGTGTTCGATGTACAGTACGGTGATCAGAAGCTTGTGGTCCGGTGTACCGGGGCGAAGCATAACCTGATCCACATCCTGAACTGCCTGCAGGAGAGGGAGATCCCCTTCGGGAGAGTATTTTCCGAACTGCCGACACTGAATGACGTGTTTCTTGAGATCACAGGAAAACAGCTCAGAGATTAGGAGGAGAGAATATGTGGGATATGATACGGTACAGTTTTCTTACAAAGATCAGAAACAGAGACCTGATCTTCTGGCCTCTTGTCTTTCCTTTTATCCTGACCACGGCCATGTACTTTTCCATCGGTCAGGTGGGAGAATCGGACTTCGAGACCGTGAGGGCTGCGGTCGTCACAGAGGCAGGGCAGAACGAAGGAGATATACAGAACAGCGGGGAAGAGATATTTTCGCAGTTCCTGGAAGGCATGGAAGAGGATTCGGATCTGATCCGGACCATGGAGATGACAGAAGCAGATGCGCTGAAAGCTCTTGAAAATGGAGAGGTGGACGGAATCTTCTACAACGGGGAAGATCCGTCGCTGACAGTCAGCGGGAGCGGGTTCCCTCAGAGTATCCTGCAGATGATCCTGGAGAATTATACGGAAGGGAAACAGACGCTGGAGGATGTGGCGCTGCTTCATCCGGAAGGAATGCAGGCAGCAATAGAATCCATGTCGGGCTACGGAGATGCAGTGGAGCAGGTTTCCCTTGGCGGAAGGACAACGGACGGGACAGCGCAGTTCTTCTATGCTCTGCTGGGAATGGCGTGCCTGTACGGCTGCTTTATCGGTTATAACTCCGCTATGGAGCTGCAGGCAAATCTGACCCCGCTTGCCGCAAGGAGATGTGCAGGCCCTGCGAACCGGCTGAGCCTGGTGATCACGGAAACCCTGGTGTCCTTTGGGCTTCATTTTGTGAACATGGTGCTCCTCCTTGCCTATATGAAATATATCCTGAAGCTGGAGTTCGCGGGATCTTATACAGAAATGCTCCCGGCGCTGTTCCTGGGCAGTATGATCGGGGTGACTATGGGAATGTTCATCACAAGCGTCGGAAGAGCAGGCGAGGGCGTGAAGATTGGAATCATGGTCGGAGTCTCCATGGCTTTGAGTTTCCTGGCGGGACTGATGAACGCGGATATAAAAAACGTGGTGGACAAAAACGCGCCTCTGGTCAACCGGCTCAACCCGGCAGCGTTGATCTCGGACGCCATGTACTGTATCAATGTGTACGACGCCCCGGAGCGTTATGTGCAGGATATGCTGATCCTGGCGGCGATGTCCGTGATCCTCATCGCGGGTACATTTCTGATCATAAGGAGGGAACGCTATGTCAGTATTTAGGGCTTATATGAAGATCGCAAAGAGGAACATATGGATGATTCTTCTCTATCTTGTAATCTTCTTCGGCATCACGGTCATGTTCCAGAGCTTTGCCGGAGAAGGGACGCAGGACTACCAGGCGGAAAATGTTCCCGTGGGGATCGTGGACGAAGATCAGGGCGAGGCCGCTGCAGCTCTCATCGGATATATCGGGAAGACAAATGAAACGGTCATGCTGGAAGACGACAGGGAAGTCCTTCAGGAGGAGCTGTTTTACCGGAATGTGGACTATATCGTCCGGATCCCGGAAGGGTTCATGGAGAAGTGTATCCTGGGAACAGAGAACCTGCAGGTGACCACTGTGCCGGGAACCTATGCCGGATACTATGTGGAGCAGCAGATCGGCAGTTTTCTGAACTTTGCACGCAGCTATGGAGCGGCGGGATTTACGGAGACGGAGATCGCCTCCGCCATGGCTGACAGGGAGACGGCGGAGGTAACGCTCCTTGACCTTGGCGGGAATACGGGGGAGACTCCTTCCTACGTCTTTTTCTTCCGTTATCTGCCGTATCTGTTCCTTAGTCTTCTCTGCTATGTGCTTGGGTATATCCTGATGGGATTCCGGAGAGGAAGTCTGCCTCAGCGGATGCGGGCTTCCGCCGTGCCTGTCCGGCGCCAGAGCATGGAAGGTCTGGCAGCCGCCGGAGTGATCGCTTTCGCCCTTTGGGGAATCTGTGCTGTTGCTGCGATGGCGGCATACGGGAAAGAATTTTTAAGCAGCGGAAGGGCAGGATGGCATCTGCTCAACTCCTTTACTTTGCTGGCGGCGTCCCTGGCGCTGGCATACCTGGTGGGAACGCTGGTGAAGACATCCACCGCCCTGAACGGAGTAGTAAATATCCTGGCCCTGGGGATGTGTTTTCTCTGCGGAGTGTTCGTGGAGATGGACTATCTGAGCAGCGGCGTCAGGAAGGCGGCTCAGTTCCTGCCGGTGTACTGGTATGAAAACGTGAACAACCTGCTTGCGGAACACGGGAACATTGTCGGAAACGTGAGGACAGAGGTGCTGGCAGGGATCGGGATTCAGCTTGTGTTCGCGGCAGCGTTTGTGTGCGTGACGCTGGCAGTGTCCAGAGAGAAAGCACATTAAAAGAGGACAAAAATCTGATGCGGAAAATTGATCAGTTTGATGAAGTGAGTTGTTCATGACAAAAACTGATCAAATTTTTTATATTTTTTGCAAAATCAACAGAAGAGTTTTGACCTGTTTTGAAGTATGATGGAAAACAGGAAAGAAGAAATTCGTAAAAAGGAGATATGTGAGCATGAAAAAAGTGATCAAGAATCCAATCCTTCCGGGATTTTATCCGGACCCGTCCATCTGTAAAGCGGATGGCTGTTTCTATCTGATCTGTTCCAGCTTTGAACTGCATCCCGGAATTCCCATTTTCCGGAGCAGGGATCTGGCACACTGGGAGCAGATCGGGAATGTGATGACAAAAGAGAATGGTTTTCATGTCAAGGCAAACACATTCACCGGCGGCGTCATGGCCCCGACGATACGCTACTATGACGGAACATTTTATATTATTAACACGAATTTCAGTGACAGAGGGAATTATATCGTCACGGCAGAAGATCCGGCCGGTCCCTGGTCGGAGCCTTACTGGCTGGATGATGTGCCGGGAATCGATGCCTCCCTGTTTATCGATGAGGACGGGAGTGCGTATATCCTTGGAACGGGGAACGTGGTGAAAAGAGCAGACGGAAATATGGAACGGGGAATCTGGCTCTGTGAGTTTGACCTGCAGGCCATGAAACTGACCGGGGAACCGACAGCAATCTGGGACAGCGCTCTGAGAAATGCCGCATCGCCGGAGGCACCGCATCTGTATCATAAGGATGGATACTATTATCTGGTGATCGCAGAAGGCGGAACAGAACATTATCATTCTGTGACAGTTGCCAGGAGCAGAGAGATCAAAGGCTGGTATGAGGGATTCCCGGGGAATCCGGTCATGACTCACAGACAGATGGGATATGACTGCGAGATCGCCAATGTGGGACATGCGGATCTTGTTGAGACAGACTCCGGAAACTGGTATGCCGTAATGCTGGCTTCAAGGACTATAGGCGGATACTATAAGAATCTGGGAAGAGAGACGTATATCTGTCCTGTAAAATGGGAGAGAGGATGGCCTGTGTTCAGCCCGGGAACCGGAAAGATCGAATGGGAGTATGAAGCAGATCCGGATCTTCCCTGGACAGAAGAACTGATGGAAGAGGAACAGATAACGGATCAGCTTCCGGCAAACTGGTGCTTCTGGGGAACACCTTACGGCGATTTCTGGAAGGTTGAGAACGGAGAGGTTACTCTGAAATGTCTTCCGCGCAGGATCAATGAACCGTTGAAATGTCTTCTGGATGAGTCGGAGAATGGGCGAAAAGATGACTGTGTCAGCTTTATCGGGCGAAGAGTGACGGGGATCGATTACAGATTTTCCTGCCGGATGGATTTCACTCCACAGGAGAATGAAACGGCAGGGCTTGTGCTGCTTCAGGCCAGCGACCATCAGTATCGAATGGAAAAGAGTCTGAAAGACGGAGAAGAGGTACTGCGCGTGATCCTGTCCTGGAGTGAGATGGATGTACCGCCGCACTTTCCAAACTTTAAGAGTGAGACGAAAGAGAAGGTACTGGCTGAGATTCCCGCTCCGTCTGCAGACGCGGAACTCTGTGTCGAAGTGGAGGGACAGGACTTCAATTTCTTTTATGAGGAAAACGGACAGCGCCGCACAGTGTATGAACATGCGGATGGAAGGCTGATCAATCCGGAGATCGTGGGGTGCATGACCGGGATGATGGCAGGAGTTTTTGCCAGCGGCAATGGGAAAGAGAGCGGGAATCGCGCTGTGTTCTCAGGGATAAGCTATCAGGATGTCACAGTATGAAGTGTGATATCCTGTGTGCAGGAGAAGGGACAGCATACTTTAACCTGTAAAATCATGAGGGAACATGATAGAATGTAAAACAGCATGTAATGAAAATAGTAAAGAAGGTGCAGGATGAAGTACGAAGAGATCATAGAATGTCAGTTTTCAACAATGAGAGACCGTGAACTCCATTTCCATCAGGAACCGGAGATCATATATGTATTGGACGGAGAGATAGAGTTAGGCGGAGAAAACGGCGCCCATACGCTGAAGACGGATGACTTCCTCATTGTGAATTCCAATGTCAGACACGAATGGCACACTTCAGGAGAAGTACTGATCGGGAGCATTTTTGTCAATTATAAGATGCTGACAGAGATGTTCCAGGGGGAGCAGGTATATTTTCTCTGTGACTCTAGTGTGGAAAAATCAGAGAGCTATGAAAAGATGCGCTATTATATCCGGCAGATATTTAATTACTACCAGACAACAGAGGGACAGGCATTCCTGTTAAGAAGAAGTATATCCTATCAGATGCTTTATCTGCTGACTTCTTCCTTTATCGTGAAGAAGGGAATGAGTCACTATGATTCCCTGAGGGGGATTTCGGACGAGAGGATGAATGAGATCCTGAATTATATCATGTCTCATTATCAGGAGCAGATCACGTTACAGGAACTTGCGGATAAACTGTATCTGTCAAACGCGTATCTGTCGAAATACATCAAGCGGAATTTCGGGCTGAGTTTTCTGAAGCTGGTCAACAATATCCGGATGGAGCATGCGGTAGGGGAACTGATCTACTCTGACAAATCTATCATCAAGATTGCCATGGATAATGGTTTTTCCAATCTTGCAGGTTTTAACAAGACATTTCGCGAGATCTATCATCAGACTCCGGCGGAATACCGGGAAGAGATGCAGGCTAAGACAGAGAAACAGGAACAGGAAACAAATTCAGAAGAGATCATGAACCGGGTGGAGCAGTATCTGACATCCAACCATGTGGATGCACCCGAGGAGGGGGATTCCACGGTGTCTGTACTGGAATGCGATACGGAACAGGAAACCCTGATCGAAAAAAACTGGAAAAGGATGATCAATATCGGCCCGGCAGAAGATCTTTTACGATATGATGTCAGGGAACAGATTGAGTATCTGAAAGAAAATCTCGGATTTGAGTATGTAAGATTCTGGAATTTCCTGTCTGATGAAATGATGATCTTCCTGGACGAACAAAAGACAAAATACAATTTCAGCAGGATTGACAAGATCCTGGATTTCCTTGTTGAGAAAGGGATTCACCCGTATATCGAGATGGGGTTCAAGGCAAAAGAAGTATTTCAGAATGTACATAAGAGACTGGTGGACGTGGATAATAAGAACCAGATGCGGATCATTGAAAAGAATAAAGGATTTCTGGAGGAGCTGATCCGTCACCTGGTGAAACGTTACGGTATGGAAGAGGTGGAGACCTGGTATATAGAGCTGGAGAAAAATTCAGTGATCCGTTCCAATGTGGAGCCGGAAAAATACTTTGAAACGTTTGAGATCATATACGGGATCTTTAAAACTTATGTTCCCGGGATCCATATCGGTGGAGCTGGATTCAGTCTGAATGACCCGGGAGAGAACCTCCGGGAAATCCTGAGAAAATGGAAAAACAGAAAAGTACAGCCTGATTTCATCAGCCTGTACAGTTATCCCTATATTATTGATCAGAAGCTTCTCAAAGCGGGAAGAAGCGTATATGCTCCTGATCAGGACTATCTGAGAAATCAGATCGAGGAAGCGCGCCAGTGTATGGATGAAGTGCAGATGGACGCAGAACTTCATGTGACAGAGTGGAGCAATTCCCTGTCCAACAGGAATGTGCTCAATGACAGCTGCTTTAAGGGTGCCTATGTCATGAAAAATCTGATACAGAACTGCCAGAATGCGGACGTGATCGGATACTGGCTTGCCTCCGATCTTTTCTCGGATTATTATGATACGAAAGAGATTCTTTACGGCGGCTGCGGACTCCTTACAAAAGACGGTATACGGAAACCATCGTACTATGCATTTAAATTTATGAATGCGCTGGGAAATCGGTGTATCGGGAAAAATGAAAACGCCATAGTCACCTGCAGCGGATCGAAACAGATCAGTATCTGCTGTCATAATTATAAGCATTT
Organism: uncultured Mediterraneibacter sp.; assembly: GCA_944377745.1. Classification (GTDB taxonomy): domain Bacteria; phylum Bacillota; class Clostridia; order Lachnospirales; family Lachnospiraceae; genus Mediterraneibacter. Next base: position 109,021 of record CALWFV010000001.1, on the reverse strand, counting down.
TAATTTCCGGTATTATCTGGTAGAAGAAGATGAGATAGAGGTGGAGCGACAGGCGGGGATGTTCGAGGATAATGAGCGTCTTCAGTTGACTGTCAGGATAAAAAATGTAGAGGAAGGCACGTATCAGATCAAGATTTATTCTGTAAACCAGGAGTTTGGAAATATCCAGAACGAATGGGAAAAAATAGGGTATTACAATGATCTGAACATGGAAGAAATGGAATATCTTAAGTCTGTCACTCAGCCTAAGATTTACCTGAGGCAGCAGGAGAGTGAAGACGGGGTGCTGGAAATCGAGACTGTGCTGGGATCACAGGAGATCCAGAACATTATCATCACAGAGATATAAAGGAAATATGAAATGGAAGAAAGAGCGCTGAGAAAGTTGTTCCCGCTGACAGAGCAGGAAAAGATCATGAAAAAAATTTATGAGTCGGGTAAAAGGGAACTGCTGGAGACGCCGCTGTCCTTTGAAAGCTACAGAAAACTGGCTGAAGACGATCCGGAACTCCCTGATATGCGGGAGCATTACCGCTCTACAACATTTTCCGGTTATGGTATTACACTGGAGAAGAAAGGAATCTATGCGGACAGAGGGGATGTGGATCTGGGGATGCATGAGCGGTATGCATTTCCTATTATCCACAACCATGCCTTTTTTGAGATTATATATGTTTACAGCGGGACCTGTGTAAACTATATCGGTGAAACTTCGGTGGAGATGAAAGCAGGCGACGTCTGCTTCCTGGCACCGGATACCATGCATGCGCTTGCGGCAGTCCACAATGAGGATGTGGTCATGAACCTGATCGTGAGCAGGGATGCATTTGAACACTTTTTCTTCGGGATGCTGAGGGAAAAGAACCTTCTGTCGGATTTCTTTAAAAAGGTACTCTATGACAAAGCGGTCGCTCCGTTCCTTCTGTTTCCTGCAGGGGAGGATAAAAAGCTGAGAGGTTTCTGGAGGGACATGTACCTGGAAAGAAGAAACAGACGGTTCGGATTTGAAGAATGCCTGGTCCTGTATGCCAGACTGATGTTCATATGGCTGATACGAAATTATGAGATGATGGCGGTCGTACCCGGATCTTCCAATGGAGGTACAGATCGCCATATTGTTGCCATGCTTGGGTATATCGCTGCAAACTACAGAAAAGTCACACTGCGGGAACTGGCGGAATTTTTCTCTTATAATGAATCCTATATCAGCAGGATGCTCAAAAAGCACACGGGGAAAAATTTTAATGAGATCGTAAGTGATCTGAAAGTGGACCATGCCAGGAAGCTGATCGAGACGACTGATCTGAGTATCAGCCGGATCAGCCAGGAAGTGGGGTGCTTTGATTCCAGTCATCTGAGCAAGAAATTCCGGAAACGGTACGGGATATCCCCGAAAGAATACCGGGAGAAAATAAACAGGTAAAAAATATACTGTCATATCTATAAAAAAAATACAATTCTTTCTTTTCAAATATTGCTATACTTTTTTCAGTTCATCAATACGCGTATTCTAAGAAAAATCAAATATCAATCTGAAAGGTGGAAGATCATATGCAGGAAAACAATATTTTCCCGTTTTTATGGATGCGGGGTGAATCAGAAGAAGTGATCCGGACGGAGATGGAAAAGATTTCTGAGTCCAGTATCCGGGCAGTCTGTCTGGAGGCGAGACCTCATCCGGACTTTGCGGGAGAAGGATGGTGGCATGATGTGGATATTGTCCTGGATGAGGCAAAGAAGCGGGGGATGAAGATATGGATCCTGGACGACGCTCATTTTCCGACGGGGCAGGCAAACGGACTTTTGCCGGAAAAATATCCGGAGAGGGCACGGAGATATCTGTATACACAGTTCGTCGAGACGACCGGACCTCTGCCCGGCGTGCAGGTCGATGTGGAACTTCTCACAAAAAAACAGTTTACCTGGATGGACTTCGGAAAACCGCAGGTGAAGCCGGTACTCGATGAAAAACGGGTTCTCAGTGTCACTGCTTACCGGGTGATAGAGGGAGATGTCCTGTCAGAAGAAGGGACGGATCTGACCGGGAAGGTGAAAGACGGAATCCTGACCTGGGATGTCCCGGAGGGGACATGGCGGATCTTTGTGAACTTTATGACAACAGATTTCGGAGCAAGACCGGAATATATCAACTATATTGACGAGGACTCCGTGCGGGTGCTGATCGAGAGTGTGTACGAAGCTCATTATAAGCATTATAAAGATGAGTTCGGGAAGACGATCCTCGGGTTTTTCTCAGATGAGCCGGGATTTTATAATACAGACGACCTGAAGATGGATGACAAGATCGGAGAGAAGATGATGCCTCTTCCGTGGTGCGGGGAACTGGAGAAAAAAATGGAGACCGTCTGCGGGGCGGGATGGAAACAGAAGATCCCTTATCTCTGGTACAAAGACGAAGGCGGGAAGTGCGCCGCGCTGCGATTCCACTATATGGACTGTGTGAGCCGGCTTTATGCAAAGAACTTCAGCAGGCAGATCGGAGAGTGGTGCAGGAGCCACGGAGTGCAGTATATCGGGCATGTGATCGAGGACAACGGACAGCACACCAGACTGGGGTGCGGTGCGGGACACTATTTCCGCGCCATGGCAGGGCAGGATATGGCAGGAATCGATAATATCGGGAATCAGATTGTTCCCGGAAATCCGGACAGTACAAGACATAATCCTTCCGGCGCGGGGGATTCTCAGTTCTTCCATTTCGGTCTGGCGAAGCTGGGAGCTTCGGAGGCATGGATCGATCCAAAGAAAAAGGGCAGGCTCATGTGCGAGAACTTCGGCGCTTACGGTTGGGGACTTGGGATAAAAAATATGAAGTGGCTGGTGGATTACCTGGTGGCGCAGGGGGTGAACCGTTTTGTACCACATGCGTTTTCCATGGCGGACTATCCGGATGATGACTGCCCGCCTCACTATTACGCAAGGGGGAATAATCCTCAGTTCCCGTTTTTCGGAGAACTGATGAAATACACAGACAGGCTCTGCAGTATTTTCAGCGGAGGACAGAATGTGCCTCAGGCCGCTGTTCTGTACGAGGCGGAAGGCGACTGGGCAGGGAAAGCCATGCGGTCTTATGCCCCGGGGAGAAAACTCCAGGAGCATCAGATCGACTATGAAATCCTTCCGGCGGATGTGTTCGAGGATGTTGAATATTACGGAACCCGTGTGGAAGACAGAAATCTTGTCGTAAACGGGCGGGTGATGAAAGTTTTGATCATACCGGAGATGGAATATCTGAGTGAGAAAGTGTTCCGTTTTCTCTCCGCAAATCCTGATCTGACGACAGTGTTCATAAACAGCAGGCCAAAGGAAGTGATCGGGGCAGGAGAAGCCAGGGAGATCGGACTTCTGCAAAGGTATCCTGTTATCAGTCTGGAAGAACTGGCAGGCTGGCTGAAGCAGAAGGGCGTTTCGGATGTGATTCCGGAAAAAGAGTGCAGGAATCTTGTTGTCTACCATTATAAGAAAGAACAGGATATCTATTTCTTCTTTAATACGTCCCTTTCCGCTGAGATCAGGGAGAGAGTCACGCTGCCAGCCTCTGGAACATACGGAGAATACCGGGCGCTTGAGGATACATGGTATGAAGTGCCCCGTAATGGAAACTCATTTGAACTCCTGCTGAAGCCCTATGAGTCCATGATTCTTGTTGTGGATCCGGAGCGCGACCTCCGGAAAAAGCCAGGCGGGGATATCGTGGATGAGACAGATATTTCCAGCGGATGGGAACTGACACTGTATGAAACGGGAATGAGCGGAGAAGGAGAGAAGGAAGAACTGAACACACTGCTCCCTGTATCGGAACGGCACAGGGATTTTTCCGGAATTATGGAATACAGGAAACAGGTCAGCCTGAAGAAGGAACACTGCAGGATCGTCCTGGAGCCACAGTATGTTTATGAATGCATGGAAGTGATCGTAAACGGAGAGGACGTCGGGAAAAAGATCTGTCCGCCCTATGCGGCAGATATCACAGATGCGGTGAAAGACGGAGAAAATGAGATCGTGATCCGGGTTGTGAACACTCTGATCCGAAATGCAAATACGAAACCGGGGATCTTCGGGCCGGAGAGGGCAGTACTGGAACCGTCCGGAATGTTTGGACATATCCTCCTTATAAAAAAGACAGAGAACTGAGATGGCAAAAAACTGATGTGAGTATTTGTTCTCAATAATCCGTAACACGGATATCAAAAAAACAGAACAAAAATCGCCGCATAATACGACTATCAGACATTAGTTGGAAGTGCGCCGGATTGGTAAAATTGTCTCAAAAGAAAGGAAGAGGAGGTACTTACTTTATGGAAAATCAAGTAAAAGTACAGGAAAAGACAAATCTTAAAGTCGGATTCTGCTACAGTTTCGGTGAGATCGGATCTCAGATGAGCTGGTACATGATCAATACTTATCTGACCATCTTCTATACCGATGTAGTAGGGCTGACAGCGGTAGCTGTTTCCGCAATTATGCTGATCGCACGTATTTGGGATGCGGCAAACGATCCGATGATGGGGATGATCGCAGACCGTACCAACACACGATGGGGAAAATTCCGCCCCTATCTGATGTTTGCACCGCCGTTTCTGGCAGTGTTCAACATTCTGACTTTTACCGTATTTCCGGTTACAGGAATGGCGAAAGTTCTGCTCTGTCTGGTATGCTATATCGGAGCAGGAATGTCCTACACGGCAGTCTGCATCACGTACGGAAGCCTTGTAAACAGAGTTGCCAGAGATTCACAAGTGCGTATGAACTACACATCAGCACGTGCAATCGGCGGCGCAATAATTCAGTTTATTCTGTCAGCCGTTGCCATGCCGATGATCCTGTATTTCAGTAACAGCGATGTGGCAAATGCAAGGGGATACTTTATCACCACTGTGATCTGTTCTGTTGTTATGATTCCTTGCTTCTGGCTTTGCGTGGCGGGATGTAAAGAAACGGTAGTAGTAGAAAGACCTGTAACCGGACAGAAAAGCAGATCTGTTCTGCAGTCACTGAAATCTGCGTTTAAGAACAGGATGCTGATGATCACCGTGTTCTGTGTATTTATGGGATCTGTAGCCATTATGGGACGTATGTCACTGCTTTCCTACTATGTGATCTATGTGGTTGGTTCTTATACGATGATCGCGCCGATCTTCTCAGCAATGACTTTGTTCCAGTTTATCGGTTCCCTCCTTCTGCCATGGGCAACGAAAACATTTGGAAAGAGAAACTGGCTGATCATTCTGAATGTTGTCCAGATTGCGGGATTCGTGATCATGTTTATTGTACCTGCTAATAACAATATTTTCTTGATCGGAATCAGCTGCGTGATCGGTCTTACCAATTCTGCAAGTAATGTATGTACAGGTATGCTTTCTGACTGTATTGAGTATGGAGATTGGAAGTACGGTGTACGTGAAGAAGGCGTTACATATTCCTTCATGAGCTTTGGGGTTAAGCTGGCTACAGCAGTTGCTGGTTCTGTTGGCGTACTGCTGATCGCAGCTACAGGATATGTTCCGAATGTAGAGCAGACAGAGGCGGCTAAGACAGGTATCAATGCAGTCGTAAATCTTCTGCCAGCGGCATGTATCTTTATCTCTATGATCCCGCTGTTCTTCTACAAACTTGATAAGAAGATGATGGATAAGATCAGAGTAGAAATCGATGAAAGAAACGCTGCAAAAGCAGAATAGTGAAAACTGAATAAAATATTTGAAATCCCCGGGATATGTGATGGTAATGTGCAGTACCCGGGGATTTTTTGAAATCAGTGATTTAATGAAAATGGAGGTACTGTAAATGACCGGACTGACAAAGCAGCAGGAAGAGAAAATAAAGGATCTTCTCTCTCAGATGACACTGGAGGAGAAGATTGGTCAGCTGAACCAGGAATCCGTCTCGATCGTGGGCGGATTTGACGTTCCCTTCGAGGAACTGATCGAGATGATGACGGACGGCAGGATCTCTCAGGAAGAGTTCGAGAAGATCATGAGTACGGCGGAGCAGGATTATCATGAGGATGATATCCGTGCCGGAAGAGTGAGTTCCCTGATGATCCAGGATCCGGAGAAAGTGAATGAACTGCAGAAGATTGCGGTGGAGGAGAGCAGGCTGGGTATCCCGCTGATCTTCGGACTGGATGTGATCCACGGGTTCCGCAGCGTCTATCCCATCGCAATCGCGGAGGCGGGAAGTTTTGATACGGATTTATTTGAAAAGACAGCGCGGATGGCGGCGAAAGAATCCAGGGCTCACGGCGTAGCATGGCATTTTGCGCCCATGATCGATGTGGCGAGAGACGCCCGGTGGGGGCGCGTCTCCGAGGGACCGGGGGAGGATCCCCATCTTGTCTCCGAGTTTGCAAGGGCAAAGGTGAGAGGACTGCAGAATGATCACAGCTCCCCGGGAAATTATGTGGCGGCGTGCCTGAAACATTATGTAGCGTATGGAGCCTGTGAGTCCGGAAGAGACTACAACACGACGAGTATGGCGCCCTATATGCTCTATAATACATATCTTCCGCCCTTTAAGGCAGCGGTGGAAGAAGGCGCTCAGACCGTGATGGCATCCTTTAATGACCTGAACGGCGTTCCCTGTACTGTCAATCCGTTTACCCTTCGAAAGATCCTGAAAGAAACGTATCATCTGCCGGGATTTGTGGTCAGTGACGCGAATGCGATCCGGGAGTGTGTGACCCACGGTATCGCATCCGATGAAAAGGACGCAGGGATCCAGGCAGTAAATGCTGGACTTGATATGGATATGGGAACCGGCATCTATCGGGACCACCTGAAAGAAGCCGTGGAGGAAGGAAAAGTTTCCATGGATGTCATCGATGAGGCGGTGGAGAGAGTCCTTCGGGTCAAGATGTGGCTTGGGCTTTTTGACCATCCCTATGTGCCGGAAGAGGTGATCGGAACCTATGAGGAACTTCCGGCTGAACATGTGGCGCTGGCGAGAAAGGCAGCGGAAGAATCCATTGTTCTTCTGAAGAATGAGAATGAACTTCTTCCTATCGACCCGAAGAAAAAAGTGAGTGTTGTAGGAGAACTTGCGGATAAGCGGGAGGAAGTTGTGGGGGCCTGGTCCATCAGCTGGAAGGAGAAGGACTGCGTCAGCGTTCTTGACGGCATGAAGGAACGGTTCGAAAATCTGGAGTATTTCCCCTGCGGAGGCCCCTCCACGGAGATCAATGAGGAAGAGATAGAAAAAGCGGCGAAATACGGCGATGTGATCATTGCGGTCGTGGGAGAGCTGGTGAGCATGTCAGGAGAGGCGTCTTCCAGGGCGGATATCACCCTTCCGGACTGTCAGAGAGAGATGCTGAAAAAACTTCTGGAAACAGGGAAACCGGTGGTCGCTGTTCTGATGAACGGACGTCCTCTTGCCCTTGAGTGGGAGGCGGAACATGTACCCGCGATCGTGGAGGCATGGCATCTGGGGATCCAGATGGGAAATGCGGTCGCGTCAGTCCTTTCCGGGGATGTAAATCCGTCCGGACATCTGGCTTCCTCTTTCCCGGTAGTGACAGGTCAGTGTCCGATCTACTATAATCATCCGAATACCGGAAGACCGGGAGGAAAGAGCAAGTTTACATCCAGATATCTGGATGCGCCTTATGATTCTCTGTATCCCTTCGGATATGGACTCAGCTACACTGCTTTTTCATTTGAGGATCTTGCTGTGGAGGAGAGAGAGGATTCACTTGCTGTCAGCGTTTCTGTGAAGAATACAGGTTCAAGAAAAGGAACAGAGATTGTGCAGCTTTATATGCGTGACGTAACGGCGAGCATCGTCCGTCCGGTGAAGGAACTGAAGGACTTCTGCAGAGTGGAACTGGAGCCGGGAGAGGAAAGAAAAGTCGAATTTATTCTTCCCAAACAGAAGATGGGATTTTATAATAATGAAGGAGAGTACTGTCTGGAAACCGGAGAATTTAAGATCTATGTGGGAGAAAATTCCAGAGAGTGCATGGAAACTACGGTAAATCTTATATTTTAATTATGAGGAAGGGAGGAAAGCCTGTGAAAAGAAAAGTTGTTTTTCTGTCAGCAACTGTCCTGCTCCTGCTGCCAGCCTGCGGGAGAGAGACAATGACGGAGGAAGAGGCCGGTGAAGTAGTCGAGGAGTTCAATAATGGGGATTTCAGGTACAGCATCAAAACTGAGATAGAAGATCCGTATGAGGATCCGGATGTGACTTCCGTAGGGATCGGCCCGGAAGCTCCTATGGAGGGCGCTGTCATCCATTCTCCTTACACAGAATATCTGGGATGGGCAGAGGAGGAAAGAGATCAGCAGGGAGCATCGGAAATGTTCTGGTATACAGTGGACGGACAGTTGAAGTATGCTATGCGGATTAACCTGACAGACGGTCCTCAGTGGATGATCGCAGGTGTGGATACAGACCGGGGCGGCCTGGATGATTACATGGACCGGTCGGATCCGGAACTGATTTACGACCGGGAAGAGGATGGATATACTGTCTTTACAGCGCCCTTTGAGACTCAGGGACAGGTCTCGATGTATTCGCTTACCGGGGACGAAGAAGATGCGGAGAACAATCCAATGCTGCCGTATACCTGTACTGTGGAATATTATATCAACAATGATTCCAGGACTCTGGACCGGGTCGTGATCGACCGCGAAGAATTCGGACGAATCTGCGAAAAACTCCGGCTTATGGAAGTGGAAGGACTTTCGGAGGAGGAAGCAAAAGCACAGGCGGAAGAGACAGAAGATATTATCCGTATGACTACAACAATCGAGTTCACAGACTTTAACGGGGATGTTCAGATCGACGTCCCGGAAGAGCTGCTGGACGGGACAGCAGATACATTACAATAACAGGAGGCTTTGACATAATGAAGATTGAACAATTCCAGCTTTTTGAGGACAGAAAAGATGTAACCCTTACAACCTATATCCTGGAAGACTCACCGGAGATCCTAAACGGGAAGAAGCGCCCGCTGATCCTGGTCTGCCCGGGCGGAGCGTATATGTTCTGCTCTGACCGTGAGGCGGAACCTATAGCCCTGCGTTTCGCGGCGATGGGATATCACGCGGCAGTGCTGCGCTATTCGGTGTACAGTAACGGAGAGAACAAGTATGCGATCCCGGGGAAGACCCCGGCGTATGAGAAGAGCGTTATGCCGGGACCGATGCGTGAGATCGGGAAAGCGATCCTTACGATCCGGGAACATGCCGATGAGTGGCTTGTGGATATGGATCGGATCGTGCTCACAGGATACTCGGCGGGAGCCAACAACTGTGCCCTGTACTGCGTGTATTGGGATGACCCGGTGATCACGGATTATCTTGGAGCGGATAAGGAAATGCTCCGTCCCGCGGCGGCTGTTCTGGGATATGGCGTGTACGACTACCCGGCAATGCAGAAAGATCTGGACAAGATCGGGGATCAGGGAAGGATCGAAGGAAACTATGGCTTTAATCTGGCATTCTTCGGAACAGAACATCCGGATGAAGAGACCATGGTCAAGGGAAGCCCTGCTTTCCAGATCCATGAGACGACCCCGCCCATGTTCCTGTGGTCTACAAGGGAGGACAATGTAGTCCCGGTACGGCAAACCATCCTGATGGCAAACGCCCTGGCTGAGAACGACATTCCTTTTGAACTGCATATTTTTGAGCGTGGAATGCACGGGCTGGCGCTCGCAGATCAGGCTACATCCCAGGCAAAGGAACAGAATATGCCTGAGATAGCACAGTGGCCGGAGATGGCAGAAAGATGGCTGAAACAGAGGTTTGAATTTGATGTGCCGGATGTGTGCCCGAAGTGGGAGATGCCGGAAGAATAAAGCAGATGAAAACGAAGGACAAAAATCCAAGTTTGATTTTTGTCCTTCGTTTTTTTGACGGTAGAAATTTTTGCCTGAAGACAAAAATCAGGAGAAAATATGCCGAAATCATACAGGATACTTGTACTTATCTCGGCTAAAATGTAACCAGAAAGTGAAGAACACGAAAGGAGAGCAAAGGTTATGAAAAATGGAAAATTACAGGTAGCTGTCATTGGATGTGGGGGAATTGCAAATCAGAAACATTTCCCGGCCCTGAAATCACAGGCTGATAAGTGCGATATCGTTGCATTCTGCGATATCATCAGAGAAAGAGCAGAGAAAGCTGCAAAGGAATACGGAGCAGAGGGAGCAAAAGTTTATGAGGATTATAAGGAGCTCCTGAAAGATCCGGAGATCGACGTGGTACATGTCTGCACTCCGAACGTTGCTCACTGCCCGATCACGGTGGCTGCATTTGAAGCGGGAAAACATGTTATGTGTGAGAAGCCTATGGCTGCAACAACAGAAGATGCCCGGAAGATGATGGATGCATGGAAGAAATCCGGAAAGAAATTCACTATCGGATACCAGAACAGATTCCGTACAGACGCTCAGGCGCTGAAACGTGCATGTGAGGAAGGAAAACTGGGAGAAATCTACTTCGCAAAAGCACACGCTGTCAGAAGAAGGGCTGTTCCTACATGGGGAGTATTCCCGGACAAATCCAAACAGGGCGGCGGTCCTCTGATCGATATCGGAACTCATGCGCTTGATATCACTCTGTGGTGCATGGACAACTATGAGCCGGAGACAGTTACGGGTTCTGTATTTGAGAAACTGGGACATCTTCCCGAAGCGACAGAAGGAAATATGTTCGGACCCTGGGATCCGGAAAAATTCGAGGTTGAGGATTCTGCATTCGGCTATATCAAGATGAAGAACGGAGCAACGATCTTCCTTGAGTCATCCTGGGCACTGAACGTAAAGGATTCCAGAGAGGCGGCGACAACGCTTTGCGGAACAAAAGCAGGTGCAGAGATGATCGGAGGAATGAGCCAGGAAGGATACGACCTTGTATTCAACGAGACAACAGGCGGCGTCCTGACAGAGGAGCATATCTCCGATACTGGAGCGATCGCATTCTTCGAGGGCAACGGAGGCGGAGCGCCGGAGGTCAAAGAGTGCAAGCAGTGGCTTGAGGCAATCCTGGAAGACAAGGAACCTCTCGTAAAACCGGAGCAGGCATTTGTCGTGACAGAGATCCTGGATACGATCTATAAGTCAGCAAGGGAAAACAAGGAGATCCATTTAGACTGATAAACAAGGAAAAACAGCAGGCCGGTGTGGAAAGACTCCGGCCTGAAAAAGAAGACAGGAGGCAGTGGAAATGTCAAGAATCAAGACATGTGTAAGCCTTTACAGCTTACAGGATGAATTTTTGAATAAAAGAATGAACCTGAGTGATATCATGCACTATGTAAAAGAAAAAGGATCAGAAGGTGTGGAGATCCTTCCGGACCAGATGCTCAAGAACGCGCCGGATATCTCGGACGAGACGGTTGCGGAGTGGAAGAAACTTCTGGATGAGACTGGACTGAAACCGGTTATCGCGGATGTATTCCTGAACACAAATCTGTACAAGAACAGAACGCTGACACGCAGGGAGTCCGTTGATCTTCTGATCAAGGAGATCAAACAGGCGGCACGCCTCGGAATCCATCTGATCCGTCTGGTTTCCATGGTTCCTTATTGGGTGATCGAGCCCCTTCTTCCCTATTGTGAGAAGTATGATGTTACCATCGCCATCGAGGTTCATGCGGCAATGGCGTTTGATGTGCCGGAGACGATGGCTTTCATTAATGAGGTAAAGAGACTGAATTCCAAATATGCCGGAATTGTTATCGATACAGGTATCTTCTGCCGCAGATTCCCGCGCGTTGTAAGAGCATATGAGACTCAGAACGGAACCAGCCCCCAGGTATTTGACTATATTGATACCCTGTTTGAGAAAGGAACAGATCTTCACAGAGTCCTGAATGAAAACGGAGGAAAATACCCGGCTGATCTTGAGGCTGCGATCCAGTCCGAACATGACAGGATGTTCGTACCGCTTTGCGATGGTTATGAAAACCTTGACTACAGCGTGCTGGATGAGTACATGCCGTACATCAAGCACTTCCACTTTAAAATGTTCGAGATGACTCCGGAAGGACCGGAATACTCCATGGATTACAAGGGACTTCTCCAGTATCTCCATGACCATGACTATGACGGCTATGTTTCCACAGAGTATGAGGGCAACAGGTTCACACTTCCGGGACATCCGATGATGGAGAAACAGCAGGTTGCGATGCAGCTGAAATACGTCAATGAGTGTCTGAAGGAAATTCAGGGTTAAGGAGGCGAGAGATATGTTTGATAACAACGTTTTTAAAGAAAATACATGTGTCAATGTAGAGGAAGACGGCAAAGTCATCGGTTTTGAGATGCAGACGAACATCACATATTACAGAGGGATCCCGATGTCAATGATTGAGTACATCAAAGTTGCGGTGGACGGAGAGGAAGTGCCGACAGAGGATATCCGTATCTCTCTTGAAAGAGAAGACTGGTTCACACTGAAAGAGGCGGAGACCGTCACAGATTACAAATGGGAGTACGGCGAGCCTCTGTATGTCCGGGTACTGAAAGACGGCGGACTTTCTAAGGGAACACATAAGGTAAAACTGACAGTTGCTACGAGAACAGCATATATCCCGGTGCCGCTGGAAGGAATCAAAGAGCGTGAAGTTGTGATAGATTAGGAGACAGACAATGGCAAAGAAGAAAGTATTAGGTATTTCTTTTGGAAGAAAGATGGCAAATACTGATGTTATGGTCAAGGCGGCCCTTATGGAGTGCGAGAAAGCCGGATTTGACGTACAGTTCATCCGGGGCGATGACCTCGACATCAGACCCTGTACAGGATGTATCTCCTGTGTGGTGGGAATGACAACAGGTCGGGGAAAGGGCGGATGCCCGATCAAGGACGATTTCCATATCATTGATGAAGCCCTCATGGAGTGCGATGCGGTGATCGTCGGCTCCCCGACATATGAGACATCTCCGACAGGACGTTTTAAGACCGTGTGCGACCGGATCGGGCCATCCCACGACATCACGTTCAGGAAAGCAACTTACGATGAGGGGATTGCAGCGGGAAAACCGGCGGATCAGCTTCCGGATCCCAGCTCTTTCAAAAAGCGTGTGGGTGCTCTGATCTCCGTGGGAGGAGCGATGACAAAGAACTGGCTTGCGTTCATGCTTCCGCTTATGTATGAATTTACAATGTCCATGGGCATCGACGTGGTCGACATGCACGAGTATCATGGAGCCATGGCATACGAACATGTTCTCGGAAATGAGAACGAGATGGAGCGTATGAAGAAGATGGGGCAGAACATTGCAGAGGCTTTGAAGGCTGAGACAGAGGAAGAACGCACGAAATGGAGAGGCGATGAGGAGGGCGTCTGCCCGGTATGCCATCTCGATATGCTGACTGTCTCCAAGGATAGAAAATCGGTGGAATGTCCGGTCTGCGGCATCAAAGGAGAATTTGCCGTGAAAGACGGCAAACTGGAAGTGTCCTTCAGCGAGGAAGAACAGAAAAGATCCAGGCTGCGCTGGGATGGAAAGCTGGAGCACTCTACGGAGATCAAGACACAGGCAGTCGGTCCGGGACAGATCCCGAACCTGAAGGAACTGAAAGCGCCGTACATCGGATACGCTGAGAAATAAAGAGAACGTATAACCTATAACAAAATAGAGGAAAGGAGCAGTACGAAAATGAAATTAGGACTGATCACTTCAATCTGTGAAGGAATGACATTTGAGGAAGTTGTTGACTTCGCCGCAGAGAATGGTCTGGAGTGCCTGGAAGTCGCGTGCTGGCCGCAGGGCGGAGCACAGCGCAGATATGCAGGAGTCAGCCATATCGATGTTGCGAATCTTACAGAGGAGAAAGCAAAAGAGATCAAGGATCTGTGTGCGGCAAAGGGAGTTGAGATTTCCGCTCTTGCATATTATCCGAACACTATGGACCCGGATCTGGAGAAACGCCAGAGTTATATTGATCATCTCTACAAGCTGATCGATGCGTCCGTAATGCTGGATGTAAATATGATCACAACATTTGTCGGAAGGATCCCGGACAAGAGTGTGTCTGCGAACCTGGAGGAAGTAAAGAAAGTGTGGCCGCCAATCCTGGAATACGCAAAGGGAAAAGGCGTGAAAGTGGCGATCGAAAACTGCCCCATGCTCTTTACAGAAGATGAGTGGCCGGGCGGACAGAATCTGATGACGACACCGGCAAACTGGAGAAAGATCTTTGAGATCCTGCCCTATGACAATTTCGGAATCAACTATGATCCGTCCCATTTTGTATGGCAGCAGATCGATTATATCAGACCGCTCTACGAGTTTAAGGATAAGATATTCCACGTGCACTACAAAGATATCAAAGTGTACCAGGACAGACTGGCTGACGTGGGTGTTATGGCGACTCCGCTCGAGTATATGTCACCGAAGCTTCCGGGTCTTGGCGATGTGGACTGGGGAAGATATGTCTCAGCGCTGACGGACATCGGATACGACGGGTACACCTGCATCGAGGTGGAGGACAAAGCGTTTGAGAAGAACCTGGACGACGCGAAGAGAGCAATTAAATTAAGTGCAAAATATCTCAGAAATTTTGTGATTTAGTACAGCGAAATGTTGTACGAGGTCTGGATAAGTTACAGTGTGGACTGTAACCGGAGACGATTCGGGGCGGTCATCTTTCCGCCCTGTCTGTAACAGGAGGGACAGAGATGGAAGATATCAGGATTGGAATCATCGGACATGGCTTTATGGGGCATGAGCACGAGAAGATGCTGACGAAGATGGAAGGGATAAAGCTGCTCGGCTTTTCTGACATCGACCCGAAGCAGCTTGAGGATGTGCAGGAAGGGCTGAAGAGATACAGTTCCAACGAAGAACTGATCAATGACCCGGAGGTGCAGGTCGTCCTCATCGCGGCGAACAACAACCAGCATCATGATCTGGTGATCCAGGCGGCCCGCGCGGGAAAGGATATTATCTGTGAGAAGCCGGTTGCCATGAGCCTGGAAGAACTGGATGACATGGTACGGGTGACAGAGGAATGCGGAGTAAAGTTCACAGTACATCATCAGAGAAGATTTGATCCGGATTTCAGGACTGCAAAGGAAGTGTTCGACCAGGGCACCCTGGGTGACGTCTATACGATCAAGAGCAGCCTGTATGGATTCAACGGAAATATGCATGACTGGCATGTCTATGTGGCAGAGGGCGGCGGAATGCTCTATGACTGGGGCGTTCATCTGCTGGATCAGATGCTCTGGATGATGCCTGGAGCAAAGATCAAGAGTCTCTACGCAGATATCAGGAACGTCATCAACTTTGAGGTGGATGACTACTTCAAGATCCTGATGCGTTTCGACAACAATATCACCGCAGAAGTAGAACTTGGAACTTATTATCTGACAGATAAGATGC
The DNA here is from genome assembly GCA_944377745.1 of uncultured Mediterraneibacter sp. GTDB lineage: Bacteria > Bacillota > Clostridia > Lachnospirales > Lachnospiraceae > Mediterraneibacter. Next base: position 93,660 of record CALWFV010000001.1, on the reverse strand, counting down.
ACGATAAATGGTTCGAGCGTCACTGGTTCCTTGGAGGAAACAAAGGAAGCGCCTATGTGGACGGATTTGAGCCGGAAGGAAAGATCGTCCGTACAGCCGGACTGCTCCAGAATGTGAGCGGTCAGAGGACGATGACGGCGGCAGGACCGACTCGTTCCTTCGGCCCCCCTCCGGAGGGCAAGATCCTCACAGAGGAACTTCCGAAAGTGAACACATGCCATGAGAACTACTTCGAAAATTATATCCGGGCATACCATGGGGAAGAGGATTTCCTCGTGAAGATCCCGGAGACAAGAAGAGTGCTTGCACTGATGGACGCTGTGAGAGAGTCAGGGAGAACAGGAAAGTCTATTGAATTTGAATAAAAATTGCATCGGGGTCAGACCCTTTTCAGGAAGGAAGGGTCTGACCCCTTTGCAGAAAGAGGGAAATATGAAGAGATATGCATTTGGTGTAGATATCGGCGGCACAACAGTAAAGATGGGATTTTTTTCCACAACAGGTGAACTCAAGGAGATGTGGGAGATCCCGACGAGAACAGAGAAGGACGGGGAAAATATCCTCCCGGATATTGCCGCGGAAGTGAAGAGAGTGATTGAGGAAAAGGAGATCTCCCCGGATGACGTGGCAGGCGTAGGTCTGGGCGTCCCGGGGCCCGTCGGTCCGGACGGCACCGTGTTGAAGTGTGTGAACCTTGGATGGGGGATCTTTAACGTGGAGAAAGAACTGGAAGAGATGACCGGACTGAAAGTAAAGGCAGGAAATGACGCCAATGTGGCTGCTCTCGGAGAAATGTGGCAGGGCGGAGGAAAAGGATATCAGGATATTGTCATGGTCACTCTGGGAACCGGAGTCGGCGGCGGGATCATCATCGGCGGACATATCCTCCCCGGGATCAACGGGGCTGCCGGCGAGATCGGGCATATTCCGATGAAAGACGGAGAGACGGAAACCTGCGGGTGCGGAAAGAAAGGATGCCTTGAGCAGTATGCGTCGGCCAGCGGAATCGCCCGGACAGCAAAGAAACGCCTGGCGGCAGAGAAGGAGACGGAGACCGTCCTGAGAAATCTGCCGGATGTGACGTCGAAAGATATTTTTGATGCGGCGAAGGAAGGAGACGCATTTGCGCTGTCACTGGTCGATGAAGTGGGAATGCTGCTCGGAAAAGCGCTGGCGTCTATCGCATGCGTGGTAAATCCGGAGGCTTTTGTCATCGGCGGAGGCATGTCGAAAGCAGGAGATATCCTGATCGATGCCATAAAGAAATATTATGTTGAATATGCGTTCCATGCTGAGCGGGAAACGGAGTTTAAACTGGCGGAGCTTGGGAATAATGCCGGGATGTTCGGCGGTGTAAAGCTGGTGCTGGGATAAAGGTATAAGGCTGATGAGATTTTTTAACCTGAACAGGCTGCCTGAAGGCAGCCTGATTTCATGTATGCAGATTAAAAAAACATACTACATTTTTATCCTTGAACCATATATTTACCTGCCAAATTAATTAGTGACAGAAATCATGTTAAAAAGTCAGGGAGAAAAATATTCCTCATTTTTCTAAAATAGTAATCAGAAAACAGAAAACACAGGAGGTCAAAATGGAGAAGAAAATCAAACGGGGAGTGGCAATATACAGCTATTCCGGAGAGTATGGGAGAACAATGAACCTGGAAGACTGCTTCAAGGATATGTATGATATGGGAGCGACCGGGATTGAGATCCTGGCGAATTCTCATATCGACAGTTATCCGGAACTCAGTGAGGAATATCTTGCTGAGTGGAACAGGCTCTGCCAGAAATACAATGTTGAGCCTGCGGAGTATGGACACTGGGTTGACACAAGGCTTTATAAGAACCGCAGTATCAGCATGGCTGAGGCGAGAGAGAAACTGATCAATGACTTTAAGATCGCAAACAAACTCGGTTTTCATATCCTCAGGACGAAACTCGGCGTGATCAACGGGGAACTGGCGCCGGTGGAGAACTGGCGGGAGATCATTAAAAGCGTGCTGCCAGAGGCGGAGGAGTATGATGTGGTGATGTGTCCGGAAATCCACCTTACTACAGTTCTTGCAGACAAATTTGTTTCTGATTATGTGGATTTTATTGAAGAGACGGGAACAAAAAACTTTGGACTAAACATTGATTTAAGTGTGTTTCAGAACCGCTTCGATGTTCCGGGTGTTGTTGTATACAATCCTGACTGCAAACACTCCCAGCCGGAGGAGATCATTCCACTTCTTCCCTATGTGAAGTGTATTCATGCCAAATTCAATAAAATGGACGACGAGTTTAACGAGCTGACAATTCCCTACGGAGAAATCATACAGATTCTGAAGGAGCAGGGATGGGAAGGATACCTTCTCAGTGAGTATGAAGGAGAGAAGAAGGATGTTCCGGGGTATGTCTCTCATGAGTTGAGAAAACACCATGTCATGTTAAAGCGGATGTTAGGATATTAAACGGCAGGAGGATTGAAATGTTAGAATCAAACGTAATTCAGTACAGAGGATTTCACAATATAGAGGAAAACGGAAAGATCACAGGATTTCAGATCTGCATCAGGTCGGACTATTACAGGGGCGTATGGTTAAGCCAGCTCAGACCGGGCAAGGTGGTAGTTGACGGGGTGACATACCCAAAGGAATGTGTGATATGGGAGATCAACGGAAAAGATTATACTGTCGATGAACTTGCAGAAGCAGGCAGCGATTTCTGGAGGATCACAGATACTGCGACGCTGAAGATCCCGAAGGAGGGAGGACTGGAGCAGGGGGCTCATACGGTTTCAGTGAGATTTGCCGCAAGCTGTTCCTATATGCCTCCCTTTATGGATATTTTTGATGAAGACGGTGATGACAGATCATTTAACGGCGGAACTTACACAAGAGAAAACATGATCATTGTTTAACAGAAATCACTGCTCTTTTCTGTATTGCTCCGGCGTCATGCCGACTTCACGGCGGAAAAGTTTTCCGAAATAACTGGGGCTTTCAAAACCGCACATTTTTGAGATTTCGGTTACTTTTTTATCAGGATACTGGATCAGATAGATCTTTGCATGACTGATCCTCAGCATGAGGAGATAATGCATGATTGTCTGGTCCATTTCTTTTTTAAAGACGGAGCACAGGTATTCCTTCGCCAATCCGGTAATATCAGAAAGATCGGTGAGAGTGACCGGGCGGGAAAAGTTTTTCTCAAGATAATCCAGAGCAAGCCGGAGAGTTTCATTTTCCGGAACCAGTTCCGAGGGGCTGAGATATTTGATATCCCGGGATAGCCCGAGGAGAAAACGATAGCACTCGACAGAGAGGATTTCACCTTTAGAAGAAGGATCTCCGGAGACGTAAATACGGTAAAAGCGTTCAATGGCATTCTTGAAAATGTCCGGATGGGGTATGTGATACACACCGGAGGAGACCATGGACAGACTGTGCAGCAGGCTGGAACAGACCGGTCCGTCAAAGCCGGCAAAGTGAACGGTCCAGTCTTCAGACAGACTGCGGTAAATATGAGGAATATCCGGATAGATGAGGAGCCCCTGCCCTTCTGATACTACAGAGCGCTGATGGTCCGAGATGAATTCCCCTTTTCCTTTTACGCAGAGAAACCATTGATACAGCGCAAGACCGGCAGGACGGTTGATGGGTTCCTGCCGATGGTCGATGCCAAGAAGACGCAGGTTTATAGGGAGATCCTCCATGGGAGCGGACAGCGATAAGATCATATTTTTTCTCCTTTCCGGCAGTCGTAAATTTGTCATGCTATCTTAATATTCTTATATAAATATTATAATATTAAGATTGAGGGAAAAGGTCAAGAAGAACTATAATATTTATAAGAAAAGTCCGGACTGAAAATTAAAAAAGGAGAAGATGATTATGAAGCAGATACCACAGATCAGAGAAGTAAACGGGATCCAGACATTATATGTAGACGACGAACCTTTTTTTATCCTTGGCGGTGAGATACACAATTCTGCGTCCAGCAGCCTTTCTTATATGGAGAGGGAAGTATGGCCGAATTTGAGAGACCTGAACATGAATACTGTTGTCGCCCCTCTTTACTGGGAACAGATTGAGGCTGAAGAGGGAAATTATGATTTTGAGGTGATGGACGGTCTGATCAGGCAGGCGCGTGAAAACGGAATGCATCTTGTCTTCCTCTGGTTTGGCCTTTGGAAGAATGCGGAGTCCATGTATGTCCCGGGCTGGATGAAAAAGAATACAGAGGTTTATTTCAGGGCGGAAAAGCCAGACGGAGAGAAGCTTAACACGATCTCACCTCTGTGTGAGGCGGCAGTAGAAAAGGATGCTGCAGCGTTTGCCGCGATCATGAAACACATCCGAGAGACAGACGGGGAAGAGTCCACAGTGATCATGATGCAGGTGGAAAACGAGATCGGTCTGATGGGGACAGACAGGGATTACAGCGTGCAAGGGCAGAAAGCGTTCGGGGAGCAGATCCCGATAGAATTGGCAGAATATTTCGGAAAGAACGGCACATGGACAGAGGTGTTCGGTGAGGATGCCGGAGAAGCATTTATGGCATATTATTTTGCGTCGGCGGTGGAGAAGATCACTGAGGCGGGAAGAAAAGAGTATCCGCTGCCCTGTTATGCAAACGCTTGGCTGAAACAGTATCCCTGGTATCCGGGATCTTATCCGTCGGGAGGTCCGGTAAAAGAGATGCATAAGATCTGGAAAAAGACGGCTCCGTCGCTGTTTACCCTGGCTCCGGATATCTATGTACCCTATGTGGCGGAGATCCTGGACAGATACGGATATGAAGGGAATCCGCTCTTTGTTCCGGAAGTGAGAAAGGATGCCATGACCTCCTCATACTGTATGTACGCATTTACGGCAAAGAACGCCATCGGCTATTCTCCATTTGGTATTGAAGAACTTGCTCTTCCGCCGGAGGCTGTGGACAAGCCGCCGATGGAAGTGATGATCGCACTGAATATTGATCCGACTGCATTTGACATTACAGGAAGCAAAGAATATCTGAAAAAGACTTATGGACTGATCAATCAGATGAAACCTCTTCTCCTGAAATACAGGGGCACAGATCAGATGAAATCCTATGTGAAGAAATCTGAGACGGATTTTGGTACGTTTCTCCGGTTTTCCGACTATGATCTTCTGGTTGGTTACTCTCCGAAGCAGAGCGCAAAACCGTTGTCAGCAGGCACTGTGATCGAGCTGGAAAAGAACAGATTCCTTCTTGTGGGAATGAACTCTCAGTTTACATTTATGCCGAAGACAGGAGAGCCGCTCACAGTGGATTATCTGAAGATCGAGGAAGGTACGATCGAAAACGGCGAATGGAAACCGGGCAGAGTCATGAACGGAGATGAGAAGATGTTACTCCGTTTCGGGGACATGCCGTCCTGCATGATGGTAGAATTATATAAATATTGAGAAACCCATCGCCGTATGTTATAGTGAATTCAGTGAAAACAGAGCGTCAGCGCGGCGAGTGCTTATGCAGACTCAGCCAGGAAGTGAACTGAGACGCCGATAGGGCAGGGGGAAAAGAAATATCAGCATTGGTTATTGACTTTTTCCCCTGCCCTACTTTATGCTTTATGAGTGAGTATGAATGAAACGGAAATGTAAGCCCGGCGAGCCGGGCTTACGGCAGAGAGGTATGAAGGAGGACATATTTCATGGGTGGATTTTTCGGTGTAGCATCGAAGAAGGATTGTGTTTTGGAACTTTTTTACGGGGTTGACTATCACTCTCACCTGGGGACGAGAAGGGGAGGAATGGCGGTTTACGGCGCAGGCGGATTCAACCGCGCAATACATAATATAGAGAATTCTCCGTTTCGGACGAAATTTGAGCGGGACGTGGAGGAACTGCAGGGAAACCTGGGGATCGGATGTATTTCGGACTATGAGCCCCAGCCCCTGCTTTTACAGTCTCATCTGGGAAGCTTCGCGATCACGACAGTAGGAAAGATCAACAATCAGGACGAGATACTTCAGAAAGCGTATCAGGACGGCAGGACGCATTTTCTGGAGATGAGCGGAGGACAGATCAATGCGACGGAGCTGGTAGGTTCCCTGATCTGCCGGAAGGAGTCCATCACAGAGGGGATCCGGTATGTGCAGGAACTGGTAGACGGTTCCGTGACGGTTCTGATCATGACAAAGGAAGGAATTTATGCGGCGAGGGATCTCCACGGAAGAACTCCGGTGGTCATCGGGAAGAAGGAGGATGCCTACTGTGTGTCTTTTGAGAATTTTGCCTATCTGAACCTTGGATACGATCATTATAAGGAACTGGGACCGGGGGAGATTGTCTATATCACTCCGGAGAGCGTGGAGACGCTTGTGGAACCCCAGTACAATAAGATGAAGATCTGTTCCTTCCTCTGGGTGTACTACGGATATCCGACGTCAGCCTATGAGGGGGTAAATGTAGAAGAGATGCGCTACCGCTGCGGGAGTATGCTGGCGAAGCGGGACGGAGACTCGGTCCATCCGGATATCGTCGCCGGAGTGCCGGATTCCGGAGTGGCGCATGCCATCGGCTACGCAAATGAATCAGGAATCCCATATGCGAGACCGTTTATCAAATATACACCGACCTGGCCCAGGTCGTTCATGCCCACGAATCAGAGCCAGAGGGATCTGATCGCGAGAATGAAGCTGATCCCGGTACAGGCGCTGATCGAGAATAAGAAGCTGCTTCTGATCGATGACTCCATCGTCCGCGGGACACAGCTCCGCGAGACGACAGAGTTCCTCTACCGGAGCGGGGCAAAAGAAGTTCACGTCCGCCCGGCATGTCCGCCTCTTGTATACGGCTGTAAATACCTGAACTTCTCCAGGTCGAAGTCGGAGATGGAACTGATCACGAGGCGTGTGATCCGGGAGAGGGAAGGGGACAACTGTCCGGAAGAAGTACTGGAAGAATATACGAATCCGGATACCTGCCGTTACGCGCAGATGATCGAGGAGATCCGCAGGCTGCAGAATTTTACCACGCTGCGTTACCACAGGCTGGATGACCTTCTTGCATCCATCGGTCTGGAACCATGCAGGGTATGTACTTACTGCTTTGACGGAAAAGAGTGATATAGCTTGACCAAAACGGTTGAAATACGGTATAATATGAAAGAGAAACCGTATTTCAACCGTTTTTGCGCGATAAGCCCTGCAAGCGGCTTTGCCGTGAGCTGCCCGTGGTATCGCGGGGGATAGGGGAAGGGAATCTTCCCCTATCCGATTAAAAGGATCCTGTGCGCAGAATCTTTTGTGGCAGAGGAGGAATGGAGATGAATCTTTCACGGCTTAGGTATTATAAGCAGGAAAAGGGGTATTCCATGGCAAAGCTCTCGGAACTGTCCGGAGTCCCGTTGGGAACACTTCAGAAGATTTTCAGCGGGGAGACAAAGTCGCCCAGGTCGTCTACTCTGGAAGCACTGGAAGCGGTGCTTCTTCCGGATGCAAAAGAGAAACCGGAAACGGGAAAGGATTGGCCGGAGTCTGTCAGGGAGACTGAGCCAGCATATGGAACCGCGGGCAGGAAGAGGCAGGGAGAATACACACTGGAAGATTATTATGCTCTTCCGGAAGAAAGAAGAGTGGAACTGCTTGATGGAACTATTTATGACATGGCAGCGCCGAGCACGATCCATCAGTTTATCATCCCCCTTCTGACGACTGCGTTTCAGACCTATATCAGGAAGAAAAAGGTCGGATGCCTTGTCTTTTCATCGCCGGTGGACGTTCAGATCGACTGTGACGACCGTACCATGCTCCAGCCGGATGTGCTGGTCCTCTGTGACAGGTCAAAGCTGCTCCGGCGGTGTATCATGGGAGCCCCGGATCTGGTAATCGAGATTGCTTCGCCGTCCTCACTGAAGATGGACGGGAAACTGAAACTGGGGAAATATGCCCAGGCGGGCGTGCGGGAGTACTGGATGATCGATCCGGACACGGAGAAGACTGTCGTATACTGGACAGATGAGATGGAGGTTCCGTCCATATACGGACCGGGGGATGAGGTGCCGGTGGGGATCTTCGGAGGGGAACAGAAGATTTCCATGAGAGAGATCTTTGAAGAGATCAGAAATCTCGGGATAGATTAAAATAAAAATGTAGTTGAGGGATAAGAGATGTTTGCAAAACAGAAGAACGATCTTGGGATCGACTGGGGAAAATTTTACCGGAATGTCATTGCTCTGGTGGTGCCGATGGCACTCCAGAATCTGATCAATGTGGGTGTGTCCGCGGCGGACGTTATCATGCTGGGCGGCGTCGGGGAGACGGCGCTCTCGGGGGCGTCCCTGGCGGGGCAGGTGCAGTATATCATGACCCTGTTCCTGTTCGGTCTGACGTCGGGAGCTACCGTTCTGACCGCTCAGTACTGGGGAAAGGGGGACCGGACTTCGATCGAAAAGATCCTGGGAATGGCGGTGAAGGCGGGGGTCTGCGTGACCGCGCTCTTTACTGTGGCGGCGCTTGCCATACCGGGAACGCTGATGCAGATCTTTACCAGTGATCCGGCAGTGATCTCGGAAGGGATCAAATACCTGCGGATCGTGGCGTTTTCTTATGTGCTGATGGGGATCACCCAGGCATACCTGTACATTATGAGGAGTGTAGAGCGGGTCATCGTGGCGACGGTGGTCTATCTGATGTCACTCCTGTGCAATATCGTGCTGAACTCCATCTTCATCTTTGGGCTGCTGGGATGCCCGGCGATGGGCGTCAGCGGAGCTGCCCTCGGAACGCTCTGTTCACGTATACTGGAAGTGATCCTGGTGGCGGGGTATGCACATTTCTTTAACCGGGATGTGAAGCTGAGATTAAAATATGTGCTCCACACTGACAGCGTGCTGTTCCGTGATTTTATGAGATACGCCCTCCCGGTCATTGTCAATGAGGTGATGTGGGGGCTGGGGACAGCGGCGAATACTGCGATCCTGGGCCATATGGGCAGTTCGGCAGTGGCGGCAAACTCGGTGGCTCAGGTAGCGAGACAGCTTGCCACGGTAGTGTCCTTTGGGTTATCCAGCGCGGCAGCGATCTATCTGGGAAAGACCATCGGGGAGAAGAAGCCGGAACATGCAAGAGCATATTCCAAACGCTTTATCCTGCTCAGTGTCATAATGGGCGTCCTGGGAGGCGCGGTGATACTGGCGGTGTCTCCTTTTGCCGCGGCGGCACTCTCCCTGTCGGAGACGGCGAGAGGATATCTGCGATTCATGTTTTTGGTGATGTCCTACTTTGTGGTGGGGCAGGCGTATAATACAACAATGGTTGTTGGTATTTTCCGTTCGGGAGGGGATACCAGGTTCGGCCTGATCCTGGACGTGAGTACCATGTGGTGCTGTTCTATCTTTCTCGGTTTTATTGCTGCCTTTGTGTTCAAACTGAGCGTTCCGGTGGTGTACGTGATCCTGATGAGCGATGAGATCATTAAAATTCCGATCACTACCTGGCGATACCGGAAGTACAGATGGCTCAGGGATGTGACCCGGGAGGAAAAGGCGCCGTCTATCATGCGGCCGGAATAATACTTTCCCCGGTTTTGTGAAACATTTCTAAAGCCTTATAAAAGAAGTGTGAACTCTATTGACTCGGGATAAATATATAGTATTATTCTATATTAGGGCTGAATTTCAGGAATGTCAGAGGAATTCCTGAATAGGATAAGGCAGAAGAGGAAGGAGCAGTACAGAACATGGGAAAAGTAATCGGGATCGATCTCGGAACGACGAACAGCTGCGTATCGGTGGTGGAAAATAATGTTCCCGTTATCATACCCGGGGCATCCGGGAGCATGACTACTCCGAGCGTAGTGGCGTTTACGAAGAAAGGGGAAAGGCTGGTGGGCGAGAGTGCCCGCAGGCAGGCAGTCACGAATCCGGACCGGACGATCAGCTCAGTGAAAAGACATATGGGGACGAACTGGAGCGCGAAGATCGACGGAACCGAGTACAAACCCCAGACTATCAGCGCGATGATCTTAAGGCAGCTCAAAAAAGATGCCGAGGAATTTATCGGGGAAGAGGTGACGGATGCAGTCATTACTGTTCCAGCTTATTTTAATGACATCCAGAGACAGGCCACAAAAGACGCCGGAAGGATCGCCGGACTGAATGTGAAGCGTATCATCAATGAGCCGACCAGTGCGGCACTGTCCTACGGCCTGAATCATGGTGAAGCACAGAAGGTCATGGTATATGATCTTGGGGGAGGAACCTTTGACGTTTCCATTATCGAGATCGGTGACGGAGTAGTGGAAGTGCTTGCGACGGCAGGCGATAACCATCTCGGCGGAGATGATTTCGATGAGAGGATCGTAGAATGGATCGTACAGAATTTCCGCAATGAGCACTATGTGGATCTGAATAAGGATTTCGCTGCAATGCAGCGTGTCCGGGATGCGGCGGAGAGGACGAAGAAGGAACTCTCTTCCTCCGGAACGTCACACATCGTGCTCCCGTATCTGACCCAGGTGAAGGGAGAGCCGGTCCACATGGATATGACCCTCACAAGGGCAAAATTCGAGGAACTGATCAGCGACCTGATCGCAAGGACGGAAGAACCAGTGCGGAATGCGTTAAATGACGCCCGGATTAATCCTTCCCAACTCGGAAGAGTACTCCTTGTCGGCGGTTCCACACGTATCCCCGCGATCCAGGATAAGGTACGGCAGCTGACAGGGAAAGAACCTTCCAAGAATATTAATCCGGATGAGTGCGTGGCGAAAGGGGCGGCAATCCTGGGCAGCACACTTCAGGGAAACGGACTGGTGGCGGCAGGCACGGGCAAGGATCTGCTTCTTCTTGATGTGACGCCGATGAGTCTTTCCATCGAGACAGTGGGCGGAGTGGCGACCAGGCTGGTCGAGAGAAATACGACGCTCCCGACCCGGTATTCCAGGATCTTTTCCACTGCGGCTCCATACCAGAGAACGGTGGAGATCCATGTCCTTCAGGGCGAGCGCCCCATGGCACGGGATAATAAGACGATCGGCAAATTCAAGCTGAAAGGGATCAAGTCAGCTCCCGCGGGAGTGCCCCAGATCGAGGTGACTTTTGATATCGATGCAAACGGTATCCTGAAAGTATCGGCGAGGGACCTGGACACAGGAAAAGAGCAGTCCATCACGATCACGGCGAACGACAGGATGTCCGAGGATGAGATCAGTCAGGCCATGGCAGATGCGCAGCAGTATGCCGGACTGGATCAGGTGCGCAGGGAAGCGATGGTAGTGCTGAATGATTCTCAGAGCCTTCTGGGAAAAGCGGAACAGGCGATGAAGAATGCCGGTAAACAGCTTGATAAATCGGTAAAGAAGCAGATGAAAACAGATATCGCACGTCTCAGAAAACTGGTCGTGAAATGCAGACTGGATAAGGTGACGGAAGCGGAAGTCGAAGAGATGCGTTCAGCCAAGGCACAGCTTGAGAACAGAGCTGCCGGTCTGATCTGATTTAACGAGGTGTGAACTGCAGCTCTGACCAAAGGAATTTGACGGAAAATTAACAATTTTGTACAAGATTGCGGCGTAATATGTTATACTATCGGGGTAGGCCGTCTGCAGTGTGGGATGAAAAGCGTTTCCTCAGACTGCGAGGGCGAAAATTATCAGAGAGAAGGTAAAGCAATTATGGCAGAAACACAGAACAACGGTGAATGTACGGAAGAATCCTGTGCAGGCTGCGCGCATGCAGATTCTTGCAGCAGTAAAAAGACAGATTTCCGTGAACCGGCGAACAAGTATTCACAGATAAAGAAGGTCATTGGAGTCGTCAGTGGAAAGGGCGGAGTCGGTAAGTCTCTTGTGACGGCTTCCCTGGCAAGGCTGATGAGAGAGAATGGTTACAAAGTCGGTATTCTGGACGCTGATATCACAGGACCATCAATCCCGAAGATGTATGGTATCCACACAAAGGCGTCCGGTACAGAAGAAAACATGATTTTCCCGTGTACAGCGAAAGATGCGACACAGGTAATGTCAGTCAATCTTCTCCTGCCGAATGAATCGGATCCTGTGATCTGGAGAGGACCGGTCATCGCAGGCGTCGTAAAACAGTTCTGGACAGATGTAATGTGGGGAGATCTGGATTATCTCTTTGTGGATATGCCGCCCGGAACAGGTGATGTGCCGCTGACGGTATTCCAGTCACTTCCGGTGGACGGCGTTGTCATCGTGACATCTCCGCAGGAACTGGTTCAGATGATTGTGAAGAAAGCTTACAATATGGCCCAGGCCATGAACATCCCAGTGCTCGGAGTAGTTGAAAACTACAGTTATGTGAAATGTCCGGACTGCGGGAAAGAGATCAAGATCTTCGGAGAGAGCCACATTGAGGAGACCGCATCAGAACTGGGGATTCCTGTTCTCGGAAAGATGCCGGTTGACGCAGAACTGGCGAAAGCAGTAGAGGATGAGAAGTTCTATGAAGTCCAGAATCAGTATCTGGATGGAGAAAAGATCGTTTCCTGTTTTGAAGGGACAGATAAATAGAATGAATGGACGGTAAGACCGGTATGGAAGGCGGCCGCCGGATGGAGAATCACATCTGGCAGCAGCCGGTCATGCCGGTCTTTTTTGTCAGCCTTTTTTGTCAGTGCGGACGTCTTTTCGGCAGTCGCTTTACTTTCCGGGGACCGTGCTGTATGATAAAAACGAATGAAACGAAAATGCGATCAGTCTGATGGAGGTACAGTGAATGATAGGACAGAGAGTAGAGATATGGAAAAAAGAAGAATATTCCTATGCGGATGCATATGATTTTATTCCACTGGTGGTGAGTTATATCCATGAGGATAAAAAGATCCGCCCGGCAATGCTTGTCGTTCCCGGAGGGGCGTACCGATATGCTTCACCATCCGAGGGAGATGTGGTGGCAAGATGGTTTTACAAGGCGGGATACAACGTATTCGTGCTGGCCTATACAGTCAACTATCTGGAGGAACCTCTGGACAGACTGCCTCTCAACGATATTTCAAGAGCGGTGCGGATCATACGGAAACATGCAGAGGCGTGCAGGATCGATCCGAACAAGATCGTTGTGTGTGGATTCTCGGCAGGGGGACATCTCTGCGCGAGCCTGTGTGTACATTACAAAGACGTGAAAGACTGCCGCACGGAGTACGATGAAGTCTCCAACCGTCCGGATGCAGCCATCCTTGCATATCCTGTGATCACTTCAAAGGGATATACGGACAGTGAATCTTTCCGGGCGCTTCTCGGGGAAGAGCCGGATGAAGAGGAACTGAGATATATGACGCTGGAAGACTATGTGACGGAAGATACTCCTCCCTGTTTCATCTGGCAGACTGCTCCGGACGCCACTGTTCCCGTGGAACACAGCTATTTCTTTGCGGAGGCCTGCAGAAAAGTGGGAGTCAGATATGCCCATCATGTATTTTCGGACGGCGTACATGGAATGTCTATCGCAAATGAGGATTGGCTGGAAGGGAAAAACCGGGATCCATACACTCTGGAACAGCTTGTGAAACTGGCGGCTGCGATCAAAGAAGGAAAGACAAAATATCCTGCTGAAAAAGGGGAAGAGATACTGGAAGAGCGGGGGATTTCGAAACCGAAGTCGGAGAAATGGACGCCGGAAGTAAAGGAGCATCTCCGACGTGTTCTTGATGAAGTGGGCATGTGGCCGGAGATGGCGGTGAGATGGCTGGACCGGATACTGGAGGAAGAGAAATGAGATTATTGTTTATACGACACGGAGATCCGGACTATGAAAATGATACTGTGACAGAGAAAGGCAAAAGAGAGGTGGAACTCCTTGCAAAGAGGGCGGAAAGCCTTGAACTGGGCAACTGCTTTGTCTCACCCCTTGGAAGAGCACGCGATACGGCATCACCTTCCCTGAAAAGAACGGGGAAGACCGCGGAGACGCTTGATTGGCTGGAAGAGTTCCCGGCAAAGATCGATTTAAATAAAGTCCCTCATTTCATAAAAGCATATCCGGACACGAAAACGAAAGACGGGAGATATCTCCCCCGGATCATATGGGATGTCGTGCCCTCATACTGGACAGAGCACAGCGAATATTCAGATGCAGAAAAATGGAGGACATCAGAGATTAGCCGCAACTCAGATCTTGTAGAAATATATGACAGGGTGACGGAAGCATTTGACCGACTTCTGGAAGAACATGGATATGTCAGGGAAGGCGCGCATTACCGTGTCGAGCGGGAGAGTGAAGAGACGCTCACTTTTTTCTGTCATTTCGGTGTGAGCTGTGTGCTTCTGTCCCATCTGTGGAGCGTGTCCCCGTTCGTGCTCTGGCACAGCCTGGCGCTGGCGCCTTCTTCCGTGACAGAAGTTGTCACAGAGGAGCGGGAGAAAGGTATTGCATATTTCAGGGGGCTGAAGATCGGCGATATATCCCACCTGTATGCAGGACACGAGCCGGTTTCTTTTGCCGCCAGGTTTGCGGAAATCTACGGGAATAAAGATCAGAGACACTGACATTCAAAAGGATGTATGCATAATATAAAGAAAAAGGAGTTTTTTTGTTATGGCATACGAGACATATGAAAAGATTGAGGGAGTGATCCAGAGTGTAAACAGAGGTGATTCCTGCTGTTCATTGATGATCTCTCTGATCAGTAATTCCAATATCGTAAACGTAGTCGTATCCGGAGACACGACGATCATCGATAATATACGGCTTCGCGCAGGTCTGCGTGTCGCCGTATTTTATGATGCGAATCTCCCTACACCGGCAGTCTATCCGCCGCAGTATCGGGCGGAGATCATCACCTCTCTCCGGAGGGGACAGCAGGCGATGTTGGCTTATTTTGATGAGAATCTGGTGTCGGACGACAATTCTCTTCAGCTCAATGTTGGTCCAATGACAAATGTTGTCACTCTTAACGGGCAGCCATACACATGTACTCCGGAAAATTCGGAACTTCTTGTCTATTATACAAACACAACATTTAGTATTCCGGCTATGACGACTCCTCAGAAGATCATAGTGATGTGTCAGTACCAGTAAAGGATTCCAGAATTCGAAAACAGAGAAACAGATGCCGTGAAAACGGCATCTGTTTTGTCTGTTTTAAGGTAGAAAATAGTCGAATAAAAGCTATTGTTTACCAGATATTTCCAATTTACCATATTAAAGGAATGGGTCTCAAAGGTGGGAGGATATTGTTATGAATTACAAAAGAATAATCATCAGTATTCTTGATTCTCTGGGTGCGAGTAAGTCATATACGGGGTATGATTACGTCGTTTATGGCATGCAGTTAATGCTGGAAGACAAGGAATGTGTGTCATGCATTACAAAATCCTTGTATCTCGATATCGCCAGGCATTATAATACCACCTGGAACTGTGTTGAGAAGAACATAAGAACAGTCGTAAATTCTGTATGGGATTCCGGCAGCAGTGAACTGCTGGAGAGCGTGTTCAGAAAGTCGAAAAAGATGAAAAGACCGACAAACAAAGAATTCTTTAAGCATCTGTATGACTATATCATGCAGATTGAAAATCACTCAGTGGAGTCTGGTCTGGATATTTCGATGGTCTGCCCGATCTCAAACAGATATTGCGAATCACTGTCTGTGTTCTATACAAAGATATTAGAGACAGCGGGGCGGGCCGGATGAAAAGATAAACAGTCTGTTGTCAAAAGGATAAATAAAAGGGAGTCCTTTGATCAGAGAGCATCCCATGAAGTAAAAAGTATTTTAGTCGGAACCGACGTGCCCTAACATACCGGTTCCGATTTGCTTAAGGACTCCCTTCCAATAATTTTTCAAAGAGGATGTTGCAGCTGTACGGCACGTCTCCTTCTATTCAAAACAAGAAGATAATAGCTGTGACAGCTGGCGGATCACAAGAATTTATTGAAGAAAAAACTCTATGCAAATGGCTGCTCATTTACATAGAGTTTCCTTTTTTGATAAACGGAGACGGAGGGATTCGAACCCTCGTGCCCCGGAGGGCAAACGCATTTCGAGTGCGCCCCGTTATGACCACTTCGATACGTCTCCATAAATAAACTGTATATAGACAGTATACGAACTGAAAATTTACAGCACATTAATTATATCAGAAATCCTGCTAAAAGAAAAGACTGAAATTATATTTTTTAACAAAAGAAAAAGGCGAAAAATAGTCTTTCTCAAAAGTCGGCGCTCTGCATATATAATTGCATGCAAAGCGCCGGGGTCAGATTTCATGAAAGGTCTGATTTACAGTACGAGGGAGGGTGCTGTGTAAGTGCGTGCAGCCATTTCCTGATCAAGAAGATACAGACTCTTTGGATCAGAACCAAAAAGTTCCATTTTCTTGATCAGATCAGAAGCGTTTGTCTCTTCTTCGCCCTGTTCTTTTACAAACCAGTCAAGAAACTGCATTGTGCGGAAATCTTTTACATCGTATGCGGCGGAATAAATATTGTTGATCAGTCCTGTTACATAGCGTTCATGATCAAGTCCGGCCTTCAGCACTTCCATATGATCCTGGAAGTCTGATGCGGGTTTGTCGATGGCGTCAAATGTGATCTTTGCGTCATTGTTCTGCATATACTGGACAAAAAGCATTGCGTGATCCCGTTCTTCCTGCGCCTGGATCTGATACCAGTTTGCAAATCCATCCAGCCCTTCTTCTGAAAAATAGTTGGAATAAGAGAGATACAGATAAGCGGAATAAAATTCCTTATTAATCTGAGTGTTTAAGAGTTCAGCTACTTTTTCATTAAGCATATTCAAAATCCCCTTTCATCTGTTTTCATATATAAATATAGTGCTATGGAATATGAAAATCAATGTCATAATCTGAAAATACTGACGGAATTTTCGGGATTTATGAGAAGATTATGTTAAAACTTTACAAAATCTCAAAAACCTATTGCAAATAGCGAGAAGTATGATAGAATGAAAGCAACAGAAAACCACATGAAAATCTGTCAAAAACCACATAAAACAACAAAATAATGTGGCGGATGAGGTTTGGATTTATTTGAGTTGGAGGTAGTAAAGATGAAAGTATTAGATTCAAAATTTGTTCAGGATTTTATAAAAATGGCAGATGACGGTTACAAACAGGGGTGGCATGAGAGGAACGGAGGAAACCTTTCTTACAGACTGAAAAAGGGTGAGGTTGACGCGATCCGCGCCCGTTTATATCAGGATACGCCCTGGCAGCCGATCGGCACGGATGTACCGGGACTGGCAGGTGAGTTTTTCCTTGTGACAGGTACAGGAAAGTATTTCAGAAATATCGCAGTGGATCCGGAGGCGTGTCTGGCGATCATCGAGGTTGATGAGCAGGGGAAGAACTACCGTATCCGCTGGGGGCTTGTTGAAGGGGGAAATCCGACAAGCGAGCTTCCGACCCATCTGATGAATCATGAGGTGAAGAAGAAACTTACAAATGGAAAACACAGAGTGATCTATCATGCTCATACTACGAATACGATCGCGCTTACATTTGTACTCCCGCTGAC
The DNA here is from genome assembly GCA_944377745.1 of uncultured Mediterraneibacter sp. Lineage (GTDB taxonomy): Bacteria > Bacillota > Clostridia > Lachnospirales > Lachnospiraceae > Mediterraneibacter. The sequence goes on along the minus strand of CALWFV010000001.1, from coordinate 76,197 downwards.
TGACGAAGTGTTTACAAGAGAACTGTGGGAGATGGCGACAGAGTGCCCGGTAGTATTTCCGGAAGGCGTCGGCGTGATCGGCTGGATGGTTCCGGGCGGACGTGAGATCGCGGTGGAGACAAGCAAACTGATGGAAAAATATAATGCTGTCATCTGGGCTCATCATGGAATGTTCTGTTCCGGAGAGACCTTTGACCTTACATTTGGACTGATGCATACCATTGAAAAATCCGCGGAGATCCTGATCAAGGTTCTGTCAATGGTCCCGCAGAAGAGACAGACCATCAATCCGGATGACTTCAGAAAGCTTGAGAAAGGATTTAATATCTCGCTGCCGGAGCGATTCCTGTACGAGAAATAGAGGGAGAGGGGAGGAGTGTCCGCCGGAGGTATATACTGCCCTCAGGCACGCTCGCGCTGGGAGAACAACGCAGCGGATACGTAGGAGCGCAAAATACGCGCTCCAAGTACCGGCGTTGTTCTACAGCCTTCGAGCAGTATATACCTCCGGCTGGCCTCATCCCGCGGAGAAAGATGTACAAAAGGGGAGCGTTAGTGACTGACACAGCAATGATGTTCATGCTTAGTCAATAGCGCTCCTGTTTTCGTGCACAATTTTACACTCCAGCTTTCTTTTCCCAGGGAGCAGCGCCCTCCGGGCGCGCCTCTCCCGGACCTGCGCAGATGACTGGCGGATTGAATACAGCAGAAACCAGCGGACAACAGTTTCGAACGACTTTTGCGGGCGTGGAGGGGATGGTGCAGGTGACTTTGGAGGAATCCGAAAATAGTAGGGACTCCGGAACGGAACCTGGGCCGTCCCCTCCATGCCCGCGAATACGTTTTTCAACAACCATGTCCGCTGGTCTCGGACCCATATTCCAACCCCGACAGTCACCCTCTCAGATCCAAAAGCGCTGTGTTTGGAAAAAAATACCTGAAAACCTCTTGCATTTCCGGGAAATTATACTATAATGAAGATGTGAATAATTCCTAGTAAAATACCAGGAATTAAAAGCGGGTTATATTTAAGTTGTCAGCCTGCGCAGATTATAGGCATAGCAAAATGTAAGAATGGAAATGTAAAGGAGGAAAATACAATGGTAAATATACAGAAAGTGGCGGTGATCGGATGCGGTTTTGTAGGATCGACGATCGCATATACGCTGATGCAGAAGGGGACTTTTTCAGAGATGGTGCTGCTGGATGCGAACCAGGCGAAGGCGGAGGGAGAGGCGATGGATATCAGTCACGGGCTTCCGTTCGCACACGCCATGGAGATTTCAGCGGGAACATACGAAGATATTGCAGACGCGGCAGTGGTGATCATCACTGCGGGAGCAAATCAGAAACCTGGAGAGACGAGACTGGATCTGGTCCAGAAAAATTCCAGGATCATGAGATCCATTATCGGGGAGATCAAACGTGTGAGCTGTGAAGGGATTCTCCTGATCGTTTCAAATCCGGTGGATATTCTGACTCAGGTTGCACTTGAAGAATCTGGATTCCCCAAGGAGAGGGTGATCGGTTCAGGAACTGTCCTTGATACGGCCAGATTGAAATATCTGATCAGCGAAAAGCTGGATGTGGACAGCAGGAACGTGCATGCCTTTATCGCAGGAGAACACGGAGACAGTGAGCTTGCGGTATGGAGCTGCGCTAATATTTACGGGATCGGGCTGAAAGAGTTTGCGAAGATGAAAGGGTACAGTGACTTTGAAAAAGAGATGGATGAGATCTATCACGCGGTGAGAGACAGCGCGTATGAGATCATCGAGAGAAAAGCCGCTACGTACTACGGGATAGGAATGGCGGCGGCAAGGATTGCGGAGGCGATCGTAAGGGACAGCCATACTGTGATGCCGGTATCTGTGTCCCTGAACGGAGAATACGGGCTTGAGGGACTGTGCCTGAGCATTCCTTCCATTGTCGGGGGCAAAGGCGCGGAGCAGATTCTGGAAATTGATTTCAGTGAAGACGAGGTGGAAAAACTGAAGAACTCAGCGGAAGAACTGAAGAAAGTTCTCGGACAGATTGAAAAATAAGAAACAGAAAAGTGAATTACAAAATGATAAAGAAACGGATGCAGATCAGATTTCTGCATCCGTTTTCTCGCTGATATGTTTTTTGATCGCTTCAAAACTTTCTGAGCTGATTACATGCTCAATGCGGCAGGCGTCATCAACCGCGACCTGGGGATCGACCCCCAGCTGCTCCAGCCAGGAAGAGAGAAGGGTATGCCTTTCATAAATACAGTCCGCGATCTTTTTTCCTGATTCGGTCAGCGTGATATAACCTTCCGGTGATACGACAATATGGTTGCTTTCTCTTAATTTTTTCATCGCCACGCTGACGCTCGACTTCTTGAAGTTCAGTTCCGTTGCGATATCGACGGAACGGACAACAGGAAGAGTCTGACTCAGCATGAGGATCGTTTCCAGATAATTTTCAGAAGATTCATTTACATGCATTGGATGCTCACCTCAATCGTATTGATATATTTTGCTGCGCTTATTTCTACCTAGTATAGCATAATTAAATATGATCATCAAATAAATTTTCTATAACCACATCCTGAAAAAAAGAGTGACAGTTTAGCCATGCAGCTCGAATCCGCCGCTCTGCAGCTCCTCCCCCTCTGTGTACTTTCGCACTAGGCTCGAAAAAATCTCGCCAACTGCTCAATGCATCGCTGAGGGCGTCCGCCCTATGTCAGGATAAAAGAGGGCTTGCCCTTGTAAGCCAGCTTCCGTGCAAGTCCTCTTTTATCCTGACGCACGGCTGAACTGTTATCATAAAGATAAAAATTATCAAAAAAAGGATTGACAAATGGAAAATGTTAGTTTAAACTTACATTCGTTAGATGGTGAAACAACTGTGGGATAAAAGGAAATTGCCCTGATATATAAAATGAGAGGATTGGGTGAAAATGACTTTAATGGATGCCAGAGAAGGCGAAGAGTATATTGTAAAAGATATCGTAACAGATGATGAGGAAATGGAAGCGTTCTTGTTTTCCCTGGGATGTTACAGCGGGGAGCCGATCACCGTGGTTTCACGTGTGAGGGGCGGCTGCGTGGTCTCCATCAAGGATGGAAGATACAATATCGATACTGATTTAGCGAAAGCTATTTCAATATAAAAATAAACGAAAAAATAGTAATCAAGATTGCTATTTTTTTGCAATAGGGTTAGTTTATTCTAATCCAGATAAAGGAGGAGATTTGTAAATGAGAATTGCTTTTGCAGGGAATCCGAACAGTGGAAAAACAACCATGTACAATGCGCTGACAGGAAGAAACGAGCGTGTTGGAAACTGGGCCGGTGTTACGGTAGAGCGAAAGGAAAGTCTGATCAAAAAGGCTTATTATGACGGTGCGGAGGAACTGGTTGCAGTGGACCTTCCGGGTGCATATTCCATGTCGCCTTTTACTTCTGAGGAGAGTATCACGAGCAGCTATGTAAAAAATGAGCATCCGGACGCGATCATCAATATCGTGGATGCCACAAACTTAAGCCGAAGCCTGTTCTTTACCACTCAGCTTCTGGAACTTGGGGTCCCGGTTGTGGTGGCGCTGAACAAGAGTGATATCACGGATAAAAAGCAGACGAAGATCAATGAAACGCTTCTGTCTGAGAAACTTGGATGCCCGGTGATCAAGACCATATCCACCTCTTCGGGACATGAAGGCCTGAAAGAGGCTGTCAAAGCAGCAGCGTCCTTGAAAGGAAAAGGTCAGAAGGCGCCTTATGTACAGGCAGATATCGATCTGCACGACAAAAGTGCGGTAGAGGCTGCGGACAGAAAGCGTTTCGAGTTTGTCAACGGAATCGTAAAACAGGTTGAGCAGAGAAAAGTCTTTACAAAAGACAAAAATATACAGGATAAGATCGACGCTGTCATCACTCACAAGATCATCGGTATTCCGATCTTTGCAGTCGTGATCTTTCTTGTATTCTACATATCTCAGACTACACTGGGAACATGGATCGCCGACTGGCTGGTAGCATGGATCGAGACGTTCCAGGGTTGGGTAGGCGGACTGATGGAAAATGCAAACCCGCTCCTGTACGCGATCCTTGTTGACGGTATCATCGGCGGTGTCGGTGCGGTTGTCGGTTTCCTTCCGCTGGTAATGGTAATGTATTTCCTGATCGCTCTTCTGGAGGACTGCGGATACATGGCGCGTGCAACTGTCGTGCTTGATCCGATCTTCAAGAGAGTGGGTCTTTCCGGTAAATCCGTTATCCCGATGGTCATCGGTACCGGCTGCGCGATCCCCGGAGTCATGGCTTCCCGTACGATCCGTAACGAGAGAGAGCGCAGGACCACTGCAATGCTCACACCTTTTATGCCGTGTGGAGCGAAGATCCCGGTCATTGCGCTGTTCGCCGGAGCTTTCTTTGCAGACGCGTGGTGGGTGTCGGCTACAATGTACCTTGTTGGTATTCTTCTGGTACTCCTTGGTGCTCTTCTTGTCAAGAGGATCACAGGTCAGAAATATCGTAAATCTTTCTTCATCATAGAGCTTCCGGAGTATAAGATCCCGAGCCTGAAGAGAGCGTGCGTCTCCATGCTTGAGCGCGGTAAAGCTTACATTATCAAAGCGGGAACGATCATCCTTGTCTGCAACACGGTCGTACAGATCATGCAGAGCTTCAACTGGCAGTTCCAGCTTGTGGCAGAAGGTGCTGAGGGTACTTCCATCCTGGCAAGTATCGCGCATCCGATCTCTATCCTGTTCATCCCGCTTGGATTCGGCGTATGGCAGCTTGCGGCGGCAGCGGTGACAGGTTTTATTGCAAAAGAGAACGTTGTCGGTACACTGGCTGTTGTTTACGGTGTCACGAACCTGATCGATACAGATGAGCTGGCTCTGGTGGGAAGCGGAAATGAAGTGGCTACGATCATGGGACTTACAAAAGCAGCGGCTCTTGCGTACCTGATGTTCAATCTTTATACACCGCCGTGCTTCGCGGCTCTTGGAGCTATGAACTCTGAAATGAAGAGTGGAAAATGGCTGTTTGGAGGCATCTGTCTCCAGCTTGCAACCGGCTATACAGTGGCATTCCTTGTTTATCAGATCGGAACGCTCGCTACGACCGGGGCTCTTGGAACGGCTTTTGTTCCGGGACTCATTGCAATCCTGGTATTTGCGGCCATCATCGTATGGAGAATACGCAAATCCGACCAGGAATTCGCGGCAGAATACAGCCTGCATGCATAGAAAATATTTTATATGGTCAGCGGTGGACAGAGAAAAATACTTTGTCCACCTCTTGACGTTAGAGAGGTGATGTTTCGATGGCAGATATTATTGCAGTGATCGTACTCGTGATCCTGATCGGAAGCGCTGTCGCGTATATAGTAAACGCAAAGAAAAAAGGCGTGAAGTGCATCGGTTGTCCTGCCGGCGGAAGCTGTCCGGGCAGCGGAAAAGCACCAAAGAAGAAACTGGAAGGACGCGTGATCGGCAGAAAAACAATGAAGATATCAGGAATGAACTGCGCTCACTGCGCGAATGACGTTGCGATGATGCTTAATCAGATCGACGGGGTGCGCGCTGAGGTGAATCTCTCGAAGGGCAGCGCCAGGATTGCGTATGACAGGACGGTAGGGGACGACGTCCTGAAGAATGCGGTGGAAAAAATCGGCTATCATGTCATCAGCATATCATGAGAGCATAGGATATCAGTAGAGAAGTGAAAGAGGGATCGTTATGGCTAATGTGATCATTATACTTATCCTGGTGGTAGTGCTCAGCTTTGCGATAAAAAGCTCGATCAGACATTTTAAGGGGGAGGGAGCCTGCTGCGGTGGAGGCTCCGGAACGGTCAGGACAAAAAAGCCGAAGAAAAAGAAACTGAACGGACCGGTGATCGCGAAACGGACGATGGAGATATCCGGAATGCACTGTCAGAACTGTGTCAACAGCGTGACCAGAGCACTGAACGGGATCGACGGCGTCTCAGCAAAAGTGAGCCTGCATGCAAACAGGGCAGAGATCGTGATGGACCGAATGGTTGACGAGGCTGATCTGAGACATGCGGTGGAGGAAGCGGGCTTTGGCGTTGTGGACATCAAAGCTTCTTGAAAAGACAGCAGAGACTGACGGGAGGCTGGTGTGAGTAAGAAAGAACAGATTATCGAAAGATTAAAAGAAAACGGATGCCGCATTACAAAGCAGCGCAGGATGCTGATCGATATCATCCTGGAGAATGACTGTTCAAGCTGCAAGGAGATCTTTTACAAAGCGTCAAAGTGTGGCGAGAAGATCGGTGTGGCAACAGTGTACCGCATGATCAATGCGCTGGAGGAAATCGGAGCGATCAGCCGTAAGAACATGTATAAGGTGGAGTGCTCTGAAGACTGCCAGCCGGAATGCGGCTGTGTGATCGTTTTGGATGACGATACTACGTATCATCTTTCCCCTGGCAGATGGAACATGGTGATCCAGGAAGGACTTAAGAGATGCGGCTATCTGAAAGATCAGAAAGTTGCAAAGATCGAGGTGCAGAATCCTTCTCAGGGATCTGCGGAAATATGAACCGGACTATTTTGAGGTCCGGTTGTTTTTTGCTGTTTTATGAATGAAAATGAACGATTATGAATTATAACTAAAAAATACATCTTAATTTTGTGAATTATTATGATTGAATTTGAAAGAATATGAATATATAATGAAATCATCAAGAGGAGGTAAAGCAAAGATGATCTATACAGTTACATTTAATCCTTCACTGGACTATATCGTCGAAACCGAGGGATTCAAACTGGGGAATACAAACCGGACTGTATCGGAGAGGATTCTGCCGGGAGGGAAAGGAATAAATGTTTCCACTGTCCTGAAAAATCTGGGGATAGAGAGCACGGCTCTTGGCTTCACTGCAGGTTTCACAGGAGCGGAGATTCGGAGAAGAGTAGACGAACTTGGGTTTCGGAGTGAATTCATCGAAGTGGATAACGGATTCTCAAGAATCAATGTGAAGATGAAGGAATTTGACGGAACAGAGATCAACGGACAGGGACCGGTTATCGGCAGCGATGCCATTGAAGCTCTGATGCAGAAACTGGAGAAACTTAGAGAGGGGGATACGCTGGTGCTGGCTGGGAGCATCCCGTCCAGTATGCCGGATTCGATTTACAGTGATATCCTGGCAGGACTTCAGGACAGAGGTATTACTTTTGTGGTGGACGCAACGAAAGATCTGCTGCTCAATGTCCTTGCGTATCATCCGTTCCTGATCAAACCCAATCATCATGAACTTGGAGAGGTTTTCGGGGTTACTCTGAAAGAGAGGGAGGATGTCATCCCGTATGCCCGCCAGCTTCAGGAGAAAGGCGCGAAGAATGTGCTCGTCTCCATGGGAGGAAAGGGAGCCGTGCTGCTGGACGCCGGACATCAGGTTCATATGCTCCCTGTCCCGGAAGGAAGGCTGGTGAACGCTGTCGGATCCGGCGATTCCATGGTGGCAGGATTTATTGCGGGGTGGACGGAGAAGAAAGATTACGGACATGCATTTAAGATGGGGGTCGCGGCGGGAAGCGCCAGCGCATTCTCGGAGCTTCTGGCAACAGAAGAGGAGATCAGAACACTTTATGAAAAACTGTAAAAGTGATCGACAGAAATAAGTTGCGAAAGGAAGGAAAGTAAGATGAAAATTACGGAACTGCTCGACAGAAGGAGTATTTCACTGTACGGCGCGCCGTCTTCAAAAAAGGAAGCGCTGGATCAGATGGTCGCCCTGATGGTGAAAAGCGGAAAGATCAGGGATGAGAAGGCATATAGAGAAGAGGTATATCACCGGGAGGAGGAAGGTACTACAGGAATCGGGGAAGGGATCGCGATCCCGCACGGAAAATGCGATGCGGTTATCCGTCCGGGACTGGCGGCTATGGTCGTAAAGAATGGTGTGGATTTTGATTCACTGGACGGTGAGCCGGTCCATCTTATTTTTCTGATCGCCGCGCCAAACACAAAAGATAATGTACACCTTGATGTATTGAGCAAGCTTTCCATGCTTCTCATGGATGAAAAATTCGTGGAAGATCTGAAAAATGCGGCTGATGTGGATGAGTTTCTGGATGTAATCGATAAGGCGGATCAGGAAAAGCCGGATGTAGACGATCAGCTGGCGGCTCAGACGGAAGCTGACACATCGACAAAAATATGCCGTATCCTCGCCGTTACATCCTGTCCTACGGGGATCGCCCATACGTATATGGCTGCGGAAGGAATCGAGAAAGCGGCAAAGGCTGCAGGATGCTTCGTGAAGGTGGAAACGCGGGGATCCGGAGGCGCAAAAAATGTACTTACGGATCAGGAAATCAAAGATGCGGACTGTATCATTATCGCCGCTGATGCAAAGGTACCCATGGATCGGTTTGACGGGAAAAAACTGATCGAATGTCCTGTAACAGACGGGATCAGCAAAGCAGATGAGCTGGTTCAGAGGGCAATGAACGGAGATGCCCCAGTGTATCGCGCGGATCATCCTGCCGCAGAAAAAGAGAAGGGGGCATCCGGAGGCGCGGGACACAAGATCTATACGCAGCTTATGAACGGCGTTTCCCATATGCTTCCCTTCGTTGTCGGAGGTGGTATCCTGATCGCGCTCGCCTTCCTGATCGATGGACTTGGGGTTGATGTGAATTCGCTTTCGGATGAGGCCAGAGCCAGCTTTGGTACGATCACTCCGGTGGCCGCTGCTCTGAAAGGAATCGGTGATCTCGCGTTTGGATTTATGCTGCCTGTACTCGCCGGGTTTATTGCCATGAGCATCGGCGACAGGCCGGCTCTCGCAGTGGGATTTGTGGGAGGAATGATCGCGGCAAACGGACATTCCGGATTTCTTGGCGCCCTGCTGGCCGGATTTATTGCCGGATATCTGGTTCTGCTGCTCCGCAAAGTGTTCAGCGTTCTTCCTGAGTCGATCGAGAAGATCGCGCCGGTTCTCCTCTATCCCGTATTCGGGATCCTGCTGATCGGACTGATCATGCTGTATATTGTGGAACCTCCCATCGGCGCGCTGAATACGGCATTGAATACAGCGCTTACAAATATGAGCGGAAGCAGCAAGATCCTGCTGGGGATCATCGTGGCGGGGATGATGTCGATTGATATGGGCGGTCCGTTCAACAAAGCCGCATATGTATTCGGGACAGCATCCATTGCTGCAGGAAACTATGATATTATGGCAGCCGTTATGGTAGGCGGTATGGTGCCACCTTGTGCGATCGCCCTTGCAACGCTTCTCTTTAAGAATAAATTTACAAAGCAGGAGAGAGAGTCTGGACCGGTCAACTTTATCATGGGACTTGCATTTATCACAGAAGGTGCGATCCCCTTCGCGGCATCAGATCCGCTGCATGTACTGCCGTCATGCATTGTCGGGTCAGCTCTGGCAGGCACTCTTTCCATGGCGTTCGGGTGCACGCTGATGGCTCCCCACGGCGGAATCTTTGTATTCCCGGTGGTGTCAAATCCGCTGATGTACCTTGTCGCTCTGGCTGCAGGGACAGCTGTCGGCGCGCTGCTTCTCGGGGTGCTGAAGAAAAAGATTCAGGAATAATAACAGAACAGCCTCCGGATCCGTATGGATCCGGGGGCTGTATTGCTTACGGAAGAAACGGAACTGCTTGCCGAAGCAGAGGTTTCGAGGTAAAATATGAATAAAAGAAAAGCGGATTCCCGGAATCCGCTTTTCTTTTCAGAACTGCTTCGCGGAGGGAAAGAAAATGCTGACAGAAACAAGACAGGATGAGATACTGCAGATGCTGGAAGAGAAGGGGAGTGTGACAGTGCAGGAACTGACGGAAAAGTTCCGTGCGTCAGAATCCACGATACGAAGAGACCTGAACACGCTCCATAAGAAAGGGGCTCTGATAAAAGTGTTCGGCGGGGCAGTGCAGAAGGAGAGCAGACTTGCCACGAAAGATGAAAAGGTCGCCCTGCGAAAAGAACAGAACAGGGAGCAGAAGGTACGCATTGCCAGATATGCGGCTTCTCTGATTGCGGCGGGAGATTTTGTCTACCTGGATGCGGGGACAACGACAGGATATATGATCCCTTTTCTTCAGGAGCGGTCGGTAACGTTTGTGACAAACGCGGTGTCCCATGCGCTGAAGCTTTCGGAGAACGGCTTTCGGGTCATACTTATAGGCGGAGAGCTGAAGGCTGCGACGGAGGCCAGCGTCGGGAATGAGGCATATGCGGCGCTCCAGAAATACAATTTTACGAAAGGGTTCTGGGGCACAAACGGGGTCAGTGAGCTTTCAGGTTTTACCACTCCGGATATCAATGAGGCCATGATCAAAGAATGCGCCATGCGGCATACGCAGCAAAGATACGTGCTCTGCGACAGCACCAAGTTCCAGCAGACAAGTCCGGTGAGTTTCGGAGAGTTCCTGTCGGCGTCGGTTATAACCGATCGAATTCCGGAGGAATTGAAGAATACTGATAATATTATTGTGGCAGAATAGATGAGATTTTTTTAGACAGTTAACCATGTGAAGGATCCTGTGCGGCAGGGTCCTTATTTTTTTATATGTAAGTGGTGTAATATGCTGAAATTGTAACAATAGTGATAATATTTATCAGTAGAATCTGTTAGAATTGACTATCTTAAATTAGTGTTGCTATGATATGTCAGTAAACAGAAGTTTACATATATTTAATATAAGGAAGTGGTGAGGTATGAAACAGCATAGATTCTGGGCATGGGCTGCGGTCTTTTGCTTCGTGATGGTATTTTATACAGGCTACAAACACAAATAGACAGGAGGTAATCATGATGATGGACATTTTTAAACTGAAAAGACTCGGAATCTTTGCGGGAGGTGTTCTGTTTGGAACAGCAGGGCTCAAGATCCTCTCAAGCAAGGATGCAAAGAAAGTTTACACGAACTGTACAGCGGCTGTTTTAAGGGCGAAGGAGTGCGTTATGAAAACGGCAACGACAGTTCAGGAGAATGCGGAGGATATCCTTGCGGAGGCTCAGCAGATCAATGAAGAGAGAGCGGCTCAGGAGGCTGCGAATGTGGAAGAAAATGCAGAAGTAAATGCCGGTGCGGACGAATTGAAAGAAGCAGAATAGCCGGCTATGAAATTTATCATAAAGCATGAATTAAAAGGCCGCCTCCGTATCCATGCCGTTCAGAGTAGGATGACATGTGCGGAGGCGGATACTCTTTCCTGGTTTCTTGAAAAGCAGGAGAACATAACGAGCGTCAAAGTATATGAACGCACCGCAGACGCTGTTATCTGCTATACGGGAGAACGGGAAGATCTGATCATGCTGCTCAAAAAGTTCTGTTACAGTGAGGTGGAGGTGCCGGAAAACGTATCCGCAAGTTCCGGCCGCCGGCTGAACACAGAATATAAGGAGAGACTGATCACAAAGGTTGTGCTCCATTACGGCAGTAAACTGTTTCTGCCTTATCCTGTAAGGGCGGTGTACACAGTTCTGAGATCGATAAAGTATATCTGGCAGGGTATCCGATGCCTGAAGCAGGGGAAGATCGAAGTGCCTGTACTGGACGCCACGGCAATCGGGGTGTCCGTGCTGAGGGGAGATATCAATACGGCGGGATCTGTCATGTTCCTTCTGGGCGTAGGCGAGATACTGGAAGAGTGGACTCACAAGAAATCTGTTGGAGATCTGGCGCGCAGCATGTCACTGAACATAAAGAAAGTATGGCTTGAGCGAGAAGATCAGGAGGTCCTGGTAAAGGCTTCGGAGATCAGGCCCGGAGATACGGTCGTGGTCCATATGGGGAATGTGATTCCCTTTGACGGCGAGGTGTCCTCAGGAGAGGGAATGGTCAATCAGGCATCTCTCACGGGAGAATCTATGCCTGTGCGAAGGACCGCGGGACAGTCTGTGTATGCGGGGACTGTTCTGGAGGAAGGAGAGCTGAAGATTTTTGTGAAGGCGGTTTCCGGTTCCACGCGATTTGAAAAGATTGTTACCATGATCGAAGATTCCGAGAAACTGAAATCTTCTGTTGAGAGCCGGGCGGAACACCTGGCTGACAGGCTTGTTCCCTACACACTGATGGGAACAGGGCTTGTATGGCTTCTCACCAGAAATATCACGAAAGCGCTGTCTGTTCTTATGGTAGATTTTTCCTGCGCACTGAAACTTGCCATGCCGATCTCTGTCCTGTCCGCGATCAGGGAGGCCGGACAGAGGAATATCACTGTGAAGGGTGGAAAATTTCTGGAGGCGGTAGCCGAGGCGGACACGATCGTGTTTGACAAGACGGGAACCCTCACAAAGGCAAAACCTACCGTAAAGAATGTCGTTACGTTTGGAGACTGTCCGGAGGAAGAGTGTCTCCGGATCGCGGCATGTCTGGAGGAACATTTTCCCCATTCCATGGCAAAGGCAGTAGTGGACGCGGCGAAGAAACGGAAGCTTTCTCATGAGGAAATGCACTCGAAAGTAGAGTATGTCGTCGCTCATGGGATTTCGTCCTATATTGACAGCAGAAAAGTTGTGATCGGAAGCAGTCATTTTGTATTTGAAGACGAGGGATGCCGGATTCGCCCTGAATATCAGGAGCGGTTCGAGCACCTTCCAACAGAATATTCCCACTTGTATCTTGCTGTCGATCACGAACTGACTGCGGTCATCTGCATCGAAGACCCGCTTCGGGAAGAGGCGGGAGAGATGGTGAAGGAACTGCGCGCGGAAGGGATCTCGAAGATCGTCATGATGACGGGGGATAGTGGGAGAACTGCAGCGGCGATCGCCCGGAAAGTAGGTGTGGATGAATATTACGCGGAAGTCCTGCCGGAAGATAAGGCGGGATTTATCGAGCGGGAGAAAGCGGCAGGAAGAAAGGTCATTATGATTGGTGATGGCATCAATGACTCACCTGCGCTTTCTGCGGCTGACGCAGGGATTGCTGTCAGCGACGGTGCGGAGATTGCCCGGGAGATCGCAGATATTACTATCGCAGCGGATGACCTGAGAGAGATTGTGACACTGAAGAGGCTGTCTGATGGGATGATGAAGCGGATCCATCGCAATTACAGAGGGATTGTGGGAATCAATTCCGCACTCATTCTACTGGGGGTTGCAGGAGTGATCCAGCCTACAACGTCAGCCCTGCTCCACAATACCTCGACCCTGGCTATCAGCCTGAAAAGCATGGGCAGTTTGCTGCCCGATGAAGTCTGCTCTTGAAAAACAGGCGCATATTTGCTATTGTATCATAGAGGAAGGTGATGCAGTATGCCATATATTCGAGGTGACTCCTGTTATATCCTGGATGAAGAAAATAAGATAATCATGGCGAAAGTCGTGGGACGGAAGGGTTCAGGTTATCTTCTGGAGCGTGTTGGAATATGTGGGACACTTTTCAGGACTGAGAAACAGATGTTCCGCAGCGAAGAAGAAGCAGAGAGAAATAAAAAGCCTCTCCCCCCGAAGATCAAAGTCCAGTTGTCGGATTATTAGAAGGATAAAAAGGATGCGAAAGCTGTGCCGGTTTAGCCGGCACAGCTTTTTTTCAACGGCGGACAGCTTGATTATATCCGGGCCCTTTATGGAAACGGACCCTTAGTCAGAGAAAAAAGTCAGGAACGCCTCCTTTACTTCCGCGTCATCGCAGAACGGAGCCTCCAGTCCCATCAGACGCTTCAGAAAGAGGGTTTTTCCGGCGGAAAGGTCTAACTCTTCATACCAGGCGCCGAATTTCTTTCCGCGATAGCGGGAATATAACAGATAGAGCAGTACGTTCCCGAAACAGGAATGATCCAGATCAACGGAGAGATCCCCGCCTGTATATCTGGCCAGGCCAAAGTCCAGGAGTGCTGTCTGTCTGCCATCATCCACGATATTTGAGATGCTGATATCTCCATGTACTACGCTGCGGCTGTGGATATAGGAGAGAATGTCGAGAAGCTGTGTTCCGACGCGCAGGATCATGCTTTCGGTAAACTCGGTATGGCGGTGAAACAGCAGATCCTTTAATGTGGTTCCCTGCTTGTATTCCAGGATAAAGAAATAGCCCCGGGGGAGGTTCAGGACGCCAAGAAACTCCGGGATGGCCGGATGGTCGAGTCCGGAGAGGATCACTGCCTCATGGTGGTTCCCGCCCGAATTTTCCCGCCAGATCTTTGGACGGAATTTCTTTAAGACGACCCGGCGGCCTTCCGGATCCCGCGCCAGATAACAGACGCCGTACCGGCCGCCGCCAAGTCTGGATTCAACGGTATAGCATCCTGCGCGCCGGAAGAAGATCATCGGCCTGTGGGAGAGCCGCATTCCGGGCAGAATTTTGCTCCCTGAGGAACCGGTTTCCCACAGTTTGGACAGAAGGCAGCGGAGGCCATCTTCGCGCCGCAGGATAGACAGAATTTCGAGCCTGCGGGCACAGAAGCGCCACAATTGGGGCAGATGCAAGAACCGGACTGTGATGCTGCATATCCCTGATTCTGCTGAGGCATCCCGTAATGCTGTCCCTGACGGGGATACGGCTGATAACCATACTGCCGGCGGGGGCTGCTGCTCCCGGATCGGGAAAAGCTGCTCCCCATGCCGAAAAAGCCGCCTTTCTGATAATGCGAACTGCCTCTGTTCGGGTTCGGATATCGTCTTTTTCTGCTGGAATCTGAAAAGAAGTTAAACATTATTGTCCCTCCATTTTGTAACTATCAGTAAGTTGAACCTATCTTACACTGAAACAAAAAAGAAGGTCAATAGTGGTTAAGAAATCTTAGCACAAACTGCATTTTATAAGATAACTTCCATTCCCACTTTCTGTGGACTGAGCCCTCTCGCCTGATAGAATTTCATTGCACTCTCATTGCAGCTCCATACATTAAGGGTAACATTATAACATCCGTTTTTCCTTGCGAATTCCAGGACTGCTTCGTAGATCGCGGTGCCGACGTGGTTTCCGCGCAGGTTTTCGTCCACGCAGAGGTCGTCGATATACAGCGTTTTGATATCGGTCAGAATGTTGTCGTTTGGATGCTGCTGGAAGATACAGAACGCGTATCCTGACAGGCGGTCGTCTTCATCTACGGCTGCAAAGACCGGTCGATTCTCATCCTTAAGGATATCTCCCAGCTGGTCGTCCGTATATTTCCTCTGTCCGTATTTGAAAAGATCCGGGCGCCCTCTGTGGTGGACCATAGCCACCTGGGAGAGCAGTTCGTGTATCCTGTCGATATCTTTTTCTGATGCCATGCGTACTTTCATTTTTCGCGTCTCCTTTTCCGTAAAATAGTGGGTGCGTTTTTTGAAAACACATCTTTATAAATCTTATCATACGCCCGCGGTTCAAGTAAAGATAAGTGTAAATGTTGAGATAAATTTTCAAATGTGATATTCTTTTTATATTGACCAACTTAATTTTAAGGATCAGCCAGGAGGACAGAAGAATGACAAAAATTTTATTACATGGATGCAATGGTAAAATGGGAAGAATGATCACAGAGCTTGTAAAAAACGACGCGGATGCAAAAATCGCGGCGGGAGTGGATTCGTATACCGGAGTGCCGAATGATTATCCGGTATATGATTCTATTGAGAAATGTGATACGGATGCAGATGTGGTTATCGATTTTTCCAATGCGGGCGCGATGGACGCCCTGCTTGATTACTGTGCCGGGAAGAAACTGCCGGTAGTTCTTTGTACTACGGGACTTTCTGAGATACAGCTTGAGAAGGTTCAGGAGACAGCCGGGAAAACGGCGGTCCTTAAGTCTGCCAATATGTCTTTAGGGATCAATCTTCTCCTGAAGCTTCTGAAAGACGCTGCGAAAGTGCTGGGAAATTCTGGTTATGATATTGAACTTGTGGAGCGTCATCACAATCAGAAAGTGGACGCGCCCAGCGGAACCGCTCTGGCACTCGCGGATTCCATTAATGAAGCGTTGAACGGAGAATACCACTATGTCTATGACAGGAGCCAGGTGAGACAGAAGAGGGGGGCGAAAGAGATAGGGATCTCAGCGGTGCGCGGCGGCACGATCGTAGGTGATCACGAGGTAATCTTTGCCGGAACGGATGAAGTGATCGAGTTCAGGCACAGCGCGTATTCCAGAAATGTATTTGCGAAGGGGGCCGTGGAGGCGGCAAAATTCCTGGCGGGGAAAGGGCCGGGAATGTATGATATGAGCGATGTGATACAGTTCTGATCCTGCAGGAGGCATCGGCGGACTGCACAGTAATATGGAGGAGAACAGAATGAAAAATCTGGAGACCAGATATCTGGAACGCCTTTCGGATCTTTATCCCACGATTGCGGCGGCGTCTACTGAGATTATTAATCTGCAGGCGATTCTCAACCTTCCGAAGGGGACGGAGCATTTCCTGACGGACGTGCACGGGGAATACGAGGCGTTTTCTCACGTGCTGAAAAACGGATCGGGATCGGTAAAGAGGAAGATTGAGGAAGTGTTCGGGAATACCATGAGCGCAAGGGATAAAAAGTCTCTTGCAACTCTGATCTATTATCCGAAGGAGAAGATGAACGTCGTCAGGCAGACAGAGACGAACATGGAAGACTGGTACAAGGTGAATCTGTATCGGCTCATTCAGGTGAGCAAGCATGTGGCGAGCAAATATACCCGGTCTAAAGTGAGAAAGGCGTTGCCGAAAGATTTTGCATATGTGATAGAGGAACTGATCACGGAGAAAGCGGAGCTGAGCGACAAAGAATCCTATTATAATGAGATCATCTCAACGATCATACGGATTGATCGTGCGGAACAGTTCATCAGTGCGATCTCAGAACTGATCCAGCGTCTGGTGGTAGATCATCTCCATATCGTAGGTGATATCTTCGACAGGGGACCGGGACCTCATATCATTATGGACAAGCTGATGTCCTACCATTCGGTGGATATCCAGTGGGGAAATCACGACGTGCTCTGGATGGGGGCCGCAGCGGGACAGAGAGGATGTATCGCTAACGTGATCCGCATCTGCGCCCGATATGGAAATCTTGATATCCTTGAGGACGGGTATGGAATCAACCTGCTTCCTCTTGCGGCGTTTGCGCTCAAAGTCTACGGGGACGACCCATGCAGCTGTTTCAAATTGAAAGCCGCAGACAAAGCTGATTCGGAGGAGATGGAGATGAATCTGCGCATCCATAAGGCGGTTTCAGTGATCCAGTTCAAGGTGGAGGGACAGATCATTCAGAGGCAGAAGGACTTTTGCATGGAAGACCGGGCTCTCCTGCACCGGATCGACTACGAGAAGGGGACGATCACACTGGAGGAAAAGGAGTACAGACTGCTGGATGATAACTTTCCGACTGTAGATCCCTCAGATCCCTATGCTCTCAGCACGGAGGAACAGGAGATTATGGACCGGCTGGAACGGGCATTTCTCGGCTGTGGGAAGCTTCAGCAGCATATGCGTTTCCTGCTGTCAAAGGGAGGGCTTTACAAGGTGTTTAACGACAATCTGCTCTATCATGGATGCGTTCCTCTTGATCAGAAAGGGAATTTGAAGGAAGTCTCTGTGTTCGGGAAGAAATATAAGGGAAAAGAGCTGTACGACGTGCTGGACAGTTATGTGAGAAAAGGGTTTTTCGCCCTGGATGAAAAGGAACGACAGGATGGGAAGGATATTATGTGGTACATATGGCTCCACCCCTGTTCTCCCCTTTTTGGAAAGAACAAGATGGCTACATTTGAAAGATATTTCCTGGCGGAGAAAGAGACCCATGTGGAGAAAAAGAATCCATATTATACATTTCTGGAGGACGAGGAAGTGATCGAACGGGTCCTGGAGGAGTTCGGGCTGGATCCGGGGAAAGCCCATATCGTCAACGGGCATGTGCCGGTAAAGACAAAAGACGGTGAGAGTCCGGTCAAATGCGGCGGAAAAGTCCTGGTCATCGATGGGGGATTCTCCAGGGCATATCAGAAGGAAACGGGGATTGCGGGCTATACTCTGATCTACAATTCATACGGGCTCAGACTTGTGGCCCTTGAACCTTTTGAATCCACGGAGGCGGCGATCGCAAAGGAGAAGGATATCCATTCAGAGACCGTGATCGTGAGCAGGAGGACGGACCGCTGTCTTGTAGGCGATACAGATATCGGACGTGAACTGAAGGAACAGGTGCTGGATCTGGAAAGACTTCTTGCGGCATACAGAAATGGAGAGATTATTGAAAAACTATAAGGCAGGATGGGTGAGACTATGGAAAATGAACTGAACATACAGGAAGGAATGATGACAGAGCCGCTGAAGATCTATCTCAATGAGATTGGGCAGATCCCGCTGTTGAGCGAGGAGGAAGAAAAGGAACTGGGGCGCAGGAGCTCAGAGGGAGACGAGAGCGCGAGACAAAAACTTGCAGAGGCGAATTTGCGTCTTGTGGTTTCCATTGCAAAACATTACAACGGCCGGGGCGTACAGCTCATGGATCTGATCCAGGAGGGGAATATGGGGCTGATGCGAGCGGCGGAGAAATATGACTATACTATGGAAAACCGGTTCTCCACCTATGCCTCCTGGTGGATCAAGGAGGCCATGCAGCGCGCGATCGACCAGCAGTCCAGAGAGATCCGTGTTCCCGTGCATGTGGCTGAGAATATGAAAAAGGTGCAGAAGATCTCAAAGGAGCTTCAGCAGGAGCTCGGAAGGGATCCTCTTCCGAAGGAGATCTCGGAGAAGATGCCGGGAAAGACAGAGAAGGATATCAAAGAGATCCTGTCGTACCTTCAGAGTCCGGTCTCACTGGAGACTCCTGTGGGAGAGGAAGGAGAGAACAGTCTGGGCGACATGGTTGAGGACCGGACTGAGGCGACGCCGGAGGAGGCGATGAACACCCTTGTCCAGAAAGAGGAGGTCAGAGAACTGCTGGAATCTTTAAGCGACAGGGAGCGGCAGGTTATCCGGCTCAGGTACGGTCTGGAGGACGGGAAGACGCATACGCTGGAAGAAATTGGAAAGATGCTTAATGTCACCAGAGAGCGTGTGCGACAGATCGAGGCGAGGGCAATGGAAAAACTTCGAAGAAATGCAAAAAATTAAGTAGATCCTGTATAAATATTGTTGGAAATGCAGAAAGTAGTGATACAACAATATTTGTGGAAAGGGAGATACTTTTATGAAAACAATGAAAAAAATACTTCTGCTTATGACTTGTACATTTGTGCTTCTGGGAACGGCGGCATGCAGCAGCCGGGATAACGCGGACAACGGAGCTGATCAGTCTACACAGAACGCCGATGACCGGACCGATACGAATCAGAACAATACGGATAACAGCAATGTCAATGACGCTACTGACGGGGACGGGATCATCGATAACGCGGTGGACGACGTGACAGACGGTGTGGACGATGTGACAGATGATGTGACAGACGGCGTGGACAAGGCCACGGATGATCTGACAGAAGACAATGGAGCACAGAAAGATATGCAGGAGAACAGATAAGAGATGTCTGCAAAGGGGTCAGGCCCCGATGCAAAGGGGACAGCCCCTTTTGCATCAGGGCCTGTCCTCTTTGTGAAAGAACGGAGGAGAGGTATGAGATTCAGACCCTGTATCGATATACATAACGGGAAAGTAAAACAGATTGTGGGCGGAAGCCTTCGGGATGAAGGGAACAGTGCGAAAGACAATTTTGCGTCTGAGCTGGGAGCGGAGTATTACGCAGGACTGTACCGGAGAGACGGACTGAAAGGCGGGCACATCATCCTGCTCAACCCGCCCGGGTCGGAATACTATGACGAGACGAGGGCACAGGCGATGTCAGCGCTCGAAGCCTATCCCGGCGGAATGCAGCTCGGCGGTGGGATCAATGCGGACAATGCAGAGGACTATCTGAAAGCAGGCGCCAGCCATGTGATCGTCACGTCCTATGTGTTCAGGGATGGCACGTTCCACAGGGACAACCTTGAGAAACTGGTCGCAGCCGCGGGGAAAAGGCATATCGTGCTGGATCTGAGCTGTCGGAAGAAAGAAGACGGATATTATATCGTGACGGACCGGTGGCAGAAGTTTACGGATGTGAAACTGTGCCCGGAAATCCTGGATGATCTGGCTGTATCCTGCGACGAATTCCTGATCCACGGAGTGGATGTGGAAGGACGATCATCCGGTATGGAGACAGAACTGGTCAGGATGCTTGCCGGGTGGGAGGGGATCCCGGTTACATACGCGGGCGGAATCGGATCCATGGAAGACCTGGACCGGTTCCGGGAAGTGAGCGGAGGGCGCCTGGACTTTACCATCGGGAGCGCGCTGGACCTGTTCGGAGGGAAGATACCGTATGAGAAACTTGCCGTGCCAGCCAAAAAGCGCTAACGCGCCTTTTGGCTGAGGGCATCTGCAAGGATGAAGTAACAGTTCAGCCCGCGCCATTCGCAAAGCCGCACTTGCGTGCTTATTGCGGCTTACGCCGCTTCTTTGCTCATAGACTGGCGCTCAGTTCATGAAGCTATCTGCTTGAAAAATCATGCGAGCATGATTTTCTCTCCCCAATAGCTTCATGGCTGAACTGTTGATCAAGAATTGTTAACATAATATGAACTTATTGAATTAGGCGGAAGTTAGTGCTAGAATGGAAAACGGAGTGGTGTCGTCTGTCAGACACTAAATATATATTTAAGGAGTTAATTACGGGAAATGGGATTTATAGAAAAGATCTTTGGAACTCACAGCGAAAATGAACTGAAAAGGATCTACCCGATCGTCGACCGGATCGAATCGCTGGAACCGGAGATGAAAGCCCTGTCGGATGAGGAACTGCGCGGCAAGACCAGAGAGTTCAAGGAACGCCTGAAAGAGGGAAAGACCCTGGACGATCTTCTTCCGGAAGCGTTTGCCGTTGTGCGTGAAGGCGCGTCCAGAGCGCTTGGCATGAGACATTACCGGGTACAGCTGATCGGAGGTATCATCCTGCATCAGGGCCGTATCGCCGAGATGAAGACCGGTGAAGGTAAGACGCTTGTGTCAACGCTTCCAGCATATCTGAATGCCCTGGAGGGCAAAGGCGTTCATATCGTCACGGTCAATGACTATCTGGCAAAGCGTGACGCCGAGTGGATGGGAAAGGTTCATGAATTTCTCGGACTTACTGTCGGCGTTGTGCTGAACAGTATGAATAATGAAGAGCGGCGTGCCGCATACAACTGTGATATCACCTATGTCACCAACAATGAACTCGGATTCGATTATCTGAGAGATAATATGGTGATCTACAAAGAACAGCTTGTACAGAGAGGGCTGCACTTCGCCATCATCGATGAGGTCGATTCCGTCCTGATCGACGAGGCGAGGACCCCGCTTATTATTTCCGGACAGAGCGGAAAATCCACAAAGTTGTATGAGGCGTGTGATATCCTCGCGCGGCAGTTAGAACGGGGCGAGGCCAGCGGAGAATTTTCCAAGATGAATGCCATCATGGGCGAGGATATCGAGGAAACCGGAGACTTTATCGTCAATGAGAAAGAGAAGACGGTCAACCTTACAGAAGACGGCGTGAAGAAAGTTGAGAAGTTCTTCCATATTGAAAACCTTGCGGATCCGGAAAACCTGGAGATCCAGCACAATATTATCCTGGCTCTCAGGGCTCACAATCTGATGTTCCGCGATCAGGATTATGTGGTGACGCCGGAGGGCGAGGTAATGATCGTGGACGAGTTTACCGGACGTATCATGCCGGGACGCCGTTATTCGGACGGGCTTCATCAGGCCATCGAGGCGAAGGAACATGTAAAGGTGAAACGGGAGAGCAAGACGCTGGCAACGATCACTTTCCAGAATCTGTTCAATAAATTTGACAAGAAGAGCGGTATGACCGGTACGGCCCTTACAGAGGAAAAAGAGTTCCGTGACATCTATGGCATGGACGTTGTGGAGATCCCCACCAATGTACCGGTGCAGCGTGTGGATCTGGATGACGCCGTCTATAAGACAAAGAAGGAAAAATATCATGCTGTGATCGAGGCGGTGAAGGAAGCTCACGCGACGGGACAGCCGGTCCTGGTGGGTACGATCACCATCGAAGTTTCCGAACTTCTGAGCAGGATGCTCAAGAAAGAAGGCATCCCGCACAACGTGCTGAATGCGAAATATCATGAGCTGGAGGCGGAGATCGTTGCGGACGCAGGTGTTCACGGAGCTGTCACCATTGCCACCAATATGGCCGGACGTGGTACGGATATCAAGCTGGACGACGACGCGCGGAAAGCCGGCGGCTTGAAGATCATCGGCACAGAGCGCCACGAGTCCAGACGTATTGACAATCAGCTCCGCGGACGTTCCGGACGTCAGGGAGATCCGGGTGAATCCCGCTTCTATATTTCCCTGGAGGACGATCTGATGCGTCTGTTCGGTTCCGAGAAGCTGATGAGTGTGTTCAACACGCTGGGCGTTGAGGACGGCGAACAGATCGAGCATAAGATGCTTTCCAATGCCATTGAGAAAGCTCAGAAGAAGATTGAGAACAACAACTTCGGCATCCGTAAGAACCTGCTGGAGTACGATCAGGTTATGAATGAGCAGAGAGAGATCATCTACGGTGAGCGCCGGAGAGTGCTGGACGGAGAGAGTATGCGCGATACGATCTACAGCATGATTACAGAGTATGTGGAGAATATCACGGACCGCTTTGCGGCTCCGGATGCGGAGTCTGACGAGTGGGATCTGAAAGGTCTTGACGTGAACCTTCACAATGTGATCCCGCAGCTCCAGCTTCCGACTTCGGAGGAATGTCAGGATATGCGTCAGAAGGAACTCAAGCATCTGCTCAAAGAGCGTGCCGTGAAGGCTTACGAGGCGAAAGAGGCTGAGTTCCCTGAGGCGGAACAGCTGCGAGAAGTGGAGCGCGTTGTCCTTCTGAAGGTCATCGACGCGAGATGGATGGATCACATTGACGACATGGATCAGCTCCGTCAGGGAATTGGACTTCAGGCCTACGGGCAGAGGGACCCGCTGGTTGAGTACAAGATGATGGGATACGACATGTTCGGAGAGATGACGAACATGATCGCAGAGACAACGCTGAGGACCCTGTTCCGCATCCGCGTGGAGCAGAAGGTTGAGCGCGAGGAAGTCGCAAAAGTGACGGGAACAAACAAGGACGACAGTGCAGTCCGAGCTCCGAAGAAGCGTGAGGCGAAGAAGATCTATCCCAACGATCCGTGCCCCTGTGGAAGCGGAAAGAAGTACAAACAGTGCTGCGGAAGAAAGCAGACAGCCTGAGATTTGATAAGGACAGCGAAGCGGAAGATCCGTTTTACTGATAAATATTTATTTATGAAAGAGGTGATCAAGGTGGTTTTAGTAGAAGAATTAAAGTCCAGACTGGGCGCATATGAAGAACCGCTGAAAGATTTGAGGGATTCACTTTGACCTGGCTTCAAAGAAGTTAAGGATCGAAGAATTACAGAAAAGAATTGAAGAACCGGGATTCTGGGATAACCCGGAAGCCTCCCAGCAGGTGATGAAGGAACTGAAGAACCTTCAGGATTCTGTGGAACAGATCGAGAAGCTTTGTACGGACTATGAGGATATGTCCCTTCTCATTGAGATGAGTGAGGAGGAGGCAGACGAGGAGACCGTGGACGGGATACAGGAAGAGCTGGAGCAGTTTGAAAAACGATTTGAAGAACTGCGGATCAGCACACTCCTGACCGGACCCTATGACAGGGACAATGCGATCGTCACGCTCCATGCGGGAGCGGGCGGTACGGAGTCCTGCGACTGGACCAATATGTTGTACCGCATGTATACACGCTGGGCGGAAAAGAAAAACTACAGTGTGGAGGTCCTGGACTATCTTGAAGGCGATGTGGCGGGGATCAAGGGCGTTACGTTCCAGGTGAACGGAGAGAATGCGTACGGATATCTTCGTTCAGAGCAGGGGGTGCACCGTCTTGTCAGGATCTCGCCATTCAATGCAGCGGGAAAGCGGCAGACGTCTTTTGCCTCATGCGATGTGATGCCGGATATCGAGGAGGACATTGACATTGAGATCAATGACGATGACCTGAAGATCGATACCTACCGCTCCAGCGGCGCAGGCGGACAGCATATCAACAAGACGTCCTCCGCAGTCAGGATCACGCATCTGCCCACAGGAATCGTTGTGCAGTGCCAGAATGAGCGCTCGCAGCATATGAACAAGGATAAGGCGATGCAGATGCTCAAATCCAGGCTGTATATGATGAAACAGCAGGAACAGGCGGAAAAGATGTCCGATATCAGAGGCGAGGTAAAGGATATCAATTTCGGTAACCAGATACGTTCTTATGTCATGCAGCCATACACGATGGTGAAGGACCACAGGACAAATGCAGAGATCAGCAATGTGGGAAGTGTGATGGACGGAAATATCGATCCGTTTATCAATGCATACCTCAGCATGAACGCAGAAGCACAGAAAGGGAGAAAGTAATGGTAAATATAGCAGTGATGGGATACGGCACAGTAGGATCAGGCGTGGTGGAAGTCCTGGAGAGGAACAAAAAGATCATCACCCAGCGTGCCGCTGACGAGATCAATGTAAAATACGTCCTGGATCTCAGGGATTTCCCGGGAGATCCGGTGCAGGAGAAGATCGTCCACGATTTCGAGACGGTCATAAATGATCCGGAGATCCGGATCGTGGTAGAAGTGATGGGCGGTATCGAGCCTGCCTACACTTACGTAAAACGCTGCCTGGAGGCGGGAAAGAGCGTTGCCACCTCCAATAAGGCGCTTGTGGCAAAGCACGGTGCGGAACTTCTCTCCATTGCAAGAGAGAGAGACATCAACTTTCTCTTTGAGGCAAGCGTGGGCGGCGGGATCCCGATCATCCGCGCGCTCAATTCCTGCATGACAGCGGACGAGATCGAGGAGATCACGGGAATCCTCAACGGAACGACCAACTATGTGCTCAGCAAGATGTTCTATGAGGGTGCAGAGTATGAGGATGTGCTCAAGGAAGCCCAGGAAAAAGGCTATGCAGAGCGAAACCCGGAGGCTGACGTGGAAGGATATGATTCCTGCCGCAAGATCGCGATCCTTTCTTCGCTGATCTCCGGACAGCAGGTTGACTTCGAGGATATCTACACAGAAGGGATCACAAAGATCACGAAGAAAGACATGATGTATGCCAAGGAGATGGGGATGACGATCAAGCTTCTGGCTTCCAGCAAACGGCATGAGAATCATCTGCACGCGATCGTGGCGCCCTTCCTTCTCGGGAAGTCTCATCCTCTCTACAATGTGGATGACGTGTTCAATGCTGTTTTCGTACGCGGAAATATGCTCGGCGACGCCATGTTTTACGGAAGCGGAGCAGGCAAACTCCCCACGGCAAGTGCAGTTGTTGCGGACGTTGTGGATGAGGCGAAACATCTCCACAGAAATATCATGACCATGTGGAAGAGCGAGAAACTGGAACTGGAACCGATCGAAGATACATGCAGACGCTTCTTTATCAGGATCAGCGGAAGCGCCGATGAGAGAAAAAACGAGACAGAGAACTGTTTCGGCCCCGGAAAGATCGTGCGCGTTCCCGGACTGGATGATGAATTCGGATATATGACAGAATCCATGGCAGAGGGCGACTACAGGAAAAAGGCAGAGAGTTTCAGCAGGATCCTCAATATGATCCGCGCAGAAGACTGATTCAGGATTGAAAGGCAGTAATAATGAAATATATTGTGATTTTGTGTGACGGCATGGCAGATGAGCCGCTGGATGAGCTGGGCGGGAAGACTCCCCTGGAGGCGGCACGCACTGCGAACATGGACAGTCTTGCAAAGGAGTCCGAGATCGGGATGGTTCGGACTGTACCGGAGGGAATGGCTCCGGGAAGTGATACGGCGAACCTTTCCGTGATCGGATACGACCCGAGGGAATATTACACAGGCAGGTCTCCGCTGGAGGCGCTGAGCATCGGTGCGGACATGGCGCCGGACGACGTGTCGTTCCGCTGTAATCTGGTCACTCTTTCGGAGGAAGAAGACCGGTACGAAGACCGACATGTGCTTGACCACAGTTCAGGTGAGATCAGCACGGAAGAAGCGGCAGAACTCGTAAAAGCGCTGAGCGAAGGGCTGAAGCGGGACGGATATGAGTTTTATGTCGGCACCAGTTACCGCCATCTCCTCATACAGAAAAGAGGGAAGGTGGTGGGGCTGACAGCTCCCCATGATATCCTGACAAAGCGGATCGGCGATTATCTGCCCCAGGATGAAGTGCTGAGAGATATGATGGTGAAAAGCTATGATATCCTGAAAGATCATCCGGTCAATGTGAAACGCCGGGCAGAAGGGAAAAATCCAGCTAATTCGGCGTGGTTCTGGGGCGCAGGCACCAGTCCTGCTCTGATGTCTTTCGAGAAAAAGAACGGAGTAAAGGGAGCCATGATATCTGCTGTGGATCTGCTCAGGGGCATTGCCGTGGGAGCGGACATGGACAACATTATTGTTGAGGGCGCAAACGGCGGTCTGGATACAAATTATTCAGGGAAAGCGCAGGCGGCTGTAAAGGCTCTCGCAGAAGATGGATATGATTTCGTCTATGTACATATCGAGGCGCCCGATGAGATGGGGCATCAGGGAAGCTGTGAGAATAAGATCACAGCGATCGAGCGGATCGACGAGGAGATAGTGGGGCCGGTGAGAAGCGCGCTGGAGGCAAAAGGGATTGACTTCCGTATGATGATCCTTCCGGACCATCCCACGCCGGTGCGCGTGAGGACCCACACCTCGGATCCTGTGCCGTATCTTCTGTATGACAGTACAGGAGCGGTGAGAACGGCGGATACATACAGTGAGAAGACAGGCAGACAGACGGGGATCTTCGAAGAAAAGGGATGCCGACTGATGGATCATCTTCTGGAAAAGACGATATAAATAAAAGAAAAACTCTCCGTCTGCAGAAAAACTGCAGCGGAGAGTTTTGGACTTTGTCTATCTGTTTATATCCGGAACGTTAAGTACCTTGCGGACAAGCCGTTTGTCATCAGAGGAAGCCCTGCGGTAATATTTCAGCAGGAGCAGCTCTTCCTCTGTGAGATAGATGGTGTCGCCGCTTTTGATCACGAGTCCGGGAGAATAAGGTCCTTTTTGCTCCCGTGACGCACTGATATGCGACATACCGGTAAATGGCCGGGCAATAAGGTCTTCCAGGCTGATGCCGTAGATATCGGTCAGCCGGAGCAGCGTTTCGATATCAGGCACCCGCTTTCCGGTCTCATAATTTGAATAGGCCTGGCGGGAGATGTTCAGTTTTTTGCTGATCTGGAGCTGTGTGTAATTGTGTTCGTCTCTGAGACGGCGCAGATTCTCTACCAGTTGCACGTTCGCCACGGGAACACCTCCGAATACAAGAAAAACATTTAGATTAATCGGTCATATTATATCAATTTTTCCAGTAATCAAAGGGATATGCAACAAACTGAAAACAAATTAAATAAAAGCAACGGAATGTTGCCTGGCTGTAGACAAAAGTCCTGAATCACAGTCTGCTCAGGGAGCTGTTATGATATTCTGCCGAGAAAGTCACATCTTCCCCGAGCCATTCCGGCGGCTGGTACGCGCGGGCTGACTGTTCATCCGGGAATTCGATTTCTGCAAGGATGAGAGGAGCAAGGTCACCGTGGAAAATATCAAGTTCCAGAGTGAGCCCTTTTTCAACAGGGATCATATATCTTGTCTTTGTGATGATACGGCCGTCCGCCTTTGCGCGGAGATGGGCATAGGATTCGGGTGTGAGGGGGAGATTGTACTCGTTCCGCACCATCAGCCCTTTTGATTTGTATGTGAGAAAATAATTGTCATTATCCCTGCGGATCCGCACGACCGGCGAGGTGCAGAGGTAGCCCTGCTCGATCTGACGGCTCGGAAAGTCTTCTGGATCAAAGGGAAGAGTCTCTGTGGAAGT
Organism: uncultured Mediterraneibacter sp.; assembly: GCA_944377745.1. Classification (GTDB taxonomy): domain Bacteria; phylum Bacillota; class Clostridia; order Lachnospirales; family Lachnospiraceae; genus Mediterraneibacter. The sequence goes on along the minus strand of CALWFV010000001.1, from coordinate 48,329 downwards.
GATGAGGAATTTTCGTTCTATTTCCATATTAAAGCGCCTCCTTTTCGCGGTAACCTGTAACAATCATAATACGAGATGAAAAAATTGTAAACCGTTGCATTTGGGGAGGTCTTTTGATAGACTGAAAAGCAGCGGAAACTGATCATATTTAAGACAGGAGGAACGGATACATGAAAGTCTTTGTTTTTTTAGCTGACGGTTTTGAAGAGATTGAAGGTCTTACGGTCGTGGATATCCTTCGCAGGGCCGGAGTCGATGTGACCATGATGTCTGTGACGGAGAGTCTGTCAATCAGAGGATCCCATGATATCGGAGTCCAGGCCGACTGCCTGTTTGATGCGAAAGAGGCAGGAGAGGCTGATATGCTGGTCCTTCCCGGAGGAATGCCGGGTACACTGACGTTGAAAGAGCATGAGGGACTGAACGAACTCCTCAGGAAGTTTGACAGAGAGAAAAGAAATATTGCTGCCATCTGCGCTGCACCCAGTATCCTGGGCGGACTGGGCATGCTGAAAGGAAAGAAGGCGTGCTCATATCCGGGGTTCGAAGATAAACTGGATGGAGCGGACGTGCAGCAGGTTCCGGTCGTGACAGACGGACATATCACAACAGGACGCGGAATGGGCGTGGCGATCCCGTTTGCCCTCAGGCTTACGGCGATCCTGTGCGGAGAAGACAATGCAGAGGAAGTGAGAAAATCCATTGTATACCAGGTTTAGGAGTCCGACCGCTGCCGGTTTGAGCAGAAACCTGTCGGAAACCTCGAAAAAACACTGGAAATATGCGGGTTTGTGTGCTATACTGCTTTAATGAGTGCAAAGGATGAATTTGCGTAATCAAGGAGGAAGAAAATGAGTTTACAGGTAGAAAAGTTAGAACATAATATGGCTAGGCTGACGATCGAGGTATCAGCAGAAGATGTTGAGAAAGCTCTTCAGGCTGCATATCTGAAAGAGCGCAGCAGGATCAGCCTTCCGGGATTCCGTAAAGGAAAGGTTCCGCGTCAGATGATCGAGAAGATGTACGGACCGGAAGTGTTCTATGATGAGGCTGCAAATCATATGATATCAGAGGCATATGGAAATGCTTATGATGAGTGCGGACTTGAGATCACATCTCAGCCGAAGATCGAGGTCAAACAGCTTGAGAAAGGAAAGCCCTTCATCTTTACAGCTGAAGTTGCAGTAAAGCCGGAAGTTAAGCTGGGCGAATATAAGGGACTGAAAGTGGATAAGGTTTCCACAAGAGTGACACAGAAAGAAGTTGACGAGGAGATCGATAAAGAGCGCGAGCGCAATGCAAGGATGATCGACGTCACAGACAGAGCGGTACAGGATAAAGACCAGGTAGTGCTCGACTTTGAAGGTTTCGTTGACGGAGAGGCGTTCGAGGGCGGAAAGGGCGAAAACTATCCGCTTACCATCGGTTCCGGTTCTTTTATTCCGGGATTTGAGGAGCAGCTGATCGGCGCTGAGATCGGAAAAGAGATGGAAGTCAATGTGAAGTTCCCGGAGGATTATCACGCAAAAGATCTTGCAGGAAAAGACGCTGTCTTTAAATGCACAGTACATGAGATCAAGGCGAAAGAGCTTCCGGAGCTGGATGACGAGTTCGTTTCCGATGTATCTGAAGAGAGCGAGACCGTTGACCAGTATAAGGCAGAGGTAAAAGGAAAGATCAAAGAGCGCAAAGAGCGCGAAGGCAAAGAGAAGAAGGAAAACCAGGCCGTAGAGCAGGCTGTGGAGAATGCTGAGATTGATCTTCCCGAGCCTATGGTTGATCTTCAGGCAAGGCAGATGGCAGATGATTTCGCGCGCCGCATTATGCAGCAGGGCATGACGCTGGAGCAGTATATCCAGTTCACAGGCCAGTCAGAAGAGAAGTTGATAGAAGAACTGAAGCCTCAGGCTGAGAAGCGGATCAGAACAAGACTTGTTCTGGAGGCGATCGTTGCCGCTGAGAACATTGAGGTGTCGGATGAGCGTCTCGAGGAGGAACTCACAAAGATGGCTGAGTCCTATCAGATGGAAGTTGACAAACTCAAAGAGTTCATGGGTGAGAACGAGAGAAAACAGATGAAAGAGGACATTGCAGTTCAGGATGCAGTGACTCTGATCACAGAGGCAGCTGTAGAAGGTTAATTGAGAAAAATTGATCGCAAAAGGTGTGCCGCGGACGGTGCACCTTTTGTTGGACAAAGAAGAAAGAAGGAAGATATATGAGTTTAGTACCTTATGTCATTGAGCAGACAAGCCGCGGAGAACGTTCCTATGATATCTACTCCAGGCTTTTAAAAGAAAGGATCATCTTCCTGGGAGAAGAAGTAAACGATGTGTCCGCAAGCGTGGTTGTGGCACAGCTCCTTTTCCTTGAGGCGGACGATCCGGATAAGGATATCCAGCTTTATATCAACAGCCCGGGCGGTTCCGTTACGGCGGGACTTGCTATCTATGATACGATGCAGTACATCAAATGCGATGTTTCCACAGTGTGTATCGGAATGGCTGCAAGCATGGGTGCTTTCCTTCTGTCCGGAGGAAAGAAAGGAAAGAGATTTGCTCTTCCTAATGCAGAGATTATGATCCACCAGCCGTCCGGCGGCGCACAGGGACAGGCAACGGAGATCCAGATCGCGGCAGAGCACATTCTCCGTACGAAGAAGAAATTAAATGAGATCCTGGCGGCCAACACAGGAAAACCGCTGGAGGTCATCCAGGCCGATACAGAGCGTGACAATTTCATGTCTGCTGAAGAGGCGAAGGAATACGGACTGATAGACGAAGTGATTGCAAGCCACTAACTGGTTGTATGAGGTGACATTTATGGCAGGAAAAATGATGGATGATATCGTAAGGTGTTCATTCTGTAATAAGACCCAGGCGCAGGTGCGCAAACTGATCGCAGGGCCAAACGGCACTTACATCTGTGATGAGTGTATCGCGATCTGCTCGGAGATCATTGAGGAAGAGCTGGATTATAACGACAGGAGGGCACTGGATGATATTAATCTTCTCACTCCTGAAGAGATTAAGTCTTTTCTGGATGATTACGTGATCGGTCAGGATGAGGCGAAAAAGGTGCTTTCGGTGGCCGTATATAATCACTATAAGAGGATCCTGGCAGATCAGGATCTCGGCGTGGAACTTCAGAAAAGTAATATTCTGATGCTGGGACCGACCGGGTGCGGAAAAACGCTTCTGGCCCAGACACTGGCAAAGCTTTTAAATGTTCCGTTCGCGATCGCGGACGCGACAGCGCTCACTGAGGCAGGATACGTAGGCGAAGATGTGGAGAATATCCTGTTGAAGCTGATCCAGGCCGCTGATGGAGATATTGAGCGTGCGGAGCACGGGATCATCTATATTGACGAGATTGACAAGATTACAAGAAAATCCGAGAATCCCTCCATCACCAGGGATGTGTCCGGGGAGGGCGTACAGCAGGCACTTCTCAAGATCATAGAGGGAACAGTCGCTTCCGTTCCTCCGCAGGGAGGAAGAAAACATCCCCATCAGGAACTGATCCAGATTGACACGACCAATATTCTGTTTATCTGCGGGGGTGCGTTTGAGGGGATCGACAAGATCATTGAGACCCGTCTGGACAGAAAGTCCATCGGTTTTAATGCGGAGATTGCCACGAAGCACGAGTATGATATGGATGTGCTCCTTCACGAGGCGCTGCCACAGGATCTTGTCAAATTCGGGCTGATTCCGGAACTTGTGGGAAGACTTCCGGTCACGGTTTCTCTGGACCTGCTGGACAAAGAAGCGCTGATCCGGATCCTCACGGAGCCAAAGAGTGCGATTGTAAAACAGTACCAGAAGCTTCTTGAGCTGGACGGAGTTGATCTGGAGTTTGACAAAGATGCATTGGATGCGATCGCGGAGACGACGCTGGCGAGGAAGACCGGTGCCAGAGGACTCAGAGCGATTATGGAGAATATCATGATGGATACCATGTTCACAGTTCCGTCGGATGAGACGATCAAAGGCTGCCGCATCACGAAAGAGGCAGTCCTGGGGACGGGGAAGCCGCTCTACGAGCGGGATGGTGAGGAGCGCCGCTCGTTCCTCACATCAGAGAGTGCATAAGACAGGACGGTGAGTTCTGTACAGAGGGCGGGCGCAATGGAGAAATACCTATGTGCCCGCCTGTTTTTAGAATATTCTGAAAACGGTGCTCATGGGGGTCAGGCCCCTTTGAATATCGGGAAAGCAGGAAAAGATGGATAATGAGATAAAGAGTTTTCCAATGGTCGCGCTCCGGGGGATAACGATCCTGCCAGAGATGGTAGTACATTTCGATGTGAGCAGAGAGCGTTCGATCGCTGCGATCCAGGAAGCTATGGTGGAAGAACAGAAGATCTTTATGGTCACACAGAGATCTATGGAGGCTGAGGAGCCGGAACAGAAAGATGTCTTTGAAGTTGGGACAGTGGGTACGATCAAACAGCTCATCAAACTGCCGAAGCATATTGTAAGAGTGCTGGTTTCAGGGGAGGAGAGGGGGATCCTCCGCAGTCTTGAACAGACAGATCCTTATATGAGGGCTGAAGTCGAACTCATTGATGAATCCGGACTGGAGATCCCTGGCGACGCCAATGTGAAGGCGATGGAGAGAAGCCTGAAAGATATGCTTGTTGACTATGCCGCGAAGAATGGGAAAATGTCAAAAGAATCTGTGGCGCAGCTTCTGGATATCACAGGACTTAAGAAGCTTGTGGATGAGATCGCGGCGAATATTCCGATCTCATATATGGACCAGCAGGAGATCCTTGATGAAATTGACTTCAGGAAACGCTATGAGAAGCTGGCCATGAAACTTGTAAACGAAGTTCAGATCATAAATATCAAGGAAGAGATACAGAGAAAGGTAAAAGAGCGGGTCGACAAGCATCAGCGGGAATATATTCTGAGAGAGCAGCTCAGGCTGATCCGGGAAGAGCTCGGCGAGGATTCCACGATATCCGACGCGGAAGAGTTTGAGAACGCGGTAAAGAAGCTGAAGGCTCCCAGGGAAGTGAAAGGGAAGCTTTACAAGGAGATCAGCCGTTTTAAGAGTTCGCTGGGCTCGCCATCGGAAAATGCTGTGATCCGCACCTATATTGAAACACTCCTTGAAATGCCCTGGGATAAGGCGTCTAAGGATAACGCGGACATCACCTACGCCAAACAGGTTCTTGAGGAGGAGCACTATGGGCTGGAGCAGGTGAAAGAAAGGATTCTGGAGTTTCTTGCCGTTCGAACACTGACAAAGAAAGGTGAGAGTCCGATCCTCTGTCTCGTGGGTCCGCCGGGAACAGGAAAGACCTCTGTCGCACGGTCTCTTGCCAGAGCGATGAAGAAAAAATATGTCAGGATCTCCCTGGGAGGAGTCCGGGATGAGGCGGAGATTCGGGGACATCGAAAGACTTATATCGGGGCGATGCCTGGAAGGATCGCCAACGGGATCCGCATGGCAGGTGTGAAAAACCCGGTCATGCTGCTGGATGAGATCGACAAAGTCAGCACAGACTATAAAGGGGATACGTTCTCTGCTCTTCTGGAGGTCCTGGACAGTGAACAGAACTGTAAGTTCAGAGATCATTATCTGGAGGTTCCGCTGGATCTCTCAGAGGTTATGTTTATCACTACGGCGAATACACTTCAGACGATCCCGCGTCCTCTTCTCGACCGCATGGAAGTGATCGAGATCAGCAGCTATACGGAGAATGAGAAACTTCATATCGCCATGGAACACCTGATCCCCAAACAGCTGGAGCACAATGGACTGAACGCACAGCAGCTTTCTTTCAGCAGGAATGCCGTCTGGAAGATGGCCCGGAACTATACGAAGGAAGCCGGCGTCCGTCAGCTCGAGAGGGAGATCGGAAATGTCTGCCGAAAGGCGGCAAAAGAGATCCTCACAACGAATCGGAAGAAGATCGCGGTGACAGACCGGAATATCCACAGATTTCTGGGAAAAGAGAAGTACAGTTACCAGATGGCTAATCCGGAGCCGGAGACCGGGATCGTAAGAGGACTTGCGTGGACCAGCGTGGGAGGAGACACACTTCAGATTGAAGTGAACGTCATGCCGGGAAAAGGTGAGATCATGCTGACAGGTCAGATGGGGGATGTGATGAAGGAATCCGCACAGACAGGGATCAGCTATATCCGTTCGGTCAGCAGCAGGTTTGATATCGCGGAAGATTTCTTTGAAAAGCATGATATCCACGTACATATCCCGGAGGGAGCGGTGCCCAAGGACGGCCCTTCTGCCGGGATCACGATGGCTACGGCCATGCTGTCGGCGGTGACCGGAAGGAAAGTGCGCGCAGACCTTGCCATGACAGGAGAGGTCACGCTCCGGGGAAGAGTTCTTCCCATCGGGGGACTGAAAGAAAAACTTCTGGCGGCGAAGAACGCCGGGATCAGGACAGTGCTCGTCCCGAAGGACAACCGGGCGGACGTGGAGGAACTGTCTTCCGAGATCACAAAAGGTCTTGAGATACATTATATGGAAAATATGGACGAGGTTCTGAAAGCGGCGCTCATTGACTGAGCGGCAGGTGCTGGTACAGGAGGACAGTATGGTAATCAAAAATATAAACCTGGAAACGGTCTGCGGGATCACAAGCCCGCTGCCGAAAAATGAGAAGCCGGAGATTGCCTTTGCGGGAAAATCAAATGTAGGAAAATCTTCTCTCATCAACGCCCTGATGAACCGGAAAGCCTATGCAAGAATCTCCGCGACGCCCGGGAAAACCCAGACGATAAATTTCTATAATATCAACGATGTGATGTATCTGGTGGACCTTCCTGGTTATGGATACGCAAAGGTCTCCGAGAAGGAACGGGCCCAGTGGGGAAAACTGATCGAAGGGTATCTCCACGGCTCGGAACAGCTCAAAGCTGTATTCCTTCTCATTGATATCCGGCATGAGCCGTCGGCAAACGACAAGATGATGTATCAATGGGTCGTGGAACAGGGATTCCAGCCGGTCATAATCGCAACAAAACTGGACAAGATAAAAAGAAGTCAGGTGCAGAAGCATCTGAAGATGCTCCGGGATGGGTTGAAACTGCTCCCCGGGACGAAGATGATTCCGTTCTCCTCTGCGACAAAGCAGGGACGGGACGAGATATGGGAACTGATCGAGACGGAATATCTCTGTGATGAAAAAGAAAGTCTTTCATGTGATTAAGGAGGAAGGGTATGGAGAACGGAAGACCCTACTGGCAGGTGGCACTCAGACTGTTGTTCAGCCTTCTTGCCACTGCGGCATTTGTTCTGATCGGACTCAGACTTATAGTTTTTCTGATGCCTTTTGTGATCGGATGGATCATTGCATCCATTGCGGCTCCTCTGGTGAACTGGCTGGAGAAAAGGCTGAAGATCGTGAAAAAGCTGGGATCCGCACTGATCGTTATCCTTGTTCTGGTGCTGATCGTTCTTGTGATCTATTTTGCGATCAGCCGTGTTGTCTCAGAGGTGGGAGATCTGATTCAGAATTTCCCGGAGCTGTACGCGCAGCTTGAGACCGGTCTGAGACAGATCGGGGGTACCTTGTCAGGCCTTTTTGCACGGCTGCCGGAAGGAATACAGAACGGATGGAACACGGCTGTAGAGAATCTGGATCAGTATATGGGAAATCTTGTGTCAAATATCAGTGAGCCGACAATGACAGCTGCGGGAAATTTTGCCAAACGGGTCCCCTATTATCTGATCTCGTTCATTGTCGCGGTCATGTCCGCCTACTTCTTTACTGTGCAGAGAGAAGAGGTGATTAACTGGTTTAGAAAGGCCGCTCCCAAAGCCGTGGAACAGCGCATGACGCTGGTGATGGATAATCTGAAGTATGCGGTCGGTGGGTACTTCAAAGCGCAGTTTAAGATCATGGGATTTGTTTTTCTGATCCTTCTGGTTGGGCTGGCTTTCCTGAATGTGCGGTATTTTGTACTGGTGGCCTTCCTCATTGCCTTCCTCGATTTTCTGCCGTTTTTCGGCACAGGGACAGCGATGATCCCCTGGGCGCTCTATGAGTTTTTTATGGGGAACTACAGGACCACAGCCGCACTGGTGATCATCTATGTGATCACTCAGGTCGTGCATCAGCTCCTGCAGCCGAAACTGGTAGGGGACAGTGTGGGACTGAACCCTCTTGTGACGCTTCTTCTCCTTTATGTAGGATACAGAATGGGAGGCGTGCTATGGATGATCCTGACAGTCCCGATTGGCATGGTGCTGATAAATATGTGCCAGGCTGGGGCTTTCGACTATATAATTGACGATGTTAAGATCCTGATCAACGGCATACTCGGACTCAGGGAGGATAATGCTTCAACTGAAAAAAAGGGTGGGCAAGAATGATTTTTGCGGCAGTGCGTTGAAAAAGAGAGACAGTTATGGTATTATGGGGAACAGGAAAGAGAAGCTTTCCCAAAAGGAACAGGGGCAGGATCTGAGATGGTTTTGCCCTGCAGAAAAAACAGGAGGTAAGACAAGATGAAAAAATATGTGTGCGATGTATGCGGATACATTTATGACGAAGCGGCAGGAGATCCGGATAACGGGATCGAACCGGGCACAAAATGGGAAGATGTGCCGGATGATTTCCTCTGTCCGCTGTGCGGAGTAGGAAAGGATCAGTTTTCTGAGACTGAGTAATCTCATATTCTGAGAATTATTATATCCTCGTCCAAAGAAGCTGACAGAAATGATAGAGAGCGGCATGTCGTGACCGTTAAGGCCATGGCAAGCCGCTCTTTTCTGTCTTTCTGACCGAGGAAGGTGTACAGCCATATAAGATCTTAAATGTCCGGTTGAACAGCTTCTGGTTGTGAAATCCGTTCTTCTCCGCGATCTCATAGACAGGCGCGTCAGTGCGGATCAGATCCTGATATATGTGGGATGCTCTGACTTCATTGACGTACTGTAGGAAGGACATACCCATGTTTTTCTTGAAGAACCGGCAGAAATACTCTTTTCCAAGTCCAAGATGATCGGCGATATCCTGAAGGGAGATCTGTTCCGCGAAATGTTCTTCCACGTAAGTGATGATCTCCCGGATCCGGTCCACGGTCAGCCGGTCCGTGGCAGTGACTTTGGCAGCCGCGTGAGTGGAGAAATGGCGGATCAGATGCGCGAGAACCTGCATGATGATCCCTTCCGCTTCCATAAGAAATGCAGAGGCATCTTCAATGTAGATCCTTGTGAGGTCTTCCAGCATCTGGCAGATCTTACGATATTCCGGAAACTGCTCATCCGTCAGGTCGTCGGGGATACAGTGGATCTGATAAAGCTCAATGTCGGGAAGATATCGCTCCATGTATTTGCGGGAAATATGCGCGCAGATAAACATGGAGGTATCTGTATAGGTATAGGTGCTGTGCACCAGTCCGGAATCGACCACTGTCAGGTGTTTGTTCGGAATGTGATATTTTTTCCCTTCAATCTGTATCGTTGCCTCTCCGTTGAGCTGGTAGAGCAGTTCGATCTCCTCGTGCCAGTGAAGCGGATGATATCCGCCCGGCGCCGTGGAATAGGCGAGCTGGATCCCCAGATCGCTGATTTCCTGAAAAGTTTCGTAGTATGGCTGTTCCATATGATCATCTCCCTGATAAGAAGTAGTCCTGCTGTTATGCTGAAAAAAAGCAGGATGGCAGAATGCTGCTATATAGATAAAGAGTACAGAAAAAAGAAGAAAAAGTCAATATTGACTTAGGAAAGGTCAAAAAACTGACTTTTTTTATGAACTTTAAAGCGCTATTATAATAGGCGTAAAGAGAAAACAAAGAGATTCAATAAAGGAGAGATGATATATGAGTACAATCGCAGTAAGTCAGAAAGGTTATGCAGGAAGAGAAGAGAAAACTTCACTTATGGAAAGAATCAGAAAATATTTTACAGAGAATGCAGAGATGATCAATGCAGGACTTCTTATGATGAACGGAAATGTTTCCCCGTACCTGTTGTACCGTGCAATGAGATAAACTGTAGCCAGAGGTACACGGGAAGATGAGTAAAGAAAATAAAATGAACATAAGAAAGATCCGACAGGGTGCTGTTGAGAAATAAGCACTTTGTCGGATCTTTTTCATTTTTTATTTTGAACTAAGTTCTTTCAGTTTTTTAACAAGGTCTTCTTTACTTATAAGTCCAAAGGAGACTACGTTGCGGACCGGGGTAGCAGCAACGATGGCATCGCCCATGGGATCTTCACCAGACTCATCATCGCTGAGGTTTACAGCAGAACTGACCGGAGAAAAGAATTCATCCATCTTCTTTTTCAGGAACAGACCGAATTCCTTTGTTCTGTCATCTGCAATCAGCTCCCCGAGAGGGGTGTTTAATGTAAGATGCAGAGGAAGAAGCCGTGTACTTACGAGATGTACTATCTTTTTCAGTCTGATATCCCGGGAGGAAGCCCCGATCAGTATCTCATAATCTCCGGAAGAAACATACCAGTCATGCAGGTCGGTATTGTACCACGCGAAACTCCTTTTATCAAGAATCATTGTGACTGTCTTCGTCTCGCCCGGCTCAAGGGAAACTTTCTCGTATCCTTTCAGTTCTTTTACCGGTCTTCTGACCGTTCCGGTCAGATCACTGACATAGAGCTGTACGACCTCTTTTCCGGCCCGGTCCCCGGTGTTTGTCACATCGACGGAAACAGTCAGCGTATCCTGATCCGTCATCTCTGTGCGGTCCAGCTTCAGATTGCTGTATTTGAAGGTAGTGTAGGAGAGGCCATGTCCGAAGGGGAATGCCACCTCCATTTCTTTTGCGTCGTAATAGCGGTATCCCACGAAAACGCCCTCGCTGTAGTTTACTTTTTCCTTCTCTGCAAAGTTCAGGTAGGACGGATTGTCAGAGAGCTTGATGGGCAGAGTCTCCGCCAGCTTACCGGACGGGTTGACCTTTCCGTAGAGGATGTTTACGACAGCAGAGCCGCCTGCCTGTCCGCCCAGATAAGCCTCCAGCAGTCCTTTCACATCATCTTTCCAGGGCATCTCCACCGGAGAGCCGTTGTGGAGGACGACGATAGTATTCGGCTGAACTTTTGCGATCTCATAGATCAGACGGTCCTGGCACTCCGGGAGACGCATGTGGGGACGGTCATATCCCTCGGACTCGAAGCTGTCGGGAAGTCCTGCGAAGATGACTGCCTTGTCTGCTTTTTTCGCTGCCGCTACAGCCTCTGCCGCCAGTTTCTCGTCATAGAAGTCTTTCGAGGAAGAGAACCCTTCCGCATAGGAGACCTCAGCGATGCCTTTGACTGTCTCCAGCGCGCTGTCCACACGGAAACTGTTGATGTGAGAACTTCCGCCTCCCTGATAGCGCGGTTTCTTCGCAAATCCACCGATGAATACGACATTTTCTGAAGAACTCAGAGGGAGAACGTTCTCGTTTTTCAGAAGGACCATGGACTCCTCTGCGATCCTGCGGGCAGTCTCGTGGTCTGCTTCGAGGGTAAGATTCTGTTTCTCTCTGTTGTCCAGCCAGGTAAATGTGATCCGGAGGATCCGTTCCACTGCCTGGTCAAGGACGGATTCATCAAGAGAACCGTCCTTGACTGCCGCAACGATCTCCCTGTCAGTCATCCCTCCAGATGCAGGCATCTCCAGGTCGAGTCCGGCTTTGAGTCCCGGAACTCTTTCGTTGACAGCGCCCCAGTCTGACATGACATAGCCTTTAAATCCCCACTCATCCCGGAGCACTTCGGTCAGCAGCCAGGGATTCTCGGACGCATAGGTCCCGTTGATCTTATTGTAGGAGCACATAACGGTGTAGGGCTGAGATTTTTTCACGGCGGTCTCAAATGCAGGAAGGTAGATCTCGCGGAGCGTCCTTTCATCGACTTCGGAGGAGCAGCTCATCCGGTTCAGTTCCTGATTGTTGGCGGCAAAGTGTTTGATGGAAGTCCCCACATGATGAGACTGGACACCGTCGATGAACGCGGCGGCGGACTCACCGGCGAGGTAAGGATCCTCGGAATAATATTCAAAGTTCCGGCCGCAGAGAGGGGATCTCTTGATATTTACGGCAGGTCCCAGAACGACGGACACATCGGTCGCCTGTGCTTCTTTTCCCACAGTGTCACCCAGTTCCCTCAGCAGATCGCGGTCAAAGGAGCAGGCGCTTAAGACAGCGGGAGGGAAGCAGACTGCCCTGATGCTCTCGTTGATGCCGAGGTGATCTGCCTTGTCATCCTGCTTGCGAAGACCGTGAGGGCCATCGCTGACCATGACGCTGGGGATATCGAGACGATCCACGGATTTCAGATGCCAGAAGTCCAGACCGGAGCACATGCCGGCTTTCTCTTCCAGAGTCATCTGGCTTACAAGTTCTTTCAGATTACGTTCCATTGTTGTAACTTCCTTTCTTTTTTGATCTGTTGTGCCAGAGAAAATGAGTCGGTTCATTTCCTTTCCGGTGTTAAAGTTCACACTGTAACTTTCTGGAGATTACTTTATCACTGAAAGAAGATTAAATATAGCAAAATCATGTGAAATATAGTAAAATCTTGTCAGAGTTATTTAGATGGTTTCAGAGAATATACTGGAGAACTAAAATCAGGAAGGAGAGCAATATGGACGATCAGAGCAAAGCAGTGGAGATACTGCGGGAATATCAGCTGTTCCGGCGGAGGGAGGACGCACAGCCCCACATGTCCTATGCCCATGAGAAAGAGCGTCACCGGGTGATCTCAGAAGGGCGTGTGGATGAGATCGAACGTGTGATGGCGATTCCGCCGGACGGCACTATGGGGATTCTTTCCAGAGATGAACTGCGCAACGCGAAGAACATGTTTATCTCTGCCATCACTCTGTTTACCCGGTCCGCGATGGACGGCGGACTTCCGGAAGAGACAGCCTATGCCATGAGCGACAGTTACATCCAGAACGGGGAGGCCTGTACGAATCTGGGGGAGATCGATCAGCTATATCGGAAGGCAGTGCGGGAATTTACCTGTGCGGTGGCGGAGAAAGGGAAGAAGCATTACAGTACTGTGACGGAGAATGTGATCCATTTTATCCATATTCATCTTCACGAGAAGATCACATTGGAAAGCGCGGCAAAAAAGGTGGGGATCAGCCCCTGCCATCTCTCCAGGACATTTAAGAAAGAGACGGGAATGTCCTTTGTGGATTATATCCAGAAAGAGCGGGTGGAGGCGGCAAGACATATGCTGATCTATTCGGAGTATACAATATCGGAGATCAGCGAATACCTGCACTTCTCAACGGAGAGTTATTTCATCCGGATCTTTCGGAAGTATATGGGGACGACGCCGGCGAGATACCGGAAATACTACAGAGAACAGGAGAGCTGGTGAGTCTTTTTAGTCCTTTTTAGAAATATCATTCTCTGCAGAAAAAATTGTTTCCCACTTCTTTTTATATTCTTCGATCAGCTTTGTACCCTGCAGGAGGATTTCCATTGCATAAGTTAATCCGGTGCTGAATGCATTTGAAGAATCTCCGCCAAATTGATGACACATTTCATGCACATAAGTGGAAAGTGAGTTATAAAATCCGTTTGTGTGGAAAGCAGACCTCTTCAGATAAAGTTCGCGAACTTCATAACGGACAGTGACTCCCCAGTTATTGACCAATACGGGGCTGCGGCGGAATAGTGTAGCCATCCCGTGATATGAGGCTCGCTCGTTCGAGATTATCTTTCTGGTTGGCATACCGTATGTAAAATCAAAGAATCCCTCATAAAGTTCCCGGATCAATATTTCAATCACTTCGAATCCTTTATCCTCAAACATGCCGGGACTGTCATCTATTACAAATCCGCCATTCTGTTCACAGAACTCTTCCAAAGACATATATCCGAACCGAACGAACTCTCCCTGCACTAACAGATAATCTCGATTATATGAATTTAACCATGCTCTTGCCTGACCGCGTCGATTCCTTTCTTTTATAGTAGTTATGGGGCGCAGCGCTAACAAGTTTGGATATCTCTTTCGGAATGCAGAGGTGACAGTGGGGGACTCGCTGGTCTTTCTGACCAGCATACAGATTACCCTGCTCCAAGAACTGATGTCAATCCGTTTCTTCGGCACAGAGTTCCAATATCTCCGCATCTTTTCCAGCATTTCCATAGCACCGTGTGGGTCAATATAACAGGCAATTAAAGAAAAGATTTCCACAACTTCAAAATCGTAAAGTGTATTCCTTTCTCGGTCATCCTTTGTATAATTGTGCAGACAGACAACTATGTTAAACGGATTAGATCCGAGCAACTGATAAGAGCAGAATACCGCACCTTTCCGCCCAAAATTGTAACAACATGGCAGAGCAGGAGAATAATCATTTTTACTTCTGGTATAAACAGCCCCTTCTTTTCCCTCCCATATAACGTCACCGAGAAGGGGATTTTCCGGATAATAGAAACTATCTATCACATTTTTGAACAGGGAGAAATCATCCTCTGAAATTCCTTCCAATGTAAGGCGGCTGTAATATGGCGAGAACGGCAGCAATCGGGCATCAGGATTACGAGACGGTCCGGATGAATGATTATTTCTATGTGGACAAAACAGGATTTATAAAGGAATGGTGGGAAGCCGGTGACATCGTAACGCTGATCACCAGACCAAGGCGCTTTGGGAAAACGCTGAACCTGAGCATGACGGAAAAGTTTTTTTCAACAGCGTACGCCGGCAGGAAGGATTTATTTGAAGGCATGCAGATATGGGAGGATGAGAGATTCCGCGCGCTGCAGGGGAGCTATCCTGTCATCTTTCTGACGTTTGCAGGGATAAAGGACAATACCTTTCTGTCTGCAAGAGAACATTTCTGCCGGATCATAGAAGAAATTTACAACAGATATGAATATCTGACAGAGGGAACGCTTCTGAATGAAAAGGAAAAAGAGTATTATCGCTCTGTGAAGGCAGATATGGACGATAGCACGGCGGCGGTTTCGCTCAGAAACCTTTCGGATTATCTGTGCCGTTATTTTGGAAAGAAGACGATCATTCTTCTGGATGAATATGACACGCCCATGCAGGAGGCCTATGTCAACGGATATTGGGAAGAGATCGTTAATTTCACCAGAAACCTGCTTAATAATACATTTAAGACGAATCCGTATCTTGAACGCGCCCTGATGACCGGGATCACCAGGATAAATGCAGCACCCTCGCCACTAGGCTCGAAAACACCTCGCCAAGTGGACGAGGTGGGCTTTCCTGCTAAGCTCGAAAATACCTCGCTAAGCACTCAATGCCAATCTGTCTTCTCTGATCTGAATAATCTGCGGATAGTGACGACAACCACAGAAAAATATGAAACCTCGTTTGGCTTTACGGAAGAAGAAGTTGACGCTTCCCTGAAAGAATTCGGTCTGACTGACAGGGCGGATGAAGTAAGGCACTGGTATGACGGATTTACATTTGGGAATACAGCGGACATGTATAATCCGTGGTCTATCCTTAATTTCCTGAAGGAAGGAAAGACTGCGCCCTACTGGGCAAATACGAGCAGCAACAGCCTTGTCGGGAAACTGATCCGTGAAGGGACCGGGAAGGTAAAGGAAGAATTCCAGACTCTTCTTGAAGGTGGCTCGGTCCGGTCGGAAATAGACGAACAGATCGTCTATGATCAGCTCGATCTGGATGAAAGCGCTATATGGAGTCTCCTTCTGGCAAGCGGCTATCTGGCGGTAAAAGAAGTGGAAACCATCCAGTCCGGGTATGGAGACTGGAAGCAGGTATATACGCTGGAAATGACGAATTTTGAGGTTCAGGTCATGTTCCGGCGCATGGTAAAAAACTGGTTTGCGCCGGCAGCCTCCAGCTATAATGGATTTCTCCGTGCATTCCTTGAGGGGGATGTGGAAGCGATGAATGAGTTTATGAACCGAGTGGCGCGAGGAATGTTTAGTTTCTTTGATACCGCAGGGGATCCGGAGCATGCGGAGCCGGAAAAGTTCTATCATGGCTTTGTCCTTGGGATGATGGTAGAGCTGTCAGATAAATACAGGCTGACCTCAAACAGGGAAAGCGGATTTGGGAGATATGATGTAATGCTCATGCCTTATGGAAATGATCTGGATGCCGCAGTCATGGAATTTAAGGTTTTTAATCCAAGGAAGGAGAAAACACTGGAGGATACAGCAGAAAATGCGTTGAAGCAGATTGAGGAGAAAGACTATACAAGAGAATTGGAAGAGAATGGGATCCCGGCGGAACGGATCAGAAAGTATGGCTTTGCATTCCGTGGGAAGGAAGTGCTGATCTGCTGCGGAAACAAAGCCGGCTCCGGGAGAGAGTGACCGGGCGGAGACGGAAAAGAAAATAAAAAGAGTATCCCGGAGGGGACACACGGGTTAGAAAATGTCGGATTTCTGAGAAAAAAACACGTGGTCTTCTACGGGATATTTTTTTAAAATAGTATCCAGAGACAGAAGAAGGAGGATATCATGAAGATAACAAATATGCGTGTCAATAATCTTGTCGAGCCTCTGGGCTTTCAGGTCACCCCTTTAAGTCTGTCCTGGACTGTCGGGGAAGCAGGGGATGCGAAAAGGCAGAAGTGGGCAAGGATAGAGATCTTTGAGAATAAAAAATGCATCTATGACAGTGGAGAGGATACCCAGGCGGACAGTCTGGATTTCCGTGTTCCGGTAGAGGTGAAACTGAAGCCGGCAGCTCAGTATGAATGGAAAGTCACTGTTGAGGCGGACAACGGAGAGAAAGCGGAGGAGACGAGCCGCTTTGAGACCGGAAAGATGGACGAGGAGTGGCTGGGACAGTGGATCTCCCCGGAAAATGAGACGTCCTCCGCGATCCTGAGAAAGAGATTTACAGTGGAAAAGCCCGGAGAGGCAAGACTTTATATGTGCGGGCTTGGAGTATATGAATGCTATATCAACGGAAAGAAGGCGGGAGACGAGTTCCTGGCTCCGGGATATCACTCCTATGATTTCCATCTTCAGACACAGACTTATGATGTGACGGATCTTCTTCATCAGGGAGAAAATGAGATCAGCATCTTTCTGGGAGAGGGCTGGTTCAAGGGAAGACTGGGATTCGACGGAGGATACACGAACCTTTACGGCGACCGCCTCTATGCCATCGCGGAGATGTATGTGAAAACAGAGGAGAAAAGGGAGTGCGTTGTTTGTACCGATGACACCTGGGAAACCTGTCCTTCTCCTGTTATTTTCAATAATATCTACGACGGAGAGAAGTATGACGCCAGAAGAGAGAACATGGATGCAGAGGGCGGAGTCATTCTGAAAGCGCCGGAGCGCTGCGGGAAGATCTGCGACCGGCTCAGCCTGCCAATCCGTAAGAAAGATTCCTTTGCCGTAAAAGATATGATCCATACGCCAAAGGGAGATACAGTGCTGGATTTCGGACAGAACCTGACCGGATGGGTGGAATTTGACTGTGATTTCCCGGAGGGGACGCAGATCACACTAACTGCAGGCGAGATCCTTCAGCAGGGCGAGTTCTACCACGACAACCTGAGGACTGCAAAGACCGAGTTTACCTATATTTCCAATGGAAAAAAGGCGCATGTGCGCCCTCACTTTACGTTTTATGGATTCCGGTACATGAAGGTGGACTGTCCCTGTGAGGTCACAGGGGAGATGTTTACGGCATATCACCTCCGCAGCGATTTTGATCAGATCGGCTGGATCGAGACCGGGAACAGGAAAGTGGACCAGCTTTTCTCCAATGCGCTCTGGGGGATGAAGGATAACCTGCTGGATGTCCCCACGGACTGTCCGCAGAGGGATGAGAGACTGGGATGGACTGGAGACGCCCAGGCTATTTCTGAGACAGCCTGCTACAGTCTGTATATGCCTGCATTCTATCGGAAATATCTGTGGGATGTGAGAGCGGAGCAGAGCATCCTGGACGGTGCGGTTCCCAACGTGGTACCCCGGATCAAAGAGGGAATGGTGTCCGAATACGGATCCTGCCCATGGGCGGATGCCGGGGTGATCATACCCTGGAACACCTATCTCCACTATGGGAATAAGACGCTGCTTGCGGAGACCTACTCCGGGATGAAAGACTGGGTGGACTACCAGAGAAAGCAGGAGGAGGCGCAGGGCGGACCTCATCTGATCAAGGGCGGTTTCCATTTCGCTGACTGGCTGGCACTGGATCACGACGATCCGGCTCCCTTCGGCGCAACAGATCCGCTGTATATTGCCAGCGCCTACTATTACCGGTGCGCAGACATTGTGGCACAGTCTGCGGAAGCGCTGGGCTACGGGGAAGCAGAAGAGTACAGGACCCTCGCCGGAGAGATCCTCAGTGCCATCCGTGAGAAATACTTTGATGAGAAGGGTTTATGCGTCTGCCCGACACAGACCGGTTCTGCTCTGGCCATCCAGTTCGGACTGAGTGAGAACATCAAAGAGGAGGGAGACGTCCTGGAACAGCGGATCCGGGAAAACGAGGGACATCTGAACACAGGATTCGTAGGGACGCCGATCCTCTGTCAGGCGCTGACAAAGAGCGGGCACCATAGGACGGCGGTGGATCTGCTCTTAAATGAAGACTATCCGGGATGGCTCTACAGTGTCAACCTGGGGGCGACTACGATCTGGGAGAGATGGAACTCCGTGCTCCCGGACGGGACCATCAACCCGGAGGGGATGAACAGCCTGAACCATTATACATACGGGAGCATCGAGGCATGGATGTTCGCGGATGTGTGCGGGATCCGCGCCGGGATGTTCGGATTCCGGGAGGCGGTCATCGCTCCTCACCCGGACCAGCGGCTTGGATATATGAGAGGGAGGATCAACACAGCGTCCGGCACTTACGAGAGCAGCTGGAAATACCGGGACGGAAAGATATACTATGAGATCAAAGTGCCTTTCGGGGCGTCGGCTCAGCTCATTCTTCCGGGAGAAGAGCCGGTCAATGTGACGGCAGGCACTTATACTTATGAGAGAAATGCAGAGTGAGGAGGACGGATGATGAGAACAGATGAAGTAAATATAAGGGATCCTTATCTGCTGATCGTGGATGGGACTTATTATCTGTACGGTACCCGGAGCGAGACCTGCTGGGGAAAAGCGGACGGATTCGACTGCTACCGGAGCAGGGACGGAAAAGAATGGGAAGGCCCCATTGAGATCTTCCGCCGTCCGGAGGGATTCTTTGCGGACCAGAATTACTGGGCGCCGGAATGTTATCAGATCGATGGTGATTTTTATCTGGTAACTACATTCGGGTCTTCAGAAGGAAAGAAAGGCATCTATGTGCTGAAGTCCGACAGGCCGGAGGGACCTTTTGAACCGTACAGCGGGAGACTGACCCCGGAAGAATGGTCGTCCATTGACGGAACGTTATATTGGGAGAAAGGAACGCCTTACCTGATCTTCTCCCATTCCATCGAAGACTCAAAGGACGGAGATATGTGTATCCTGAAACTGTCGGAGGATCTGAAGGAAGCGGCGGGAGAGCCGGAACTGCTCTTCTCGGCGAAAGAGGCGCCATGGGCTCATCCGGTACCCTTTGCGAAAGCAGAGTTCGGAATCGACGGAGACGTTTACTTTACGGACGGCCCCTGTGTATTCCGGGAAGGGGACGGACTGTATCTGCTCTGGTCGAGCTGGGGAACCGCCGGATACGCGGTGGGCGCGGCAAGGTCAGAGAGCGGTTCCGTGAAAGGACCCTGGATCCAGCAGGAGGAGCCGGTCTTTCCGGAAAACGGGGGACACGGCATGGTGTTCCGGGATCTGGACGGGAAGCTGAAATTCCTGCTCCATTACCCTAATGACAAATATAGAGAACGCCCGGTGATCACAGAGCTTTGTGTCAGGGACGGCAAAGTCTCGCTGATCCGGTAGCGCTGAACGGCAACTCTGAACCAGGAACGCTGATCCAGCAGTACTGAATCGGCAGCGCCGACACCGGAGGAGCAGTGCGGCAGCCGGGATTATGATGAAGAAAAAAACGGAAAGATGATCCGGGAAAGATAGAAAGGAAGAGAAAAAATGAAGAGACAGAAATGGAATGAAGGATGGAAATTCTGGGCAGATAAGGATTCCTTTGCCCTGGTGTGGAATGTACCGGAGAACGCGCGGGAGATCAACCTTCCCCACGATGCAATGATCGAGGAAAAAGCGGATCCGGAAAGCCCCAACAAGGGGAACACGGGTTTCCGCAACGGTGGAGTTTACACCTATGTGAAAAACCTGTATGTGCCAGAAGAGGCAAAAGGAAAGACAATGCTGCTGGAGTTTGAGGGTGTGTATATGAATGCCCAGGTCTATGTCAATGAGCAGCTCGCGGCAAAGAATATGTTCGGCTACACCACATTTTTCGTGAAGCTGGATGATTTCCTGCGCTACGGGGCGGATAATGAAATCCGTGTCCAGGTCAGGAACAATAACATGACGAACAGCCGCTGGTACTCCGGAACCGGTATCTACCGGGACGTTTATCTGCTGGAATCGGGAATGTCCTACCTGGTGCCGGAGGGAGTTCAGATCCGATGCGAGTCCGCGGATCCGGATTACGCCGTCCTTAAGGTCAACACAGAGATAAAGAACCGGGAGCACGGCGCAACAGCGATGAGGCTGAAAAATATCATCAAAGACGGAAACGGACAGGTTGTAGCGGAAGAGGAGAGTTCGGCAGTCCTTTTTGATCAGGAAGAGAGAACGCTGACCCAGCGGATCGCGGTTGGAGATCCGAAACTCTGGTCTGCGGAGAACCCGGTCCTTTATACCTGTGAGACGGTCCTGTATGTGGACGGGGAAGAGGCAGATTCCCAGACAGAGAAGTTCGGGATCCGCACTCTCGCTCTCGACGCGAAGCGGGGACTCCGCGTGAACGGAGAGTCCGTGAAACTTCGCGGAGCCTGCATCCATCACGACAGCGGGCTGCTGGGGGCGGCGACATTTGAGGAAGCCCAGTACCGCCAGGTGAGAAAACTAAAAGAGGCGGGATTCAATGCCATCCGCATGTCCCATCATCCGATGGCCCCTGCGATGCTGCGCGCCTGCGATGAGATCGGAATGTATGTGATGGACGAGACCTTTGATATGTGGAACCGGTGTAAATCCGACCTGGATTACGGTCTGTATTTCCAGGAGTGGTGGGAGAAGGACGTCACGGCCATGGTGAGAAAGGATTATAACCATCCTTCTGTCGTACTCTATTCTGTTGGAAATGAGATCCCCGAGATCGGCACGGACCACGGCGCGAAGACATGCCATGATATCTGTGAAAAGATCCGGAGCCTGGATGACACCCGCTTTACCCTTGCTTCTATCAACGGCGTATTCGCGGCGGGGGACAAAGTGGATCAGATCGTCGCGGACGTCTCCGCAGACCTTGTGGAGAAGGGCGAACTGGACGGAAATGTCAATGACTTCATGACACTGATGGACGACCATATGGATGAGATCGTTGTCCATGACGCCATCTCCGAGCGTCTGGAGAAGGCGTGTGCTTCTGTTGACATTGCCGGTTACAATTATATGACGGCGAGATATGAAATGGACGGGGAGAAGTATCCGAACCGTGTGATCGTAGGCAGCGAGACGTATCCGCCGGAGATCGCGAGAAACTGGGAACTGGTGAAAAAACTGGCTCATGTGATCGGAGATTTCACCTGGACCGGATGGGACTATATCGGCGAAGCCGGAGTGGGCGTGCCTGCATATCAGTGGGGCGAAGGCGGCTTCGGCGCAGGATTCCCCTGCCAGCTGGCATACAGCGGAGACATTGACATCACCGGTTTCCGCAGACCTGCCTCCTATTTCAGAGAAGTGGTGTTCGGCCTGAGAAAGGATCCTTATATCACAGTCCAGGATCCCAATCACTATGGACAGAACCTGATCAAGACACCATGGGTGCTCAGCGACAGTGTGTCTACCTGGAACTGGAAAGGCTGTGAAGGAAAACCGGTGGTTGTGGAGATCTACGCTCCCGGTGATGAGGTGGAACTGTTTGTAAACGGTGTGTCCCAGGGCAGAAAGCCGTCGGGAGTCCAGGCGGGATACCGCACGCTGTTTGAGACAGTGTACGAGCCCGGAAACGTGGTCGCAGTGGCCTACGAAAGCGGACAGGAGATCGGACGGATGGAACTCCAGAGCGCGGATGCAGACGCAGAGCTGTGGGCGCAGACAGAGGATACGGAAGGAAAGGAACTGGTTTATATAGACATAGCCCTGAAAGACAAAGAGGGACGGGTCCTGACTGACAGCGATGTGAAATTGACGGCAGAAGTTACCGGGGACGCAGTGGCAGCAGGATTCGGAAGCGGTAACCCGAAGCCGGTCTATAACTTCAACGAAGGTGTGACAGAGACATTCAACGGACGGGCCCTGCTCATCCTCAGAAAGACGGAGGAGGACTGCCACGGAACCGTAACGGTTAAAGCGGAAGACGGAAGAAGCACGACGGTAAATTATTAAAACAGATCCGGGAAAGGTCCGGGAAAGCTGCTTTGTGCAGTGTTTCTCCGGGCCTTTTTGGAAACAGAAGGAGGAAGAGCATGAAAGATTACGAAGGAAGGATAAAGGAACTGCTGGGGAAAATGACACTGGAGGAGAAAGTGGGACAGCTCCAGCAGTGCGGTCCCTCACTTGTGGGCGCCTTTGACGTCAGCTTTGAGGAACTGCTGAACATGATGTTTGACGGACGGATCAGCCAGGAGGAGTTCGGACGCCTTATGGGTACCGCGGAGCAGGATTTCCACGAGGAGGATCTCCGCGCTGGAAGGATCGGTTCCTACAACGGCGTTGGAGACGCGGAGACAGTCAACCGTCTGCAGAAAATAGCGGTGGAAGAGACCAGGCTGGGAATCCCGCTTCTCTTCGGATATGACGTGATCCACGGGTTTAAGACCGTGACGCCGATTCCTCTTGCGGAGAGCTGCGCATGGGAACCGGAACTGTGGGAGCGGACCGGACGGATGGCAGCGGATGAGGCGACGGCAGCAGGCGTACATATGACATTTGCTCCCATGGTGGACGCGGCAAAGGACGCGCGCTGGGGAAGAGTCAGCGAGGGAGCCGGCGAGGACGTGCTATTAAACGGCCTTTACGGTGCGGCCAAGGTAAGAGGATTCCAGGGAGAGGATCTGTCAAGGAATGATTCCATGGCTGCCTGTGTGAAACATTTCGCTGCATACGGAGCGGGAGAAGCAGGAAGAGACTATAACCGGGTGGATATGTCGGAGCAGAGACTGTACGAAGAGTATCTTCCGGCATATAAAGCCTGCATTGACGCAGGAGCCCGTGCGGTGATGCCTGCCTTCAACGACATCAACGGAGTCCCCTGTTCGGTGAGCCGAAAACTGCTCCGGGATATCCTCCGCGAGGACTGGGGATTTGACGGAATGACGGTCAGCGATTCCAACGCCATCGCAGAGTGTGTGAACCACGGGATCGCGGAGGACAAAAGGGACGCCGCAAAACAGGCGATCCTTGCAGGCATGGACATGGATATGTCCTCCAATTCTTATATCGAGAACATGAAAGAACTGGTGGAGTCCGGAGAAGTCCCTATGGATGTGCTGGACGAGGCGGTCGCAAACATCCTCCGGGTAAAATTTGAACTGGGGCTGTTTGACGATCCCTACAGGACAGACAGCCAGAGAGAGTCACAGACCATGGGCAGGCCGGAATACCGAGCCCTTGCAAGAGAAGCCGCGCAGAAATCCATGGTCCTTCTGAAAAATGACGGCGTCCTGCCCCTTGCGAAAGAGAAAAAGATCGGGATCATAGGAGCGCTTGCGTCGGATCGGGGCGAGATGACCGGGGCATGGGCCATCGGCGCCAACGGAGACGACTGTATCAGCCTGACGGACGCCTGCGATGCAAGAGGAATCCCTTATACATACAGCAAAGACGGAAAAAATGTCCTGAAGATGGCAATCGAGAGCGACGTCCTGATCGCAGTCATCGGTGAGAGAAAGGACGAGAGCGGCGAGGCGGCAAGCCGGGCTTCCATCACGTTGAAACCGGAGGATGAGGAACTTCTGAAAGGTCTCCATACTTTTGGAAAACCGGTAATTGCAGTCCTGTTTAACGGGCGTCCTCTTGCAATCCCGCAGCTTAATGAAACCGCATCCGCCATCCTGGAGGCATGGCATCCGGGAGTGGAAGCGGGGAACGCGCTTCTCGACATCCTCTATGGAGAGGTCAACCCCAGCGGGAAACTGACAACCACCTTCCCATACACCACAGGGCAGTGTCCGATGTATTACGCTCACATCAATACAGGGCGTCCCGGCGGAAAATCGAAGTTTACTTCCAAATACCTGGATACGCCTCTTGAGCCGGTCTACCCATTCGGATATGGCCTGAGTTATACGACCTATGAGTACAGTGATGTGGCGGCAGAGAAAACAGAAGAAGCGTTCCGGGTTTCTGCAAAGGTGAAAAACACAGGAGACAGAGCAGGAGAGGAAATCGTCCAGTGCTATGCACAGGATGTGGTAGCAAAGAGAGTGCGCCCTGTAAAAGAACTGAAAGACTTTGCGAAAGTGAGCCTGCAACCCGGCGAGGAAAAAGAAGTCGTGTTCGAGATCCCCTTTGAGAAGCTGGGATATTATGACCGGGAGATGAACTATGTTGTGGAACCGGGGCTGTTCCGGTTTTATGTGGGAGGGAACTCCAGGGATACGATGATGGCGGAGTGTACACTGTAAATGAGGATCTCAGTATAGAACAGGAGAATGGCGGAAACGCAAGTTTGAAAGGAGATATATGAGTATGAAACATCAGGTATATAATCCGTATCTTCCGGAATCTGAATTCGTACCGGACGGGGAACCACATTTGTTTGACGGACGTGTATATATTTACGGTTCACATGATGAAGCATTCGGGACAAAGTACTGCCCGGGAGATTATGTGGTGTGGTCCGCGCCGGAAAACGACCTGTCGGACTGGCGCTGTGATGGTGTTATTTATGAAAAAACACAGGATCCTTCCAACCGTGACGGAAAGCTGGATCTGTGGGCTCCTGACGTGTGCAGGGGAAGCGACGGGAGATATTATCTGTATTACTGTCTTTCCTTCCATCATGAGATCGGTGTGGCTGTCAGCGAAACGCCAGCCGGAAAATTTGAATTTTATGGTCATGTAAAATATCCGGATAACATTCGGAACGGGGCGGTCTTAAGAGAGTTTATGCCGTTTGACCCAGCCGTCTTAAATGATGACGGACGGATTTACCTTTATTATGGATTTGCTCCGTCGGAAGAGAAAGAAATGTCGATCCCCAATCCGGATGAGCTGGATATCCCGGAGGAGGAGAAAGAAAAACTCCGGGAGATAGCGGCCCGGTTTGAGCAGGAGACATTCAGCGAGTACAATATGGTGGCGGAGCTGGAGCCGGACATGATAACGCTGAAAGAAGTGCCGAGAGAGATGGTCCCCGGCGGACATCACACAAAGGGGACCGGATTTGAGGGACATGGTTTTTTTGAGGCCTCATCGATCCGTAAGGTCGACGACATGTACTATTTTGTTTATTCAAGCCATAAGAGCAACGAGTTGTGCTACGCCACAAGTAAATATCCGGACAGAGATTTCAAATACGGGGGTATACTGGTCTCCAATGGTGATATTGGAATAAACGGGGCTGAGAAGCCGGTAAATATCATCGGAAATAATCATGGTGGAATGGTGAAGGCTGCCGGACAGTGGTATATTTTTTATCACAGGCAGACAAACGGTACGGAATATTCCAGACAGGGATGTGCGGAAAAGATATACATAGAACCCGACGGAAAGATCGGACAGGCGGAGATTACCAGTTGCGGTCTGAATGACGGACCACTCATCGGGGAAGGGAGTTATCCGGCTTACATTGCCTGCCATATCACAGATCCGAGTACACTGAGCCAGATTGATTACAGCAATCCGATTTTGACGAGACAGACGAGGATCACTTCCACGCCGGATGGAAAGAGACAGTACATTACAGATATCGCGGACGGAAGCATGGTAGGATATAAATACTTCCAGTGTGCCGACGAAAAGGCGATCCGGATAAACATTGACGGCGATTTTAGCGGGCATGTGTATGTGTATACGGATAAAGAGAGAAAACAGAAAGCTGGAGAAGCCGATATCGTATGCGGCGGCATGACAGAAGCGGAGATACCGGTTGAAATTGATGATGGTATTTATGCGGTTTATTTCTACTTTACAGGCAAGGGAAAATGTAATATGACGGAGTTTTCTTTCGTCCGCAAATAAAGTTCAGTTGATAATTAAGTAAAATATACTTAATCTATGACGTGAAATTAAGTTTCCCTGTTGCTATGATAATAAGAGAGACCGGTCCTTTTTCGTGGAATATAGCAGAAAAGGCCGAGAAATTATCAGGAAAGGACAGAAATCTGATGAAGCAGTATGAAGTATTTGAACTGGCGCTGAATGGACAGCCGCCGGAAGGATCAGAAGCACTTGCGGAGGTGAATGCCGTTTTCACCTGTGACGGACAGGAGAAGGAAGTAAAAGGATTTTATGACGGAAACGGAGTCTATAAAGTGCGTTTCCTCCCGGAAAAATGCGGGACATATTCCTGGAAAGTGAGCGGCGCTGTTGCAGCGGAGGGATCCAAAGAATGCGTCCCGGGAGAAAAGCACGGTCTGGTCCGCACGGAGAAAACACATTTCGTCTATGAAGACGGAACACGTTATATCCCGTTTGGAACGACGATCTACGCGTTGATCCATCAGGAAGACGCACTCGTCAGGGAGACAATGGAGTCGTTGAAGAAGGCTCCGTTCAACAAGGTTCGCCACTGTGTCTTCCCGAAATCTTATGATTTTAACCAGAATGAACCACCATGCTATGCATTTGAAAAGGATGCCGAGGGGAACTGGGATGTGAACCGTCCGAATTACAGATTCTGGGAGAGACTGGAAAAAGCGATCCTGGAGCTTGCGGATATGGGCATTGAATCGGATCTGATCCTGTTCCATCCCTATGACAGATGGGGCTTTGCTGTTATGAGTGCGGAGGAGAATGAGATCTATCTCCGATATGCGGTCAGAAGACTTTCCGCATTCCCCTCTGTGTGGTGGAGCATGGCAAACGAATATGACCTGTGCTTTGCGAAGACAAAAGAGGACTGGGCAAGATTCGAGGAGGTCATCAAAGAGGAAGACCCGTATGGTCATCTGCTAAGCAATCACTACTGCATGAAATCTTATGACAACAGCAGAGAGAACATCACTCACCTGAGTATGCAGAACATCCTGTTCTACAAAGCGCCTCAGTGGATCAGAGAATATAAGAAGCCGCTGATCTATGATGAGTGCTGCTATGAGGGGAATATCCATCTCTCCTGGGGAAATATTTCCGCGGAAGAAATGGTACACCGGTTCTGGTGCGCATATTGCGACGGGGCTTTTGCGACTCATGGAGAGACTTACCTGTCAAACGATGATGTGCTTTGGTGGGCGAAAGGCGGAAAACTCAAAGGGAAAAGCCCGGAAGGGATCGCGTTCCTCCGTGAGGTGATGGAAAGACTGCCGGGCGCGCTGGAGCCCTGGGATGAGCCGGTATGGACCTTGTATGAACCGGAGCTCCAGGACGGTGAGGCTCCGGCGGATCTGATGGAGAATCCGTTTTTCAAACTCCGCGCAAGCCTGACAGACGCGGAGAAAGATGCGCTGGATCTGAAAGACAGCGCATACTGCGGACACTTTGAAGAAAAAGCGTTTATCAAATATTACGGCATACAGCAGCCGGCGAGATCCTGCATGTTCCTTCCAAAAGACCATATATACAGGATCGAGCTGATCGACACAAGGGAGCAGAAGAGATCTGTTCTCATGAGCGGGGCTTCCGGTACGGTGTGGTTTGATATGCCGGGGAAAGAGAAGATGGCGGTTCTGGCTGTGGCTGATGACTGACAGCGGGAAAAGAATATTATAGAAAATCGCGATATGTTATATACTGGGCAGTGCAGAGCAACGCGCTGTCCGGTTTTCTCCTTACGCGTAAAAATTGGAATAGCAGATTCTTGTTTAAAATGGATATCTGTGCTATTCTGAATCCACCTCAAGGCAGGCGGAGAGATAAGAGAACTGATGATGAGATATGAACAGAACAGGAAGCGGAAGGATTATGAGGCTGTTATGGACCTGATCACAAGGGCAAACTGGAAACAGATGGAGGAGGAAAAGAAGATGTGCGATGCGTTAAATGAACTTTTTGCGGAAGAATTGAAAGAGGCTGACGAAAGAGGGAGAGCGGCGGGATTAGAGCTTGCAAAGCAGGTTTTCCGTCTTTCCGGAAGCGGCGTCTCCGAGAGTGAAATCGCCAGGCAGTGTGATATCACGGTCGAGCAGGTGAGGGAAATCCTTGAATAGGGAGGATGAACAGAGAGACAGAACACCATGACGAACGTTGAAGAATGTCGGAGAAAAAATGTCGGATATCGGAATCAGATGAAAAATATTTGACGGATCAACAAGCGAAAATGAAAATATGTCGTTTCTGCCTGAAAATAAATCGGATGAAAATATGTCGTCTTAAAATAGGTCGGATTTCAGAAAATAAATGACATGGAACTCTTGCCTTTTCTAAAGTACACTATATACAGTTCAAAGAACGAGTAAAGGAGAGAGAAAAAATGGCAAATGAAAAGACAGTGAGCACAAAGAGCTCAGAAGAACATGTAAGCACAGCCTTTAAGTGGTTCCATGCGACATCTGTCAACGGAGGAGCGATGATCATCGCGGCGGTGATCTCAAGTTATTTCTCGGTCTACATGACAGATACAATGGGCCTGCCGGCTGCATCAGCTTCCCTGATCATGTTCATCGCAACATTCTGGGATGCATGTAATGACCCGATGATGGGAGTCATTGCAGACCGTACGAAATCCAGATGGGGACGTTACAGACCTTACTTTATTGCAGCACCGATCCTGCTGACACTGTTTTCCGTACTGATCTGGGTAAATCCGGACTTCTCAACAACAGGTAAATTCGTCTGGGTACTGGTTACATACATCGGATACGGAATGACAGTTACAATGTATACGATGCCCCAGGTAGCAGTTCTTCCTGCATGCGTAAAGAGCAATGAGAGAAGAAATATGATCATCACAATGGGCGCAGGCGTTTGTGCAGTGGCTTTCCTGATTGGTAATACTTTTACACCGAACCTGACAGGTTTCTTTAACAACCTTGGTTTCAGCAACGGATATATTCCGCTGATGATCTGCTGTGGTATCCTTTCATTTATTTCCTTCTGGGGACTGTTTGCAACATCAAAAGAGAGATATCTCCAGCCGGTTCAGAAGGGTGAAAGTTTGAAAAACCTGAAAAAAGTTCTGAAGCATGTGGAACTGTTCCCGAACATCATCGCATGGATCATGGCTTCCATGGGATATGGACTGATGTTTTCAACATCCGTATACTATATGACTTATTATTATGAGAGACCGGATCTGATTCCTGTATATATGCTGGTTATTTCCATCGGCGCAACGGTTTCCATGGTCGTGCTGATGCCGATCGTGCTGAAGATCTTCAAAACGGGACAGAAATCTCTGATCTTCTCTCAGGCAACATCGATTGTTTGCTACCTGATCCTGTTTTTCTTTGGAAGATCAAATTTCATGTTCCTGTGTGTTATGACATTTATTTCATCCTGCTTGTCATCAATGCAGAACGCACTGGTCAATGTACTTGTAAACGATGCGATCGATTATGTACAGCTTAAGGAAGGTATCTCCGCAAACGGAGTGATCGCTTCCATCAAAGGATTTGCTCAGAAATGTGGTAACACATTTACAAGCTCAGGTATTCTGGCAGTCCTTGCTGTATCCGGATATGTTGCAAACGCAATCGGCGAACAGCCGGATTCCGCAATGTTCGCTCTGAACTTCCTGAAATTCGGAGCTCCCTGTGTGACAGGAATCATCCTGATCATCGCAGTTCTCATCAACCCGGTAGCAAAATACTACAAGGATATTGAAGAGATGAAGGCAAAAATGGAGGCAAATGAGTAGCTTTATTACTCCTGATGATAATTAAACAGTGATTCTAAAGGAAGGCTTCCGGCAGGTATAAGACCGGGAGCCTTTCGTATATATGAGGTGAAGAAAATGAAGAAAACAGCAGTTAATCCGTACCTTCCGTTCTGGGAGACGGTTCCGGATGGAGAACCCCATGTGTTTGGAGACAGAGTGTATATTTTCGGAAGCCATGACAGAAGGAATGGAACATCCTTCTGTGAGGAGGACTATGTGTGCTGGAGCGCTCCGGTAGATGATCCGGGCGACTGGAGATATGAGGGCATTATCTACAGGAAGGATCAGGATCCGCTGAACGGGGCGCCTTATGATAAGGAACTTCCGGAGTTTGAGGGAGAGCTGGGAACAGAGGACCATCTTCACTGTCTCTATGCCCCGGATGTGGCTCAGGGACCGGACGGAAGCTTCTATCTTTATTACGCGCTGGATTTTGTTAATGTGATCTCTGTGGCAGTGTGTGACACGCCGGCGGGAAAATATGAATTTCTTGATTTTGTCACGAGAGAGGATGGCTCTATCCCGAGGATTGGAAGATGGTTTGACCCGGCAATCCTCTGTGAAGAGAGCGGAAACTATCTGTATTACGGATTCTGCCCTCCGGTCCGTTTCCCGGGCATGGAGGAACTGGACATTCCGGGGGCGATGATGGTGAAGCTTGCCGACGATATGCATACCATTATCACGGAGCCGGTTTGTGTGGCGAACGGCTGTGATACGGCAAAAGGAACGGGCTATGAGGCGCATCCGTTCTTTGAGGCGTCCAGCATACGGCATTTTGGGAAACATTATTATTTTGTATACTCCAGCCTTCAGGGAAATGAACTCTGCTACGGCATGGCAGAGTCTCCGGAGGGACCGTTTGAGTACAAAGGAGTGATCGTTTCCAATGGGGATCTCGGATATAGAGGGAATACGGTCCCGGTCAACTATACGGGAAATAATCACGGCGGTCTGGTGCAGATCAAAGACAAATATTACATTTTCTGGCATCGCCATACTCACGGGACAGCATTCTCAAGACAGGGGTGCGCGGATCAGGTGGAGATCCTTTCTGATGGAACGATCCCGCAGATCGAGATCACAAGCTGCGGCCTGAATGACGGACCTCTTCCGACGGAAGGAAAATGGAAGACATATATCGCGTGCCATCTGACAGAAGGAGACCGCTCGAAGGTTGGTCAGGTTGTTATGGGAGGTCCCGGAGAAGAAGTCCCTGAACTTCCGGAGAAGATGCCCTACATCACAGAGGAAGAGAAGGAAGGGGAAGAGAAAGGACTCTATCCATTCATTCGTAATATGAGAGACGGTGCTGTGGCGGGATTTAAGTATTTTGCACTGAAAGGAACGGAAAAAGAGCTTGGCGTGACTGTGCGGGGCAGGGGCGTCCTGCAGCTTGTCATTGACACGCCGGACGGAAGTGCCGTCGGAAGTGTGGAGTGCGACAGTTCCGAATGGACAGAAAAACGCATGGACATTTCCGTAAAAGAAGGAGCCCATGCGCTGTATTTCCGTGTGAAGGAAGGAAATCTTGATTTTGCAGAGTTCATGTTTTAGTTCGGCTTAGAATCAGGAGCTGGCCCGAGTTCCTCATTTGTTGCAAAGGGAATGAAGGCCTCTTCCGTATCACTGTGCTCTTTCCGGTATTCCAGGGGGGACATGTTATATGTCTTCCGGAATATCCGGGAGAAATGATCGGCGGAGTTGTAGCCGACCCGTTCTGCAATCTCGCTGATCTTCAGGTTCGTGTTGGACAGGTAGTCAACGGCCTCTGCCATGCGCAGCCTTTTCACCAGACCGGTGAAATTATGCCCGGTGTTCTGTTTGATCAGCGTACACAGGTGCGGTTCGCTGTAGTGGAACAGTTCTGCCAGGGAAGAAAGGGTCAGGTTCTGGTAATTGTGCTGTATGTACTGGAGCACAAGAGAGAAGTCCGACCCCATCTGGTAATCGTAGAACTGGAGCGTCTTGCTGTAATTGCGCAGCAGATTGGAGAAGAAAAGGTTGATCCAGGAGATACAGCAGGAGTTGCTGTATGGATCATTTTTGTAGCTTTCCCCCATTGCATTGTGGACGATCTCATTGATCCACTGCGTATTCTCCGCAAAGAACAGCAGGAAGTTTGCGTGGGCGTCGTCCTGCAGTGTTGTGCGGAAGAAATAGGACAGGAGATCCTTTCTCGACAGAAGAGAGAAAAACGTCATATCAAAAGTGCTTTTCCTCAGCATGATGCAGAATACTGTGGAATCGTCATCTATGACCAGGTCGTGCTCTGAGGAGGGCGCGATGATGCAGATCTCACCTTTTCCAAGCTGACGGGTTGTTTTTTCAAATACAAGAGTGCAGGTCCCTTCCGCCACATAATTGATCTCAAAATAGTTGTGGGTATGGGGAGAAGGACGTGTGTAACGGGGGTGCCGGATCACAAAGACGTCTTTTGAATGGGGGATAATGGCATTTTCACCAACCCTGAAAGATGCCTTGAGCCCCGGATCTACCGTCAGGACAATATCATCGATCACTTTATTGAATTCTTCATTATCTAACGTCCCGAACATTTCTGCGGCAGGAAGCTTGTGGGGCGGCGAGTCCAGGAGGAGCCCTTTCCGGTAGAGATAATCCGTCATTTCCGGAAACTGCATCCGGTTTCCGGTCCTGAGATAGTACTCTTTCATATGTCTCTGAAATTCTCCGTATGTTATGTAATATGCCATATTTTACCTCGGATTTCTGTAGTACTCTGCAGCAGGTTCATGCTGCTGTCATGTGTATGGAAACTGTAACAAGTATAGCAAAACAGAGAACGTAATTCAAGATTGCGGTTGTGGGGCTTGCGGAGAGTGCCTATAATAAAAAATAAATGTACCTGAAGAATTGCTCCTGTCCGGCCAAAGGCCAGTCAGACAGGGAAAGAACAAGTAGTAGGAGGAAGAAAATGTTTACAGAAGAATCTACATTTGAAGAAATTTTATCTTATCCGGGAATGGCGGATCTGGAGAAGTTTATCATGCAGCAGCCGGTAGAGGGGCGGGAGGATACGGTTGGTCCCGCTCCGGAGGAAATGAAAAAGATCACCCTGAAGATGCTGGCATCCGCTGTGTCACCTGCATGGAATCCCAGATCAATGGCAAAAGGTTTTCAAGCCATCGCGTCGCATCTGGACGCGGGAATACCGATGAAACAGGAAATCTATTCCACTGAGGAGAGAAAGACGGATCCGACAAAGGAACGCGCCGGGCTTTTGTGGTTCCCGGCTGGGAAGAAGGGGCCCTTTGCTCTGGTCTGCGCCGGGCTTTGAAATTCATCCTGGATCAGAAAGAAAAGTTTCAGGTTGAGGAAAGGTATGCGGCGTTTGGATTTTCTGCGGGCGGACACCTTGTGTCTGAACTGGGGACAGACAATGAAGGCTATAAAGTATACGGGCTTCCAAAGCCGCAGATGCTGGGGCTGTGCTATCCACTGGTGGCGTTTGCACAGGAGGATGAACAGATGGAGAACTGTCTGAATATCATGTTTGAAGATGGAAAGCGGGAAGAAATGAAAGATCAATTTACACCCGTTGAACACCTGGACCGGGATTACCCGAAAACATTTATCTGGCAGACTGTGGAGGACGAGCAGGTGCCTTTCGAGGCAAACGGACACGAGATCTACCGGAGGCTCCAGAAGCTTGGCGTTCCGTCAAAGCTGAAAACGTACAGCATGGACTGCACGGTCTGGGACTAGGCGAGGACAGCGAGGCGGAAGGCTGGCTGGACGAGGCTGTGGAGTACTGGAGGTCGTAACAAGACGAAAAGGAGAGAATACCTCTCAGGGAGAAAGAAAAGCCGGAGGTCTGAATATAAAAATAGGTCGGATTGTAAAAAAAAATGTACATGGAGTATCTGACGCCTTTCCGATACAATAGACAGTAAGATAAAGTCCGTGTCCTGCCTGCGGAGCAGTGAACGCGGATGAAGACCAGGAGGAAAGAATATGATCAAGTATAAAGAAAATCCGTTTTACTTAAATGATGAGCAGGTGAAGTGGGTGGAGGACACCTATGCTTCCATGACAAAGGAGGAGAAGATCGGGCAGCTGTTCTGTCCCATCGTTTTCACGAAGGATGAGCAGGAACTCAAAGACCTGGTGAACAACAGCCATATCGGTGGCATGCTTTACAGAGAGGGACCTGGTGAGGAGCTCCGTCAGGCACATAAGATCCTTCAGGATAATTCAAAGATCCCGCTCCTGACCGCATCCAATCTGGAGTACGGCGGAAACGGCTCCGCTATTGAGGGGACTTATTTCGGACGTGAGATGCTGGTAGCGGCCACAGGTGATACGGAGAAGGCATACCAGCTTGGAAAAGTCAGCTGCAGTGAGGGCGCAGCGGTCGGTGTGAACTGGTCTTTTGCTCCGGTTGTCGATCTGGATCAGAATTATCACAACCCGATTACAAATGTCCGGACATTCGGAAATGACCTTCAGACCGTGATCGATATGGGAAAAGCATATATCCGGGCGGCAAAAGAGGAAGACGTGGCAACCTCGGTGAAACATTTCCCGGGAGATGGAGTGGACGAGAGGGATCAGCACCTGCTGACCAGTGTGAACTCTTTATCCTGCGAGGAGTGGGACGCTACATACGGAAAGATCTATGAGGAGATGATCGCTGCAGGCACGTTGACAGTCATGGCAGCTCACATCGCCATGCCTGCGTATGAGGAGAAGTACGATGGAAAGAAATGCGAGCGGATCATCCCGGCGACCCTTTCCAAAAACCTTCTGACCCATCTGCTCCGTGAGAAGCTGGGATTCAACGGGCTGATCACCACGGACGCGACTCCTATGGTAGGCTTCTGCAGCGCTATGGACAGGGCGACGGCAGTGCCTCTGAGCATTGAGAACGGATGCGATATGTTCCTCTTTAACCGGAATATGGAGGAGGACTTCCGCTTCATGACAGAAGGGTACGAGAAAGGAATCCTCTCTGAGGAACGTCTTGAGGAGGCGGTAAAACGGATCCTTGCCACCAAGGCGGCGCTCCATCTCCCGGAGAAACAGAAAGAGGGAACACTGGTGCCGGATGCTTCCGCCCTTGAGATCCTGAACTGTGAGAAGCATGACACCTGGGCAAAGGAGTGCGCAGACCAGGGCGTGACTCTGGTGAAGGATACGCAGAACCTTCTTCCCATCAGCCCGGAGAAACACAGAAGAGTCCTCCTGGAACTCATGGGCGATTTCCCGTCAAACGAGAGAGTGCTTGCATCCTTTAAAGACCGTCTGGAAAAAGAAGGATTCGAAGTGACGGTATATCAGAATGAAGGCTTCGAGGTCATGGAAGATTCTGTGACAAACTTCAGGAGTAAATACGATCTGGTATTCTATGTGGCGAACATCGAGACCGCGTCCAACAAGACCGTATCCCGTCTGAACTGGCACACCATGTTCGGACTCGGGAACAACATGCCATGGATGGTACATGAGGTGCCGGCGCTGTTCGTCAGTGTTGGAAATCCCTATCATCTGCTGGACGCACCGATGATCAAGACTTTTGTAAACGGATACTGCAATTCAGAGTATGTGATCGAAGCAGTGATTGACAAACTGCTTGGAAGAAGCGAGTTCAAGGGGACATCACCCATCGATCCTTTCTGCGGAAAGATTGACCTGGCGCTGTAGAAAACAGAATAAGAAAGGAAAAAGCAAATGAAGATAACACAGTTAAAGATCAATGGGATTACAGATCCGGTGGGATATACCCTGGACAAAGTGATCTGTTCCTGGAAAGTGGAGGAGACAGAGAGCCAGGAGCAGACGGATGCAAAGATCCAGGTAAGCAATTCAGAAGATTTTTCTGAGATCCTCTGGGAAAAGGGAGGAACGGATCTGGATCAGACGGGTACGGTCATTGATATAGAATTAAAGCCGAGGACCGGCTATTGGTACCGCGTCCATATCACAGGCGACAGGGGAGATTCCGCTGTCGGGACCGGATACTTTGAGACCGGGAAAATGGATGAGGAGTGGAAAGCACAGTGGATCTCTCCGGCAAAGGAGGATCGGTTCCACCCTGTCCTGAGAAAATCCTTCGTGGCGGAGCGTTCGGTGAAGCGCGCAAGGCTTTATGCCACCGGAGTGGGCGTGTTCGAAGCGTATCTAAACGGAAAGAAACTGGGAGAAGAGTATCTGGCGCCCTATATCAATAATTATGAGACGAATATCCAGACGTTTACATTTCCTGTTGATGTGAAAGAAGGAGAAAACAGTCTGGAATTCCTTCTTGGCAAAGGCTGGTACATGGGAACCTTCGGACTAGAAGGGCAGTCGGAGAATTATGGAGACCGCATGGCGGCTATCGGAGAGCTTCATCTGGAGTATGAGGACGGTACAGAAGAGTGCATCTGTACCGACGGAACATGGCAGTATCGGGGCTCTGATATTGAAGAGTCAGGAATCTATTTCGGGGAAATCTTAAACCGTCTCCTCTGGGACGGGAAAGAGAATCCCTGGAAAGATGTGGAAGTGCTGGCAGATCCGGAGAAAGGTCCGGGGACAAAGAACCTGGCGAAATCCCATCTCATGGACCGCCTGAGCCTTCCGGTCATCGTGAAGGAGGAAGTGGATGTAAAAGAGATCATCCATACTCCGGCCGGGGAGACTGTGCTTGATATGGGACAGAACTTCGCCGGGTTCATGGAGTTCCGGTCACAGCTTCCGAGAGGTGCGAAAGTGACGCTGAACTTCGGCGAAATCCTTCAGGACGGAAATTTCTACAACGGGAACTACCGTGAGGCAGAATCTCAGTTTGTCTATGTTTCTGACGGTACCCCGGAAACCGTGCATCCACACTTTACCTTCTACGGGTTCCGCTATGTGAAGGTGACCGGATGGGAGGGAGAACTGAGGAAGGAAGACTTTACGGGAAAGGTCCTCTACTCGGATCTTCAGCGCACCGGATATATCCATACAAGCAACGAGAAAATCAACCATCTCTATGAGAATACGGTATGGGGAATGAAATCAAATTTCCTGGATATGCCGACGGACTGCCCCCAGAGAAATGAACGCCTGGGATGGACCGGGGATGCTCAGGTGTTTTCGCCTACGGCAAGCTATCACATGGATACGCGGGCGTTCTTCCACAAGTTTGTCAAGGACTTAAGAGATGAGCAGAAGTTCCTGGACGGCGCCATCCCCAACTATGTGCCCAACATCGGACACAAGGACGATGCGGGAAGTGTCTGGGGTGATATCGGCACCTTCCTTCCCTATACGCTCTACAGATATTACGGAAGTCTGGAAGAACTGGAATACTGCTATCCCATGATGAAGGACTGGGTGGACTACATTGACCGGAAAGACGCAGAGAGGGGAGAGAGACACTATCTGTTCGATTTCGGATTCCATTTCGGAGACTGGCTTGCTCTGGACGGACCGACTCAGGAGAGCTTTAAGGGAAGTACGGACGATACCTATATCGCGTCCATGTATTACTGCCAGTCCGTGAAGATCGTAAAAGAGGCGGCGGAGAAACTGGGAAAAACAGAGGATGCTGCCCGCTATGCTGACCTGGAAGAAAGGATCCGTGACGCGATCCTCAGGGAATACTTCACGCCAAACGGAAGACTGGCCATGAATACTCAGGCTTCCTATGTCATCGCACTGAAGTTCGGGATCTATATCGACCGGGAGCGCACCATCAGCGAATTCCGGGAGCGGCTGAAAAAGGACGGAAATCAGATCAAATGCGGCTTTGTCGGGGCTCCGCTTTTGTGTACTGTCCTGGCGGAAGCCGGGCTTTATGAACTGGCTTACGACCTTCTGCTGAGAGAAGGATTCCCGAGCTGGCTGTACAGTGTCAACCTGGGAGCTACCACCATCTGGGAGAGATGGAACTCTGTCCTTCCGGACGGGACTATCAGCCCAACAGGCATGAATTCGCTGAACCACTATTCCTACGGTTCTGTCATGGAGTTCGTGTACGGTTATGCGGCGGGCATCCGTCCGGCGGAACCGGGATTTAAAAGTGCGGTGATCGCACCCCATCCGGATATCCGTCTTCCGAAGATCGAGTGCAGCTACGATTCCGTCAGCGGAAAATATGTCTGCAATTTTGAGATCTGTAAGGATGGAAAGCTGAAGGTGCATGTGGAGATCCCGTTCGGATGTATGGCGGAAGTGGAACTTCCGGACTATGAGGGAGGCGTTCAGACGCTGAAAGCAGAATCCTATGACTTTGAATATACGCCTACGAGGGATTATATCCATCCCTACAGCTGGAACACTACTCTCTGCCGGCTCGGACAGGATGAGAGGGCGCTCGGGATCCTTGCGAAATATGCGCCGCCCCTTGCAGGAATGGCAAAGGCAGGGGATCCGGAATTCGGATTT
Organism: uncultured Mediterraneibacter sp.; assembly: GCA_944377745.1. Lineage (GTDB taxonomy): Bacteria > Bacillota > Clostridia > Lachnospirales > Lachnospiraceae > Mediterraneibacter. Next base: position 9,958 of record CALWFV010000001.1, on the reverse strand, counting down.
GAGACGCTGGAAGTGGTATCGCACCTGGGATTCCTCCCCTTTGATCCGGAGCAGCTTAAGAAAGCGGTGGAGGAACTGAAAGAGCTGGCTGTCCTGTGATTCGTTCGGTACGATAAGGGCATATGCGGGAAAGTCAGGTGTAAACCGCAGCCGGGGATCCGTCCCGGAGCGGATCAGAAAGAAAAAGAAAGGAACGATCGAATATGGAACAGCCATCATTAGAGATGATCTTTGGAAATTATACGGCATGGGAGGCAAAGGAGGGCACCTGGTTCATTAATTTTATGAACGGCAGTGAAAATATGTATCTGCTGGAAGGAAAAGAAAAGGCCCTTCTCCTGGATACAGGCTACGGTGCAGGCAATCTGCGGGCTTTTGTCGAGAAGCTGACAGATAAGCCCATTATCGTGGCAAACACCCATTACCATCCGGACCATGTTGCGGGGAACAGGGAATTTGAGGAGGCTTATATGAGTGAAGGCGAGCTGATCGACGCTCCCTCCGTGGAAGCGCCGGGGGCAGTGCCGTTTGATCTTGCAAAGCTGCCTCACCCGGATTATAAGAAGATCTGGCTGAAAGACGGGGACCGGATCGATCTGGGGGACCGGGAGATCGAAGTGATCGAAGCGAAACCTGCCCACTGCAACAGCAGCCTGTTCTTCCTGGACAGAAAGGAGAGGATGTTCTTCTGCGGGGACGATCTGGAGTCGGCACAGGTCATGTTGTTTGACAATTCCAACAACCCGGAGGCGCCCTACGACGTAAGGGAACGTCTGGAAAACTTAAAGAGTAATTCACAGAGGATGAAGGAGCTGGGGACAGAGTACGACTGGCTTCTTCCAAACCACAACGGATTCCCCATCGCGAAAAGTTACATCGACGACTATATCGGACTGGTGGACGCGGTGTTTGGCGGGACTGCCGTGATCGAGGACGAGCTGAACCATCCCTTTGTGGAGATGGACCCGAAGGCGCCCGAACTTTGCCGGGTGAGATATAAAAAAGCAAGCATCTTTATCAAAAAAGCAGAAGTCATGAAAGTTTACGGAAAAGGAGAATGAACATGAAAGCATTTATTTTTGACCTTGACGGCGTGATCGTATTTACAGACAAATTCCACTATCAGGCGTGGAAGAAGATGGCGGACGGGATGAGGATCTATTTTGATGAGAAGATCAACAACCGCCTCCGGGGAGTAAGCCGCGCGGAGAGCCTGGAGATCATCCTTGAGCGCTACGAGGGAGAGCCTCTCTCGGCGGAGAAGAAGGCGGAACTGATGGAGGAGAAGAACAATATGTACAGGGAACTTCTCTCCACAATGACTCCTGCGGATGTGACCGACGAGGTGAGAAATACACTGAAAGAACTCCATGAGAGAGGGTGTAAGCTGGCAATCGGTTCATCCAGCAAGAACGCGAAGTTTATCCTGGAAAAGGTGGAACTGCTGGACGCTTTTGACGCCATCTCTGACGGAAACAACATCACCCATTCCAAGCCGGATCCGGAGGTGTTCTCCAAGGCAGGGGAGTTCTTAGGGGAAAGCCCGGAGAACTGTATCGTAGTGGAGGACGCCTATGCCGGGATCGACGCGGCAAAGGCAGCGGGGATGACCGCGGTCGGCATCGGGGACGCGTCAGGTTATGACAAGGCGGATGTAAAGATCAAGACATTCTCAGAACTTTTGAAACTGGCTTAAGTGCATAGGGACCCAGACGGATAATCCCGGAATGAAAGGACATGCGGCAGAACTCTCTGTGCGGAGATCTGCCGGGCAGAGAGGAAAGAAGGAAGACAATGACATATTATAAGACGGAGAAGATGGACGGATATTACCGGATCGGAAGCCCGGAAGGGGTGTTTTGCTATCTGGTGGAGGGAAAGGAAAAAGCTGCGCTGATCGATACCGGCTACGGCTTCGGGGATCTGAATGATGCCGTGCGCAGCATTACAGACAACCCCCTTCTGATCTTTAATACCCATGGACATGTTGATCATACCTGCGGAAACGGGCTGTTTGAGGAACCCTGCTATATCGGGGAGAAGGATATGGAACTGTGCAGACGGCACAACTCCAGAGATATGAGAAAGGACAGCATAGAGCGGGCAGAGCACAGCGTGGACTATGAGACCGGAAAAGAATTTAACGGGCTTCCGGAAAGGTTTGACGAGGAAGAGTTTCTTTCACGGGGATGCGGAAATCTTATCCCTGTGAAGGAGGGCGATACCTTTGACCTGGGCGGGGCAACGCTGAAAGTTTATGAAACGCCGGGACACACACAGGGCGGGATCTCTCTTCTGTATGAGGAGCAAAATCTTCTCTTCATCGGGGACGCCACCGGATTCTTCGTGTGGCTGTTTTCGGATGAGACCACGGATCTGGACACCTATATGGCTGCGGTACAGAAGATGTATGATCTGAACTGTGACGGGTATATCGGAGGACACAATCCGGTGGTCATGCACAGGGATGAACTTCCGAGATTTATTCAGGCTGCCGGGGAGGCGGACTATGACAGCGGACAGCCGTTTCAGGCGTTCTTCGGGATGGAATTTGAACCCCGTGTCTGCGCTCTGGACGGGATGACTCTGGACGATATGTTCAAGCCCGGATTCGCTTCCGTTGTAATTGGAAAAGATAAAAGAAAGCAGAGGAATTGATGATATGTTTACAGAAGTATTTCGTTTTTATGAAGACAGGGAAGATGTGACGCTGACTGCTTATGTGATCAATGAAAAGGGAGAGATGCACGGACAGGGGAAGCGCCCGGCAGTGCTGATCTGCCCCGGAGGCGGATATTTCAACTGCTCTGACCGGGAGGCAGAGCCGGTGGCAATGCAGTTCGCCGCTATGGGGTATCACGCGTTTGTACTCCGGTATTCCACCTATACCCAGGGAAGGGACGAGTTCCCGGATGTGTTCGGAAAATCCATTGAGCCCAATCCGGTGACGAAGCATCCTGCTCCGGTGAGGGAGATCGGAATGGCAATGCTCCTGATCAGTGAGCACAGTGAAGAGTGGGCAGTAGACATGGAGCGTGTGGCGGTCTGCGGGTTCTCCGCCGGAGCCCACAACACGGCAATGTACGGCGTATACTGGGATAAACCGCTTGTGACAGAGTACCTGGGAGTGGACAAGGAGATGATCCGTCCGGCTGCACTGATCCTGGGATATACGCTCAGCGATTATATTTTTATGCGTGATTCTGGTTTTGCCAACCCGATGGATGCGGATTTCTTTAAAGGGTCAACCACGGCGTTACTGGGAGAGGCGGAGCCGGATGAGGAGACACTAAGGAGCGCGAGCCCGGCAAGGCTTGTGACAGACCAGACTCCGCCCACCTATCTCTGGGCGACTTCCGAGGACTCCCTGGTGCCGGTACAGCACAGCATCCGTATGGCACATGCGCTGGCGGATCACAAGGTTCCTTTCGAGATGCATATCTTCGAGCAGGGGCCTCACGGTCTGAGCGTGTCCACCCAGGCTTCGGCGGTGTCACAGTCTCAGATCTATCCGGACGCGGCAAAATGGATCCCGCTCGTATCAGCATGGCTTGAGAAACGGTTCGCTCTTAAACTGCCGGAGAAGACGCCTTTTGAGGAGATGCTGGAAAAGGGAGAGCTGTAGGCTTGTAGAACATGAAAGTTTACCGTCTCTCTCCCGTCTCTCTCCCGTCTCTCTCCGCGGCGCTGCCGTACTGCGGATCAGATTAATGTTACTCTCCGCGGTGCTGCCGTACGGCGAAACAGACCAGGAGGCAGACAGCCAGAAAGGCGGCGCCCAGACAGGGGAAATAGATTCCTGTGGGGAGGAGTGCTACCGCCGGGTGACTGCATATACACAGAAAGACAAACAATATCAGCACGGCGGTGCTGAGGATGATATATGCCGGATTCCGGTTTTCACGGACTTCTGCATGTACGGAGCCTGAAGAGAGGAGCTCCAGTGCGTGCAGAAGTTCTTTTTCATTGTCATAGCCTTTTGAAAAGACATAAGTCTGCCGGCTCAGACGGTTCCCGGGCAGTTCCACATGGCAGATCATGGAATAGGTCTTACGGTTTTCTTTGAGCTTTTCTACTGACAGGATCCGGGGTTCCAGACCCTGAAGTGATCTTTCCTGGGAGAGATATTTTTCCAGAACGCCTCCCGACGCGAGCATGTTGTTCAGGATCTTCTGTGTCTTGAAAGCCATAGTGACGAATCCGAAGATCCCTCTGTGGAAGGAGGCGTATTTCCGGGCGTCTGAGATATAGATATCACCATTCCGGTCCTGGCAGAAGACGAGGGCATCCCTCAGAGAACGTCTTCCGGTTCCCGCTGCGGCCCAGATCAGAAGAACTGTTGCTGCGACGCATACTACGAAAGACAGTATTTCCATGGGAAGATCCAGATAGGCGCTGAGAAAAATGCTCCCGGTGATCAGGAAGATGGCGAGCAGCAGGCTGCCGAGGACGGGCAGAAGGACTGTTGCCGCGTAGTGATTTTTCTTTTTCAGGTTTTCTGATATCCAGATTTTCATGACATGCCCCTTTATTTTTATATTTTGCGTGACCTTCATACCATGGTCACCAGGCCTGTGAAACACCTTGCCAGGTGGTCATATTATATCACGACATAAGAGAAAAGTGTTGACAAACAGTTCTTACATCTGTAATATACAGAAAAGTATTACAAGTGTAAGATAATGCGAAAGAGGAGATATAATGAAACGGATTATTGCAGTGGCAGCATTGGCGCTCCTAGTCATAGCAGGGGCGCTGTTTTTGATGATCAGGAGCGGGGGAACAGGAGAACATACAGAAGAGGAAGCAGGCAGCGCAGCAGGAACGGAAATCGAGAGGAAACCGGTGGTGATCGAGACGGTCAATATGGATCTTGACCTGAGCGGGATCTACAGTGACGCCGGGATCGTGGTGCGCCTGAGCGATGGGAAGGTGATTACGGAATTTCAGGAAGAGGAGAGGATCTATCCGGCTTCTCTGACAAAGATGATGACCTGTCTGATCGGGATCGAGCCGATCGAAGACCTGTCCGAGGAGGTTACTCTGGAGGAAGAGATCTTTCTGGCGCTCTATGAAGAGGGCGCGTCCATGGCGGGATTCATGCCGGGAGAGACAGTCACTGCGGAGGATCTTCTCTATGGGATCATCCTGCCATCCGGCGGGGAATGCTCGGTTCAGATCGCAAGGCACACTGCAGGATCAGAGGAGGCTTTTGTAGAACGGATGAATGAGAAAGCCCGTGAGCTGGGCATGGAGAACACCCATTTTACTAATGTGACCGGACTTCAGGATGGGAATCACTATACAACGGTGGAAGATATGGCGGTCCTTCTGAGGCATGCTCTGGAGAACAGGATGTTCCGAAATATCTTCTGCACGGAAGAGTATACCGCTTCTCCCACCGAAGAGCATCCGGAGGGGCTGACTTTTGAGAGCAGCATGTTCCGGCTCAGAGAGGACTGGAAGGTACCAGGCGGGGAAGTGAAGGGAGGAAAGACCGGGTTTACCGATCAGGCGGGACTCTGCCTTGCATCCCTTGCCCATGTCGATAACAGGGACTATATCATCGTGACGGCAAAAGCGGATGGGAATCATCAGACAGAGCCCTATCATGTTCTCGACGCGCTGAACCTGTACGGGCAGCTAAGGACGCAGTTTGGGAGTACGGATACGGACAGGGAGGAGTAATATACAGCCTGGAAAGGAAAGAATGGAACACACAAATGGGTTTGACTTTTATACAGGAAAAGAGATATAATTACTCTCCGGGGGATAGCGGAAGGCGTAATGAAACGCGGACCGGTATCCTCCGGTGTTTTATTGTCAATACTTGAATGATACAGGCTGCCGCTTTCCCGGTCACAGAAAAGTGACGTGCCTGTGACCGGGAATCCTGACTGATTGTGCCAGCAATAAGAAAGGAATGGTGAAAAAATGATAGTAGAACAAGGATTGATTTCATTTTTAAAGAAATTTGACGAACAGCCCTTTCTGGTGAAACTGGACGGAAAGGAGTATAAGATCGGGGAGAGAGAACCTACTTTTACTGTGAAGTTCAATAAGGCCATCCCGGTGAGCTCGCTTCTTACCAGCACGTCCATCGCCCTTGGTGAAGCTTATATGGACGGGGATCTGGAGATCGAGGGAGATCTGTACGAGGCGCTGGATCATTTCCTGGGGCAGATGGGGAAATTCTCTACGGATCAGAATGCACTGAAGAAGCTGATCTTTACTTCTTCTTCCAAGAAGAACCAGCAGAAAGAAGTACAGAGCCATTATGATATCGGAAATGATTTTTATAAACTCTGGCTGGATGAAACGATGAGCTACTCCTGCGGTTATTTTAAGCACGAGGACGATACGTTGTATCAGGCTCAGGTGAATAAAGTAGACTACATTCTCCAGAAGCTGTATCTGAAAGAGGGAATGACTCTTCTGGATATCGGATGCGGCTGGGGCTTTCTTCTGATCGAGGCTGCAAAGAAATACAAAGTCCATGGCACAGGGATCACTTTGAGTGAGGAACAGTACAAGGAGTGCCAGAAGAGGATTAAAGAAGAAGGGCTGGAAGGCTATGTGAAAGTGGAACTTATGGACTACCGTGAGCTTCCGAAGCTGGGAAAGCAGTTTGACCGTGTGGTCAGCGTGGGAATGGTAGAGCATGTCGGCCGTGAAAACTATAAACTCTTCCTGGAGTGTGCGAACAAGGTGATGAAGAAAGGCGGGCTTTTCCTGCTCCACTTTATCAGCGCTCTGAAAGAACATCCGGGTGATGCATGGATCAAGAAATATATCTTCCCGGGCGGAATGATCCCCAGTTTAAGAGAGATGCTGACAGAAATGGCAGAGTTTGATTTCCATACAATGGATGTGGAAAACCTGAGATTACATTATAGCCGGACGCTCAGATGCTGGAGAAAGAATTACCTGGAGCATCTGGATGAGGTGCGGAAGATGTTCGATGAAAGGTTCATCCGTATGTGGGATCTCTATCTTGCGGCATGCGCAGCCACATTCCATAACGGGATCATCGATCTGCATCAGATCCTGATGACAAAGGGAATAAATAATGATCTGCCGATGGTAAGGTGGTATTGATATTTTTTTAACAGGTGCCGTGTACTTCGTACGAAGTACACGGCACCTGTTAAAATTATCACAATATCGCAAACATCTTCTCCAGTCCGAATCTCTCCTCATCACCAAGCATCTTTTCAATTCTGATCTTATTGTAATCCGAATGCTCTATTTCCCGGGAGAACTTCTGGGCGATGGAGATGACATCTTTATAAGACATCTTTCCTGACTTCTGGATCCATTCTGCCCTGACCAGCTCGCGGATCAGGAGTGTGCAGGCGAAGGAGAACTTCATCTTTCCGTAGGCATTTCCGTTATAAACGGCCCCGCAGAAATAAGTAAAGACAAAGTAGACCATGAGCTGTTCGCCGGTGATATCGGAAAAGAGTTCCTGAAAATGTCTCTCCTGCTCAGGAGAAAAGACAGGAGCAGCAGAGAGTGCCGTTCTGGCTCTGCGGAGACGGTCCTTCCACTCGGGGCGCAGGACCTCCAGCTGGTTCAGGATCACGAAAAGATTCCCGCTGGTCTGTGCGGCATTGCCGGTATGCTTCCGGTCGATGTGGATCCGGGCAAGCTGCTGTTCGAACCAGGCCCACACAGAGGGCGACGCATAGCGCCCCAGAAGATCGTCCGCAGCATAAAGGGCATTCCGGTCGATCCGTTCCTGCAGGTCATGGGCAAGAGCGAGAACAATAGCGGCTCTTGTCTGAAACGGATGGTTTCGGTCCTGCAGGATCCTCAGTGCCAGGCTCCTTGCATCGGTCAGTTTGGTAAAGAGAAAAAAGTCGAAGTCCGGATAGGACTCTTCCTTTGAGGGAACATCCGCTTCGAGAAAACGGACCGGTTCGTTGTTTCCAAGGATGAGTTCCGCTGCAGCAGGGCAGGAGAGAGACAGCGAGACCTCCCGGAGCCCCTCGAATTCTTCGATATGCCTGGGATAGGTGCGGCACGTCCGGCAGAATGCTTTCTCTCCGCCGCCCTCCAGGTAGAGGTCGCAGAGTCCGTCGTTATTCAAAAAGGCACATCTGCCGCCGTACTGTCTGAAACACTGGTCTTTCCAGTTGATCTCGTTTTTCAGACGGCTGCCGATGAGCCCTTTTGCCTTCCGGTATCTTTTCAGCGAGGCGTGATCGATCTGGATCTGCCATCCCGCACAGCAGGTGTCCGGACAGGATCCTCCGGTGCAGCTGAATCTTCTATAATAATGCGGGAATGTATAATGCATGTCTGATCCTTCTTTCCGTATTTGCTCATATAAAAATCATTATACTTTCAGATTCTGGAAAAAACAATGTTTTCGGGAGAAAAGGAAGAAAAAGGAGAAGATCGAAAAAAGGATGACTGCGGATCGAACCGCAGCCATCCTGAGTGATGACATGATCAGAAGTTCAGGAACTTCTCTGCATTGTAATAGCAGATTCCGGAGATCATCTGTTTTAAGTAGTCCATATCCTTCGGATACTCGCCGTTGTCGACCTTTCTTCCCACATATTCGCAGAGGATGCGGCGGAAGTATTCATGCCGCGGGAAGGAAAGGAAACTGCGGGAATCTGTCAGCATTCCGATAAAGGTGGAGAGAAGACCGGTGTGCGCCAGTGCTTCCATCTGCTGTTCCATGCCATATTTGTGATCGCAGAACCACCATGCGCTTCCGAGCTGGACTTTTCCGCGATATCCTTTGGAGTTGCTCTGGAAGTTTCCTGCCATTGCAGCAAGCATATCCGCATCTTTCGGGTTGAGATAGTAAAGGACTGTCTTCGGCAGTTCGTCGGTCTTGTCCATTGCGTCGAGAAGGGCGGCAATCTGTGGCGCAAAGCAGAAATCATTGAGGCTGTCAAGTCCGGTATCCGGCCCCAGCTTCTCAAACAGGCGGGTGGAATTGTTCCGGATCGCGCCGATGTGGAGCTGCATGACAAGATCGCGCCTGCAATATTCTTTACCGAGTTCTGTCAGGATGTATGCGCGGTATTGTGCCCCTTCTTCATTTGACGGCATTGTGCCTTCCATGCGTTTCTTAAAGATGGCGTCTGTCTCTTCATATGTAGCAGGACGGTAGAAATCACCTTCCAGACTGTGATCCGTGATACGGCATCCGCAGGAGCAGAAGTAGTCCAGGCGTTCCTTCAGAAGATCGAGAAGGTCGGATAGCGCGGTGATGGATTTCCCGTATTTATCAGCTGCATTGTTAATGTAGTCTGTGAAATCCGGTTTGTCGATCGCCATCGCCTTTTCCGGGCGGAACGTAGGATAAACTTCCAGATCGATCCCCTGCTCTTTTATGCTGCGGTGTGCTGCAAGGTCGTCCATCGGATCATCAGTAGTGCAGAGGATGCGTACGTTCTGTTTTTTCAGCAGTCCCCGTGCGGAGAAATCCGGATCAGCGAGCTGGCGATTGCACTTTTCCCAGATCCTGTCAGCAGTGGCGGGAGAGAGCGTATCGTAGATCTGGAAATATCTTGCCAGTTCCAGATGAGTCCAGTGGTAGAGCGGATTCCCAAATGCATTCTGCACAGTTTCAGCCCACTCGTTGAACTTGTCCCTGGGATCCCCGTTTCCTGTGACAAGTTCTTCCGGTATCCCGTGAGCACGCATAGCACGCCATTTATAATGGTCGCCGCCCAGCCATGCTTCGGTGATCGTGGAGAAACGCTTGTCATCCAGGATCTCTTTCGGATTCAGATGGTTGTGGAAATCCAGAATGGGAAGATTTTCTGCCGCTTCGTGATAGAGCTGACGTCCTGTCTCGGAATTCAGAAGGAAATCTTCATGTATAAATTGTTTCATCGTTTTACCTCCTAGTATAATAGTCTGGTCTCGGAAACTCAAATTCCTTGAATTTCCTGACTTTTCTCAAATCAAAATTAATAGTTTCACCCCTATA